>JBOFYY010000001.1:0-1149 GCA_051654905.1 Propionibacteriaceae bacterium
CAAAGGAGTACAAAATGGAACAAACTTGGAAAGATATTGATGGTACGGATGGTCGTTATTCGGTAAGCGACGACGGGCAAATTCGTGCCAATTGGTCAGACGTTCCTCGCCGAAATTTAAAAACTCGTGTGCGGATTGAAAAGCAAAAGCTGCTACGAGCATGGGTACACACAACAGGCTATCAACGAGTGAGCCTGGGTCGAAATAATTCTTTGTATGTTCATCGGCTGGTTGCGTTGGCATTTTTAGATAATCCTGATGGGCTGCCTCAAGTTGATCACATTGACGGTAATCGTCTTAACAATCATGTGACTAACTTAAGATGGGTTACCGCAAAACAAAATGTGCTAGCCGGAGGTGAGCGTCATAATTGGGATACCCAACGACAGGCTAGTGAAGAACGACGAATCCATATTCATAGACGTGCTCTGTATCAAAGCTTGAGAGACCAGGGATATAGTTACCGCCACATAGGACGACTCTTTAACACTAGTCACTCAGCTATTAAGAAAGCCTGTGAATAAGGTTTCGTCCAATCAACGAGCGACTTCTGAGGCGCCTTCATGATTTATACGAGCCGCCCTTTGCTTTATATTCTTTAGCCAGCATCTGTGCCTTGCGGGCGCTCCAAGTTTGCGGGCGTCCACCTTTACCGCCTGCCTTGATCTTTTCGAACAAAGCTTTCCGCATGCCGGGCTTAGTGTAGACGCCCGCTTCGTTGACGCGCGACGGGGTCTTAGCCACGCTTCATCAGGCAGCCGCCTGCCTTCTTACAAGCAGCCGGGTTCGGGCAACCTTTGCAGGGCACCATGCCACCCTTCTGCATCTTGACGGGCTTCTTCTTCATTGGCCCTTGCGTCACCTGCTTCGACATATTAGAACGCATCATTAGCATTTTCCTTTCGCCATGCCGCCTTTGGCATACATCGCACGACCGCCACCCATCATCTTCTTAGGCTTGGAAGTCATGCCGCCCTTCATCATCTTCTTGGGGCCATGCACCTTACCGCCGTGTGCCATCTTCTTGGCAGGAGCCTTAACAGCGCCGCCTTTCTTCATGGCAGTCTTCGGCTTGATCATGCCGCCCGTCTTGAAGCCGGACGCACGCATGCGTTCCTTCTCAGCATCTGTCAGAGGACCGCTATCCAT
>JBOFYY010000002.1:0-1166 GCA_051654905.1 Propionibacteriaceae bacterium
TTTTGCTGGGGTGTAGACGAGCGAGATTCATGCACAACCGGCGGACCAGCCCCACGTTTTGGGCGCCATCGCCGCTGCGGATACGGCTATCATCCTCTTTGTAGACAACGTCCAGCACCCAATGGGCTTTGTTCTCGACTTCCCAGTGGGAGCGGATCGCTTCGGCAATGAATACGGCATTCGGCTCGTGAGAAGAGATGTAGTAGACACTCTCGGACGTGATTTTGTTGCCCATGTGACGCTCGCGCTCGACCCGGATAATACTGCGTGCGTCTTGCCACCCCTTGGCATGTGTCAAGGCGTCGGTGATGGGTAGTTGAACATAGCGACGCACCTCGATTCGGCCGTGACCTGCATCGGTCTGCTCGAACGTACTGACGTTGGCCGGCCAGTTTCCGGCGAAACCGTCGAACCACCACTGGAGCTCTTCCCGCAGCCCTTTCTGATTGTTCTTCACGCATAGCACATAGTTCGCTCCCCGCTTGCGCAACAGTGCAGCCGTGGCTTTCTGGCAGTGCATCGCATCCAGGGTGACGGTGGCGTTACGCAATTCCAGGGTCTCGATAAGGGACTGAACCGCCTTGATTTCGTTCTTTTTTCCCTCCGATTTCGTTTGGCAGAACACTAGGCCCTGCTCGCGTAGCCAGACGGTAATCGCGTGCAATGCGTCGTTGGGTTCGGCCTGCGAACTGTGGCGGAAGGTCTTGCCATCGATAGCGATGAACTGATGCCCTGCCTCTTGGCGAACCTCGTTGACCCAACTCATGAAGCACTCGCTCATCTTGCTCGGCTCCAGTGCGCGGATAACACGCGCGATGGTGTCATCGACCGGTATGCCGTTTTCGAAACGCCGGAATTTCCGCAGCCAGGCCAGCTTCTCGTCGCCAAACGACTTGATATCCACCCATCCCTCGGCTCCCGAGAGCACGGCGGAAACGGTCAAGAACACGATGTCGAGCAGATCGTGACGGCGATTGATATGCGAGCGTGGATCGCTGAGATTGCTAAAGTGGTCAAGGAAACTCATCACGGGAACCCTTACGCGGAAACAGAGCCCCGATTTGATCATTTTTGTTCACTTACAACCAGTTAGCAATTTTGATCGATCCGTAAGTTAAATTGATCGAACTGAATACCCACACGACCGATAGTATGATCTTGCCCTG
>JBOFYY010000003.1:0-1142 GCA_051654905.1 Propionibacteriaceae bacterium
AAGCAGGCAGCCCTTTCCTAGATGAACCAAAACACACCAACAATTGGTCTGACTTCCTCCAAGAAGCAGACTTCTCCAAATAAGCCTCAATGCCCGGACTGGGCAGAGGAGGTGAAGTCTACCCTCTTCCGCCGCCACGTGAGGCAGGGGATGACTGGCCTGAAGGACAACTGACCGAGCCGGGTTCGTAGGCACCTAGGCACATAACCCAGTCTAGGATGCAAGATGGCATTAACTCCGCCAGGGGCAAACTCCAGACAGGCTGAAGACATAGCCAAAGCCTGGAGGTCCCTCACTCTCCTCAGAGAAGTGATGGCTTAGAGAAATACCACCTTGAAGGTCAGAATCCTCGCCTCAGCCGACTCCAGTGGCTCGAAGGGGGCCTCAGCCAACCCCTTGAGCACCACCGCCAGGTCCCAGGTTAGGACTCTGGAGAGAGCCGCAGGCCTCATCCTCCGTGCCCCACGGAGGAACCGTACAACCAGCTGATGCATCCCCAGCGGCCCAACACCTACGGGTGAGTGGAACGCCCCTATGGCAGCCACGTACACCCTAAGTGTGGACGGGGTAAGATTGGCAGAGAAACGTTCTTGGAGAAAACCCAGAACTGAAGCCACGGGGCAGTTAACTGGGTTCACCTCACGCTCTCTACACCAAGTGGAAAACACATTCTGTGGCTGTACGACCTCCGGGTAGAAGGAGCCCTGGAGCTGAGTAAGGTCTCAACGACGCTTGCGGACAGGCCCTGCTCTAGGAACTGGGCCCCCTCAGGGGCCAGTCCCAGAGGCTCCATAACTCCGGGCAGGGGTGGAGTATAGCTTTGCCCCCTGCCTGGGAGAGCTGGTCCCTCCTCAGAGGGACCTGCCATGGAGGACCGTCCAGCAGATATATCAGGCCGGAGAACCAGACTCGAGATGACCACCAGGGTGCCACTAGTAGGAGGCTGATGCCCTCCCGGCGAACCCGCTCCAGAACTCCCGGGAGCAGAGCTAACGGGGGGGGGCGTACAGACGTAGCCGCGGCCAGGTCTGTGCGCAAATGGCCTCCACCACCTAGGGATGGAGATGCCACTCCCCGGGCCTCGGCCCCTGTCTCAACAGGATGTCTGCTCCCTGATTTTGGTCTCCTGGGACAGTTTCCCC
>JBOFYY010000004.1:0-1176 GCA_051654905.1 Propionibacteriaceae bacterium
CGCAGTGGGCGGCCAGGTGGTAGTACCCATTCCCGCCGTGGGAGGCGGATATCAGGAACTATTCCCATTTTCTATTCATATTTTTTCTGTCGCCGGTCGGTAAACAACTGTTTACAGACCTCCGCCTAGGATTTTGAAACTTCATTAGCCGCTTAAGTATCCTAATTATTCTTACGATTATTGACTTGGATTTGTGGCTAGGCATACGCTATCGTAAATTTTTCATTGCATTTGATGTCTGAAGCTAGTTAGCCTAGTTTCAGACTTTGTTGTCTGCATGGTAAGGTGAGGCTACCGTAACTTTCGGTAGACACTCGCTTAGTATATATGACGTTTACATGTTTTCTTTGCATAAGTTCAATGTAATTAGTGTAATGTGTGACTGATTACGGAAGAAGGAGGATTCATGTACGCATTTTAGAGCGTGTTAGAATCAGGAGTTTTCCTCCACAGTAAACAGAAGTTAGAAATAATGAACCTTCTAACCTCCTGTAGATTTATTTTGCCTAACCCTGTGGTATGGCTTACGGGCCTAGAAGAAGTGTCTGCTAGAGGATTACATCAAGTAATCTTAGACTAAAGTGCTCGCTCTCCAATCAGTGTTGTGAAGTGTAGTGCCCCTTGTGTTGTGGAGGGGGCGTCAGATCGGCCCCATAATGCCTCTAGGCCTGGACCTCTGTCGGACTCCCAGGACTCAGGGAGAGGGCATGTCGAAAGCCGCAAGAGGGTTACGGGGGCTCCCCACCGATCTGGCGTCCCTTCGGCAGAACCTGTTGACGCTTCCCAGGCTGCTAAAGATCGTGCACGTGCACGAATCTTGAAGGATTGCTTCTCGTCCTCCGAGGCGTCCTCCCCGCGCAAGGGTTGGAGCTCTCGGAAGGACTCGCGCCCTCTAAGAAGCTTTAGAGAAGAGGACGCTTCACGTCCTCTCTCTCGTTAGGAGGGAACGTCAGATCGGCCCCATAACGCCTCTAGGCCTAGACCTCTGTCGGACTCCCAGAAACCAGGGAGAGGGCATGTCAAAAGCCGAAGGAGGGTTACGGGTTTTTCATGCTGATCTGGCTTCCTTTCGGTAGGTCCTGTTGTCGCTTCCCAGGCTGCCGAAGATCGAGCACGTGCACGAATCTTGAAGGATTGCTTCTTGTCCTCCGAGGCGTCCTCCCCACACAGGGGTTG
>JBOFYY010000005.1:0-3439 GCA_051654905.1 Propionibacteriaceae bacterium
CATTATTTATTGACTATACTTTTGTTTACATTATTTTTAATAATAATAATAATAATAATAATAATAATAATAATAATAATAATAATAATAATAATAATAATAATAATAATAATAATAATAATAATAATAATGTGGCGCCGTGGAGGAGTGGGTTAGGTCGTCAATAGACTTAAGTCAAGTTAAGCAACATTGGGGCTGGTCAGTCGTTGGATGGGTGACCGCTCTCCTCGGCGTTGATTCCTTGGGAAAGGATCTTTACCATAATTTCCTCAGTCTACTCAGCTGTAAATGAGTACCTATCCCTGATGGGGTAGGGTCCAGCTATGGGTTAAATAGCAAAACTCAGCAATGATGGAAAGAAATGAAGGAATAAACGACAACGACGTAAATGGAACCTCTGGCAACAGAGGAGCTTCGTCCGGCAACCAGGTATTCAACCCAATTGAAGGGGAAGACGGTCAGGTACTTGGAGGTCGTCATCCAGCAACTGATCACCACAACGACAATAATCAACAGCCTGAGATTGGAGCTACAGAGGCAAAAAGGAAGAAATGGACAAGAGAAGAAAATAAGGAAATATGGAGATGCTACATCAGAAGCAACCCGACGGAGAGAGGATATAGAAGAAGATTGGTCAACATCTGGAATGAGAGGAATAACACCCCCCAAACAGAGCAGAGGCTGGCAGACCAAGTAAGGAACATAAAGAAAAAGAACTGGCTCTCCCCAACAGAAAGAGAAGAACTGGAAAGGGAAATGTCACACGACAACGAATTACACGAAGACGAACTGAGAGACGATGCCACAGAAGACGACAGGGAGGATGAGGTATCAAACAACGACACACGAAGAAACACCGACGAAGTAACAGAGAGGACGGAATGGGTAGAAAAGATTAGACAATGGATGGAGCCAGATACAGAGAGAACAAAGATCCCCTCCATGAAAGCCTACAACACCAAGAAATTAAGGGAGAAAACAAGTGAGGTCAATGAAATAATGGGCCTAATACACACCACCAGTATCACAGAAACAAATAACTTGACATATGCAGGAGCAAGATTAGTAGCAGAACTGATGGGGATTCGAACACCAACACCACCGTCACAACCAACCCAACAGAAACCAAAACAGCAACCTCCTTGGAAAAGGCGCCTGGAAAAGCAAATCATGGTGATGAGATCTGACTTGAGTAAACTGAAAGAGATGGCAGAAAAAAGGCTAAGAAGCAAGAAAACAAGGGAGGAACTCAACGAGAAATACAAAGTACAAGAGAGGGGACTAAACAACACAATAGAAGATGTAAAACAGAGGCTTAAGGCCAAAGCACACAAGATCCAACGGTACATGAACAGGAATAAGGGATACCAACAGAACAAACTATTCGGAACCAACCAGAAAAGACTATACAGCCAACTAAGAGGGGAAGACAACCACCCAGAAATTCCTGAAGCCGAACCAAGTAAGAGACTCTGGGAAAACATATGGAGCAATCCGGTATCACACAACAAACATGCAACATGGCTCCAGGAAGTCAAGGAAGAAGAAACAGGGAGAATAAAACAAAGATTCACAGAGATCACGACAGACACAGTCAGACACCAACTAAAGAAAATGCCAAACTGGAAAGCCCCAGGTCCCGATGAAGTCCATGGATACTGGCTCAAAAACTTCAAGGCCCTACACCCACGAATAGCAGAACAACTCCAGCATTGTATCTCAAATCACCAAGCACCCAAATGGATGACCACAGGAAGAACATCCTTAGTACAAAAAGACAAGAGTAAGGGAAATATAGCCAGTAACTACAGGCCTATCACCTGCCTACCAATAATGTGGAAGTTACTAACAGGTATCATCAGTGAAAGGCTATACAACTACCTAGAGGAGACAAACACCATCCCCCACCAACAGAAAGGCTGCAGAAGGAAGTGTAGGGGCACAAAAGACCAGCTCCTGATAGACAAAATGGTAATGAAGAACAGTAGGAGAAGGAAAACCAACCTAAGCATGGCATGGATAGACTATAAGAAAGCCTTCGACATGATACCACACACATGGCTAATAGAATGCCTGAAAATATATGGGGCAGAGGAAAACACCATCAGCTTCCTCAAAAATACAATGCGCAACTGGAATACAATACTTACAAGCTCTGGAATAAGACTAGCAGAGGTTAATATCAGGAGAGGGATCTTCCAGGGCGACTCACTGTCCCCACTACTCTTCGTAGTAGCCATGATTCCCATGACAAAAGTACTACAGAAGATGGATGCCGGGTACCAACTCAAGAAAAGAGGCAACAGAATCAACCATCTGATGTTCATGGACGACATCAAGCTGTATGGTAAGAGCATCAAGGAAATAGATACCCTAATCCAGACTGTAAGGATTGTATCTGGGGACATCAGGATGGAGTTTGGAATAGAAAAATGCGCCTTAGTCAACATACAAAAAGGCAAAGTAACGAGAACTGAAGGGATAAAGCTACCAGATGGGAGCAACATCAAACACATAGATGAGACAGGATACAAATACCTGGGAATAATGGAAGGAGGAGATATAAAACACCAAGAGATGAAGGACACGATCAGGAAAGAATATATGCAGAGACTCAAGGCGATACTCAAGTCAAAACTCAACGCCGGAAATATGATAAAAGCCATAAACACATGGGCAGTGCCAGTAATCAGATACAGCGCAGGAATAGTGGAATGGACGAAGGCAGAACTCCGCAGCATAGATCAGAAAACCAGGAAACATATGACAATACACAAAGCACTACACCCAAGAGCAAATACGGACAGACTATACATAACACGAAAGGAAGGAGGGAGAGGACTACTAAGTATAGAGGACTGCGTCAACATCGAAAACAGAGCACTGGGGCAATATCTGAAAACCAGTGAAGACGAGTGGCTAAAGAGTGCATGGGAAGAAGGACTAATAAAAGTAGACGAAGACCCAGAAATATACAGAGACAGGAGAATGACAAACAGAACAGAGGACTGGCACAACAAACCAATGCACGGACAATACATGAGACAGACTAAAGAACTAGCCAGCGATGACACATGGCAATGGCTACAGAGGGGAGAGCTAAAGAAGGAAACTGAAGGAATGATAACAGCGGCACAAGATCAGGCCCTAAGAACCAGATATGTTCAAAGAACGATAGACGGAAATAACATCTCTCCCATATGTAGGAAGTGCAATACGAAAAATGAAACCATAAACCACATAGCAAGTGAATGCCCGGCACTTGCACAGAACCAGTACAAAAAGAGGCATGATTCAGTGGCAAAAGCCCTCCACTGGAGCCTGTGCAAGAAACATCAGCTACCTTGCAGTAATAAGTGGTACGAGCACCAACCTGAAGGAGTGATAGAAAACGATCAGGCAAAGATCCTCTGGGACTATGGTATCAGAACGGATAGGG
>JBOFYY010000006.1:0-1469 GCA_051654905.1 Propionibacteriaceae bacterium
AGATGTTTCAGTTCCCCTGGTTCGCCTCTTACGCCTATGTATTCAGCGCAAGATACTCATCTTGTGATGAGTGGGTTTCCCCATTCAGAGATGTCCGGGTCACAGGTCGTTTGCCACCTCACCGAACCTTATCGCAGGCTACCACGTCTTTCATCGCCTCTGGCTGCCTAGGCATCCACCGTGTGCGCTTCATTGCTTGACCCTATAACCCGAAGGAGTCTGGGGTTCGCAATGATAACGATTGCCGGATACGCTTGAGACGTATCACAATACAATTTACGTAGAAACGCGTTCAACGCGTTTCTGTCAGCATGATATACATTGTTAAAGAGCGACTGCTATGCGCAGTGGTAAGCGGATGCTTTTTTCACTTCAAAAGAAAAAGAAAGACCTTTTTTCTTTTTTTAATGTGAAGAAAACGCTTATCACTGCTCATCAACAGCATTCTGATCAGGTAATTCATTGTGAGCGCTTGCCGCGAGGGGAAGACATCGTTTAAGGAGGTGATCCAGCCGCAGGTTCCCCTACGGCTACCTTGTTACGACTTCACCCCAGTCATGAACCACACCGTGGTGATCGCCCTCTTGCGTTAGGCTAACCACTTCTGGTGCAGTCCACTCCCATGGTGTGACGGGCGGTGTGTACAAGGCCCGGGAACGTATTCACCGTGGCATTCTGATCCACGATTACTAGCGATTCCGACTTCACGGAGTCGAGTTGCAGACTCCGATCCGGACTGAGATCGGCTTTTCGGGATTGGCTCACTCTCGCGAGTTGGCAACCCTTTGTACCGACCATTGTAGCACGTGTGTAGCCCTACTCGTAAGGGCCATGATGACTTGACGTCGTCCCCACCTTCCTCCGGTTTGTCACCGGCAGTCTCCTTAGAGTTCCCGCCATTACGCGCTGGCAAATAAGGACAAGGGTTGCGCTCGTTACGGGACTTAACCCAACATTTCACAACACGAGCTGACGACAGCCATGCAGCACCTGTCTCTGCGTTCCCGAAGGCACTAAGGTATCTCTACCGAATTCGCAGGATGTCAAGAGTAGGTAAGGTTCTTCGCGTTGCATCGAATTAAACCACCTGCTCCACCGCTTGTGCGGGCCCCCGTCAATTCATTTGAGTTTTAACCTTGCGGCCGTACTCCCCAGGCGGTCGACTTATCGCGTTAACTTCGCCACAAAGTGCGCTAGGCACCCAACGGCTGGTCGACATCGTTTACGGCGTGGACTACCAGGGTATCTAATCCTGTTTGCTACCCACGCTTTCGCACCTCAGTGTCAGTGTCAGTCCAGAAGGCCGCCTTCGCCACTGGTATTCCTCCCGATCTCTACGCATTTCACCGCTACACCGGGAATTCTACCTTCCTCTCCTGCACTCTAGCTTGACAGTTCCGGATGCCGTTCCCAGGTTGAGCCCGGGGCTTTCACAACCGGCTTATCAAGCCACCTACGCGCGCTTTACG
>JBOFYY010000007.1:0-4760 GCA_051654905.1 Propionibacteriaceae bacterium
GGCCACGGGTTGAGGCTGGGAAGAGGTCCCCCAGGTCCCCTCGACCGACGGTACCAACCTCGGCTGGTACCAGCGGTTTGACGTGCCGTGAGGACGCTCACCGGTCTCACCGCGAAAGCGAGCTCTGTAGATCACCTGACCGCCGCTCCCACAGGGACCGGACGGAGACGGTGGCCAGCAGCAGCTCGTCTGACGCACGGGACCGGGGTCGACGTGCTCAGTCGAGCCGCTCGCCACAGGTGAGCGGCACGGCCAGGCCTGCAGATCGATCCCCACCGCGGGTTGGTGATCGGCTGCAGCCCCCCACGTACGCTGGTCCTGCCAGCGAGCGGGGGGGGAGCGTCAGGTCTGTCTCTCCACTACCTTCAACTTCCTCGGGCTACACCGGGAAGAGCGAGGTAGCTAGGAGTGATCGTGAGAGGTGCGCCGCTCACGATCCCGTCACGACGCCGCACGTGCCACGTATGGTCTTAGGACCAACCAGGACGTACGCGCAAGTGATTGGAGGCGACCGTCAGGGGGAGAGGGGGTAGCGTCAGTTCTGTCTCTCCGATACCTTCAACTTCCTCGGCATACGCCAGGAAGAGCGAGGTATATAGGAGTGATCGTGAGAGATGCGCCGCTCACGATCCCGTCACGACGCCGCACGTGCCAGGTTGGTCTTAGGACCAACCAGGACGTACGCGCAAGTGATTGGAGGCAACCGTCAGGGATCTGTTGCTGGTCCTTCTTCTGAAGGAGGAGGGTCCTGGGAGCTGCTCTTGTTGGAGGGACTGGACGGTCCTACTCCTCAAGACGCTGTAACTTCCGAGATTCAGAGTAACTTTACCCAGGTTATTGCACTAATTCGTCAGCACAACGACCGGGGGGAAGGATCGCCGTTCCCACCAGCAGAGCCCATGTCTCTGCTCGAGTCGTTTTGGGGCCCGAGAGGGAACCCAAACCGACGGTGGGTATGCCGCGATCGGAGCTTACCGATTCTGTCTTGAACCAGAGTCTCTCGTCTCCGGACAAGAAGGCTCTCTCAGTTCTGGCCGGTCGATCAAGCTACTTCCACCTCCTCTACTGCGACAGCGGCGTTTCTACGTGTCTTCGGACACCGTATTTAAATACTCCTTCGGTCCTCCTGAGAGGTTTCGACCTCGACGAGGACTGGAATGAGTCGGAGGACGGTATCGGCTCTCTCCTGTCAGGTGTCGATCAGCCCCACCCAGACGACGTTCACAGTGGCGGCAGACCCTTACCTACAGTGAGAGTTCGTAACCCTCCTCGGGAAAACGTTTTCTCCTGACGATACGTTTTCCCAGACTCTGAGAGGCCATCGCCGCAAGGCGATGGCTGCTCCTACTCTTCTCCAACTGCTAGTTCCACTGGGAAGGCGAGCGAGTATCCAATTCCTCCCCCATTCCCTCTCTCCTTACGGCTACGAGGGAAAGGGGAAGGATCCTACAGAGATTTCTCTGTAGGATCCCACGTTGGGGACTGCGCTACCAGGGGGGACCTTCGGGTCCTACCTGACGTAAGCCCCGGTCGTTGAGGAGGGATCCTGCCCCATTCTCGATTTCTACGGGAATCGAGAGGACCACCAGCCGATATCGTTTGACGAATTCGGTGGGGGTTTCGCAGACTGCTTAGAATTCTACGGAATTTCTAGCGCATTCAGAGTGTTAGAGTTTCTTACGATCTCCAAACACTTAGGCGAGACCACGGTCCAAAGTGAGCGAGACGAGAATCCCCGATATGTTACACGATAATCGGGAACCTCGCCTATGCTCGAATTCCTGGAATTTCTAGCATTAGGAAGAAGACTGCTGCTGAAAGAAGACTATCTCACAGTAGGCGACCAACCTGGAATAGAGAAGAACGGACGGGAATATCCAGTTTGGCTTGAACTATCGTCTTAGTATTCTGTTCACCATTGAAGCTTTCCTTCGAGGAAGACTTCTCCTTCACTCTCTTTAATAGAGAACGAAGGTGGTCGATCTCCAATCCTTATTTTGTTTTCTTGAAGGAAAGAATTTAGGATGGAGATCGTTGTTCAGAATCCTACAAATATACTACGTATATTAACCTCGCGACATGATTCTGCTAAGCAGTTGAATGGTCCGAGGGGTAGGCGCATATCCTGGTTATTCTACGGATTGCGACTTAGACGAAAAGTATTCTAATTGAACTGCAACCCGGGTTGCCTGCAACCTCCCAGGAGTTTCCAGTTTCAATTTTATATACTTATGGTGTTGTCACAACAACACCATTTAAGCTTTTATATTTACCGAAATTCGTTTCGCTTAAATATAATTGCTCGAGCATATCTTTTTATGCTCGGTGGTTCTAGCCGAACGCATTCCTTCGTGGAAAGGATTACTTGGCAACTCAGGATGACGAGTCAGCGACAGCTACTGCGTATTGAATTGCCCGAGGCATTTCAGTATCAGCTGCCGCTTTGAGATAGACGGTTGTTTATGTCTTTCTCACCTGCTTTGATTGAATAACAACCGTATCTCTGCCCAACAATCACGGACTTAAGTCTCTGATTAACGGGGATTCTCGCATACATGAATGACCATCTACTGCTGAGAAACGCTAGTATTCATCGTCTTCGGTATTGCGAGAATTTTAAACAGAGATATCTATTCGACTCTCATCTTTCTGTTTACCGCACGGTAACAGAATTCTGTAATAGTCTCTTGCTGCATCGTATCCCGATAATGCGAATGATTTTTGCGGAATCTGAGTTTGTCCTCAAAATATCTTGTATTCGGAGGTGTACAATTGTTCATTGTTCACCCCGGATTAGCAGATGTATTGAAAGACATCGCCTACTCCCACACCTGCCAGCTCTACTTCCAAACGTTCAGCCCATGAGAAGCAGTTCTTCAAGCGGCTCTCCCCTGTGTTTCATTACTGAAGAACGCCCCGCTTTCATTGCACAACGGACAGCAATGAAATGGCGGTTAGCGTTTTCAGTCATTTGTAAGCACAGGTTTAGAATCTTGAGATTCCTTCTCTCGATTCAGCTGGAAGACGTAGGTTGCATTCATTGCCTACCTTCGTCTTCAACGTCACATAGTGTTGTTTCTCCTTAAGCTGAGATTCAACGTCTATGAGATTTTCTTGCCATCAGGGACCTCGGTCTTTTGAAGGCAATTGACTTTCGCCTTTTGAGCTTATGCATTAAGAGAATCATCGCCGCGCCGTCCGGCATCGGTGACTAACAAATATTTTATTTGTTTGGTCTCTCAGCATAACTCTTTAAAGGGCGAAGGTCACGTGACTTACCCGGATGCTTGGACAACTTGCCTCTACTGATTCCGAACCAGTCAGTCGGCAGCTGTCAGAGCGCCCGAGTCAGTTACGAACTATGCTGTGGACTTAGTTCGGTTGTTCCAGAGCAATCATTACTTCGTCTTAATAGCTTGTCAGTATGAGTACTGTACATAACCAAAGTCGAGAAGAGGGATAGGTCATACGACTATTCCCTTCTTTTCGTCTTAGGTAACTGCATGACTTCTCTTGAGAAGTCAAGCACAAAGGGATGGGGATTTGTGACGCTCGATTTCGTACCGATCTTCGTAGCGAAGACTCAGAACCCTTCGGTAACTGACGATTGGTTCGAGTCCTTCACAATACCCTCCCTAATGGACTTCACCGCCTCCGATACGAAGGCTATGCTGCTTTGTCCTGTGAAGGTGCGACGGAGCTGTCTGAAGAAACTCGACACCCAGGATGAGTGTGGACGCCTCTTCATCATTCTCTCGCGTTCCGCAAGAACTTCTCCGTGGCGCAGGTAATGAAGGCAGGCGCCTGGTCCAACCGGACTGCATGCACCTCCTTCTACCTTCAGGATATTGCCCACAGTTCCTTGGATCTTTTTCCTTGGGAACCGTGGTGGTTGCTCAACACGTTGTGTAGTTAACCCAGACCCTCGCAGGCTGAACAGCATCGAGTCCTGGTGTGACCGTAAGAATGGATGAGGAATGAGAGTGTGACTGGCTCCTCTTCCCATCTTTTTCTTCCCTCTACCTCTGGGTAGAGGGACACAGTCGTCACCCTGCTGGGTAAGGACGAGATGCAGGTGAGCTACTCAATAGAGCACCATCCTATCCCTTTCAGTAGGGATAGGAGTAAATATCCACCACTTCCTCCAACAAGGGGGAGGAAGTGGATGCCAAATTGAGACAAACCCATCATTTTATGATTGTCTCTTGCAAACAGGAACAAGTTCTTGCTTGCTGGTACGAAGAGATACGCTTGCCTCTCTCTTAGTACTTGGCCCAGAGGTCTGACCATTGATCCTGCGGTGCACACCCCGATCAATCGGACAGAGGTTTGGATCCCTCCCTTGCTCTTACGACCAGGGAGGCACTCCAGGGTTGGACGAACACCAGTCTGTTCACCAAAAAGACTCAGATTCCTCCCACCAAGAAGTGAGTCTTCCTATTGTTAAAGGACCGAGGGTTTGTATTACGTATCGGAACAAATGACAATTTGTCGAAAATTGCATTTTTCCTAACTATACAAACCTGAGGTCCTTTACATATAGTCCCACCTCATGCCACCCCTCACTCTGCAACTTTTTGCATGGGCCTAAAGCAAAAGTGATTCTTCACCTCTCGGGCGCGCGGGCGCGCGCACGATCGGACAAGCAGTTAACTACCGTTCTCCCCTTGTTCGAAGCTTACGACCGTCCCAGCTGCCGCTAGTTACCTTCCTATTGTTAAAGGACCTCAGGTTTGTATAGTTAGGAAAAATGCAATTTT
>JBOFYY010000008.1:0-1577 GCA_051654905.1 Propionibacteriaceae bacterium
GAGAAGCCACACTCTGTTTTTGGGTGGCACGGTACGAGGAGCTGGCTTTAGACGTTTGGGGCTGCCCTTTTTGATCAGCAGCCCCGGTGATAAATGTCCGACGGGGAAGAAGTTTTTGGAACGCCGCCGCCTGTTTAGATGCCTCCTGGAACCTATCGACGACAGATGTCACTGCGTCGCCGAATAGGCCAGAAGGTGACAGGGGCGCATCCATAAGGAAGGACTTATCTTTTTCCTTTATGCTGCTGAGGTTGAGCCACAAATGCCTCTCAGTAGCCACCAGGGCTGCCATAGAGCGGCCGATGGATTTAGCCGTCTCCTTGGTGGCCCTGAGAGATAAATCTGTGGCCCTCCTCAGCTCACACACAACTTCTGGGCTTATTTCCCCGCCCTCATTTTCACCTAGCAACTCAGCCTGGTAAGCCTGCAGCAGTGACATTGTATGAAGGCACGCTGCAGCCTGCCCAGCCGCTGAGTATGCTTTTCCCACTAGCGATGATGTTAATTTAACTGGCTTAGTGGGAAGTGTCGGGGCTTTTAGGGAAGATGCCGACTCAGGGGAAAGATAACTAGCTAAAGTATCTTCAATTTTAGGCATCTCCCCATAACCGTGCTCTTTCTTGTTCATTATAGATGAATAGTGCGTGCTTTGTGGACTAAACACTCTATAAGACATCGGTTTTTCCCAAGATCTAGACACCTCGGTGTGCAGATCCGGGAAAAACGGTAAGCCCCGACGCTGAGGTTGTGACCGCGCTGGCAAGAAACGTTCGTCCAGCTTGGATTTAGGGCGAACGTCCTGTCTCTCAGACGGCCAATCAATATTTAATTTTTCGACCGCCCTGGTCACAACCTCAACCAGCTCCTCATATGCTCTCGACTGAGGTGGCGAGTCCTCAGTTTCTCTGACACTAACACTCTCCAGCTCCTCAGAACTGGAAAGCTGCATCAGAGGAGCCTCGACCGGAGCGGGAGAAACCGCAGCGCGGGCTCCCAACTCCGGATCGAGACCCATGGGTCTACCAGGTAAGGGCAGAGATAAGGCAGAGCCCGTCTCTAACCCCGCTGATAGATCCATCTGCGATCCCCACGACTGTGATCGCCGCTGAGCCTCAGCTGCAGCGGGACCAAAGCCATGAGCACCGCGAGCCTGGGCATCCTCGCGAAAGAATGCCAGGCGGGATCGGAGCGTCCGCAAAGGAAGCACTTCGCAGTGCTCACAGCCAGCGCCCTCGAGCGCTAGCCGTGCATGCTCCTCACCCATACAAGCAACACACATTGTGTGTGTGTCCCCACCCGTTAGAAAACGAGGGCAGGGGTGCACACACACTCTGAAATGCTGCTTGCTCGCCATACTTTGTTTTTTAAGCTACAGTCACTCAACAAAACAACACCAAATAGGACAGACAGAGTCACACAAAACGCTACTGAAGACACAGAAGCTAACGCGAGCATTGTTTGGGGCCGGACTTTATACTTCCTGGTTCGTGATGTCACTCATGACGTATCGTCTCACCATTGGACTGATTTGACATGTGCTTCATGACGTAATCACACATTACGTTCCCATAGCGTCA
>JBOFYY010000009.1:0-1108 GCA_051654905.1 Propionibacteriaceae bacterium
GAGGGAGCTAAATTATTTTATAAAATATATTGCGGGGCGCCGAGGCTCTCTTGTATTTTTATTGCCTGATGGCGGCCGGGCAAAGAGGCCAAGACGTGTGGTGTGTGCCTGCGTCTTCATCTCAAGCTCTTTCATTAAAACATCAGACGAGCGCAAAACTTATTGTCAACCGTGGCATTTCTTTCATTTATTCGGCTCTCTAAATTTTATAATAAAAAAGCAGTTCAGCGTTTCAAAACAAGGCGCCCGCGGCGGCTCGAGGGCAAAAGAAAAATATCATTTGTTGGGGGCACGCAGCCGAAAATAAATAATCCGGGATCGCACGCGCGAATTCGGCAGATAAATCAAAATTTCATCGCCTCTCGCCGCCGCTCGCTCGCCGCATGATGCGAAATAAAAAGGGCCTTCGGAATCAAAACAAATTGGCCGCCAGACTCCTTTGTTCACGGTTGCGCAGTAAATCAAGCGCGCGCATGTGATTCATGGCGATTTGCATCGTTTTCCGTCTGGAATCACGCAATCAAAACACACTCGCCTCCGAACGGTAAAAGCTTTTGTCTTATGCAAATTAGCGGCGTGATTGCGAGAAATGGAAACGTCAGCTCGGGCATGATTTGCGATTTTTAGTTTTTGATCCTCACTATATAATTGGCTCTCGGCGCACATATCCGATTTGTTTCCTTTTGGAAGCTGAAATTTCTCCGTCTCGTAATGCCGCAATCGCACGGAGCAGGCGGACAACTCGTGAAAATACATAAATGCTGGCGCCGCGCCAATTTTATTAGCTAACACGCAGTGTATTTTTATAAAGTGATCATTAACAAGAGAAGCGGCGCGAAGGGGTGCGCTGATGAAAAGATGATTAGAACTCTCCGCGACAGCTTTTTCAAACGCTTCATCAACAATTTTTCATGCTGCATTACATTGGCACAGAGCGGCAAGGTTGTTTTTCCGCATCCAACCGAGCGAGCGACACGTTTGGATTTGGATGGAAAAAGTGCACGCACACTTTGTCAAAACTCACACTCGCTACGTGTGTGGCTTTAATAAAAAATCAGTCCCTCGAAAACTCACAGGAAAAAAGAGCCAATAGTTTAAACTATTTTTA
>JBOFYY010000010.1:0-2413 GCA_051654905.1 Propionibacteriaceae bacterium
AGGTCGGAACTTACCCGACAAGGAATTTCGCTACCTTAGGACCGTTATAGTTACGGCCGCCGTTCACCGGGGCTTCAATTCGGAGCTCTCACTCCTCCTCTTAACCTTCCGGCACTGGGCAGGTGTCAGCCCATATACATCGCCTTACAGCTTAGCATAGACCTGTGTTTTTGTTAAACAGTCGCTTGAGCCTCTTCACTGCGGCCCCTCGTCGCTTTGTATTGCGTGAATACTAACAACAAAGGGCACCCCTTCTCCCGAAGTTACGGGGCAATTTTGCAGAGTTCCTTAACGAGAGTTAGCCTGTCCGCCTTAGATTTCTCATCCTGACCACCTGTGTCGGTTTACAGTACGGGCACTTATACCTTAACGTTAGCAGCTTTTCTTGGCAGCGTGGGATTTGTACCTTCGTCCGAAGACTCCGCATAACACCTCATATCTAAACTGACGGATTTGCCTATCAGTCCATACTACATGCTTACACAGGAACTACCGTTCTCCTGCGTACATACCCTTCTGCGTCCCTACTTCACAAAATATAAGTGGCACAGAAATATTAATCTGTTTTCCATTCGCCTACGCATTATAGCCTCAGCTTAGGTCCCGGCTTACTCAGGGAAGACAAACTTTACCCTGAAAACCTTGGTCTTCCGGCGAGGAAGATTCTCACTTCCTTTCTCGCTACTTATTCCTGCATTCTCACTTCTGATACCTCCAGAGTCAGTTACCCTTCTCCTTCAACGGCCTACAGAACGCTCTCCTACCAATCACGCTTACGCGCAATTCCACAGCTTCGGTTTATATCTTAGCCCCGTTACATTGTCGGCGCAGAGACTCTCGACCAGTGAGCTATTACGCACTCTTTAAAGGTATGGCTGCTTCTAAGCCAACCTCCTGGTTGTTTGTGAATCTCCACCTCCTTTCCCACTGAGATATAATTAGGGACCTTAGCTGGTGGTCTGGGTTGTTTCCCTTTTGACCATGGAAGTTAATTCCCATAGTCTCACTCCTGAACTTGGAATTATGGTATTCGGAGTTTGATTGACTTCAGTAAGCTATACGCCCCCTAGGCCATTCAGTGCTCTACCCCCATAATTAAACGTTCAAGGCTGCACCTAAATGCATTTCGGAGAGAACGAGCTATCTCCTGGTTCGATTGGCTTTTCACCCCTAAACCTACCTCATCTCCCAACTTTTCAACGGCGGTGAGTTCGGACCTCCACTGTGTCTTACCACAGCTTCATCCTGGACAGGTTTAGATCACCAGGTTTCGCGTCTACGCCCAGCGACTATGTCGCCCTATTCAGACTCGGTTTCCCTTCGGCTCCGTTATTCTTAACCTCGCCACTGAACGTAACTCGCAGGATCATTCTCCAAAAGGCACGCCATCACTCCGTAGAGCTCTGACCGCTTGTAAGCACACGATTTCAGGTTCTATTTCACTCCCCTCCCGGGGTTCTTTTCACCTTTCCCTCACGGTACTATTCGCTATCGGTTAGTAAGAGTATTTAGCCTTACGAGATCTGGTCCTCGCTGATTCACACAGAATTCCTCGTGTTCCGTGCTACTTGGGAGACAATCTACACCATCTTTTCAACCTTACCTGTACGTGACTATCACACGCTACGGTCAGCCTTTCCAGGACTGTTCCAGTTCAGTAAAGATTAGTGCTGAATACCTTGCAGTTCTTCAGAGTTTGTTCCCGCTACCCCATATATGCAACGGCTGCATCCTTGGCACATATATGGTTTAGGCTCTTCCCCGTTCGCTCGCCGCTACTTGGGGAATCGTTTTTACTTTCTTTTCCTCCCGTTACTTAGATGTTTCAGTTCACGGGGTACCCTCTTTCGTGCTAAGACTTCTTCTTAGCAGATTTCTCCATTCGGAAACCCTGGCATCAATGTTCGATTGCAACTCCACCAGGCTTATCGCAGCTTACCACGTCCTTCATCGGCTCTTACTACCTAGGCATCCTTCGTGTGCCCTTAATATTTTAACCTTGTGTCTATCTCTAGACTTTTTTAATTTGACAGCTAACTCATCATTAATTTTTGAGAACATGCTATTAACACTTTCTTTTTAAATTAACAAGAGTTGAAATTGTTTTGCAAATTATTGATTACAAGTAATCAGTAATTTGTTTAAATTACAATTTTTTTTACTATACAGTTTCCAATGTCCATCAGGTATTGTTACAAGAACACTACCAATAGAATAGAGAAGTTAATCTTTTTTCTCCTTAGAAAGGAGGTGATCCATCCCCACGTTCCCGTAGGGATACCTTGTTACGACTTCACCCCAATCGCTAATCACACCTTAGGAACATCCCTCCTTACGGTTAGGCCTGCTACTTCAGGTGCAACCAACTCTCGTGGTGTGACGGGCGGTGTGTACAAGACCCGAGAACGTATTC
>JBOFYY010000011.1:0-1143 GCA_051654905.1 Propionibacteriaceae bacterium
GCCAACAAGATCGAGTCGTCCGTTCACCTCGCTGTTGGATAGGATCCAGACTCACTTCGACTCAACAATCGACCCGGCAATCTGCGACTTCAAGTTCCAGGCTTGCAAGCAAGAAGCTGGAGAAGACATCGGAGCATTCTACGTCAGGCTCGTCGAGGCGGCAAAGGTATCAGGTCATACGGAAGTACAGATTCGCACCCGTTTCCTGGCAGGTTTGGCAAATGCGCACATCAGAGAAATCATGTTAACGACGAAGGCAGGACTGGCGGAGCTGGTGCAGGCGGCAATGCGAACGGAAATGTTTGGAATGAGCGGTGGAGCACGGCGATCTGGCCCAGCTGAAATCGCTGAAATCAGAGAAATAAGGAAGCCAGGTATTACCGATCGTTGGGCAGCGTCTGGAGCCCCCGGAAATTGGAAAGTCAACAGCGTTAAGAAGGCATGGAGCCGGCCTCAGGCGGAAGACAGAAAGCAGAAACCGTTCGATCGATCGAAAAGAGAACCAGCAGAAAGATTCGATAAGCCATGCAGAAATTGTGGTTACATGGAACACCGGTCCGCCCGGTGCCCGGGAGAAGGAAAAAGATGCTATGTCTGCAGCAAAGTTGGTCATCTGGGTTCGGTTTGCCCAAAAGCGAAGGGCGAAGGAACTAAGCAAACAAACCAGGTAACTGACGGGGATTGGACAGACTAAGAAAAAAATGGAAAAAAAGAGAAAGAAAAGGAAATAAAAGAATTGAAAAAATGAACTCATAATTAAGACTTTGATTGCATGAGCAAAAATAGTAAATAAGTTTTCTTTTCAGATCTCGCGGGATGATTCGATGATTAAATGTTTGATAAATGGACACGAAGTAACAATGCAAATAGACTCAGGCTCGGATGTCAATACACTAGAAACGAGCGCATGGGGTGAAATCATAAAGAAGGGAATCGAGTTTGTGCAATGGGGGGGACAGGAAAAGGTTCTAAGAGCATACGCCGTTAGGGATTGTTTGGAAATCGAAGCGACATTTCAGGCAGAAATCGAGGTCCCTGAAAAAGGCAATAAGACGAGCGCAATAATCTACGTAATCAAGGGAGCGAAAAGATCACTGTTGGGTAGGGAAACGGCAGTGGCATTGGGAGTCCTCAAGATGGGTC
>JBOFYY010000012.1:0-1196 GCA_051654905.1 Propionibacteriaceae bacterium
TATGCAGCCAACTCACACATGCAAAACCAAAACAAGAACCCACACTTAAAAACGTAATTTACAAAGTCTCATGTACGGCACTTACATAAGGAAAAACATGCAGACACGTAAACACCAGAATTAAAGAACATAGACACAAATTAAAATACATGCAAGAGGAGTCGGACAACAATCACAACAAAATAGCCCTGCATGCACAAAAATACAACCATGACATAGACTTTGAAGGCACAAAAATCATCGCACACCAGCCGCATTACAGAAAAAGGAGAGTCACAGAGGCGGTGGCGATGCTTTGCCAGACAAACGCATTTAGCAAACCGAGTGCCACCATAAATCCTATTTGGCACTCACTCATAAATGAACACGGCAAAGGATATTTTAAGGAGAAATCGACCCTTCCAATAAACACAACGAAATGCGCGGCACCCACTTCCAATAAAATTAAGCCCCCGACTGCAACTAACAATGCCCCGACCAACAATGCACCCAAAAACATGCTGCACGCACGTGTAAATCGGGCTGGCGACAGCGCGGCGTCGACCGCCGTGCGAGCGCAGCGCACACCTTCCCATACATACAAGCTCAGACCCCGAGTTAAATAACCCCTCAGGTAAAAAGACACATTTTCTCTCCCAACAGGCCATCCATGCACAAACAAAAAACACCAAAACATGTGCGCCGCACACCCTCCCTCCCTAAAAATATTGTTAAAAGCCTCAGTTTGAAATCGTCCGTCGGACAACAAGGTGAGGCACATTCAGCTCTGCTCTTTAATTTTCTCACGTGTATATTTAAAGTGTAAAACACAAAAGTCAGCCCAAGAAATTTGAATTTGTTATATAATGTGAATGTATTTTAAGTTGATCAAGTCGTGATCTGCACATGTGCTATGCAAATTTTAATATCAAAACATTTTTGTGAATTTATCTTTAAACACCTCTCGCAACCTGTATTGTTACAGCTCATGAATTAAGGTAGCAGCCCGCTGCCGAAACTATAGTAGAGCAAGGAATTGTTCTGTTGCCATCAATGAACAATAAACACTTGTTTCAACTCATCGACGAGAAAAGGCCGGAATTTCATTTACCAAAATGAGCAACATCTCGCACGTCAACTACTACAGAAAAACATTTTTGGTTTGATTTCCTGGAACGATTTTGTTTCTCTATAATTAATCATTCCTTTGAAAACTG
>JBOFYY010000014.1:0-1041 GCA_051654905.1 Propionibacteriaceae bacterium
CCCAGGATGAGATGAGCCGACATCGAGGTGCCAAACACCGCCGTCGATATGAACTCTTGGGCGGTATCAGCCTGTTATCCCCAGAGTACCTTTTATCCGTTGAGCGATGGCCCTTCCATACAGAACCACCGGATCACTATGTCCTGCTTTCGCATCTGCTCGACTTGTCAGTCTCGCAGTTAAGCACGCTTATGCCATTGCACTATTAGCACGATGTCCGACCGTACCTAGCGTACCTTCGAACTCCTCCGTTACGCTTTGGGAGGAGACCGCCCCAGTCAAACTGCCTACCATGCACTGTCCCCGATCCCGATAAGGGACCTAGGTTAGAACCTCAAACGCACCAGGGTGGTATTTCAACGTCGGCTCCACCAGAACTAGCGTCCTGGCTTCAAAGCCTCCCACCTATCCTACACAAAACGATTCAACATACCATGCAAAGCTACAGTAAAGGTTCATGGGGTCTTTCCGTCTAGCCGCGGGGAGATTGCATCATCACAAACATTTCAACTTCGCTGAGTCTCAGGAGGAGACAGTGTGGCCATCGTTACGCCATTCGTGCAGGTCGGAACTTACCCGACAAGGAATTTCGCTACCTTAGGACCGTTATAGTTACGGCCGCCGTTTACTGGGACTTCAATCAAGAGCTTGCACCCCATCATTTAATCTTCCAGCACCGGGCAGGCGTCACACCGTATACATCCACTTTCGTGTTAGCACAGTGCTGTGTTTTTGATAAACAGTCGCAGCCCTCATTTCTCTGCGGCCTCATTGGGCTCCAGTTGTACACCTTCACCTACTAGAGGCACACCTTCTCCCGAAGTTACGGTGTCAATTTGCCGAGTTCCTTCTCCCGAGTTCTCTCAAGCACCTTAGAATACTCTTCCTACCCACCTGTGTCGGTTTGCGGTACGGTTCAATATAAGCTGAAGCTTAGAGGCTTTTCCTGGAAGCGTGGTATCTAGCACTTCAGAGCACGTGGCTCCTCGTCATCACATCTCGGCTAAGCCGCGCGGATTTGCCTACGCAGCACGCCTACCT
>JBOFYY010000015.1:0-1627 GCA_051654905.1 Propionibacteriaceae bacterium
TGATAATCGCATTTAAAATTTCAGAGATGTTTCATTATTTTTGGGTGGATTTCCCTCACCTTACAATATTTTGTGTTAAATCCAATCGTTTCAACTATTTCAAATTCACTCGCAGATTTATTTATGAAAAGGATAATGAGCTCTTTCAAAATTCAGCTACGCGCCCTTCTTTTTCCCAAGTTGTCCAGAGTAAAATACTGCAAAATTTTGCTGTCCGAAAAAATGCAAAGCAGCTTTGTGAAAAATTAAAGTTTTGACCTACTTTAATAAACTTTTTTTGGAAAGATAAAATGAAAATTTGATTCCTCGTTAAATAGCGCTGATATTAGGCTTTTAATATTTCAACGGAAAAATTGAATGACACTTCGAAAAAATCCTCAAAACCCGATGTTTAAAATAGAATCATTACCGTCAATTTATTTGTCCGTCAATAAAAACATTATCGTTAAATAAAGATTTGTTTTTTATCTTACAGTCAAAAAAATGAGGGATGTATTGGAAACGGTAAGAAACAGGATTTCAAAATGTTTCAACATGTCTTATTAAATATGATTTTTTGAATCAGGCCAAGTCGACCATAACGGATTATTGTACGAAGACTGGTGTGAAAACCACTGCATTTCTGCATTACAATGGTCGTTGCAGGGTTCTGAAAAGGTCCTTGCCGCCTACTACTCCCTGAAAAAAATTCCCCTCAGGTCTGATGGAATAGTTGCTTTATGGGACGTCACTACGATGAAAAGCGACAGAATTTTCCGCTGTCAAAGTGCGGTTACGACCTCATCACTCTCGCATTTTGACTTGAACTTCATTTTCGGAGGGACCACGTCTGGTCAGTTGGTGCTTTGGGACAAGCGAGAAGCCCATCAAACGCCAGTGCAAGAAATCACAGCCCTCAACTTCGTAAGCGCAATTGACGTACAGGGAGCCAACAACCTCCTGACGATTTCGTCAGACGGTCGCATGTGCTCGTTCGAAGTGAGAAAATTTGTTCAGCCCTTAAATGTCATAGAACTTCTTGACGATAAGGGAAAAGGTTGCAGCTTGAACTGCATGGCAGTACGACGCTACGACGGCGATACTGTTTTTATGGGATGCGAAGATGGATTCGTACGCGTAGCAACGTCAGATCGTGGCCTAATAACATTAGGTCGCCATCAAGCGCCAGTAACCGGCATTTCGTCGCGAAAGGTGTTGGACACGGGTTCGGATGAATTCGCCGATATTTTCTTGACATCCTCAATTGACTCATCGATCAAGTTGTGGAGTAAGTCCGAAGGTAGAGTTCTCCACTCATACGAAGACACCACGGAGGTGATGGACGTCCAATTTTCCCCGGTTCATCCTTCCCTGTTCGCTTCTGTCGACCTGCACGGAAGGATGAATTTGTGGAATTTGAGTCGCGACCTCGAAATTCCTCTGGCATCGCTCAAAGTGGACGATACTGATTTGCACCGCGTGGCTTGGGCTCCGACCGGGCAGCGAATTGCAATCGGGACGGAATGTGGAAAGATTCGCATTTTTACCATCGGTGTGGATTTAGCTGGACCAGAAGTCAACGAGTGCGACAAGTTGCGGGCTGCAATCGCTTCATTCATGGATAGAGCCTAAGTCATGTGCAAGTTCA
>JBOFYY010000016.1:0-1254 GCA_051654905.1 Propionibacteriaceae bacterium
GCAGTTGCACCACTGTTCAGCCTACCTCGAATCAGGTACGACAACTCAAACAATCCATCGCCTAAATCTGTAGCATCTCTGAATTGCAAGATTTCTGCTGTGCCATCAGCACGACCAATTGCAATGCCGTTGTTTTCGCGAAGCAAAGCGTCTTGGCTTACGCTTTCAAAGTCGCCAGTGTACAATCGAACCAAAACCTTGTTCGTTGTGTCAGGGTAATGTTCCGATGCGCTGGCAATAGCGTGAGTTAAATAACCCATCGTGTTCGTCACGCCTTCCTGGTGGATTGTTCTAAATTCTTCGCTGTCAATCTTGCGCTCAATAACGCCCCCATAATACGCCGGGCTTGTACCTGTTCCAGCCACATAATACCCCATGATGTCATGGTTATCTAACAAAGCAGGGATGTTTAAAAACATGAACTCCATCTTGCCTGTAATGGTTGGTGGAGGTGGCGTTGGTGTTGGCAAGGGAATGCCAGTCACATTGCTTGTGTAAGCGCTCTGTCGGTCGTTCTTTCCAGTAATCTTAAGTACACCATCAGCCTTCTCAATCTTCTCGATTCTCACACGGCGAAGCGTATCGCGCAAAAACAATCCAACGCAATCCGTTGGCGTGAGGAAATCGTAGTAATCACTGATTGAGAAATTAACTTCACCATCAGCCTCAGCCCAAGCCACCTTCAACTGCTTATCAGCAACCTGCCAAGCCTCATCTTCAGTGAGAACAACTGGGACCTCAAGCGTTTGCGTACCGCTTACGCGATAGTTAGGGCTATTCCTTTCTGCAACCGCTTTGGCCGCATCATATCCAATCTTTGATGACTGATAAAGAAGTTCAAGTTTCTTTGGAAATTCAATGGCGCTCTTTCGTTCAGCTTCATACGGGTCATCATACATGTCATCAATGGTAAGCGTGTGCAACACATCGCCACCCCGTGGAACAAATCTAATCTTCTCATCCCACTCAGCTGGATCAAAAAATAGCGTGTTCTGCAAAGCGCGAATACATTCAACGCCAGTGTATTGTTGAGCAAGAACAAACCCGCGAACGGGGATGTTTTCAATCTTGCTCGTGTCAATATATGTCGCATCAATTCCGCAACGGTCAGCGATATCTTTGACAATGGCTGACAACTGCCAAACACCTGGTGTGATGATGGGTGAAACACCAGAGTTCACGTCAGACATGGCTATGTTTCTTGGGTTCTCGCTTGGGTCTGTTCTTGTGTATTCGCTAACAAGCGTAAGGTTT
>JBOFYY010000017.1:0-1043 GCA_051654905.1 Propionibacteriaceae bacterium
TAAGCTGTACCTCTTCCACCTCTTTTCGAGCTTTGTCAAAATCGTTGATTTTCTTGGCCTGATTCGTTGACCTCTTACACGTTGTGCCGTCTTCGCTTCTCACCGTTATGGTTCCTCCCCGCTTCTCGATGATCTCAAATTTTCTTTTCCAAATCTCGGTTCGAGACCCTGTCGCGTCTTGTTTTCTATGAAGACTCTGTCGCCGACCAAGAGCGCGCTTTCTTTTGCTCTTCGTTTCCCGTTAAGTTAAATTCCTGTAACGTATTTTGTGAATCTGTCTCTTTCATCTCCGTTTCGAAACATGGCAATTGCCCTCGCACCTTTCGCTTGAAGAGCAGGTCAATTGGCCTCTGCTGTGTGGTCG
Organism: Propionibacteriaceae bacterium; assembly: GCA_051654905.1. Classification (GTDB taxonomy): domain Bacteria; phylum Actinomycetota; class Actinomycetes; order Propionibacteriales; family Propionibacteriaceae; genus JBOFIQ01. The sequence continues at coordinate 365 of JBOFYY010000017.1, forward strand.
GGTGGACCCTCCGAATGAATGTGCTGTTGAAGCGCGAGTTTCCAGTTTTCGCCATTGCCCACTGCAATCGACAATGCCTTTATGATTCCCTTCATTTGTGCTTCTGCTTCGCCGTTCATCCACGGGCCCAAGGGGTTATATGAACCAATTTTTATTCCTCGCTTAACACACCAGTTCGAAAGTTCCTTGCTTGAAAATGGTGGTCCATTATCGGCTCTCAGGCAGGCTGGGTAACCGTAAGTATCAAACAAATCTTCTAACTGGTCCTCCACTCTTACCGCGTCTGTTTCTTTCATAATCGTGACCGCAGTGTAACGTGAGAAATAATCAGTAACTACGAGCAGTTTCACTCCCAGTGAGCTTGGAGAGTTAAAGCCCATTGCCAAGTATTCCCATGGTTCTTGAGGCATCTGTGATCTCGTCATTGGCTCCGTTGGGTCATTTCTCGATTACGTCTACAGTCTTCCTACGCTTTATATTCGCAGTCATCTGGTGACTTTTTAAAAACTCTCTCTTTTTTATATAAAAATTCTGAGAAGTTCTCTCTGTTTACGTTTTAAAAATCACCAGCTCCATGCGAATATAAAGCGTAGGAAGACTGTAGTGTCTCCTTGGCTCCATAGCTTCTCAATGTTTTCGTTCCCTTTTCGACCCATTCTGATATGAATTGTGGGTTCTC
>JBOFYY010000018.1:0-1185 GCA_051654905.1 Propionibacteriaceae bacterium
GACTGGAGTTCAGGTCAAAGGTCATGTGGTCTTCGACCACCGGGCCATTACCTGGCCTAGGAATGGAGGAATAACTGGTTTCATACATTCAACTTACCTGTCAGATATATACATAGCTATCGACTCCGTTGTCCCCGACAGAAATTCGAATTTCGCGGCACACGCTACAGGTAGGTCAGGTGATCTACCGGCCTGCCGCTGGGTGGCAGGACTAGGAACCATTCCCGTTTTCTAATCAGATTCTCTCTGTCGCTGGGAATGTAAATATATGTTTACTTTCCCTCCTGATTTGATTTTCGTGTTTCATCGCCATCGATCTTCTGGGCCGACTTTTACAGGGAAGTACTGGATCGGTGGTTTGGCATACGTTTTTAATAACTTTTTAATAACTTTTTAATAACTTTTAATGAATTAACTTCGAAGTTTTCGAAGAATAGAGTATGTGTAACTACCGAAGTTTTCGGTAGACAATTACATAGTTTGCAAGAAAGGGAAATATAAATATTTATTCATTGATAAAGTGTAATAAATGTTAGAATTTGATTGAGGAAAATAAGGTAACTTCCTATTTGAGGAAGTCAGAAAAACATAGAACTAGCTATGCTTTCTTTAGAAGCTTTAATAGCCCTCGTTCTGACAAGCAGTTAGAATATTAACAGTACTAGTAGTGTTGTTTCCTCATCACCTTCTTACTTCACAGAAACTACAAATTCATTTGCAATTTGAAGATAAAGGAATGTAGCTCAAGATACGAGCTATTATAAGGTAAGAAGTGATTATAGTGTTCCCCATTGCAATAGAGGGTGCGTCTGATCGGCTCTGTCTCGCTCCCAGGCCTAGACCTCTTCCAAGCTCCCTGGCCCGGAGGAGAAGGAATGTCGAAAGCCGTACGGAGGTTATGGAGAACCCCCACCGATCAGGCGTCCCCTCGGCAGGTTCTGTAGGACGTCCCAGACTGCCAGGGATAGCCATTGGAAAGGCATCCTAATTCAATGTGTTCCCCTTATTATTATCGTCTTGACGAATAAGGAGAAGAAACATTCAACGGCGTAGATTAAATGAAGATGCAAGATAATCTCGTCTGGCTATCGGAACCTCAGAAGAGACGGAGAAAGGTTGCGGTAGAGGCATTGCCCTATCCGGGTTCGTCCCCCCGTACAGTTGGACGGGGGGGGGGGCTCTATC
>JBOFYY010000019.1:0-1848 GCA_051654905.1 Propionibacteriaceae bacterium
CCAGGCGAGGAAGTACCAGAGCTAACCGATACTCCTCTGGTCCCCGTCTATCTCTTCCTTACGGAAGGGGAGACGGGCCCCGCTCCCGAAGGAGCAGGAGGACCAGCAGAAGGACCCCCGTCCCACCGAGGTGGGACGGGCCCTTAGAAGTTCCCGAAGGAGACTTCTTAGGGGGGGGAGGCAGCCTTCTTCTTCTTCGGCTTATGGGCCTTAGAAGTCGAAGGGGAAGAGGCAGCAACAGACGAAGATGACACCTTCCTCTTCTTCGTCAGCTCACGCAGGACAGTCGTCAGGTCCTCCATCCAGGCCGGAGTCGGGCCTATTGCCGAAGCAACACGGCCCGACTGCACCTGTCCGGAAGGACCTGGGACTGGGGAAGACACACCATGGGCAGGACCAGCATGGACAGGCGCAGGAACCAGGAGCGACAGGAACAGCAACCAGCTCAGGAGCGGCAGGAACAGCGGCAGCGGTAAACACAGAAGGGACAGCCAAGCCAGTAGCGGGAACCACATCAGCGACAGGTACGGCAGGCCCAGCCATCGCCTCGTAGAATCATCGGCAGCCAGCGTGGTACTGGCGGCCGGTCCAGGGGCGAGCTGCTGGAACAGCGGAAGTCTGGGGCAGGCAACACGAAGAAAACACAGGCGGCGGCGGCATACCCCTCCTCGGTACGGCGGCGACCGGCCCTAGAAGCGGCAGACGGCGTCACCGACACAGCATGGGGAGTGTAGACCAGCGGGGGGAAGCAGCATAAGCGGCCGTGAAGGTTGTAGTGGAGACCACTCCAAGGTCACCGCCCCAGACCTCGCTAGACTCTGCAGCAGATCGTGGATGCTAGGCACGCCCTGCAGCCGCAGTGGTCCATACCTGTCCAAGGTCGTCTCCCACGGCTGTAGCACCTGCGGTAGCACAGACAGATTAGTAAGAGGGGTTCCCTCACGCACGGGGGGGGGAGACATGCCCCCACCCCGAACGGAAGGAAGACCCCAAAAACAAAATACGAGGAAGCTGAGCGGGGGGGCAGGAAAGAAGACGAAGAATCGGATACCAAGGGAGTCGCGGGAGAGCTTTCCGACGACTTCCTGGCAGACCTTCGCTTCCCCTACCCCCGCACAGCAGTGAAAAGTAATATGAAAATGAAACAGAATACTGCACTTGCGATTCACTTCATAGAACTTAAAGAGGGAAAAATCAATTCCCGGTAAGAGCGGAAACTTGATCCATAATAATATGATGCTATCATAAATATATATGAAAATGAACAATACTGCACTTGCTATTTTCACTTTCACAGCAATAAATCGTAAGGATTAATTCCCGGGTAAGAGCGGAAATTGATCCAAAATTAAATTTGATGCAATTAATAAATGAAAATGAAAAGAAAACTGCATTGCGAATCCACTTTCATTGCATTCTATTCATACAAAATAAGAGGCTCTTGCCGAGCGCAATCAAGCTCTCGGCAACGAACGCACAGGGCAAAAATATAATGAAAAAGAGTACTTACATCTTTCAATTACACACTTTCGCCCAAAATACATGACTCGGCGCGAGTGCGCCCGCCCTCGGCACCGAGACATAATTCAAGGGTTCAATTCATGAAAAGAGCGGAAATCGCCGTCTCTACGGCGATAGCTCCATGTTGATTCATAATTAAGTAATGAAAATGAAAACAGTGTACTTACAGTTTCATTTTCAAGTCAAACCAAACCATTAGTAGAAAACACAATATAAACAAAGCATACGACGATGAAGCGGGCAGAGAGCGATGACGAACACGTCCTTCACACCCGCGGCCGAAAGCAAAAGTGATTCTTCACCTCTCGGGCGCGCGGGCGCGCGCAC
>JBOFYY010000020.1:0-4137 GCA_051654905.1 Propionibacteriaceae bacterium
CTATGTGTAAAAGGACCTCAGGTTTGTATAGTTAGGAAAAATGCAATTTTGGACAAATTGTCATTTGTTCCGACACGGCATACAAACCTTCGGTCCTTTTACAATAGGAAGACTCACTTCTTGGTGGGAGGAATCTGAGTCTTTTGTGAACAGACTGGTGTTCGCCCAACCTTGGAATGCCTCCCTGGTCGTAAGAGCGAGGGAGGGATCCAAGCCTCTGTCCGATTGATCGGGGTGTGCACCGCAGGATCAATGGTCAGACCTCTGGACCAAGTACTAAGAGAGAGGCAAGCGTATCTCTTCGTACCAGCAAACAAGAACAAGTTCCTATTTGCAAGAGGCAACATAACGTTATGGTTTGTCTCTTGTTGGCATCCACTTCCCCCCCCTTGTAGGAGGAAGTGGTGGATATTCGCTCCCATCCCTAGTGAAAGGGATAGGATGGGGCTCTGTCGAGTAGCTCACCGGCATCTCGTCCTTATCCAGCAAGGTGATGACCGTATCCCTCTACCCACAGGTAGAGGGGGAGAAAAAGATAGGAAGAGAAGCCAGTCACTCTCTCATTCACTTATCTATTCTTACAGTCACACCAGGACTCGATGCTGTTCAGCCTGCTAGGGTCTGGGTTAGCTACACAACGTGTTGAGCAGCCACCACGGGTCCCAAGGAAAACGATCCAAGGACCTGTGGGCAATATCCAAAAGGTAGAAGGAGGTGCCAGTGGTCTGGTTGTACCAGACCCCTGCCTTCAGTACCTGCGCCACGGAGAAGTTCTTGTGTAACTCGAGGGAGTGTACTTCTAGGTCATCTTGGTGCTGACGAAGAGTCTTCAACACTCAGCCTGGGATGTCGAGTTTCTTCAGAAAGCGCGGTCGCGCTTTCACAGGACAAAGCAGCATCTCCTTCGCATCGAAGGCGGTGAAGTCCATTAGGGAGGGGATTGTGAAGGACTCTAACCGATCGTCAGGAACCGAAGGGTTCAGAGTCTTCGCTACGAATTCGGTACGAAATCGAGCGTCACGAATCCCCATCCCCTGGATGCTTGACTTCGCAGGCAAAGTCATGCAATTACCTCAGAGGAAAAGAAGGGAATTGTCGTATGACCTATCCCTCTTCTCGACTTCGGTGATGTCCTGTACCCATACTGGTCTATCCGTCTGCAGCGAAGTTGTTGTTCTCGGTAGTGGATAGGACACCGACACTCAATGGTGGGTGTCGATGGTATGGGTACTGTGACAAGCCGTTAGGACGAAGAAAAGATTGTTATGGAACAACCGAACTAAGTCCACAGCGAAGTTCGTAACAGACTTGGGCGCTCTGACAGCTGCCGACTGACTGCGTTCGGTAGGAGGCAAGTTGTCCAAGCACCCGAGCAAGTCACGTGACCTTCGCCTTAAAAGGGTTATGCCAAGAGACTAAACAAATAATTTGTTCGTCACCGATGCCAGAAGGCAAGGTGATGACTCTCTTAAGGCATGTGCCCAACAGGCGAAAGTCAATTGCCTTCTAGAGACCGAGGTCCCTGATGGCAAGATATCTCATAGTATAGTTGATTCTCGGCTAAGGAGAAACAACACTATGTGTCGTTGAAGACGAAGGTGTACAGAAAATGCAACCTACGTCTTCACAGCTGAACCGAGAGAAGGATTCTCAAGATTCTGAACCTGTGCTACAAAGACTGAGAACGCTAACCGCTATTCATTGCTGTCCGGTGAGGATCGTAGTTGCAATAAAAGCGGAGCGCTTTTCAGTAATGAAGACAGGGAAATACTGCCTGAAGAACTGCTTCTCATGGGCTGAACATTTGGAAGTAGAGCTGTCAGGTCGGAGAGTAGGCGATGTCTTCTGACATATCTGTTAATTCGGGGCGAGCAATGAATAATTGCACACCTACGAATACGAGATATTTTGAAGACAAACTCAGATGTCTGCAAAAATCATTCGCATTATCGCGGTGCGATGCAGCGGGTGACTAGTACAGACTTCTGTTACCGTGCGGTAAACAGAAAGATGAAAGAGTCCAAGAGATATCTCTGTTGAAAATTCTCGCAATGTCGAAGGCGATGAAATCGAGCGTCACAGCAGTAGATGGTCCTTCATTATTGCGAGAATCCCCGTTAATCAGAGACCTAAGTCCATGATTGTTGGGCAGAGATACGGTTCGGTAGTCAATCAAACCAGGGGAGAGAGAGACGTAACCGACCGTGCATCTCCGAGACCTAGCTGATACTGAGCCGCTATCAGGCAGTTCAATACGCAGTAGCTCTCGGTGACTCGTCATCCTGAGTTGCCAGGTAATCCATTATTCCACGAAGGAATGCGTTCGGCTAGAACCATCGAGCATAAAGAATACGCTCGAGCAATTATATTTAACCGAAACGGATTTCGGTAAATACAAAAGCTGATTTGGTGTTGTCATGACAATACCAAGTATCTAAAATCGAAACTGATAACTGCTGGGAGGTTGCAGGCAACCCCGAGTTGCAGTTCAATTAAGATACAATTCGTCTCGGTCACAAACCGTAGAGTTAACTACGGTATGCGCCTACCCCCCGGACAATTCAACTGTTAAAAGAATCATGTCGCGAGGGTAATATACGTAGTATATTTGTAGGTTCTGTACAACGACCTCCATCCTAAATTCTTTTCCCCTCGAGGAATGAGAATAAGGATTGGAGATCGACCGCCTTCGTTCTCTAGTCAAGAGAGTGAAGGAGAAGTCTTTCCCAAAGGAAAGCTTCAATGGTGAACAGAATACCGAAGACGATAGTTCAAGCCAAACTGGAAGTTCCCGTCCGTTCTTCTCTATTCCAGGTTAATCGCCTACTGTGAGATACTCTTCTTTCAGCAGCAGTCTTCTTCCAAATGCTAGAAATTACAGGAATTCGAGCATAAGCGAGGTTCCCGATTATCGTGTAACAATTATCGGGGATTCTCGCTCACTTTGGACCGTGGTCTCGCCTAAGTGTTTGGAGATCGTAAAAAACTCGAACACTCTGAGTGCGCTAGAAATTCCGTAGAATTCTAAGCACTCTGCGAAACCCCCCACCGAATTCGTCAAACGATATCGGCTGGTGGTCCTCTCGATTCCCGTAGAAATCGAGAAAGGGGCAGGATCCCTCCTCAACGACCGGGGCTTACGTCAGGTAGGACCCGAAGGTCCCCCCGGTAGCGCAGCCCCTAACGTGGGATCTTACAGAGAAATCTCTGTAGGATCCCTCCCCTTTCCCTCGTAGCCGTAAGGAGAGAGGGAATGGGGGAGGAATTGGATACTGGCTCGCCTTCCCAGCGGAACTAGCAGTTGGAGAAGAAAAGGAGCAGCCATCGCCTTACGGCGATGGCCTCTCAGAGCCTGGGAAAACGTATCGTCAGGAGAAAACGTTTTCCCGAGGAGGGTTACGAACTCATACTGTAGGTAAGTGTCTGCCACCACTGTGAACGTCGTCTGGGTGGGGCTGATCGACACCTGACAGGAGAGAGCCGATACCGTCCTCCGACTCATTCCAGTCCTCGTCGAGGTCGAAACCTCAGGAGGACCGAAGGGGTATTCAAATACGGTGTCCGAAGACACGTAGAAACGCCTCTGTCGCAGTAGAGGAGGTGAAGTAGCTTGTTCGACCGGCCAGAACTGAGAGAGCCTTCTTGTCCGGAGACGAGAGACTACCTGGTTCAACACAGTCGGCAAGCTCCGATCGCGGCAGACCCACCGTCGATTTGGGTTCCCTCTCGGGCCCCAAAACGACTCGAGCCGAGACGTGGCTCTGCTGGTGGGAGCGGCGATCCTTCCCCGAGGTCGTTGTGCTGACGAATCAGCGCCATAACCTCGGCAAAGTTCCTCTGGATCTCGGAAGTCACAGCATCTTGCAGAGTAGGACCGTTAAGCCCTTCGAACAAGAGCATATTCCGAGAACCTTCCTCCTAAGAAGGGGGAACAGCGACAGCCCTCTCGGTCTTCCCCATCCACTTGCGCATACGTCCTGGCCGGTCCAAGAACCGTGCCTGGCCCGTAGGGCGTCGTGGTGGGATCATGGAGGCGCACCCCTCACGATCACTCCTCAATACCTCGCTCCTCCCGGTGTAACCCGAGGAGGTTGAAGGTACGGGAGAGGCAGACCTGACGCTCCCTCCTCGCTCGCT
>JBOFYY010000021.1:0-1152 GCA_051654905.1 Propionibacteriaceae bacterium
GTTCACACCTTCGCTTGCGCTAAGTGTTCCCCTTAACCTTCCAGCACCGGGCAGGCGTCAGCCCCTATACATCAGCTTACGCTTTAGCAGAGACCTGTGTTTTTGCTAAACAGTTGCTTGGGCCTATTCTCTGCGGCCTGCTCTCGCAGGCACCCCTTCTCGCGAACTTACGGGGTCAATTTGCCTAGTTCCTTAACTGCAATTCTTCCGCCGGCCTTAGGATTCTCTCCTCACCTACCTGTGTCGGTTTGCGGTACGGGCACTACTTCTCTCTCTAGATGCTTTTCTTGGAAGCATGGAATCATGTACTTCAGCCTTATGGCCTTCCCCATCACGCCTCAGCATTATTACAGCGGATTTGCCTACTGTAACTGCCTAAACGCTTAGACTAGCATTTCCAATCGCTAGCACACACTATCCTTCTCCGTCACACCCTCGATAATAACGATGGTAGTGGTATCGGAATATCAACCGATTGTCCATCGCCTACGCCTTTCGGCCTCGGCTTAGGTCCCGACTAACCCTCAGCGGACGAGCCTTCCTGAGGAAACCTTAGGTTTTCGGCCTGTGGGATTCTCACCCACATCTCGCTACTAATGCCAACATTCTCACTCGTAATCAGTCCACCGCTCCTTACGGTACGACTTCAGCCCGATTACGACGCTCCCCTACCACTTGCATAATGCAAGTTCGTAGCTTCGGTGGTAAGTTTGAGCCCCGGACATTTTCGGCGCAGGATCTCTCGACTAGTGAGCTATTACGCACTCTTTGAATGAGTGGCTGCTTCTAAGCCAACATCCTAGTTGTCTTCGAAATCTCACATCCTTTTCCACTTAACATACACTTGGGGACCTTAGCTGATGGTCTGGGCTCTTTCCCTTTTGACCATGGGTCTTATCACTCATAGTCTGACTGCATAGGATATCTATATGGCATTCTTAGTTTGATATGTTTCGGTAAGCTTGTGGGCCCCCTAGACAATTCAGTGCTTTACCTCCATTAGACTTCTCTACACGCTAGCCCTAAAGCTATTTCGAGGAGAACCAGCTATCTCCAGGTTCGATTGGAATTTCTCCGCTACCCACAGTTCATCTCCGCGTTTTTCAACACACGTGAGTTCGGACCTCCATTACCTTTTACGGTAACTTCATC
>JBOFYY010000022.1:0-3286 GCA_051654905.1 Propionibacteriaceae bacterium
CCCGCCGGCGCCCGAGGGCAACCGGAGGACGGGCGGGGCGCGAGCCGATCGCCGCCGCGCCGCCGGGGACCCGTCGCCTGTGACGGCCGCCGCGCCGAAGCGCCGCACGGCCGCCGCTGAGCGAGCGGATCCGAGTTCCGACATACGTTCGAGTGACCGCGGTCGACGCCGAGTCCTCCCGCCCCACATCTCTGGGGGACGGTACACGACCGGCGCGCCGACCACGGGTGGTGTGCTGAGCGATCCGCACGGATTCTTCGCCACGTCGGGTGACGCAGGTCCAAATCGCACGGCAGAACGCTCGCACCGACCGGCCGAGGCGGCCGCCACCATCTCGGTGGCGTCCGCGCCGCAATTGACTCCCCACCGCTATCGAGCTTGGTTATACGTTTAGATACTTGGCGCCTCCGCCGAGCGCAACGACGTCCCCCCGGGTCCCAAGCGCCTGGCGGGGGCCGCGACGCGCCGAAGCACGCCGGACCCCAGGCCTGACGCCGGTCGCCGCGAAGACGGTTGCGTTCGACGGAGCTACCTAGACCGCCGGCAGCCCGGGGATCGCCCAGGTGCAAGTCGGCCAATGCATCCGCCCGGCAGTTGGTGCCACGGCACCGGTCCACATAGGACCGAAAGCGTCGTGCACGCGCGAGCGGGCCCAGCCCGCCTCGAGCTCGCTCCGACCGCGCGCTCGCATCGCTCGCTTACAAGCGCCGACCAGCTCCGTGTCGCGCGCGCCGCGCTGGCACGCGCGGCCAAGTGAGCTGGGGTCGAGCCCACACCCCGAGCCGGAGCAGACTGCCGTCCGAGTGATCATCGCAATCGGCAGAAATGGTTGCCATCACAACAGCCGCTATGCTTGGACCTCGGTGCCGGGTCGAATTCACCGCGCGTCCCGCACGTTCTCTCCCGAATTCCGTTTCTCACCCACCCGCCTCCCCATTTCCAATGGACAATCACCCATGCTCCTCCTCGTTGACTAGTTATTAATTTTTGATTGAAAATATTTCAATCAAAAATGAAACGAAATCCATCCATTACCTTTTTACATCGGGCAATGACTGTTGCGAAATTAACTACACTCTCTGTCGATTTTTGTAATCACGCAAGGGCAAATTGAAATTGCAACGTCTTAAGAATTTCAGCGATGAATTTATTTTCCACATTCATACACGCTACAATAATAACGTCACGTGCATTACATCTAAATACGAGAGATGGCGAAAAACACAATATCTACATTTATCATGAAACGACGGGTGAGCGCACTCGTTTTTTCATTGTTGCGTATTCCACGAGGGATTTCACTCGTTTGGCACAGCGCATGAGGTGGTTTTCACACGATTCACGAGTACAACTTTCGTCGGTTTGCAAGTGATTTTGTTTTTACATGTGAAACCGGCTACAGTTATTTGCGTTTGTTGATTTTTTTCGTCCGTGCAATCGAGTGAACGTGCGCACCGCAAAAAAAGTGTGACGGAAACTTACAAAAGCGAAAAATGAACCGGCCCCAGTGGACAATGTTGGAGAGGGTGCTCGTCTGGCACGCTCACAAAAAGCTAAAAAAATAAAACAGGGCGAACCAAAAAGTGCCCCGGCCAGACCAAGAAAAAAAACCCCCCAACGAAAAACACCAGCAGCAAGAACGAGAAACGAAAAGGACAAAATAAGGCGACGAAGAATAAAGCCAAATCGAAACCGACAAAAAAAAAAATTTGGGGAATTAATTAACTGCGCTGGTGGCAGCAACAATCGATTTCTTTTGCCAACGTCTCCCAGAGTGTTCAAATCAACTCTAGGGGCCATGTTCTAAATAACTCGCAGTTTCGTATTCATGCATCCGACAACGCTGGAGATTATTGTAACGACGGGTCAAAAATGCTATTCGGCAATCGCGAACTCCAACCAGGCATCCTCGCAACAATCGCAGCAGCAGCCAACAATGCAATCTCGCAACGAACGCGAATCGCAACAATGCCGAAATAACAACAGCGAAAATAATTCAAAACGAACGTTGGTGACGTGCAGACGTTTAAAGAATTAAGCAACCAAATTTCCAACTTCAATGTTGGTTGGTCTCTCCGCATAATGCATTACACTCGGCAAGCGAGGAAATGCGCTTTTTTTTTTGAATTTTCCTTTTTTAACTTTTCGTCGCGATCCAATTTGCAGAAAACGGAGTCCAGGAGTAAACTCGAATTCAAATTTTATTCAATTCTGTCAGAGTGTCACAGAATATTTAACAATTTTACGACATGTCACTAATCATAATATTTTATTAATACCAATAAAAATACTGATGAGGGTTGGGATTGCCCGGAATCGGCGACGTAGTTCATTGACGTATCGTGGTAAAATTTGTGCAAATTTCCCTGTTGGCTCCTGTCGGCTCAAATTAGTATTTTGATGAATTCTATCACGGCGCGAATTTTTGGATTTTCATCTCGTGCAACCATTTACACTTGTGTGTTTTGACAAAAATCCTGCATACGACGACGAAAATTGGTACATTGGACAAAGGAAAAAAAAAAGAAATACACGCGGCACAGAGAGTATAGCGAGGGGAAAAAATTTAATAAACAATTACGAAACAATCAAGCAACACAACACCAAACGCAACAAACAGACAAACAAACAAAAAATCTAAGGAACATCCATAGGATGACTGGCAATATTAATTTTCGGATTGTTGAAAACGTGCCTCCTGATTGTTGCAACAATTAAAAAAATTGAACACTGCAAGTCATCCAAGGACGTTGTCGAATCATGTGAATACAACAATGAAAAACATCTTTCAACAATCGGATATTTGAGAGTTTGATTGTTGTAAAGCACTCATCTGACGAAGGCGATACACGGGCCTTATTATCGTAAGCTAATAAATTCACACAGTTACAGCAGGTGTAAAGGGTTTTTAAATAAATATTGTAATCCACCTAAAACCTTATTGTAATAATTTACGTTACCCAATAAATTAAGATGAAAACACAACACACATGTAAACAACACACACATAATTTTATTTGTGGCCATATTAAAGTTTGATTTTTACTTGCATAAATTTCTAATGCCAGTTTAATGAGTGAAAATTCCATTGTTGCCTGAAAATACATCATCGTATCGGTACGAAAACACACAGACCTATCCGGCCGAACGTGCAGCCGATCGTCCAACGTTTCCACACCGCACGCAGCGCGAGGGACAGGCGGGCAGACCGGCCCTTCCGCGGCGGCGGCGGGATTTTGCTTGGAAAAAAAATTCTTGGTGAAAAGGGGCCCCCGCGCGTCGCCAG
>JBOFYY010000023.1:0-1341 GCA_051654905.1 Propionibacteriaceae bacterium
CGGGGAACCGCGGGGTTTTTTCCTTTCTTTTTTAAAGAAAGGAAAACGCTCCCGGACTCCGTGTCTCCTTAAATTCAGAAAAGGAGCCCGGACCACGACACGTCCAAACGCGTGGATACACAACGGCTCTAGCATGGTAAATCCATCCTTTCGGGGTACTGTTGCTAGAAATCCGTTCCGTGCGGTGTCGAGGGTTTTTAAATCGGGATATCAAAACGATGTTCGCATCGCCTTTTTCGCAGCTATACACGAACGGCGAGTGGATTGCCGGTTCGCCATCATTGACCTCAGCTCAGGCAAGGCTACCCGCTGAACTTAAGCATATCACTAAGCGGAGGAAAAGAAACTAACAAGGATTCCCTCAGTAACGGCGAGTGAAGCGGGAAGAGTCCAAATTTAAAAGCTCCATGGTTCCCATGGCGCGTTGTAAATTAAAGGAGCGACAACGGGACAAGGGCACGTATAAATCCGTTGGAAGGCGGTATCAAGGAGGGTGAGAATCCCGTATGTGACGTGTCGCCTTGGCCCATACGTTTCGTCTCCCAAGAGTCGAGTAGTTTGGGAATGCTGCTCAAAACGGGTGGTAAATTCCATCTAAGACTAAATATTGGCACGAGACCGATAGCGAACAAGTACCGTGAGGGAAAGATGAAAAGAACTTTGAAAAGAGAGTTAAAAAGTACGTGAAACCGTTAAAAGGGAAACGAATGGAGCCAGCATTTGCTCTGGTCACAATCAGCCGGAAGTCTGTGGGACGACGGGTCATGGAGAGTGTCATAGCCTCGTGGCGCGGGTTTCCAGGGAACGGCCGGTGCACTTGTGGCTTGAGCAGGTCAACGTCAGTTTCGGCTGGGGTACAAACTTGGCAGGAAGGTAGCTTGAGGCCTTCGGGTTTCGAGTGTTATAACCTGGCATTAGATGCCCTGGGCGGGACTGAGGAGCAGCAGCACGCCACTACGGGACGTTTACGACGAGGCGAGCGGGGAAGCGGGACTGAGTTCAATCAGTGTCGTTTTCACGGAGCGTTTCGTACGGAACTTACCAGACCACGTGCTTATGACGTTGGCGAAATGGCTTCATCCGCCCCGTCTTGAAACACGGACCAAGGAGTCTAACATATACGCGAGTCTTCGAGTCGAAAGCTCCAAGGCGCAATGAAAGTAAAGGTGCACTTGGTGCACCGAGGTGAGAAATGGGCAACCATTGCATCATCGACCGATCCGGATGGTTTCCTGAAAGATTTGAGTAAGAGCGTATCTGTTGGGACCCGAAAGATGGTGAACTATGCCTGAACAGGGTGAAGCCTGAGGAAACTCAGGTGGAAGCTCGTAGCGATTCTGA
>JBOFYY010000025.1:0-1567 GCA_051654905.1 Propionibacteriaceae bacterium
GATGCAGCTCAAAATGCGTCTGCTATGCGCAGCAGCACTAGGAGTATCATACCTTACTCCCTGCGCCCTCGGGCTAGGCAAGCCTCCCACTGCCTTGTGGGTCAGACACTCGTGTCAAAGGCTAGAGGTCAGGGGCCTCAAACAATCCCTCTCTCTCGGTGTGGGCGCCCGGAGAGTATCATTCGCCTTTCCGCCACTTCCATCCCAGAACATTTTGGTCCAACCCCAAATTCCTTAACTTCTCAGGCCACCTGTTCGTCTAATCGCGTTGTCTCTACAGAGTTATCCAATGGTATTTTAAGGGTGGGTTTTAAGGAAAATAATAAACAAAATTTAATAAGACCGAGAGTTCCATTTCATATTGGAGCTTTCAACGTCCGTACTCTATGTCAGTCGGGTCAACAGTCAGCACTTGCTCTCTCTCTCTCTACTTTTAACATTGATGTATGTTGTGTCTCCGAAACACGCATACAAGATCCAAGTGTTGTCATGCACCTTAAATCGCCTGTGTCGAATAGTGTCGATTCTCAGTTTACTCTACGAGTGTCTGGTGACCCAGTTGCAACTGCTCGAGGATTATATGGTGTTGGAATCGCCTTGAGTGCTAAAGCTGAGGCTGCGATCGCGGACTGGATTCCTGTAAACAGCCGGTTATGTGCTGTGCGTCTTGAAAGCTCGGTTTGTGTTAATAGGTACCGAACGAAGAAGAGATGCATGTTCATTGTGTCTGCATATGCCCCAACGAACAGCAGTACTGATTTGGTGAAGGATGAGTTCTATCACCAACTGTCAGATTTACTCAGGTTGGCGAAGAACACAGACATTGTGGTACTTGCTGGGGACATGAATGCACGTATCGGGCAGTTGGATACTAATGAACTACATCTCGGTGGTGGATTCGCTGTTGATTCCGTTCGAAATGACAATGGTGATCGTCTGTTGCAATTATGCACGGACCATCAGCTATTTCTATCCAGCACGTCATTTCAACACAAGCGTTCTCATCGTGTGACGTGGAAACCGCCACGCAGCGATGAGTCACCACTTCAGTTGGACTATATAGCTATTTCACACAAGTGGCGGACCTCTGTGCAAGACTGTCGCTCATTTTGGTGCACTGCTGTGGATTCAGATCATGCACTTGTTCGGGCACGTGTGTCGGTTACTCTATTGGGAAAGGCCAAGGGTTCTACCCGAGCCGTCAATGCCCGTTGCCTTGAACAACCTGACGTAAAACAGGCTTATCAATCTGAATTGGATAAGCAGCTGTCGCAATCTGTTTTGGTCAACGATTCCAACGGTGGATGGTTGCGTCTGCACCATGTCATGGAATCGGCTTTCAAGGCTGTGTGTCCAGCAGTAACCACCAAAAAGAACAACTGGATATCGAAGCGTTCTGCTGATCTCTTAGCTGCGAGAATGAAGATTCCTCCAGGGAATCTCCACGACTCAGAGCGGAAATCACTGAAACGACGTCTGTCGCGAAGTTTGAAAAACGATCGCGAGCGTTGGTGGACAGAAAAGGCCAGAGAAATGGAGAAGGCTTCAGCCATTGGAAACAGCCGCG
>JBOFYY010000026.1:0-1396 GCA_051654905.1 Propionibacteriaceae bacterium
AAAATTGAATGACACTTCGAAAAATTCCTCAAAACACGATGTTTAAAATAGAATCATTACCGTCAATTTATTTGTCTGTCCGTCAAAAAAAACATTATCGTTAAATAAAGATTTGTTTTTTATCTTACAGTCAAAAAAAAAATGAGGGATGTATTGGAAACGGTAAGAAACAGGATTTCAAAATGTTTCAACATGTCTTATTAAATATAATTTTTTGAATCAAGCCAAGTCGACCATAACGGATTATTGTACGGAGACTGGTGTGAAAACCACTGCATTTCTGCATTACAATGGTCGTTGCAGGGTTCTGAAAAGGTCCTTGCCGCCTACTACTCCCTGAAAAAAATTCCCCTCAGGCCTGATGGAATAGTTGCTTTATGGGACGTCACTACGATGAAAAGCGACAGAATTTTCCGCTGTCAAAGTGCGGTTACGACCTCATCACTCTCGCATTTTGACTCGAACTTCATTTTCGGAGGGACCACGTCTGGTCAGTTGGTGCTTTGGGACAAGCGAGAAGCCCATCAAACGCCAGTGCAAGAAATCACAGCCCATTGCAGCTTCCTCAACTTCGTAAACGCAATTGGCGTACAGGGAGCCAACAGGGGACGATTTCGTCAGACGGTCGCATGTGCTCGTTCGAAGTGAGAAAATTTGTTCAGCCCTCAAATTTCATAGAACTTCTTGACGATAAGGGAAAAGGTTGCACCTTGAACTGCATGGCAGTACGACGCTACGACGGCGATACTGTTTTTATGGGATGCGAAGATGGATTCGTACGCGTAGCAACGTCAGATCGTGGCCTAATAACATTAGGTCGCCATCAAGCGCCAGTCACCGGCATTTCGTCGCGAAAGGTGTTGGACACGGGTTCGGATGAATTCGCCGATATTTTCTTGACATCCTCAATTGACTCATCGATCAAGTTGTGGAGTAAGTCTGAAGGTAGAGTTCTCCACCCATACGAAGACACCACGGAGGTGATGGACGTCCAATTTTCCCCGGTTCATCCTTCCCTGTTCGCTTCTGTCGACCTGCACGGAAGGATGAATTTGTGGAACTTGAGTCGCGACCTCGAAATTCCTCTGGCATCGCTCAAAGTGGACGATACTGATTTGCACCGCGTGGCTTGGGCTTCGACCGGGCAGCGAATTGCAATCGGGACGGAATGTGGAAAGATCCGCATTTTTACCATCGGTGTGGATTTAGCTGGACCAGAAGTCAACGAGTGCGACAAGTTGCGGGCTGCAATCGCTTCATTCATGGATAGAGCCTAAGTCATGTGCAAGATCAATGAAAAACCCTGAATATGCGTTTTTTGATGTGGCACATGGTATAGGTCAAAGTTCAAAAAAAGCTCGAAAAAGCTCAAAATCTAGAAAATTTTCAAGTCTTT
>JBOFYY010000027.1:0-2051 GCA_051654905.1 Propionibacteriaceae bacterium
TTTCAATTTCACTGAGTCTCGGGTGGAGACAGCCTGGCCATCATTACGCCATTCGTGCAGGTCGGAACTTACCCGACAAGGAATTTCGCTACCTTAGGACCGTTATAGTTACGGCCGCCGTTTACCGGGGCTTCGATCAAGAGCTTCGCTTTCGCTAACCCCATCAATTAACCTTCCGGCACCGGGCAGGCGTCACACCGTATACGTCCACTTTCGTGTTTGCACAGTGCTGTGTTTTTAATAAACAGTTGCAGCCAGCTGGTATCTTCGACTGAGTTCGGCTCCATCCGCAAGGGACTTCACCTACCATCAGCGTGCCTTCTCCCGAAGTTACGGCACCATTTTGCCTAGTTCCTTCACCCGAGTTCTCTCAAGCGCCTGAGTATTCTCTACCTGACCACCTGTGTCGGTTTGGGGTACGATTTCTGGTAACCTGATGCTTAGAGGCTTTTCCTGGAAGCGTAGTATCAGCTACTTCAGCACCGTAGTGCTTCGTCATCACGCCTCAGTGTTAATGAAAGACCGGATTTGCCTAGTCTCTCCACCTTCACGCTTAAACCGGGACAACCGTCGCCCGGATAGCCTAACTTTCTCCGTCCCCCCTTCGCAGTTACCACAAGTACGGGAATATTAACCCGTTTCCCATCGACTACGCTTTTCAGCCTCGCCTTAGGGGTCGACTCACCCTGCTCCGATTAACGTTGAACAGGAACCCTTGGTCTTCCGGCGAGCGGGCTTTTCACCCGCTTTATCGTTACTTATGTCAGCATTCGCACTTCTGATACGTCCAGCATGCCTCACAGCACACCTTCAACCGCTTACAGAACGCTCCCCTACCCAATAACGCCTAAGCGTCATTGCCGCAGCTTCGGTGCATGGTTTAGCCCCGTTACATCTTCCGCGCAGGCCGACTCGACTAGTGAGCTATTACGCTTTCTTTAAATGATGGCTGCTTCTAAGCCAACATCCTAGCTGTCTAAGCCTTCCCACATCGTTTCCCACTTAACCATGACTTTGGGACCTTAGCTGGCGGTCTGGGTTGTTTCCCTCTTCACGACGGACGTTAGCACCCGCCGTGTGTCTCCCGGATAGCACTCTACGGTATTCGGAGTTTGCAAAGGGTTGGTAAGTCGGGATGACCCCCTAGCCTTAACAGTGCTCTACCCCCGTAGGTGTTCGTCCGAGGCGCTACCTAAATAGCTTTCGGGGAGAACCAGCTATCTCCCGGTTTGATTGGCCTTTCACCCCCAGCCACAAGTCATCCGCTAATTTTTCAACATTAGTCGGTTCGGTCCTCCAGTTAGTGTTACCCAACCTTCAACCTGCCCATGGCTAGATCACCGGGTTTCGGGTCTACACCTTGCAACTAAGACGCCCTATTAAGACTCGGTTTCCCTACGGCTCCCCTATTCGGTTAACCTCGCTACAAAATGTAAGTCGCTGACCCATTATACAAAAGGTACGCAGTCACACCACGAAGGTGCTCCCACTGCTTGTACGTACACGGTTTCAGGTTCTATTTCACTCCCCTCACAGGGGTTCTTTTCGCCTTTCCCTCACGGTACTGGTTCGCTATCGGTCAGTCAGGAGTATTTAGCCTTGGAGGATGGTCCCCCCATCTTCAAACAGGATACCACGTGTCCCGTCCTACTCATCGAGCTCACAGCAATGCGTCTTCGTGTACGGGGCTATCACCCTGTATCGCCGGACTTTCCAATCCGTTCCACTAACGCATCCACTGATTCAGACTCTGGGCTGCTCCGCGTTCGCTCGCCGCTACTAACGGAATCTCGGTTGATTTCTTTTCCTCGGGGTACTTAGATGTTTCAGTTCTCCCGGTTCGCCTCGTTAAGCTATGTATTCACTTAACGATACCTAAGTTATCTTAGGTGGGTTTCCCCATTCGGACATGGTTGGCTATAGCGCTCCATCCCAGCTCACCAACCCTTTTCGCAGGGTAGCACGTCCTTCATCGCCTCTGACTGCCAAGGCATCCACCGTGTACGCTTAGTCACTTAACCATACAACCCAAAATAATGTCGGGCTGAATG
>JBOFYY010000028.1:0-1178 GCA_051654905.1 Propionibacteriaceae bacterium
TTAAGTCCAGCCGCTGTCAGTTGTAGCTTTTTCACCCCCCACGTCCCCCACGCCCCCCAAAACCGCCAACCAACCCATCCCATATATGCACCAACCCTTCCCCTACGCAACCGCACCATCCACCTCCCCCCTCTCACACCCCCCTATTTTTGGCATATTTTTTTCGGCCAACTTTTTTGTGAAAAATTCAGAAAAATTTTTTTTCGACCCCCACAATTTCATTTCAATCCGTTCCAAACTGCACAAAATGCCCACAAACACCCAAGTTTCCGGACACGTTTTTCCGACCCATTTAAGGTCCCGTAGCCCACCCGGGAGCTATCCTAGCCTTGTGAGTCTCGAGATAAAAAAGATGCGCCTTTTTGAGCTCTAAAACATATTCAAAGGACATCTCGATACGACGATTCCTCGATTTTAGGCGAATATTTAACCGTCGGTCCCCCTGGCAAGCAACATCTGGCAATGCCCGTAACCCGCCCGGATTGTGGGTCACGAGATAAATTAGATTCACCCTATGCAGGTCTACACCATATTCAAAGGGCATGCCGATACGACGATTCCTCGATTTTTGGCTAATATTTAACCATCCAGCAGCATCTGGCAACCCCCTTAGCCCGCCCTGGAGCTATCCTAGCCTTGTGGCTTACCAAATAAATTACATGCGCCCTATTGAGCTCTAGAACATATTCAAATGGCATCCCGATACAACGATTCCCCGAATTTTAGCGAATATTTAACCGTTTGGTCCCTCTAGCCAGCAACATCGGGCAACACACCAAAGACCGCCCGGATGCTATCCTAGCGTTGTGGGTCACTAAATAAGGTAGATTCGCCTCATGCAGCTCTACCTCATATTCAAAGATCATCCTGATACGGCCATTCCCTGATTTTTGGCAAATATTTAACTATCTTTTGTGAGAGGTCGTCATTTGTCATTTGCAAAGATTTTCGGTAGTAGGACCCTCCTGGGGGCCCGAGTAGCATTCTCAGTGGCTTCCCTAAATGCGCCTCTCCATACCCTGCCAGATGCCACAAACCGGACCCAAATCGGACAATTACCTGATTTTTGGCGAATATTTAACCGTTGGCAACCTTGCCTTTGGATCAGACAAGGCCTTCCAAATTTGAACTGGCAACCCCCGTAGCCCGCCCTGGAGCTATCCTAGCCTTGTGGCTTA
>JBOFYY010000029.1:0-1171 GCA_051654905.1 Propionibacteriaceae bacterium
TCTTGCGCGGGCACGTTTTCCCACTCCACTCCTAGTTTAGAGACCGCACGGGAAACAATTTCCAGAAGTTTGTTGTACGAAGGGGAAGCTTGTTTTTCGTGTGTTTGGAGGGAGAAAGCTACTAATATCACCCGCAAGCTCGGAATCTGAATCTGAGGCCGCGGTAGACAGAACATCGTCATCCAAAAACCCACTACCAAAAGAAATCGTCTCGCGAGCTTCTGGGGTGGGCCGCATTTCGTGATGAACGAAATAAACTGGGTCGTCTTCCGCGCTTTCAATGGCGCCGACAAGACCGGGGGAGAGCGAGAGAAAGGGATCAAAGTCCGTCTGCTCGAGCTCCATGTGCTCCGGCCCGCCAGCGTCATCCCAAGCGTCCGTCTCGTGCGGTGCCTCGGCGGCCGCAGAAACGGGGGGGCGGGGATGAGGTGCTGGGCCTTTAGAGAAGGCCGCGAGCCTCGAACGCAGCACTTTTAAACGCAAGCGGTCACAATGCTGACAGTCCGACAGGCCGCTAACTGCAGCTTGCGCATGCTTAAAACCTAAGCAAATCACGCACCTGTCATGGGAGTCATTTCCCGCGATGAACCTGTTGCAGGGCTCGATGCATCTTTTGAAATCCATCGCGTTCGCAAAGAGGAGAAAACTGCTCTGGGGGTCGCTGAGAACGCGAGGGGGTAGGTTCTTCCACTGGGCAACAGAAATTGCTTCCTGAAGAAGTGAAATCTGACGATATGACGCTTTGCGCGCGTATATATACCTGGCATTACGTATTCTACGCGCTGGCGTCGATAGCCAATGAATTGGCGTTATGGTATAAGGGCTTCAGACTTGGTCACACCGGAAGTGTTCCCATAGCGACGGTTCGCAGTGTCGAGTGACCCTATGAAAGGGAACAAAATTTTTTTTTCCACTTCCCTGGTAATGGTCTCGATCTCACGTCAGAGAAGTTTCGTATCTTTGCCATCTTCCGTGTCCGTATTATAACTTTCTTTCATAGCTGGAGAAATCAGGTTATACACTGACAGATATGCTTCAGTAAAGCCTTGTTTTTTCAGGATGGTTGAATTAAGTTATAATCAGTTATAAATCTTAAATAATTTATTTAATTTCAACAAAACCAGTTATTGTAGATTTTACCACATGAAGTACATTGATTTGACAAGTCTGA
>JBOFYY010000030.1:0-1655 GCA_051654905.1 Propionibacteriaceae bacterium
ACAATACATAATGCTGTGACTCTTGAGCTGCACAACGTCAAAGCCTTGAAGTTATCGAGGGTTACCAAAGGAATTTCTCCCACTGCCTAATTAGAATGGCCAAAAAATCAGATGACCGGGTGTTTTTGTGAAACTGTGCTCACTTCAGTCTTGAAAATGCATGCGTGCTGGCCAATTTCCATGCTGCACATTATCTTAGAGAAGAAAACTCCTGCATGACACAATTATTTTGACAAACAGACAAAGTTCACGTAGTCGGCAGGGTTCGAACCTGCGCGGGGAGACCCCAATGGATTTCAAGTCCATCGCCTTAACCTCTCGGCCACGACTACTCCTTCTTGCGTTTAACATTCATTTCCTTAACTGGATTTTTCAGCAGCAGAGGAGACCGGGTCCAACCTTCGATGCACCCGGCTACAATCTTGATTTGGCAAAAAGGAGTTCAGTGACGTCTTCGCCTGTACAAAAAAGACTGCCATGTCGCAGATTCGGACTAAGGTTGCTGCTGGCACAACACAGAGTTCTAAACATTATACAGTGATAGCACACCAATCAGCCAGGCCCGCTGAGAAGTTCCTGAATATACAGCGTCAACTGATATCTTCAGCTCAGCTCTCTCAAGTTCCCCAACCCTGCTTGCTGAAACAGCAAAGATGTCTTACAGCAGGCAACACCAAATCAAAGACTGGGAAATAACAGCGCCCCATTTTTTCTTGGGGAGGATGACCATTTCCCTTAAAGGCAGGAAAGAGCACGGAAAGTGATTAGGGGAGGTATGCAACAAATTGACAGTACTTCGCCCGAACAGGGACTTGAACCCTGGACCCTCAGATTAAAAGTCTGATGCTCTACCGACTGAGCTATCCAGGCTCATTACAAAGAGCAGTCACCCCGGAGGAATAACAGTACTTTCAACTTGACGTGATCATGCATTATCAGCTTAAAAATGAAGACTATAATTTATAAACGGAAGAGATAAGGGCTGCTCCTGGCAACCTAGGAACACTGTCATTGAAATAGTTGTTGTTGTTTTTTTTCATTACAAGTGGGTATCTCTTACGTGGTTTGGAATGAATGGCCAAAAACATAGATGACCGGGATTTTTTGAAACAGTTTTCACTTCAGACTCGAAAAGTGATGTGGGTTGCACAATTTCCGTGCTGCATACGAAGGTAGAGAGCAAAAGCAGTTCAAACAAAAAACTGGAAGGCACAACCTATGAAAGCGCCACGTAGTCGGCAGGGTTCGAACCTGCGCGGGGAGACCCCAATGGATTTCTAGTCCATCGCCTTAACCTCTCGGCCACGACTACTCCTTCTTTGCAGTCGCAGGCCATTTTCTCGGCACATCGCACAGTACTATAAGCAATACGGTGATGACACACCAATTGCCAGGGCATGCACACTTAAGTGGTTTGAATAGAGGAGTAAATCGTACATAATGAGTAGGCTTCTGTTTTACTTCTGTAAGAGAGAACAAATGCAACATTTGACAAAACTAATATGCAAGGTTCTCAACAATACATAATGCTGTGACTCTTGAGCTGCACAACGTCAAAGCCTTGAAGTTATCGAGGGTTACCAAAGGAATTTCTCCCACTGCCTAATTAGAATGGCCAAAAAATCAGATGACCGGGTGTTTTTGTGAAACTGTGC
>JBOFYY010000031.1:0-2064 GCA_051654905.1 Propionibacteriaceae bacterium
AGAGGGGAGGAAAGGAGTGGCAAGGCCCGGGGGCGTCGCACACTGCCAACCTGACCCTCTCAGGGCCCAGGGAAGTAGAAAACTGCTCTTGAGAATGTGGGTACCACTGAGCCCCGGAGGGCCAGTGGCAGGAAACCGGGACCAGCCATATTTATCTTCACATTCCCCCGGTCCTCCTCCGGGGGGGGAGGGGTGCGGACACCACCTCCCCAGAACAGCTCCTGTCTTCCCTGGGCTACCCGTGTCAGGTCTGCTTTCCCTTCCGTTTGCCGGCGGACCTAGCAAGACCCTAAACGGGTTGGGCGGCCCCCATACGTCCGGTGCCCTGCTTCCCAGGTGGAGGCTGCTGCTTGGTTTAGCAGGGGCGGAGGCGGATGCAGGGGAACACCCTCGGCGACAAGCAGATAGAGGCTCTGCAGCCAACGATTGGGTGGAGGCAGCAGCTGGTCGTTGGGGCAGGAGCCTGCATCTGCTTCTGGGCCACCAAGAACTGCTGGGCGAAGCTCTTGATGGCGTCGCCGAAGAGGCCAACCTGACAGACAGGGGTGGAGAAGCCGAACTTATCGGACTCGCACATATCTGCCAGGTCTAGCCCCAGCTTTCTGGACCACTAATGTGGACATCGCCTGACCGAGGGAGCGTGCAGTGACTTCAGTCACCGGAGAGCGAGGTCCATCACTGCACGCAGTCCCTGCATAATCCCAGGGCCAGGACTACCCCCGTGCATGCAGGACAGAGGGTAGTGAGAGAGGGGAAAAACTTAGATTATGGCCCCATTGGTGTTCCATATTTGAGACACCAAGTAGTTCCAACTGCTAAATTTTTCCAATGCATATCCGGGCAGCCACCCCAGAAAGCACAGCTGTCGCGTCTGAATCTGATTCAGCATGAGCACACAGTATAGTGAAAAAACTCAGCATTATCATTTCCAGTGCATAACAGCCCTCTCTCCGATGCAGTAATTGACATCTGTCCTCTGCCAGAGACCCAAATGAAATGCTAGGCCCCCCCTTTTTCAAAAAAGGACCAGCAATCCCATCTGAGCTACCAGCAGGCATGAGAGACAGTGGGCGTGGCCGCCAGACTTGACGGCATACGGTGTGCTGAATGCTCAAGCCCCTATGGAAGGGGCAGGTCAAACAGCAGACCGACGTGGCCATGTTCTCATGAGAGAACATAAACCACCCACGAACAAAGTCTCAACATGCTGGTGATGCGATAGAGGAGTGGGGGCCCGAGGAGATGTACCCGGCGGGGATGTCCCACTGTAATCCTCAGGTTTACCAATGCTCACTAGCCAAAGTAGTCATCTCTCTGGTGCACCAGAAAAGAAACTAAATTGGGGAATAAGCAAAGGGACTCAACCCCGTTTGAGGTTTCATAGTCTCAACCACGCATCAAAGCGCCGAGTGACGCGCTGGGTTGCCGTGACAACCCCCGCTATCAGCCGGCGCGAGACGGCACACGGCGCGCTGAACTCTCAACCCCTTCCGGAAAAAGGCGAGGAGAACAACGCGCCGACGTGACCACGGTCTCCTGAGAGAACATGGATCACCCACGAACGCAATCTCGCATGTTTATATGCGAGAGAGATCGCGGCCGTCAAATGAGGACAGGAAACAACCACATCCAGAGTTGTGTAGCTCTTTTAGAAGGAAAACTGCTCTCTTAAGCGCTGAAGCGCACAGGGAAGGACCGCGGCTCGCAGCGGTTCAAAGGTGCAAGCCCGCTGCGAGCACTCAACGCCCAGCGAGCTGTGAAAACAGCTGTTTTGTGATCTTCAGCGGTCGTCGCTGTCAAGCGCCGTCACACCCGCGCTGAAGAGAAGGCAGTAGAAGGATTCCTCCTGAGCAGGTACTCGTTGTAAAACACTCTTTAACTTGCAGAATAATGCTGGTAACAGCAAAGGTTCGGCTCCGAAGTTTAAAGCGATTTGCGGTATGTTCCACTTCCTTATTTATACCCGCGACGCGGGGCGGTGCGTGGAATGCGTGGCCGCATGCCAATGTAGCCATTGGCTCGTTTCTAATACACTCGAAGCAGATAGGTATCTGAAGATAGATC
>JBOFYY010000032.1:0-1080 GCA_051654905.1 Propionibacteriaceae bacterium
TTTTTCTCGCAATCGCTCTTTTCCTAGCATAATTATGCGCTGCTGCAGATGGAATTGATGCCGTTCGAAATAAAATGTGCGGTCTTCTCTATTCACTTCCATCTCCCATTATTCAGCAGCACACTGTGCCATACCATAGAGCGAGTGCGAGATTTAAACGCCCTGCTGCGAGCAGAAAATAAATGGAAGCGAATTTATTCTGAATGCATGGCGTCAGAAAGAGAAATGGTTAAAAACCGCAATATGTGGAGCAAAAGTTTATATTCATACATAGTGTTGAAAAAATTTAATTCCAACGACAAAACAAGGCGTCAATCCGAGTCAATTTGTGTCCCCGCATGCAGATTTCGTGTCAACAGTTCCATTTTCATTCGTGCAAAAACAGCACCGGCACGTGGTTTGAATTTTTTACTCCGGCGCGCAGGGGGCGAATTTTTAATACATTCTACATTCGGGTCCATAAATTTGCGGCGCCGCAGCTAAATCACCCGGGCGCTCACGGACCACCCCAAAACCAGCACTCTGTCAGAAATCCGTAGCCTGGGATTTTTCGGCCGGCGCGTTTGCCAAAAGCCCGCAACCAAAGTTGCTTTTCTAACGCGCCTTCTCCATTAAGTCGCCGGTGCAGGATGAGATATAAATTTCAATTTTGCGTGGTCCAGCAAGCGTGCGTGGTGGCAAATAAATGCAGAGGCGGATTCCTGGCAAAATGAACAGTTATGACACGACGACCGACTCGGGGAAGGGAATATAATATCATTACACATGGCACGGGAGTGACGCAAGCCGAGTGAGTATATGTTTGTGTGGGCGTATTCAGATTAAATAGTCTCGGAGCGGGAGGCCAGGTGCGTTGAGAAATGGTCCAAAAGCAGCTTGCGCTTTGCATTCCGTTCTCGGTTCCTTGCTCCGACTAATGGGAACAAAGCGCGCGGCGTTTTCGAGAATATCATACACGCAGAGAAAAATATTCCGAGATCTCCGCTAAACCTTCCGAGTTTCTCACCCAAAAAGAGACATCATGATTCAACTTGGCAAATGTTACCGAGATGCAACTTGGAAACATTTTCCAGGTTTACT
>JBOFYY010000033.1:0-2864 GCA_051654905.1 Propionibacteriaceae bacterium
TGTGATGAGCCGACATCGAGGTGCCAAACACCGCCGTCGATATGAACTCTTGGGCGGTATCAGCCTGTTATCCCCGGAGTACCTTTTATCCGTTGAGCGATGGCCCTTCCATTCAGAACCACCGGATCACTATGACCTACTTTCGTACCTGCTCGACCTGTCCGTCTCGCAGTTAAGCTGGCTTATGCCATTGCACTAACCTCCTGATGTCCGACCAGGATTAGCCAACCTTCGTGCTCCTCCGTTACTCTTTGGGAGGAGACCGCCCCAGTCAAACTACCCACCAGGCACTGTCCGCGAGCCCGATTCAGGGCCCTGCGTTAGAACATCAAACATACAAGGGTGGTATTTCAAGGACGGCTCCAGCGCAACTGGCGTCACGCCTTCAAAGCCTCCCACCTATCCTACACATGTAGGTTCAATGTTCAGTGCCAAGCTGTAGTAAAGGTTCACGGGGTCTTTCCGTCTAGCCGCGGGTACACCGCATCTTCACGGCGAATTCGATTTCACTGAGTCTCGGGTGGAGACAGCATGGCCATGGTTACACCATTCGTGCAGGTCGGAACTTACCCGACAAGGAATTTCGCTACCTTAGGACCGTTATAGTTACGGCCGCCGTTTACCGGGGCTTCGATCAAGAGCTTCGCTTGCGCTAACCCCATCAATTAACCTTCCGGCACCGGGCAGGTGTCACACCCTATACGTCCACTTTCGTGTTTGCAGAGTGCTGTGTTTTTGATAAACAGTCCCAGCCATCTGGTCACTGCGACTCCCAACTGCTCCATCCGCAAGGGACTTCACTGTCAGGAGCGAACCTTCTCCCGAAGTTACGGTTCTATTTTGCCTAGTTCCTTCACCCGAGTTCTCTCAAGCGCCTTGGTATTCTCTACCCGACCACCTGTGTCGGTTTGGGGTACGATGACTTGTAATCTGAAGCTTAGAGGCTTTTCCTGGAAGCAGGGCATCAATGGCTTCCACACCGTAGTGTGTTCGTCTCGTGTCTCAGTGTTGTGTCTCCGGATTTGCCTAGAAACACCACCTACGCACTTTCACCAGGACAACCGTCGCCTGGCCCACCTAGCCTTCTCCGTCCCCCCATCGCAATTACAAGTCGTGCAGGAATATTAACCTGCTTCCCATCGACTACGCCTTTCGGCCTCGCCTTAGGGGTCGACTCACCCTGCCCCGATTAACGTTGGACAGGAACCCTTGGTCTTCCGGCGAGGAGGCTTTTCACCCCCTTTATCGTTACTTACGTCAGCATTCGCACTTCTGATATCTCCAGCATACCTCTCGATACACCTTCGCAGACTTACAGAACGCTCCCCTACCACTCACACATAAGTGTGAATCCGCGGCTTCGGTGCCTGGTTTGAGCCCCGTTACATCTTCCGCGCAGGCCGACTCGACTAGTGAGCTATTACGCTTTCTTTAAATGATGGCTGCTTCTAAGCCAACATCCTAGCTGTCTGAGCCTTCCCACATCGTTTCCCACTTAACCAGAACTTTGGGACCTTAGCCGGCGGTCTGGGTTGTTTCCCTCTTCACGACGGACGTTAGCACCCGCCGTGTGTCTCCCGGATATTACTTACTGGTATTCGGAGTTTGCATGGGGTTGGTAAGTCGGGATGACCCCCTAGCCCAAACAGTGCTCTACCCCCAGTAGTATTCGTCCGAGGCGCTACCTAAATAGCTTTCGGGGAGAACCAGCTATCTCCGAGTTTGATTGGCCTTTCACCCCCAGCCACAGGTCATCCCCTAACTTTGCAACGTTAGTGGGTTCGGTCCTCCAGTTGATGTTACTCAACCTTCAACCTGCCCATGGCTAGATCACCCGGTTTCGGGTCTACACCTTGCAACTAGACGCCCAGTTAAGACTCGGTTTCCCTACGGCTCCCCTATACGGTTAACCTCGCTACAAAATGTAAGTCGCTGACCCATTATACAAAAGGTACGCAGTCACCCCGAAGGGCTCCCACTGCTTGTACGTACACGGTTTCAGGTTCTATTTCACTCCCCTCACAGGGGTTCTTTTCGCCTTTCCCTCACGGTACTGGTTCACTATCGGTCAGTCAGGAGTATTTAGCCTTGGAGGATGGTCCCCCCATATTCAGACAGGATGTCACGTGTCCCGCCCTACTCGATTTCACATCAAGGTTGTTTTCGTGTACGGGGCTATCACCCTGTATCGCCGGCCTTTCCAGGACCGTTCCACTAACTTCCAAGATGCTTAAGGGCTAATCCCCGTTCGCTCGCCGCTACTGAGGGAATCTCGGTTGATTTCTTTTCCTCGGGGTACTTAGATGTTTCAGTTCTCCCGGTTCGCCTCTGTTACCTATGTATTCAGTAACAGATACCCGAGTTATCTCGGGTGGGTTTCCCCATTCGGAAATCTGTGAGTAATAGCGTCTCTTACCGACTTCTCACAGCTTATCGCAGGTTAGTACGTCCTTCATCGCCTCTGACTGCCAAGGCATCCACCATGTACGCTTAGTCACTTAACCATACAACCCCAAGAAGTGTCGGTGAAACCGGCACAGCCTGTTGTCGTACAACAAGGACCAAATAAAATTTGGTTTTCGCCAAGAAGTTTCCAAAGCACTTGTAACAAATGTTTGAGAACTACTTTTTAAATCAGCTTTCCAGATTGTTAAAGAGCATGTTTGCAACGGCGCAAGGCCGAAGAAAACAGAGTTAAGAATCAGTTTCTTAACTCTGCATTCTTGTTAGCAAGAAGAGAAGTGGCGTCCCCTAGGGGATTCGAACCCCTGTTACCGCCGTGAAAGGGCGGTGTCCTAGGCCTCTAGACGAAGGGGACCCGGATTTGTCTTTGCGCTTGCGCGCAGGTGATTGGGTAACGACTT
>JBOFYY010000034.1:0-1335 GCA_051654905.1 Propionibacteriaceae bacterium
TCAGGAACGAATCTTGCCGTTACCGAGCCTCCGAGAGGCTACTGGTTTGTTTGTTTGTTTGTATGGTGTTTTTACGTGACTTCCGAACCACGTCGAGAGTGAACTTCTATCACCAGAAATCCACATCTCTCACTCCTCAATGGAATGGCCGAGAATCGAACCCGCGACCACCGAGGTGAGAAGCAAACACCAAACCAACCACTACTGGACTCTTAGGTTAATAACTCGCTAAAACGAGAAAATATCTTGGATGGTACTTCTGGCGCATTGCGCCAGGCTGGCGCTTCTGGCGCAATTTGCGCCAGGCTGGCGCTTCTGACGCTTTGCGCCAGGCTGGCGCTTCCTTCTAGTTCTTTTAAGGTTATGTGCCAGAACATCTGTGCCCTTATGGTACCCGACATCCTTCACGTGTTAATTCCGTTCTTAGTAGGAAAAAACTTTTATATACGTAGTATAGTCCATTCAGGGAAACAACTTCTGCCACTAAGAGAATGTTTCCCATCTGACTCACCCAACTTCTCTTGAGCAATATCCGATTCTAAAAAGGTTGTGTGCGTTTCTCGAAAGGATGAGAGAATTATATTATATCGTGCTCTGCCGTATTAGAATCCTTTATAATACTGTCACATTGTGGTAAACAGCATTAATCTAGGAAACCTTTGTAAGGATACTAGGAATTCTGTAGTTAACCTCGGTATGTGCATAAGACTTGACCATACCGTAGTCTTAAAGTGAATTCTCTACTACATTCATCTTCTCACTAAGCATGTACTCTAATAAGCCATGCTTTCGTAAGCATGAGAGCATTATACAATATAGAGTTTCGCTGCGTTAGAATCCTTTAAAAATGTTACCTACGGTAAACAGCATTGAAATGTTGTAATATCTTTCTTATTGAAAGCTTCTTAGCAAAAGGCAGACAATATTTTATTTATGTTTGCTTAACTATCCCCTCAATCCGAGGCTAAAACCACGATTGTAGGGGAGAGACACGGTTATTCATTCCATCCCGCAGGAGAGACATATGTTACCGCCCACTCATGACCGACACCTACATGATACTGCGTTGGTGTCTAAGCGATAGCAGTCTCGTTAGCCGACTGGCCTTACTCTTCCAGAGTTGCCAGCTACTCCATTTAATAAAGGAATCTTATAAAATTATTATCGAACTTCAGTAAGTTCTTATAATGCATATCTAAGCGAAACAAGACTTCGATAAATCTAGAAGCTAAGTAGGTGTTGTCTTAACAATCCCTTTAAGCGTAGTCCTTCCTAGGAAATTCCTGGAAGGATACTGGTAATTGAGTTGCTCAGCAAAGAAGTAACTACGGTATG
>JBOFYY010000035.1:0-1329 GCA_051654905.1 Propionibacteriaceae bacterium
TACGCCCGGCACCCTGCTTCCCAGGTGGAGGCTGCTTTTGGGTTTAGCAGGGGCGGAGGCGGACGCAGGTGGACGCCCTCGGCGACGAGCAGGCGGAGGAACTGCAACCGGCGACTGGGTGGAGGCAGCAGCGGTGAGAACCAGCACGGGCCGTCCCGAGAAACCAATCATCCAGCCGCGAGGGTTCGGGACACGGTGGAGGGTTCCACTCGAGCCCGACACTCGCGGCGGCCCGGGAAAGCATAGCCGTGAGCTCTGGGTCAGGCTCGGGCAACGCTGTCACACCCGAAGGGGGCAGCGCAGCCGAGTCTTCATCCTCAGAGCCCATTAGCTCGTCCCCCGATGCTGCAACAGAAATCATATCCTCAGCCGGAGCCCCAAAAGTAACGACTGGAACCCCCCTAGAGGGGCCAGGCCGCTCTTCAGGAAGCTGCACCGGCGCAGCGGAGGGGGGAGGGGCCCGAGGAGCCATTAGACCCGTCGGGGAAGCCCTTACCGTCACCCTCAGGTCACCCCCAAAGGCATCAGCCAAAGTAGCAGGTGCCTGCTTTGCAGCAGGCGGCCCACTAGATCGGGGGATGCGCAATGGTACTCCACCCTGGTGAAGGTAGTGGAGTCTGGACCGCAACACTGCGATGGTCATGTTCCCGCAGTGGGAACATGAGTCATCCACGAAAGCCGCCTCAGCGTGCTGAACGCCCAAACACGTGAGACAGCGATCGTGACCGTCAGCTGGGGACAGAAAACGTCTGCATCCAGAAACACACGGTTTGAATGA
This sequence comes from Propionibacteriaceae bacterium, assembly GCA_051654905.1. Lineage (GTDB taxonomy): Bacteria > Actinomycetota > Actinomycetes > Propionibacteriales > Propionibacteriaceae > JBOFIQ01. The sequence continues at coordinate 779 of JBOFYY010000035.1, forward strand.
CATCTTGAAAAAGACGCAGGGTCAAACCGTGTTACTCTTTTAGAAAAAGAAGACTGCTCTTCTTAGTGCTGAGGCACTCAGGGAGATGACCGCGGCTCACACAGTCCAAAGGTGCAAGCCTGTGTGAGCACTCCAACCCGGAACCGCCCAGCGAGCCAACTCTGTTTCCACTTCCTGGTTGCAGTCACTCGCTGACGCGCCGTCACACCCGCACTGTAGAAGATCGTCCGTTCTCAAAACACTCTCCGTAGACAACAGCATAAACTGTCCGGCTCCGAAGTAGAAAGCGTCGATCTAGCATTCCACTTCCTTATTTATACCCGCGCTGCGGGGCGGAGCGCGGAATGCGCGGATCGCATGCCAATCTCGATTGGCTCGTTTTTAATACACTCGAAGCAGATAGGTCTCTGAAGGCAGATCCCAATTCGTCGGTCAGTTCCGACGTACGTCGAACGTGACCGACTGAAAGGGAACATAAAAGAGGATATTATTGCTGGCGGGCCAATTTTGGCCTGCGGGCCACCAGTTGCCGACCACTGATTTAGAATGTA
>JBOFYY010000036.1:0-1318 GCA_051654905.1 Propionibacteriaceae bacterium
CTGAATTTGAAATTATCAGTATTTTTACATGGATCATTTAGATAATTGCGACCTAATGTTAGCTCAAGCAAGATTCCATTTAATTGTTTAAGATATCCAAATTATTGTGCCTGCCAAAAATTTCCTGCAGACATCAGAGCAAAATAGAACATCAAGTCGGCTCGGATCGATGACGAGCGAGCCAACTCCGCATCCGTCCGCAGAATTGATTCACCCCATTGAAAATACAAGCTTTTTTCTAATTTTAAATTCTAATTCTCGCAAGCGCAATTGTGATGTATTTATTGTCAATTTGGAACTAAAATTTGTCTGAAGGAAAAACAAAATTAAATGAAAACAATGCATTCAAGTGTGTTTTGCATTTTGGCATTAAAATAATTCACACACCTTATTTATTTTCCATGATTATCAACTTATTTTAAATTATATATTATTTTTAATGTTTTAATATCTTTTATGTTATTATTATTATGGATAAAAAGCCTTAATTTATGCCTGGATTCGGTTTTATGTGACCACAATCTCAAATCACCCTGCGATTCGCACGGAAAAATTTCGCGCCACGAGTTTCGCGCTCTTGAGAGTCGGCTTGAACCGAGGACGGGTGTCATCAAAGACGCAACATGTGACCCTGAACTCATGAGAAGCTCCTTGACCAATCAGAGTTTGTTTACAAGTGAGTTATGGCCGGTGTTTTCGAGTTTTGCGATCGAAAAGCGGCGAAAAAGTGGTCGCAGTCGCGTTTGAACTGCGATTAATCGAGCAGTGAGCTCGATTTGAGTTCAAAAATAACTGATAAGTGTTAATAAAGTGTCGTGACTTCGTGTCCATTCGATTTGCGTGTGAAATTCAGTTCAACATCGCCGAAAACATCACTTTTCTACGACGATACGGAGACGAGCGACGCAGCGCGCGCGAGGTTCGCCAAATTGGCTAACCGCAGGTTAGACATTTAAGGGTTGGACATTTAGGCGAGGCTGAGGCTCGCCTAAATTGCTAACTGTATTTACAGTGTGTGCCCAAATAAACAAGGAGCTTGCCGACGACTAACTACAAGCCTAAAACAAATAAGAATTTCCAGCGCAATAATTTCGAACCTAATGAAGCGTGAAATTTTGTATTGTTGTTGCTCTAAGTTCTCGCAAAATGTAAAATCATCGAATAGGTATAAGAAACGAGCAAATTCATGTTTCGTATCAGTAAAACGCAGGCGGAGATTTTTTGCTTATACTCCAGGCAATTTTAGTTTGATCCCCCGGGAAGCCAGATGAAAACGGATTTTGATTAACTTTTTGCCCATCACTACGCGGTCACTAAA
>JBOFYY010000037.1:0-2611 GCA_051654905.1 Propionibacteriaceae bacterium
CCGGAAGCGCCCTTCTCCAAGTAGGCGCTCGTTAGTTTTGAAGCGCCCTTCTCCTGAATGTTACCCTCTTGTTAGACGTCAAGAGTCTCGCAAGCAGCCTTCTCCTAGTAGGCGCATTTCGCCTTCCAGTCGAACTTCCGTTGATCGTACGCAACTGGACAGGTATGGAGAGCCGCGCAAGCGCTCTGCTCTCGATAGGCGCTCTTCTCCTGGCAGCCGCTCGCCTCAGGATAGGCGCATAGAGTATAGTAGGCGCTCGCCTCCTCGTAAGCGCCCTGTGGATGTTTCCGAGGATTCTCGGAGTAGGAGCCCTACCTCTCCTTCGGCTGAGATTCCGTATACCTCGAAGAGGGAGTCTCATCGTAGACTTCCCAGATCTTCTCATCGTTCTCCAGTGGATGTGAACTCTTCTAAGAGAGGGCGTTCTCCAACCTCTCGCTCAACTCCTGCTAGGATCCCTTCGTCACATAAGGATCTTCCGCGCTCGCCTCGAGAAGACGTCCTAGAAGGTTCGGATGAGGAACCGAACACTTCTGCTGCTGTCTCTTCTTACAAGAAGCTTACAGAGCTACTTTTACAAGTTTTTGGGGATTCCCTTACGCCTACGGCTCCTCCTTCTCCTCACTCACTTTTTTCAACGGCGAAGACAGCGAAGAGTTCTTCTTGTGTGAGGATGAAGCCAACTCTTTCTATGAAGAAGGCACTGAGGAGTTTTGGTTCCTGGATGGCTTCCAAAGAAGAAGCGGGGAAAACGATGTTCGCTTTTCCTCCTTCGAAGTTATCAGGACGCGCTGGTTTCTGGTACGAAACAGGAGAGCCCTTAGGATTGGGTCTACCGTCTTCGGCTGATTCGGATTTTTCGGCACTGGTAGATTCGACAAGGAGAACTGCCCTTAACTCTGCTAAGACGACTTGGGCAATGAACGAATTGGATCATTTGCTCAAAGGTATGTTTAGAGTGCTAGAAGTATTTAACTTCCTTGATTGGTCGTTGGGAGTCCTAGCCAAGAAAATTGAAGTGCCAGAGTCAATTTCACCAGATGATCTTATGTGTGTTTTGTCTTGTATGGACAAGTCAGTAAGAGACGGAGCGAGTGAAATCGCCTCCCTTTATGGGGCCGGCATCGTGAAGAAGAGGTCGGTTTACTGTTCCTTCTTAACGAAGTCGGTCTCCCATGCTCAGAGGTCTTCTTTGCTGTTTGCTCCTCTGTCTACTCAGTTGTTCCCGAAACATCGAGTGCAGGACATTTCGAGGTCACTTTCGGCCAAAGCCACCCAGGACCTTTTGGCACAGTCGGCAAGAAAACCTCGCCCTTCCTTCCCTACCAAGGCTAAGAAGGAAAAGGCAAGTGTTCGAGAACCCTTTCGAGGGGCATCTTCATCAAGAACCTCTACGTTTAGAGGTCGTAGACCTTCAAGAAGGGGTAAGACTTTCGCCAAGTCTGTTAAAGCCCCCAAATAACTTGCAAGTCCTTCAAACAACGGTGGGCGCCAGACTCTTAGAGTTTGCAGAAGTCTGGGCCCAAAAAGGGGCGGATCCTTGGACCCTTTCTATTTTGAGGAGAGGTTACCTCATCCCTTTCGTCGAAAGACCTCCCTTGACGACCATCCCAAGGGAACTGACGGCCAGGTACAGAGACCCCATCATGAATCAAGCTCTCCATCTAGCAGTAGATCAGATGCTGGAGAAGGGGGCTATCGAACTAGTGACAGACCATCATTCATCGGGCTTCTACAACCGCCTTTTCCTAGTTCCGAAGTCCTCAGGGGGATGGAGACCGGTGTTGGATGTAAGCGCCCTGAACTTCTTCGTAGAAAAGAAGAAGTTCACGATGGAAACGCCTTCATCAGTGCTGGCAGCACTTCGTCCAGGGGACTGGATGGTTTCCTTGGATTTACAGGACGCTTACTTCCACGTACCGATCCATCCTTCCTCGAGGAAGTTTCTCAGATTCATGATGGGGGGGAAAATTTTTCAGTTCAGGGCTCTGTGTTTCGGCCTCTCGACGGCCCCTCAAGTGTTCACGGGGATTTTGAGGAATGTGGCTCAATGGCTTCATTTGAAAGGGGTGAGGATATCCATGTACCTCGACGATTGGCTAATAAGGGCCAATTCAGAAGATCGTTGTTTGAAGGACTTACAAGTAACTTTAGAATTGACGAAGGCTTTGGGACTTCTCGTCAATTTCAAGAAGTCGTCACTAATTCCCGAGCAAGAGTGTGTGTATCTCGGGATACAGATGAACTCTCTGAGTTTTCGGGCTTTTCCCTCGCAGGAAAGGATAGCCCGAGGATTCGAGAGAGTAACAACCTTCTTAGGGAAAGAAGTATGCACAGTGAGGGAGTGGATGAGTCTGCTGGGGACGCTCTCCTCTCTGGAGCAATTCGTTTCCCTAGGAAGGTTGCACCTGAGACCACTCCAATTCTTTCTTCATCGGAATTGGAGTCGTCGTTCTCAGGATTTGACGTTCTCCCTGTCGTTATCCCAGGACATCAAGAAACATCTCTTATGGTGGACAGATCCCAACCTCTTTGCGAAGGGACTGTCTCTTCAATCACAGACCCCCAACCTGGTGTTGTTCTCCGACGCGTCGGACATGGGGTGGGGTGC
>JBOFYY010000039.1:0-1500 GCA_051654905.1 Propionibacteriaceae bacterium
GAGTTCTGATCCAGAGTACCACGAGACACGTGAAACCTTGTGGGAAGCAGGGAGGACCACCTCCCAAGGCTAAATACTACCTGATGACCGATAGTGAAGCAGTACCGTGAGGGAAAGGTGAAAAGAACCCCGGGAGGGGAGTGAAATAGAACCTGAAACCGTGTGCCTACAACCGGTCAAAGCCCCATACGAGGGTGATGACGTGCTTTTTGTAGAACGAGCCAACGAGTTACGGTATGTAGCAAGGTTAAGTACTTAAGGTACGGAGCCGAAGGGAAACCGAGTCTTAATAGGGCGACTAGTTGCATGCCGTAGACCCGAAACCGGGTGACCTATCCATGGCCAGGTTGAAGCGGGGGTAAAACCCCGTGGAGGACCGAACCACGTTGCTGTTGAAAAAGCATGGGATGAGCTGTGGATAGCGGAGAAATTCCAATCGAACTCGGAGATAGCTGGTTCTCCTCGAAATAGCTTTAGGGCTAGCGTCGGATATGAGTAATGGAGGTAGAGCACTGAATGGGCTAGGGGGCATAGCGCTTACCGAACCTTATCAAACTCCGAATGCCATATACTATTAGTCCGGCAGTCAGACTACGAATGATAAGATCCGTGGTCAAAAGGGAAAAAGCCCAGATCGTCAGCTAAGGTCCCAAAGTGTAAGTTAAGTGGAAAAGGATGTGGGATTTCTAAGACAACTAGGATGTTGGCTTAGAAGCAGCCACTCATTGAAAGAGTGCGTAATAGCTCACTAGTCGAGAGATCCTGCGCCGAAAATGTCCGGGGCTCAAACTTACCACCGAAGCTACGGGCTCAACGTATGTTGAGCGGTAGAGGAGCGTCGTAATCGGGCTGAAGTCGTACCGAAAGGAGCGGTGGACTGATTACGAGTGAGAATGTTGGCATTAGTAGCGAGATGTGAGTGAGAATCTCACAGGTCGAAAATCTAAGGTTTCCTGGGGAAGGCTCGTCCGCCCAGGGTTAGTCGGGACCTAAGCCGAGGCCGAAAGGCGTAGGCGATGGACAATCGGTTGATATTCCGATACCACTACAATCGTTATTATCGATGGTGTGACGGAGAAGGATAGGATGTGCTAGCGATTGGAAATGCTAGTCTAAGCGTTTAGGGAGTTGGGATAGGCAAATCCGTTCCAACAATTCTGAGGCGTGATGGGGAAGGCCTTTAAGGCTGAAGTATCTGATTCCATGCTTCCAAGAAAAGCATCTAGAAAGAGAAGTAGTGCCCGTACCGCAAACCGACACAGGTAGATGAGGAGAGAATCCTAAGACCAGCGGAAGAATTGCAGTTAAGGAACTAGGCAAATTGACCCCGTAAGTTCGCGAGAAGGGGTGCCTACGAGAGTAGGCCGCAGAGAATAGGCCCAAGCAACTGTTTAGCAAAAACACAGGTCTCTGCTAAAGCGTAAGCTGATGTATAGGGGCTGACGCCTGCCCGGTGCTGGAAGGTTAAGGGGAACACTTAGCGCAAGCGAAGGTGTGAAC
>JBOFYY010000040.1:0-1067 GCA_051654905.1 Propionibacteriaceae bacterium
ATCCCAATACAACGATTCCCCGAATTTTAGCGAATATTTAACCGTTTGGTCTCTCTAGCCAGCAACATCGGGCAACCCACCATAGCCGGCCCGGATGCTCTCCTAGCGTTGTGGGTCACTGAATAAGTTAGATTCGTCTCATGCAGGTCTACAACATATTCAAAGGTCATCCTGATACGACCATTCCCTGATTTTTGGCAAATATTTAACCATCTTTTATAAGAGGTCCTCCTTTGTCTTCAGCAAAGATTTTCGGTAGTAGGACCCCCCTGGGGCCCCGAGTAGCATTCTCAGTGGTTTCCCTGAATGCGCCTCTCCATACCCTGCAGGATGCCACAAACCGGACCCAAATCGGACAATTACCTGATTTTTGGCGAATATTTAACTGTTGGCAACTTTGCCTCCGGATCAGACAAGTTCTTCAAAATTTGATTCAGAGACCTGAGGGTATTTTTCTAAACTAGGCTATCGTCACGCAAAACAAAATGGCTACCTCCGGCGATTCCGGAGGACGTCTCGTAAGGGGGAATATGTGATTTTTTTTCTTTTTTTTCGTTTTTTTTCGTTTTTTTTTCGTACTTTTTTTGACTTAGACAATTGTTGATGACCTTATGATGGGAAGTTGACCTCTCTATTGCTTCATAGGGGGATTATTGACCCTAATTTGACCTAGAAAATTACTGAAGGCCTTATGGGGATAAATAATACTGAAGACCTTATGGGAGAAATTCACCTCTCCATTGTTTCAGCGTTAGTTCCAATTATTGAGGGGTGATTTCAACTTTTTGCCCCCAGATTGGGCGGGTTCACTTGTGAAGGGGGTGCTTTCGGCTTTTTGCCCCTCACCCCCCCAAACAACCACGCCCCCCCTTCCCCCCCCTGTTTCTTATGGGGATAAATGATAGTGAAGGCCTTATGGGAGAAATTCACTTCTCCATTGTTTCAGTGTTAGTTTCAATTGTTGAGGGGTGGTTTCGGCTTTTTACCCCCAGTTTGGGCAGGTTCACTTGTTAGGGGGTGCTTTCGACATTTTGCCCCTCACCCCCTCCCGCAGCACCCCCTCCTTA
>JBOFYY010000041.1:0-1476 GCA_051654905.1 Propionibacteriaceae bacterium
GGTTAGATTGGGTTTTCGGGCCCACCCCCCTTTCGATCAAGTCACCTGGGAATGTTGGCATCAGGGCTAATGTGGTGATCGGTGGGTCGTTGGGGCCGGAGTCGTGTGGCTTTCCGAGAGTGGTTCCAGTGTCTGTCAGGGCACTCGCTCTGGTGCTTTGGATGAGCACCGCCGCGATTGTGCTGCCCTCTGGTGGCTTGGAACGGTCTTGACTCTCTGTTGAAAGATCTGTGACTGTGATGCTGTTTATCGCCCCCTAGGGTTAGCTCTGAACAGTGCTCAGAGACAGAGTAGGTTGTGGGGTTTTGTACAGTCTTTTAGAAACATTTATTTTGCTTGATGAAAGCTTTGTGGGCTAAGTCACGTAGCTGTTGAGTAGGCATGCTACAATCCCTAAGTGATGACTCGCTGTGGGATGCAGGTTTCACAGGAAGGGAATCCTGCAGTTGACGTCCGGTTCCATACCGGGCTCATTCTGTGTTCCGAAGTAAGCTTGTCGGAGTCGGCCGTAGTAATTCTGTGGGGTTTCACGTCGGGCCTGTTTGAGGTCCATGGCGGTGGAAAGCCCTTGGTCTGATTCTGCATCAGAGAATTCGCAAATTAGCGCTTGTCGTAGCTGTGGGTAATCCATTTTGACAGTCTCTTGTTGAACGGTCTAGGAAGTTGTGTACGTCACGGCTGGACGTAATTCTGAGTAAGTACAGAATGTCAAAAGTGTTCACGTTTGTGATAGTCTGTAGGTGAATGTCTTTTGTGGCTACGTGACAGTAGTTAGTGGCGAGGGTTCTCTGGAAAGTATTTTTGATCCTCCTCGCTGCTGACGGAGGTTCTTGTGGGCTGGCTGGCGCTGTCTTGAACAGTGGGCCTTTGCCTCCCTTGTCAGCTCTTGGTTCTTGGCTGAAAGATGCGGACCGGGTGGTTGGGGGAACTTTGTGTTGTGCGTTCCGCCTTCCCGGTCACTTTGCAGTCTATAAGAATGTGTCAGTTCTCTGTGAACAATGTCAAGTTCGTATTTGAGATTGTGTTTTTGTTGAGCAGGCTCAAAGATCTCAGCTTGGGCAGCCTGCAAGTGTTTTGCGCAGGCTTTGGCTTTAATGTCTCTTTTCTTTGAGTCCAGTGTTGTCTCTCTTAAGGAGAGTTTCACGATGTCGGAGCTTTCGTTGAGTTCTTTCCGGGTTTCTTTCTCCGACTGCTCTCTTCGGTCTTTATCCAGCCGAATATCTTTCAGGGTCTTTTAAAGTTGTTGTACTTCCTTCTCTCGTTCTGTGTCCATTTTGTCCTTTTCCTCGGTCTCTAGAAGTAGCTGATCTAGATGACTTTGCATGAGGGCCTGGTTCCTCCGGGCCTCTTTGGCTTGAAGCTTTAGTGCTGCTACTTCCTGGTTCAGGTTGGTGTTGCTCTTTTCGCTGAGCCGTGCCTGGCCAACGTTCTTGTAGGCGAGGCTTCCGACGATCTCGGCCCAGTCTTTGTAGTTGT
>JBOFYY010000042.1:0-1806 GCA_051654905.1 Propionibacteriaceae bacterium
TGTGACACAAGAAAAGAGGCTTTGGTTAACCTAAAGTACGATAAATCGCACTACAACATTCACATCTGTGTCCGCACTGCCGAGAGAGAAGCTGCCATGTACAGTGGCGAGAAAAAGTATGTGAACCCTTTGGCATTTCTTGAATATCTGCATGAATTGGCCATAAAATGTGTTCCGATTTTAATGTAAGTCACAACAATACAATCGTACATTCTCCTAAAGTAATACTCCACAAAAAAAATATGTTTTGATTTTTGTTTATTGGGCACAAGATGTAAACATTCACATCACAGGGTGGAAAAAGTATGTGAACCTTAACATTTAGTAGCTGGTTGACCCTCCTTTTGCAGCAATAACCTCAACCAAACGTTTTCGGTAGTTGCAGATCAGACCTGCACAACGACCAGGAGGAATTTTGGACCATTCCTCTTCACAGAATTGTTTCAGTTCAGCAATATTTTTTGGTTGTCTGGTGTGTATGGCTCTCTTGAGGCCCTGCCACAGCATTTCAATGGGGTTGAGGTCCGGACTCTGACTTGGCCACTCGAGAACACGCAATTTCTTCTGTTTGAACCATTCTGTTGTTGATTTACTTGTATGTTTGGGGTCGTTGTCTTGTTGCATCACCCATCCTCGTTTGAGCTTCAGTTGGTGGACCGATGGTCTTATGTTTTCCTGCAAAATGTCTTGGTAAATTTTGGAATTCATTTTACTATTGATTACAGCAATCCGTCCAGGCCCTGAGGCTGCAAAACAGCCCCAAACCATGATGCTCCCTCCACCATATTTCACAGTTGGGATGATGTTCTGATGCTGGTGTGCCGTGCCACTTTTTCTCCACACGTAGCGTTGTGTGTTCTTGCCAAATAACTCCAGTTTTGTTTCATCGGTCCAAAGAATGTTGTCCCAGAACTGCTGTGGAACATCAAGGTGGTCTTTTGCAAACTTCAGACGTGCAGCAATGTTTTTTTTTGTCAGCAGAGGCTTCCTCCGTGGTGTCCTCCCATTAAATCCATTCTTGTTCAGACATTTACGTATTGTGGAGGTATGAACAGAAATGTTTGCATGCGCCAGAGAGGTTTGTAAGGCTTTGGCTGATGCTCGAGGATTCCTTCTCACCTCACTGACCATTCTGCGCTGTGCTCTTGCGGTCATCTTTGCAGGACGACCACGCCTGGGGAGAGTGGCAACTGTCTTGAACTCCCTCCATTTGTAGAGTATTTGTCTAACTGTTGAGACATGGACATCAAGGCATTTAGAGATACTTTTGTACCCCCTTCCAGCCTTATGTAGCTCAACAATTCTTGCTCGCAGGTCTTCAGAAAGCTCTTTGGTGCGGGGCATGGTTCCCATCAGACAATGCGTCTTCTGAACAGCTATTTCAAAACTAGTGTGAGTTTTTAAAGGGCAGGACAGCTTGAATCAACTCCTGCAAACTCGTCACACTAATTGAACTCCATATTGGATGACACCTGACTCAAATTAGCTCTTGTAGAAGTCATTGACCTAGGGGTTCACATACTTTTTCCACCCTGTGATGTGAATGTTTACATCTTGTGCCCAATAAACAAAAATCAAAACATATTTGTTTTGTGGAGTATTACTTTAGGAGAATGTACGATTGTATTGTTGTGACTTACATTAAAATCGGAACACATTTTATGGCCAATTCATGCAGATATTCAAGAAATGCCAAAGGGTTCACATACTTTTTCTCGCCACTGTATATATATATATGTATGTGTGTGTGCGTGTGTATGTGCGCTCTCTGATCGTTCTCTCAGTAACACGACCTGTCACAAGCGC
>JBOFYY010000043.1:0-2084 GCA_051654905.1 Propionibacteriaceae bacterium
GCCGGCCTCAGCTCCCTGAGACGGACCTCCCGAGCAATCCTGAAGGCCACGTATGGCGGGCAACCCATTCCAGTGCCGATGATGTACACGTAGTTCCGCTCTCTCGGTCGGCCATCCACGTCTTCATGGTTGAGGTAAACCAGAGGAGCTGTCCTGTAGTAGAAATATATTTTTCACAGAGTGGTGATAAACATTGTCCAAAAAATGTACTCACATTCCGCAGAAAGCAAGAAGGTGTTCCCCGTACCACGCGGCAACAAACATTCCAGGCTGTTTAGTCTTCTCCAGCACAAATCCGCCGATTGTGGTGACCTGAGGAAGTTGCAGCGCATTCAAATGTTAATGCGATAAGTGAGGAAAGTTGAGCACAATTTTTTTAATTAAAATGAAAGCAACGGTAGGCAACCGGCTGCTGCTGCGAGCGGAGCGGGTTTGCATGCATACAGGAGCTCTGCTCGCGCAGCGGCAGCGCGCGGCGCGGACCCAATTTTGTCACACATTCACAATGATTGCTCCTGATTAGAAAATAACCGTAGGCGGGTTTTTGGCTTTTAAGTTGAGGCGATTATATTTTTCCATCTTCACGTCTGCCTACAGATTATTAAAAATTCAAGTAATTTATTTTCATTTCTTTTTTTCTTTTAAATATGCTCAAAAATGACATTTACTTTTGACATGGGTCGCTGAAAAATATGTGGTATGAAATTTATGGAATTTATTCGGAGACCCCTGGTCATCGCCTCGGTGCTTTGGCTTGAATGACGTGTTTAGCCTGGCTCGTATTTTGATGTCAACGGTAAAGAACAAGATACCATTCCAAAGACCGCACTTAGAGTTGTCATACACGCGAAATGTTGCGTAGAAACAGTTGAAATTGGGAGGGAGAAATAAACTCGCGTTTCGCTGTTGCACGACATTCCATGAAACTTAACAATGCGACGCAATGTGTGGTAGAGCGGTCCGCACAAGCAGCGAAAATTTCCATGTGCATAATTTATTTACATTGGCATTCAGCGTGGAATGCTGATATTTATGGATTGCAGCAAGGAATGAAGAATTATTTATTATTTAACGAGGGCTGCTAACGTTGTAAACGACCAGGCGGTTTACGGGGGTGAAAATGTAACACGTGCATCTCATGAAAACGGTTTGGGATAACGAGTAACAAGATTACAACGAGTTTTGGAAAATTATGTCCACGGATCGTATTTTTGAGGACAAATATTCATATTTCAAGGTCGCGATCATGTGGATGGAGAAGGATTTTGATGCTGAAAAACATGCGTCTGCAAACTCACGTGGTTCCTGAAGGCTGCGAATTCCTCGTCCTCCTGGAATACCAGTCGAGCCAGAATTTCCCCCGGTTGCATTCCCATCGGTGGAGGTTGAAAGGTTGGCTTTGGTCCATGGACCTCGTCCTCAAACCTATCACTTCCGCGGGCGCGTCGCGACATTCCAGGGTTGATGGTCTCAGGGCGAGTCACCCGCACCAAACTCTCAACGGTCCTCTCTGGTCAAAGTGCAACTCGGGAATGAGGCGCGCAACATGGCTGCTGCGCGAACATCGCCGAAATTTGGCGACAGGATTCGCATGTGCAGGGAGGTGAGCAGTGCCAACAATTGCCACCTGAGGCCGTTACCGTGCGAATTTTCTTGCATCATCAATCATCACTTTGCGATCTTCAATTTGCGGGCCGTTTTTTATCTATTTTTACATCTATTGGGAGAAAAATTTTGCAATTTTTGCAGCCGCCAGACAATGGAGGATCAGCTCAATGCAACTGGTAAATGTGTACACTCACGAGGGCTCGGAAAATTTAGTTTTTTTCCAGGAATGATCACGTCAGATGATGGCCTCAGCGGCTTGAGCACAGAATTTTTTTTGGTGCCTGAAAACAAATTGAACCTGGCGGTCGCTGGTGAGCCGGTACACCTGCAGTTGGGCGAGAAGAACATGGTTTTGATGAGCGCCGAAACGTACCACGCACTTGCCCAGAGAGGAGAACCTAATAGTGAGTATGCAGCTGTTAACAAAATTTGTTGCATGCCTCAACTTCAACAAAGTACATGATTCGGAATGTGTT
>JBOFYY010000044.1:0-1712 GCA_051654905.1 Propionibacteriaceae bacterium
TTCAATTGTGGAGAACCCTCAGAATTTTCGATGTCGTTAGATGTTTTCAAAACTCCTGCATAATTTTGGAAGTTCTCTTGCTGTCGTTGTTGAGGTCGATCAAATCTCAATGGAAAATCTGTTTGAACAATTTCCTTCAGGCGATGTTGTCGTTTTTGTTGTCTTTCGCGATATTTGATGTACTCCGGACATTGCTGACTATTGGCTGGATGATCTCCAAGACAATTAACACATTTTGGCGTTCCAACAGTGCGGTCAGTTCTTAAACATTTTCCAGGATCATGCTTTTGGTCGCATTTGATGCAACGATATTTCCGGTTGCAATTAATAGCAGAATGTCCCCACATTTTACAATTTCTGCAGGGCATCGGGCGCTTACGACGGTAATCATATTTCTCCCATGAAACAATGATTTGAGAGATCGCTCGGTACTTATGTTGGAGGGTTTGAATATTCAAATCCACATCGTCTGAGTGAATCAAAAAGATCGGCCGACTTGGATGATCAACCAGCATAGAAACTTTGGAAACAGGGAGTTCCAGATCCATCAAATTTTTCTTCATTACCTCGCATGATACTTTGTAGAAATTTTTCAAAACAAACATTTTGACTCTTGAACCTGGTTCAGAATGTGTGTGGAATGAGAAGAATGATCTTTTGAGTTCATCCATGGTTTTGGTTTTGGTCGAGAGACAACTGCAGTCAATTCTTGTCAGTGGATTGGATTCATCATTACGTATGATTTTGAGAAGTGGGAACGGTCGAATAGGAATCATGACGTGGTACTTCAGGAGGTCCAAAACGCGGTTGAATTTTGCATCAACGTAAATAGGCTTTGGTTTTGCATCTTTCACTGGGGTTTGCTTTTCCATCTGTGTTGAAGGATCGATTGAATGTGTTGACATTTTCGAGGAACTAGATGATGAACGTGACTTGTGAGGTCTTTTCAATGGATTTGTTTGAATTTTTGAGGCAGAATTTGGACCTCCAAACTGAGATGAATCAGTCTTCATAGCTTTCGTAAAACTTGAACTATTTTTTGACTTCCCCATCTTGGGAAGGGTCCGTGTGAAGGGTTACACTGTTTCGCGCGATTATTGATAGCTATTTTACCAGTAAAAATGAATAATTTTGTGGAGACAAATTTTTTTAGATCTTGTTTGAAAGACTGGTTACTGGGGTAGACCAGATGCTGCGAACTGTGTTGGCGTCTCTTTAATGAGGTCCCCTCTGATGATGATGATGATGACAAATTTCAACCTACCCTCACCTACCCTTTATGGTTGCAAAAAATGCTGTCATCATCAAAGGGATGTTCAAAACAAAATCATCTGACATCTTCCCATCCTTTTAGCACCGTTACGTAATTTGTGAATGACCCCTGGCCGAAATTATAAAATAAACAACAGTTAATTTCATAACACGAGTCTAGAAAATATATGCTCTAAAATTAAATATGAAAAAAATAAAAAATGAAATAAAAAAGTAAATGAAATAATTATTTTTCAATAACCTCTACATGGCTCCACTGAAGGCCTGTAATAAATCTCCAGCATCACTTTGAATGATTTATCTGCACAATAAACTTCCTTGACTCTGAGAATCTTCCAATTTTTCTCGATTGACCTTTAAAAATGGCCTGCAAGTGTTGACCAAAGTGTGAGAGTTTGCTGAAGTCCTTCACAGAAATCAACACGAAATGGCCCAAAACA
>JBOFYY010000045.1:0-1177 GCA_051654905.1 Propionibacteriaceae bacterium
AAGGAATACAATAAAATGGATAGATACTGTAAGCTACATTATTAGGTTGTACCGATATAAAAAATTATGACAGTTAATTTGGGTAAAAATATGGAACTGACTCACCGAAGTCTTTGCTTTCCGTTTGGTCCATGTGGACGATTTAAGTTGCCGATTGTTCCGTAGAAAGGGTCATCAGTTCGTAGATGCCACTGTTCGGCGTAGGTTGCGTGTTCGAATCACGTCGGGGTCACCAGTTGTGGAGGTCCTTTTCCCGGACTCCCACAATACGGTAAGCAAGAAGACTCGGTGGTGTCGTAGAAACGTATATTTGAATAGCGGGATCGTTGGGACCGTAGTTTAGGCTACTGGCTATTGATTTTAGCTTGTAGGAAAGAAGAATCCTAGCCTAGGACGGTCTCGTGGCTGCGAGGGGCGGTTGTGCATCATGCCATAGTAGTCGGCGGTCAGAGAGAGTTGACCGGTGTCGGTGGTGCGACTGGTGTGTTACCAGAGGCGAGGCGATGTACTCTGTTAGTACCTTGTACGCCGTGAAGTCAACCGTGTGAGTCTAACTGTGAGACTGTGGTTGGCTCCATGTGAGTCTGGCCGGGTGCCTGTGAGTCGGCGAGAACCCAGCGAGAGACTGGTGGTCGTGAATGACCGTGATGTACCGACTGGTGGTCTCGCGGGATGAAGACGAAGACTTAGTTCTTAGGTTGACCTGTCTTATATAGCGAGCATGGGACTATGAACCAATGAGTGGTCCGTAAACTTGTATCTAGGTCCCGGCTAACAAACTGCTGAGTTCAAGCTAGTCCTGCGGTATTGGTACGCCCACACCTAGCCCGGCTATTCATTGTTCAGTTACAAGGGACGGGTGCGTGTGGCTACCCACTTGTGTGGAGTCAACCCAGTGAGAACTGATCAAGGTCTGACGTGTTGTGCTTGTCGCACGAAATGTAGAGATTTATCCTTGACCTAATTTCCTATTGGTTGATTGCTAACCGTCAAGCAGTCGTGGTAACGTGTTAACCGTTGTTTTCGTTGCAAGACCTAGAAGTCCCGAAAAGTACATGATTAACGTTTCGCTAGACTTTTTGAAGGGCTTACTGGTGTAAGCCATGGCCTTGGCAATTTAGAGTGTATTGCCGTACGGCTACAATTACTCCCCCCCAGTGCGAGCCTTCGGTGATGC
>JBOFYY010000046.1:0-99596 GCA_051654905.1 Propionibacteriaceae bacterium
ACATAAGTTCCCCGAATACTACTAGCCGCATTTTCAATATCTACATAAAGATTTGGTAAATCAATATCACCAAGATTTTTTATAGTAGTAGTAATAACATGAGACTCACCAGAAGCAACCTTATCCTTATCAACACTAACCGACACATCAGCCGAACCGATAATTCCGGTTACTGCAGTGGATTGTTTTGTGGTGTTTCCAACTTGATCTGAATCGGTTTCATCTGGTCCAGGCGTAACAGTTGCTGTAACTGTTGCTGAATTAGCGCTACCAAAATTTCCTTGGATAGTAAGAGTTACTGAACTACCTGCTGGAAGGTTACCGATAGTTCCAGAAATGCTACGATCGGTAACCTTAATTTCTTCTGCCGCTGATGCTCCAGGATCTGGAACATTAGCACTAACAGATACCTTCTTAGCACCATCTGGCATCGTTACTGTGAAAGTACTATTTTTTGAAGTAGCAGGACCGTAGTTAGTTATAACTAACTTATCGGAAAAAGAACTGAAGGCTGAACCAGATACTGGCACCGTCAATGTAACCGCTAAATTAACCACACTATTAACAGCAGTAGCTAAATGAGTTGGAGCTAATAGCCCCAGAATCAGTGTAAGCGGCAAAATACAAAGCATCCGACTGAATAACTTACCAAACACAAAAGCCCCAAAGAAGTAGTTTCTGAACCAAACCTTAAGAGTACAATACTAACTTATTAAGTTACAATTTCTTACATAGAGGCGCTAACTTATACCCCGCTAATCCACCTTTTTATAGTTTGAGATGCTGCTTATATCGTTGTTCCGGGGTCGGTGTAAGTCCGAACCGGCGGTAAAAGTCCGGATGATAGGAACAACGACGTATCAGGATATAATTACTATCTCCTGATCCAAGGCAGTACCTTCATATTGTTAACTAAGACGGCATGATCTGATATTGCTACTTGATGCAGTTTGTAAATAACTGTTTCGTGCTCCCCGGTTCACTGGCTTTATCCTGACCGGAAAGGAGCACACTGATATGGCAGATACCGATGCCTTAGAAGAGGTCGCTATGCGGCGCGCTATCGAATTGGCTTCCTGCGGATCAATTGCCGATAGAAATCCTCGCGTTGGTTGTGTTTTTTTACAGCACGGAACGTGGTTGGACAAGGATGGCACCAAGGTTCTGAAAGCGCTCATGCTGAAATCGTCGCTTTAGCAGAAGCTGGAACTAAAGCTCGGGGAGCTACTGTCGTAGTTACCTTATAACCCTGCTCACATCAGGGCAGAACTGGTCCTTGCGTGGCGGCACTTATAACTGCTGGAGTTAGCAGAGTTGTTATTGCTACAGCAGATCCTCACCAGATAGCAGCTGGCAGCTCTGAACTCCTTAAATCTGCTGGTTATTGATGTTTCTATCGGATTATTGGCGCACGAAGCCGAAAAACTTAACCCAACTTGGTTATTTGCTATGCGAGAAAACCGTCCCTTCGTTACTTGGAAATTTGCTGCAACTATGGACGGACATAGTGCAGCTAGTGACGGCAGTAGTGCTTGGATTACATCAGCTAGAACACGTGCCGCTATGGGAAAACTCCGTAGCGAATGTGGGGCAGTCCTCGTAGAGACGAAAGCTCTTTTACTCAATAATACGCAATTAACAGCCCGCGATATTGCCGGTAATACACTACCAGTACCTTGGGAACTACTAGATGCTTTATAGCATATAATTCCTATATGAAGATTGCTCAACGCCCTTTATTATGCGAATTAGGTCCCGTTGGCTACTGGCTATCTGCTTTAAGGCTAAATATGCAGCGGCGAGTTACTGATTCCATAAAACCATCAATACAATTAGCTTCCACAAGAGATACATCTCAGAGTCTTCCAACTAAAGTATACAGCCACCGATCCCTTATCCTGAGACGATTAGGTGACGTTGATATGACATTACAAGAAGGAAAAGCGCGTACACTAAAAATAGTAGCTCCGCTTATTGATGGAATTATCATCAGCCCTGGAGAAACTTTTTCGTTTTGGTCACTCATAGGATGCCCATCATCGAAACGAGGATTTGATATGGGCCTTACTATAGTTAACGGAAAAGCAGTAGCTGGAGTCGGTGGTGGATTATGCCAAGTTAGTAATTTAATTCACTGGCTTGCTCTCCATAGCCCTCTAACAGTTACCGAACACCACCACCATAACGAGTTTGACCTATTTCCAGATTTTAATCGCCAAGTACCTTTTGGAGTAGGAACATCCGTAGCCTGGAGCTATATCGATTATCGACTCTATAATACAACCGAACATCCATATCAGCTTAGAATGAAAATAGATGGTGAATATCTTGCCGCAGAGTTACGTTCAACAGAACTTCCTGAATATAGCTATCACATACGAGAAACTGAGTCTTATTTCTATGAAGAACTCGATTCAAGTAATAACGTCACGGTTCGTCGCCATAATAGCATAGAACGAAAAGTAATTGATCGGCGAACCGGAAACAAAATAAGGGTAGAGCACTTGCTAACAAATGACGCCCTAACCATGTATGACAGATCTCTAATCAAAGCTGACATCCGCAAATTAATGCAATAAGATTTTTATATGGGGGGGTTGATTGCAAAGCAATCAACCCCCCCATATAAAAATAAGCTATTTAATGACGCATAAATGCAATGCAGATGGATGATCTACATCGATAATGATCTCATTGATTATTAGTTGCCTTTCTCCATCTTTCCAAGCAGGTTCACCGGTATTAGGGTTGACGTCGAAGCGAGGGTAATCGCTTGAAGCAACATCTAGCCGAATACGATGTCCCGCTTTGAATAGGTTGGCGGTATCAGGAGCTTCTACTCTAAATAGAGTTATTTCTCCAGGCGTCAGTGGCGTTGGATTTTCCAGTGACGATCGGAAACGTCCCCGTAGAATACCTTCTGTGACGTTAATTCCAAAACCTTCTGGATGCTCTACATCAGGAGGATATTCATCTATAAGTTTAATGACAACATCAGTATCTAAAGCGGGGGATCGTAACCAAATATCAGCATAAACGTTCCCAGCGATAGCAGTATCGCTTCCCAACGGAGCTGAACGGAAAGTAACCACATCATTACGTTGGTCCAGGGGAGTGTGATCCCCATCAACTAGATGGGTTCGGTCGTCAGGGGACTTGAATATAAGCCCCCCGGTCATAACTGGTTCGCCAGAAGTTACTTATCCACCGATTTTGGGAACTGGATGATCGGGGTCAGCCACATAGCTGATAGCTCCAGTAGTCGTAGGAATAGTGATCTGCAGCCAGATAGAATACTTGTTCCTGACTTTGAGCTGGTGGCCACTGAGAGGTAGTTTTCCACTGTCCTCCGTGAGAAAGTTTGCCGTCATTCCAATTTCCGGTACCCCCACCCATTAAAAAGTAGTGAACTTTGGAACGCTTATTATCGCTAATCCCTAGTACTTCATCAAACCAATCTAGGCGAAAGTCTAGGTACATAGGACTTAGCGCAGGAGATAACGTTGCATCTTAGCCACAATCAAGATCTCCTGCCCAACTAAGAGTACGTTTGCCATGACTCCATGGCCCTAGCACAAGATATCCGGGCGCTGTTTTAGTAGCTTTCCAGGCATGGAAATTCTCAATCGCTGACCGCGTATATGGGTCGTAGCTAGAAGTAAACATTGCTGGCACATCATTCATCTGTTGATAGTAACCACGTCCGTAAACAGCAGGAACTTTCCAAGTATCAGTAAGAACATCGTCGCGCCATTGATTCAGTAAGAACTGTTCATAATGTGGCGCTACCGTTAATGGCGAATGTCCTCGTGACCAAGGACGCGAGTTGAAAGCTGCCGGTACATCAGCAGCATCAAGAGCTCGTTTAATCTCTGGATCTTTAACAGCTTCGGGGCTAACTTTGGCACTACGCACTGCCCAAGTTACTTGTTTCAGTTCAAGAGAGCTCCACCCATACGTACGCCTGCTTCAAAGGCTGAATTAAAGCCTCCAGAATCTAACAACATGGCAGCAAGACCCTTGTGGATGTTCAGCAGCTGCAGCTAGCTGAGCATGCGCAGAGTAGGAAAATCCAGTGGTAAGGACTCGTCCATCACAGAATGATTGTTTTGCAACCCATTCGATGGAATCGGCTCCGTCTTCTACCTCATTTAGATATTTAACAAAAGTGCCTTCGGAGTCGCCTCTACCGCGACATTCTTGCCGGACATACCCTTATCCTCTTGCGAGGATAAGGGCAGCCTATTGCTCGGGGTAGGAATATCTACCCCGGAGCGTCCTGATCGGAATCTCGAACTTTGCGCACCCAATAGGGTGTTCGTTCAAAGATAGTTGGACGAGGGGCATCGCTAGCGTCTACCTGTAAAAAGTAGATATCGGTTGCTAGACAGATACCATCGCGCATCGGAACCATTACTCGCTGTCGATACAGCGAATCTGCGAGTTTCTCGATCGTTGGGGTATTCATAACAGTATTTTCTTAGAAGATAGCCAAAATAGTTACAGTTGAAGTAACAAGAGAACCTAGAACTGGCACCGAGTTTCGTTTGACTAAATCTACTGGCGAAACCTCTGCTACCAAAGCAACTGCAATAATTACGGCACTGATGGGGGAGAGGAGACGTCCTAACTAACCAGCATTCTGCATCATCAGTAAAGTGATTACTGGGACTAGGCCTACAGCCGCAGCGAAAGCTGGTACAAGTGGCGTGAAAGCAGTCATTGCTGCGACGCTAGAGCCCATGACAACGCTCAAGATAACAATATTAGTGAGAGATCGAAACCATGTTGCCCATCTTGCTGGGATCGATGCCATATGTCGAGAAGATCAATAACAAAATAATCGGAATAAAGGGGAGAATTACGTAATAGATTGGCCCCATGTTTTCTAGGGATTTCTTAGCATCCTCAGCAGCAAAAAGTTTGCTATTTTCTTGAGAAGCCGCCAGTGTTCCCTGTTTCTCCATATCAGCGATTTCACGCTTATCGAGGAACCACTGCCCCAGTGACATTGTGATCGCAGCTACTAAAGCACAACATAAGTAGACTGGAATCTGATACTTGATAAAGAACGTATCAATAGGCATTTTGAGCGTCTTGGCAATCAATAACGAGGTTGCTGAGGAAGGACCAAAATCAAGAAGATGTCCACAAGCTACGGCGGCTGCAGCACCTAATCGCCATATTTATGACAAAACCAGCGCCATCACGACATAAGGCCCACTTAACGCCTTCAGCGGACGCAATGCTAGATGCACCATTCGAGACGAAGCCCCAATATGATCCAGATATTTCGCAAAACCCATACACGCCATGATCTGCAAACCCAGATCAGAAACGTTTTTAATGAGAGTGGTATCGATCATATTGAATAGATCAAACCCAAACCATCCGGTAGCTGTGTCTTCGGGGACGTTGTAGCCTCGAAGAAAATGACCACCAATCATCATAATCATGCCAAAAAGCAGCAAAACTGTCTGGGAACAATATTTTTTAATAATGATCCAGCCAGCCAAAATTACCGATAACAGCACTAAAACAACATTCATCTCAGTGTTTTTCCTAATCATTATCACCTTAGACCATCATTTTCTAGGTGGGGGGCGATCCCCGAACAAAAAACCTATCAGAGTAACTATGGCAAGCCTTACAAACTTAGTTTTCTGGACATAATGACGTTCTGAAAGGGCTTTAACTAAAGCACTACTAATTGTCCGATAATGAACATTATGTCAAAATGTATTATTTGGAACTACCTCTACTACTGCGATCACCGCTTGTTTTTAATCACAAATGAACTTCTAGAGTTCGTCAGCGTGCTGTTGTTCTAAAAGTTTGCGCTGCGCATAAGTATTAGGCATCTGAGTCCAAGTTGGATGATTAGATGTCCATGCCGGATCAGTAAACATACGTGCTGCCACCAAACCTACCGCCAGCGCTACAACAACTGATACGGCATTCATGCCATTTGCTAGGAAACTTGTCCAGTCTTGATTGATAAGCCCCACCAAAGCTCGGTAAATACTCATTCCTGGAATCATTATTAGGACTGCAGGTACCGATAATGATACTCGTGGAGCAAGAATTCGTTGCCCAACCCAGCCAGCTAAAATTCCTACAATGAGTGTTGCCGCCGCCGCTGACAGCAACGGGTGCATTCCTCCATCCCTGCCAAATAATCGCAATACGTTGGCTATAGCTCCAATAACCCCAGCGGCTAATGCAACTTGCCATGGCGTATTAAATGTCAGTGCAAATCCAATTACACCAGCCAAAGATGCAAGGATCCTTAGTACCAACATTAGCCCCCATGGCAATACCAATGGCGCTAATTCGCTAGGAGTTAGATCAAATCCCCACACTACAATCCAGGCCCCAAGCGAAGCTGCCAGAATCAACATAACTGCTTGAAAAAGTCGAGCAATGCCTGAAGCAAAATCAAAACGAGCTAAATCAAGAGCTGCTGTCATTAGTGGGAAACCCGGAACCAAAAAAAGAATTGCCGAGGTGAAAGCTACTTCGTGAACAGTCTGCCCTACCCCAATTCTCAGCAAATAGACAAAAAGCAGATAGACCATGCCAGCAACAGCAGCAGCAATACCGACATCAGCTAGCTGGTTAAACCGAAAATGTTTACGCAAAAATACTTGAGCAGATTTTCCAGCGGCAGCACCAAAGCCTGCAGCAACACAGTCTGCCCAACGTCCATGGTTAAGAAAAGCGAAGGCGGCACAAGCAACTAATGCTCCTACTACTGCTACCCATGCTGGGTAAAGAGCTTGCCGATCTTCCACCTCGTCGAGCTGATCGTGTAATTCTTCGACGCTAAGCCCTGGTTCTGCCCGTAAAGAAACCCGCATCAATTCACCGATACGGTTGGTATTAACTACCGGAACCGGCACTTCGACAACCTGAGTTCGGAAGCTACCTTTAGCTCGAGTCGTAGCAACAATATCGGTCAATCCCACCCGAGCTTCTAGCTGTTCAATACCTAGTGCTCCAGCTACTCGTCCCATAGCTGCTTTTACTCGAAATGATCCAGTACCAGCTGCCAGCATAAGCGATCCCATCCGACAAACCGCATCAGACATAGCAGCAAGTTCTTCATCTCGACTGACGCTCTCCATAGCGAAGGTCATCTCTCCTTGTCGTAGAGTAAGCGCCTCTATTCTGCCGCTAACAGACTCTGGTTTATACCTTACCCTTCCTATAGTGAAGTGGCTAATAATTGTGTCTCGCATTATTCTCAATGGGTGAAACAAATCAAAGCTCCGCACCATCATTTAACACGCATGCTTGGTAGAGATCGCCACGAATCAAATAGAGCTGCTACACCGTTAGAATTACTTTACGATCTCACCTTAGTTATCGCTTATTCTGTTAGCGGATCTGGCGCAGCTCATCTTGCATCCGAAGGGCATTTAGTAGCAGCGACTTATGGATTTATTTTTGCTCTTTTTGGAGCAACCTGGGCTTGGATTAATTTCACATGGTGGGCTTCCGCATTTGATACCGACGATTGGTACGTTAGAGTCTGCACTCTAATACAAATGGTTGGCGTTATCGTATTAGCGCTTGGCTTACCTTCATTTTATGAAGGATTACGTGAGGGACATTTTCATAATGCTGTCTTAGTCCTAGGCTATGTAATCATGCGTATCGGAATGATTCCACTATGGATTCGAGTAGCAATAAGTGATCCTGAGCATAGAGATGTTGCTCGTATTTATGCCGCCACTATCACGATCGCACAAATTGGTTGGTGCTTACAAGCAGCTATCCACCCAAGATTTTTACCAGCAATTATTCCTATGACACTCTGTTATTTAATTGAGTTAGGAGGTCCGGTATTTGCTGAGCGGAAACATGGCACACCATGGCATCCGCACCATATTGCCGAACGTTATGGCTGTATGACAATCATAGCGTTGGGAGAAGTTATTGTCGGTACTCAAAGTTCGGTTCAAGCTCTTACAGCTCAAAACGGTTGGTCGCTAGAAACTATCGTATTATGCCTTGCTGGAATAGGAACTGCTATGGCAATGTGGTGGACTTATTTCAACTGTCCTTGGGGAGATCTTCTTATTACCCGTATTCAAGCTCCTTTCTTATGGGGATATGGACATCTATTCATATTTGGCTCGATAGTAGCCACCGGAGCAGGTTTCCATGTATCTGCTTCCTATCTCCAAGGAGAAACCACATTAGCTTCTTGGCTAGTTATTGCTTCCTCGGCAATACCTGTTGCTCTTTTCACTGTCACAGTTTTTACGCTCTACCAGTTCTTCATGCCTAAAAAGCATATTCACCACTGGTTTATGTTGGGTATCACAATGACTATTCTCAGTAGTTCTATTGTCTTAGCTGCACTAGGCCTACCCTTATGGCAATGTCTTCTAGCGACGATGCTTGCACCTTGGGTAACGGTAGTTCTTTACGAAACAGTTGGGTACGTAAGTGTCAATGATGATCTAACAAAATTAACTCCGATCCCCTGCCCATCGCTAACTTAGGCAGTGAAATAGTGGTGGGCGAGAAACCCTAAGGATTCCCGCCCACCACGTTGTCACCGTTTCGAGTACCCCACCCCTGGAAAACTCTAGACAGCGCAACAAGAAATCCATCCGATTCTCGTAATGCTGCGGCAACACTGTTAATCATGGTCGCATCTGACACGATTGGTCAAGCCTTTGAGCTTTCTTTCACGAAAATCACAGCTTATTCATAAGAAATTCAGTAATACTTCTTTGTTACCAAGCTTTAACCCATGAGCTAAAAACCTGCATTGACTCGGCCGCTGTCATACCTATTGCTGCCGGTAACTCTTCAAGATCTCCTCGACGATAAGCTGATTTAGCAATCTGCCATACCATCTCTGTCCCAAAACGATCTTCTACGAAGGCACACCAAAAACAAGCCAGTGCATAATGAGAAGATACTTCTCCTTGATAAAATTGATCGCCAAACATAACTGTTTTTACGGCTTCATCGAGACTACCAAGAGCTTTATCTATTCGATAGGAACGAAGCCCCGATAGCGTATCGAACTCTACCCATGTGGCAAGCCCTTCTGCTAACCACGTAGGAACTCTTGTTTTATTTGATGCTTCTTGCCACCCATCCATGAAAGCATGCGTAGCTTCATGGGCTGAAACTTTTTCGATACGCGAAAAATCGTTACTAGGAGTTAATACTATTCGTTGAGCTACTCCATTGTTTCCAGTCTCTAGTTGAAAACATACTCCCGCAGCATCAATAAGACTACGACCTCCATATAGTTCTGGAGAAGTATTTTTCGCATCCTCAGACCAACCCCATAACACTGATAATTTTTTAGAATCACTTGAAACTGGGACTATACGTCGTGCGCGAGCAACTCCAGTTTCGATAGCGGGAAAAAAGTTCATAGCTGCAGTAGTGTCATCGCTACGGTACTGAAAAAGTATCTGCTCCCCCATAGTTGCTGACAGAAGAGCGTACTCCCATGGCTGAACTTCATGATCCTCAAAAGTCACTCTTTCTAAAAGTGGCGATTTGGCATATGAGGTCTGTGTGATTGTGAGCGTAATTGGTTGAAGAATTGATTTATCATCAACGTCTTGAAGGCGATGTTCAAAGTGCGCTGGCACAGTAAGTTCTATCTGCCGAAGTCCGGTGACATATCCACTAAGGTTAGCTGCCGGCGAGATCTTTATTCCGTAATTATCGGTAGGAACTCTGTGAACACCTTCCCAGATCTTTTCCCACAAATTTTTATCTGAACGAGGTCCTAGCAGTTCCAAAAATTTTGCTTTATCAGTTCCATGAAACACGGTGTCGAGCTGAGAAATAATAGTCTCAGCTCGACACCGTTCAATATGTAACGGAGTACGAGTAATTGTGGCCTGATTGTCTGATTTAGAAGCGCTACAGCTAGCACAGGCGCTAGCAATAGCACCTGCCAGTAGTCCTCTTCGAGAGATAGCGATAGCGTCCCTCAGATCTAATCCCATGTTCAACAGTGTGACAGATAGGAGTTAGCCAGCAGTTAGTTAGTGCTTCTTGATCAGTACTGGAATCACATTGGAGAAATCAAGTTTGTAACCAAAACCACTAGCTACGATAACCACAATTCCGGAGAGAATGCACAAGAGAACCAGCAGTACACAGAACCAACCTAGAACTTTACCCCACCGATTAGGTGGATCATGGTTAACCTCAGCGTCTCCACCAGCACCCCACGCAAAAGCGCGGATACCACAGGCATAGATGAATGGCAGACCGACTCCAAAAAGAGTTCCAAGCGCTAAAATTTGGGCGACAGCTTTTACGAAGAGATGTAACATCAGATCCTCACTTCCCCATCACAACTTCAGCAGGTTCATTTTCCCACTCATTGTTGACGTTATGCGAATCAACTGGTTCCTTTTGGCTATGTCGATACATAACACCAGCTGCCACTAGCAAAATAGCGAAAACCGTAAGAACTCCGGCATAACCTGGAATTAGGCTTCCAACCAAATACACTACATACCCAACAATTCCAGCAGCCGGCAAAGTAATCAACCATGCCATAACCATACGCAAAGCAACACTCCAACGAACTTCAGCACCAGGTTTGCCTAATCCAGAACCCAGAATAGATCCGGTTGCAACGTGAGTTGTGGAAAGAGCAAACCCTAGATGGCTTGATGTCAAAATTACCGCTGCCGAAGAAGCTTCAGCTGATAATCCCTGCGGTGCAGAGATTTCAACAAGCCCTTTACCTAAGGTACGAATAATACGCCAACCACCAGAATACGTTCCTAAGAAGATTGCTATCGCACAAGAAACTTTCACCCACCAAGGAATCTCAGTGGTCGAAGTCCAGTCACCATAAGCAATCAAAGCCAAGGTAATAACACCCATTGTCTTTTGAGCATCATTGGTGCCGTGTGCCAAGCTCACCAAAGAAGATGTGCCGATCTGTCCCCAACGGAAACCAGTTTCTCGATAACGCTCAGAAACGTTGTGAGTTATCCGATGAACTAGCCATGTTGCAATCATTGCTACTAAAGCTGCTACCACCGGAGAAGCAAAAGCAGGCAATACCACTTTGCCGATAACACCATCGATTTTGGTTCCATTTCCAGCCCAGTTAATTTCACCCCAACCTAGGGCACCAACTGTTGCACCAATGAGACCGCCAAAGAGCGCGTGTGACGACGATGAGGGCAATCCCCATAGCCAAGTCAGTAGATTCCAAATAATGCCACCGATGAGACCGCAAAAAACCAGCATCAACAAGGTGTGACCATGGTTAGCTAAGTACTCAGGTTTAGGAGCGCCTGTTTTATCTTGGATCTTGATGACTGCATTGGTTACAGTCAGCGCTACCTCAACGGAGAGAAAAGCTCCCACGAGGTTTAAGATCGCGGATATAAGAACAGCACGCTTGGGGTGTAGCGCACCCGTCGCGATGGAGGTTGCCATGGCATTGCCAGTGTCATGAAAACCGTTAGTGAAATCAAAGGCCAAGGCGGTAATAACCACCAGCACTAAGAGAAGAAGCTCTATGCTCACTTGTCACAGTCAACCGTCACATTCGCTTAAGTGCAAACTGAGATTGCCAAAGCAACGGCGCCAGAAGGAAATTTTCTTTATTTCGTTCCCTTAACTTAGACCCTCGCTTAAGCTGTGACAGTAGCACTTTGCTAAGTTCAAGAGAGTTCCCCAACAACGTGAGGATTCATGAATACTCAACTCGAAACTCTACGCGCTAAGCGTGCCAAGGCTATGGAGGGCGGCGGCGTAAAACGCATCGAAGCTCAACATGAACGTGGGAAAATGACAGCGCGAGAGCGACTGTCCACTCTTCTTGATTATGGCAGTTTCCAAGAATTAGGCGCTCTTGCTACCCATAGCATTACTGATTTTGGTATGGATACTCAGCGTTATCCAGGTGATGGTGTCATTACTGGTTTCGGCAAAGTCAATGGACGTCGAGTAGCTGTTTTTGCTCAGGATTTCACGGTTTTAGGTGGCTCCTTTTCAGCAGTTCAAGCCCAGAAGATTTCTCGTATTCAAGATTTAGCTTTGGAGTCAGGGATTCCATTAATCGGTCTCAATGATTCTGGGGGTGCTCGCGTCCAAGAGGGTGTCCGTAGTCTCGCTGCTTATGGTGAAGTGTTTTATCGCAACGTGGCAGCTTCGGGAGTTATTCCGCAGATTTCTGTCATTATGGGGCCATGTGCTGGCGGTGCTGTCTACTCCCCTGCTCTGACTGATTTCACGATCATGGTGGAAAACACCTCAAATATGTTCTTGACTGGACCTGAAGTTATTCGTCAGGTCACCGGAGAAGACGTTGATGCTGAGACTCTTGGTGGTTCCTTCGTCCATAATGCTCGTAGCGGAAACGCTCACTTTTCTGCCGCCAACGATGGTGAGGCTCTCGAATTAGTAAAATTATTGTTGAGCTATTTACCGCAAAATAACACTGAAGATCCAGTTACTTTAGTGCCTCATGATTCTCCAGATCGTATGGATGAAGAGCTCAATAGCATCATTCCTGAAGTTGATAACGAAGCCTATGACATGGGTGAAGTTATCGAACGAATCGTCGACGTAGATTCCTTCCTTGAGGTACAAGCCCAATTCGCCCCTAATGCAATGGTTGGTTTTGCACGTCTAGACGGCATGGCTGTCGGTATCGTCGCAAATCAGCCGAAAGTTATGGCGGGATGTCTTGATATTGATGCTTCAGACAAGATAAGTCGCTTTATTCGGGTGTGCGATATGTATAACGTTCCATTAGTAACATTTGTTGATTGCCCCGGATTTTTGCCAGGAGTTCAACAAGAATACGCTGGTGTCATCCGTCACGGCGCTAAGGTTATCTACTCCTATTGCCAAGCAACTGTCCCTAAGCTTTGCGTAGTTACTAAAAAAGCAATTGGCGGTAGCTATGTAGCCTTATCTAGCAAACAAATGGGTAACGATGTAGCTTTTGCTTGGCCCTCAGCTCAGATTGCGGTTATGGGCCCTGAAGCTGCTGCTCGACTACTAAACCGACGAACTATTGCTGCCGCCGATGATCCAGCAGCTGTTGAAGCCCATTTTGTTGCTGAATATCGTGAAAAGTTCTTTACTCCCTACCGGGCAGCAGATGAGGGGCAGATTGATGAGGTTATCGAACCTCGTGAAACTCGGGCCCGCCTTATTCGTGCGCTAGAAGTGCTTCGCACCAAGGTACAAACTGGCTTGCCTAAAAAACATGGCTTGTTCCCGGTTTAAGAAGGAGAACATAAATGAATGATCTTAGGTGGGGTTTATGGATGACTGTTGTCGGTATGGGCACGGTTTTCCTGTTATTACTGATTTTGATGGCAATTTTGCTACTGATCGGAAAAGTTGATCGTCCTGCTTCTGCTGCTGTCTCCGATTTGGAAATCCTTGAACTGACGTCGCCAGAATTACCAGCTGCCGCACCAGCGGTTAGCATTCTGGCAAGCGGTTTGACGGCTGATCAGGTTGCTGCGGTTACAGTTGCAGTACTTACTCATGCTCGTGTGCGTCGTACGCAAGCTGCCCCGGCAATGCGCGTGCATCAGCCGGGTTCTCATTTGTATGCGAGTCGCTGGCTTTCTGCTGGCCGGACTCATCAAAACTCAATTTGGCGACGGAGCTGATATGCGTCACTACAGCATTGCTATTAACGGCATTGATCACGAGATCGATGTTCAAGAAACTTCTGCAGAGACTTTTATCGTCCATATCGATGGGCACGATATTGAGGTAGCACTGCGTGACCATGCAGATGTCACTGGCGCACTGGTCTCCCCTACTATTCAAAGTCATGTTGCCCCACTAACCCATGATGTTCCACTAGCAGAGTTGGGTGGTACGCCGTCTCCTACGGTGCCTTCACGTCCTACTACTCCGGCTGTTCCGGTAGCTCCTACTCCAGCTGCTGGTGGTGATGCGTTAACAGCTCCTATGCCTGGAGTGGTGTTATCTATTGATGCTGTTATCGGGCAATCCTTGAAACGTGGTGATCTGCTCATGGTAATTGAAGCTATGAAGATGAAGAATGAGATCCGCGCTAGTCGTGATGGGGTTGTTGCTTCAATCCCAGTAGCAGTTGGCGATCAGGTCCGTTATGGACAGCCTCTTGTGACGTTTGGGAGCTGAGCATGGATTCCGATTTACTTAATCGACTCTTGCAGGGTGTCACTCATCTAACTTGGCAAAATGCGGTCATGATTGCGGTGGGCTTGTTACTTATTGCTCTTGCCATCGTTAAAGAGTACGAACCACTGCTACTTATCCCTATTGGCGCTGGCGCGATATTAGCTAATCTTCCGTTGTCTCCAATGGTTGGCGAACATGGAATGCTAACGATTCTTTATAATGCTGGGGTCGGGAATGAACTTTTCCCGTTGCTTATTTTTATCGGAATTGGTGCTCTTACTGACTTTGGGCCGCTATTAGAGAATCCGAAGATGGTATTGCTAGGTGCGGCAGGGCAATTCGGTATCTTTTTAACCCTAATTTTAGCGCTATTACTGGGTTTTTCCCATAACGAAGCTGCTTCTATCGGCATCATTGGCGCTATCGACGGCCCTACATCTATTTATGTATCTAATGTTTTAGCACCTAACTTGGTAGCCCCTATTACTGTGGCCGCTTATTCTTATATGTCGCTAGTGCCAATTATTATGCCCCCAATCATGAGATTACTTACGACTAAAAAAGAACGTTCTATCAGAATGCCGTATACTTCTCGGGAAATAAGTAAGCGCACCCGCGTATTATTTCCTATCATCGTCACTATTGTTGTTGGTATCTTAGTTCCTTTCGCAACTCCGTTAATCGGTGCTTTGATGCTGGGCAACTTGATGAAAGAGTCGCAGGTAGTAGAGCGCCTTACTCAGGCTTCAGCTAACGAGATTGCAAATGCAGTAACGCTTTTCTTAGGGTTAGCTATTGGTTCTACGATGGTGGGCAGCTCGTTCTTAAAGCTATCAACATTAGCTATTCTGGCTTTGGGTCTACTGGCTTTTTGCCTTGATACTGCTGCTGGCGTGATGTTTGGGAAGTTGTTAAACGTTCTTTCGGGCGGAAAATTTAATCCACTGATTGGAGCTGCTGGTATTTCAGCTTTCCCAATGGCGGCGCGTGTGGTGCAGAAGGAAGCCAGTAAGGAAGATTTCGAGAACTTTATTTTGATGCATGCTATGGGAGCTAATGCTGCTGGGCAGGTGGCTAGCGTTGTTGCTGGCGGCGTCTTGTTAGCTCTCATGGGTGCAAGTTAGTACGAAACCGGGAATACTTAGTCCTCGCCGTGACGTTATCATGGCGAGGACTTTTTCTGGCTAAGGAGGAGAGCTAGTGCCTGATCTTTTTTCATGGGAGAGACATATTGATTCCCGGACGTTACGCGCTAGAACTTTAGTTGTGATGCTGGGTTCTTTTATAGATGCCGGCAACGTTCAGCAGCTCCTAACTACTCATATTCGCCAAGTATGTTCAGGGCATGTGGTTGGTCATTTTGACGCTGATTCTCTTATTGATTATCGAGATAGTCGCCCAACGATCACTTTTGATAGAGATCATTTCACCGATTATGTGGCACCGGAGTTTGGCCTTGCTGAGATGACTGATAGCCATAGTGAAAAGTTCATGTTGCTTACTGGTCCTGAACCAGCTCTTAGGTGGGAGAAGCTAGCTGCTGAGATTGCACAAGTTGTTGCTCGCCTCGATATAAAGCTGGTTGTGATAGCTCAGAGCGCTCCTATGATGACTCCCCATACTCGAAAAGTTGCTATCACTAAACATGCTAGTGATCCAGATCTTATTCCTGTCAATAGACCACTTTTCGATAAAGCTTCATTGCTGGCTTCGTTCCCGTTTTTATTGGAGATGCGGTTAGCAGAACGTGGTATAGCCGTTGTGGGATTAAGTGCTCATGTTCCGCATTATTTGACTCAGACTGACTTTCCAGATGCTGCAATCGCACTCATGTCCGCAATCCGTGAGGTATCAGGACTTCAGATCCCATTACATGATCTTGAAGTTTCTGCCGAGTTGTCACGTGATCAGTTAGCGACTCATATGAAGGAAAATGCTGAACTTGCCGAGGCTATTCAGCTTTTAGAACAGCAATATGATGCTCTCCATAAAGAACGCGAATTACCTATAGGGGAAAGCGACCTGCCTACCGCTGATGAAATTGGCGCTGAAGCAGAAAAGTTTTTGCAGCAAGAAAATCCTAATAAGGAAATCTAGATTCCTTTCATCTTAGGTTTAAGTTATTTATCTCACATATTTTCTAGTATTTTATATCGTTTTGATATAGCTTTTGACTCTCTTATTGCCTTACCCCCCCTGATAGATGAGATTCTTCTTACAGGCGCCTTTACAACGGAGCAAAGGCGAGTCTGAAAGGATGTGGCACGATGAAAGGAAAAGTTGTTTTAAGACGTCTAGCGCAAGCTAGCGCCATCGGAGTTACTGCTGCAACACTGGTTGCTGGCGGTATTGCCCCCGCCCATGCAGTCGAGGCGAGACGAAGTGTTGCTTGCCCAGACGGAAGTGTAGCAAATGGTACGGTACGAGCTTGGGGTACGGGGTACGCCTATCTTTACCACCAAAATCCTTGGAATTACGAAGATCGTAGAGTTTGGAGCGAGGTTCAAGGTAAAATGTACTCGCTTGGATCCATCGATAGCGGAAGCCATACTATTATCGCTACTTCATCAATGGAGGTACAAATTCCGTGGTTACAGTGTATTCACTATAACGTATAACTAATTATTAGCGGGGTTGAATGTTAATTATTAGCAATCAACCCCGCTAATAATATAAATATGAAAGCCATAGTCCTATGAAACAGTTTATATCCGCTATAGCGCTCATCGTACTTTTAACTGCATGTAGCACACCATCTAAAACTACTCCCATTACCGCCAATAGCACTCCCACTGCTGCAGCAAGCCAAGACCGCTCCAAAGAGCCGCTATCGTTACTTCCAGATAATCCCCCCAGATTCAATGGAACTCACCGAGAATTCATGATAGCCCTAGTGGACTGCATAAAAAGCAAAGGATACCCAACGGATTACCCACTACCAGGAGAAAAATTTATTTCAAACAAAGGACCAATGTCTAAAGAGCAACATGTAGGCAGCTTATGGGCAATGTATGATTGTCAGAACGAGATAGGAAATGTTCCTCTTCCAAAATCAAGTGAACATAATCTTCGTATCATGTATGACACTGCTATAAAACAAGTAACATGTTTCAGATCTTATGGCGTAAAAGTAGACGACATCCCAAGCTTCGAAAGTTACACAGCAGTTTTTAGAGGTGAGCCAAGCACCGATTGGTCAATAAATATGTACTTAAACGAAAAAGACCCAATCTACCCAACCGTTATAGACAAATGCGATGAAGAACTACTTCAAACAGAGCCGTTTGAAGAATAGCCTAGACCTGCAGTCAGAGAGGGAATGAGATATCTAATGCGAAAAGCCATCGTGACAGTAACGCTACTTCTCTGCACAACCGCATGCAGTGCACCTCCTGCAACAAACACTCCCAGCGCCGCCGCTTCTAACAATTCCCCTAGTACAACGATCACCGAAGACCGCTCCAAGGAACCACCGTCAATAGTTCCTCCAAATCCACCTAGATTTCAAGGAACTAGTCGAGAATATATAGCTTCTCTCGCTGATTGCATCCAAAGTAAGGGATACCCTGTAAAAGACCCACTCCCCGGAGAATATTCTCTATCCTATGGGCGAATGTCCAACGAAGAAGCTATCGCCAGCTCTTGGGCAAGCTATGACTGTAAGAATGAAATAGGAACTATTCCTGATCCTAAAATAACTGAACATAATCTTCGTATCATGTATGACACTGCTATAAAACAAGTAACATGTTTCAGATCTTATGGCGTAAAAGTAGACGACATCCCAAGCTTCGAAAGTTACACAGCAGTTTTTAGAGGTGGACCAAGCACCGATTGGTCAATAAATATGTACTTAAACGAAAAAGACCCAATTTATTCAACCGTTATAGACAAATGCGATGAAAACTTACTTCAAGCAGAACCATTTGAAGAATGAGAAAATTAATGACTAAAAAATTTTCACGAACCTTCGTCATAGTTGCATGGCTTATTAGTCTAATAATCATGCTCTGCCTAGGTTTATTTGCAGGTAAAAACGTGTTACAAGGCCCTCGTCAAAAAGTTTCAGAAACTAATCAAGCGCCTGCTACAACAACTGCCATAGCCGGAAAAGTAGGAAAAACAATACCTACCTCAATAGAAGTTGCTTGGCAGACAATAGGAACCATTCGCGCCACCAGCGAAGGAACTATTACCAAGCTATCATCAGATCAAATTATTAAATCTGGAAGCATAATATATGAAATAGATTTACATCCTGTCTATGTTTTCCTTGGCGAAACACCTATGTTTCGCGACATCGGACCTGGAACAAAAGGGAGAGATATTACTCAGCTGCGGCATGCCCTTGCAGCTTCAGGATTTGGCTACGATAGCGAAAGCGACACTTTCGACACTAATCTCAGTAACGCTATCTATGCTTGGCAACGCAGCGTAGGATTCACTGCTACTGGGGTAGTTACTCCAGCCGATATTTCTTTTGCTCCACAACTGCCAGCTCGAGTCAAGCCGGCTGAAAATGTTCACATTGGAACTCACACTTCCGCAGGAACAGACGTGATGATAATCCTTAATGCAGAGCCTTCATTTAAACTTGTCATGCACGAAGAACAAGCAAAACAAGTCCCTGATCAAGGAGCTGTAGAAATCTCAGGTCCACAAGGGAAAATATGGTCTGCTCAGCTAGGAGAACGACACAACGAAGAGATAAAGATAGTCGTTTCTCTCACCGGAGTTCAAAATGCATCTGTATGTGCTGAAGGTTGTGCCGCTATATCATCAACCACAACTCAACTTCTTGGAAAAATAATTGTTATTCCTGAAAGTAGCGGAATATCTGTTCCCAGATCCGCAGTTCGGGTTAGCGACCAAGGAAAAGCTGAAGTTATCCTCCCAGATGGAACAGTAACTCCAGTAACAGTTATTGCTGATGCCTCTGGGAAAATGATTATTGAAGGAATTAGCGCAGGAACAGTCATTAGATTGATTGCTCATGAGTGAACAGCTACCTCTGATAGCTAAGAATATTTCATTCAGCTATATCAGTGAAACTCCAATAATTTCAGATTTCTCTATTGAACTAGAACCAGGGAAAACTTATATTCTTACTGGCACATCTGGTTCTGGGAAATCTACTGCTATGTATCTTTTATCAACATTGTTACGTCCAAAAACCGGAGAACTGCATTATGGAGACATTAACCTTAGTTATGCCTCCGACTCAGAACGAGCCCACTGGCGGGCGCAAACTACCGGACTCATGTTCCAAGATGCAATCCTAGATCAAGGACGATCTGTACTAGATAACGTTTTAGAACCAACAACTTTTACATTAGAAAAACGCAGTAACTATGTTCAACAAGCACTCGAACTAATGGAACGATTCGGGGTAGCAGCTCGCCCCCAAGCCCGTCCTGGACAATTATCTGGTGGGCAAGCTCAACGCATCGGATTATGTCGGGCACTTATTCGCAACCCTCCAATACTTTTTGCTGATGAACCAACTGGAAACCTCGATAGCGATACTGGCGATATCGTTTGGGAAGCTCTAGCAAATCACGCAGCCGACGGAGCTATCGTTGTTGTTGCTACGCACCAACGTAACGTTGATATTCCACATGAACGGGTAGTTTTCCCATGATCTTTCAATATCTTGGCAAACTTATTGCTGAAGCTTGGCGCATTACTAAAGCAGCCTTATTACCATCGCTAGGGCTAACTATCCTAGCTGCGTCGGTAGTGGCCACAACTCTCATGACGACTGGACAAACAGCCAGCCTCGAACGCTCTGTCATGAACAGCCTCAATACCCCAGAGGCACGAGTTATTACAGTTCTAGACCAGAATGGTATGGCTCATCTACGAGCAGAATCTTTAGCCCGAATCGCAGGATTGCCAGATGTAAAAGAAGTATTTGGTATTTCGCGTACTTTCGATTTGCAACAAGGCACATCAAGATTCGATAAGTTTGGTCCCCGTATAGCTCTTATCTCTGTGCTACATCCCCCCAGCGAACTAATTGTAAGCGGCGGCTGGACTGGTAAAGATGGCATTTATATCGGCGCTAAAGCCCAAAAAGATTTAGAGTGGAGAGATCCAAGCGGAACCCTTCTAGATGACTCTGGAAATGAATATCCGATAGTAGGAAGTGCAAAAGCTAAACCACCATTCACATCTTTAGAAGCTTCCACAATAACTATTGTCAAAGATCCATCACCTGATATAGAGATTTCACGAATCACAATACTGTGTACCTCTATCGATGCAGTCCCTCAAATAATTAAACTACTTCCCAATGCAATTTCCTCAGAAACAAAGAATTACTCCATAGAAAGTTCCAGCGAACTACAAAAAGCAACCGAGCTTGCGTCGTCTTCCATCGTGCCCGCATCTCGTCACATCGTAGTAGCGCTGCTGGCAGCTTTGCTGCTTGTCGAAGCCATTGCATTAGCACTGGGAGTAAGAATGCGTCGGCAAAGTTTTGCTAGACAGCGAGCAATGGGAGCTACTCGTAGTGGAATCAGTATTTTAGTCTTAACCCAAGCAATTATTACTGCCACTATTGGTAGCCTCTTAGGTGGAATAATAAGTATTGCTGCACTTCAGCATTTCATGCATGTTATTCCCCCATGGTCTTTCACTCTAGGGACAATACTGCTAACTATTGTTGTATCTGCCATAGCTTCATTAGCGCCAGCATTTCTAGCGGCACGAACTGATCCAGCGCAAGTACTTCGGGTTCCCTAAATTGCAAGTTAAGAAGCTAACGTGAGCATCAATTCCATCATGGCTCGATTGAAAAGATTCTCATCAGCAGTATCTCCTAACTTACCTAAAAGCTTTACGTGTAAATCAGCATCAGCAGCACTAGCTGCGTGGATGCTAACGATACGTTCAGCAAGAACAACATATAGGTTTTCATCTGATTGCAGTATCCCTAAACAAGCCGCCGAAAAAGCTAGCGTTGCTACGCGAGCATCAGTAGTAGGACAGCCGCATTCACCAGCATTAAGCACATCTCCTACTTGAGCGTTAGCGCACTGATCCGACAGTTGTACATAGTAAATAGGATCACTCATAAGAACTATTCTGCCCTGTGAAGTTTTTATCACTAGCACTCGGCACTAATCATCACCGTGGTAACCATTTCCTCGCTACCCTTAATCTATGACCAATGCAAAGAAGGTGACGCTGACGTTCCTAGGAGCAGTCGGCACAGTAACTGGTTCCAAATATCTCCTAACCATCGGAGATCGTCGAGTTCTCATCGATGCCGGTATGTTCCAAGGCGAAAAGCAGTGGCGTGATAAGAACCGAACAGATTTTCCAGTAGATCCAGCCACTATCACTGATATTTTGCTTACTCATGCTCATACCGACCATGTATCTTATGTTCCAGCGCTAGTTAAGCAAGGTTTCCAAGGCCCCATTTGGGCAACTAAAGCCACTATCAGTATGGCTGAGATTGTGCTACGAGATGCCGCTAAACTCCAGGAAATGGCAGCCGAAGAAGCTCGAGAAGGCGGCTGGTCTAAACATGCCGATCCTCAGCCCCTCTACACAACCGCTGACGTCGAAAAAACCTTGCCGCTTTTCCGTTCCGTCGATTGGGATTGTGATCTAGATCTTGGCGACGAATTAACTGCTCGCTGGACTCGTTCTGGCCATATTCTTGGTTCAGCTAGCATCAACGTCGTAGCAGCTGGCGCATCCGTATTATTCTCAGGAGATCTAGGTCGTCACGATCATCCGATCCTCAAGCCTCGCGCAACACCACCAGCTGCTGATTTCGTCTTGATCGAATCGACTTATGGCGATCGCGAACATCCAGAAAGCGATGGATCTGGACATCAAGATATGGCAGATGCTATCTGTCGCACTATTGATCGTGGCGGCAGCATCGTAATGCCAGCTTTTGCTATTGACCGTACTGAAGCTATCCTCAAGGTCCTCACTCAGATGATTAAGACTGAACGTATTCCTAATATTCCAGTCTTCGTTGATTCCCCAATGGCGCTAACGGTGCTTTCCTTGTATGCAGATGAAGCATCAGATGAGTTAGCTGAAGGTATCACCGCCGATGATTTCATTGGAATACCTAAACTTCGAGAGACTCGCACCTCTCAAGAGTCAAAAGCTCTTAATTCCTTCACGAAACCCTGCATCATCATTTCTTCATCCGGTATGTGTGAAGGCGGACGCGTTTTGCATCACCTAAAACGGCTACTACCTGATGCTAAAAACACTGTTATCCTCACTGGTTATCAAGCTGCTGGCAGCCGCGGTAGAGCACTTGAAGATGGCGCTCGTGAAGTAAAGATTCAAGGCCGCTACGTACGTGTACGCGCTGAGATCGTACGAGATCACGATTTCTCTGTTCATGCTGATGCCTCTGATCTGATGGATTGGTTAAAGGATCTTGATCGAGAACCCGAAAATGTCTTTATTGTTCATGGCGAACCTGAGGTAGCGACCATCTTCGCTGATCGCATTGGTAAAGAATTAGAATGGAGTGCAGTAGTTCCCACTTATGGCGAAGTTGTAGAACTTACTCCAGATGGCCGGGAACCTTTCATTGTTATCCAAGAAGGTACAACAACAACTCACACTGATAATTCAGCCGCTGATGGCGAATAACAAACTTGAAAGAATGGTGCGCCATGGGATTTATTGATTTTTTGAAGTCCACAAAACCACAGATGAAAACAGTTCGTTCGGCTCTGGAGCAAGCTCGAGACCCCCAAAACCGTGATGAAGGTGCAATAGCATCAATGGTGCAACAGCTCCTGGACATCGGTATAGATGGCAAAGGCCCAACTAAGAGCGCTCGTGAAATAGCCGAAAAAGCTCTTAGCGAAGCTAATGGTGACGTTGAAGAAGCTATTGATGCTATTGTAAAAAATCATGTTAGTGGCGCAGCAGCTGGTGGTTTTGTAACTAGCCTAGGTGGCTTTATCACAATGCCGATAGCTATTCCGGCTAATATTGTGGAGTTTTATCTACAAGCAACTCGCATGGTTGCCGCTATCGCTCATCTTCGCGGCTACGATATTGATTCTGCAGAGATTCGTTCAGCAGTTTTACTAACTTTATCAGGGCAATCTAGTAGTGATATTTTAGCAAAAGTTGGAATCGTGGCTTCTGGCGGTGCGGTAACAAGTTTGCTTAGTTCTCGACTACCGAAGTCAGCTTTAATGATTCTAAATAAAGCTATCGGGTTCCGGTTGTTACGTACGGTTGGAGAAAAGTCTCTGGCACGACTAGGCCGTGGGATTCCTCTCGCGGGCGTTCTTATCGGCGCTGGCATGGATGGATACTTAGGATCAAAAATTGCTAGTTCAGCTAAACGCGATTTTGTAAAAATAACAACTACCGATACCACTGTATAAAGTATTTATATAGTTTAGAGGGGTGCGTAATTTTATTATTACGCACCCTTTTATATTTCTTGAGCTTGCAAACTAATAGCTATTTCACCAAAATCAGCAGCATGAGTTGTTACTCCATAAGTTACGACAGTCTCGTCGTCACCATAAACTGCTGAAGTCATCCCTAATAGCGGTGTTCCTTCGCGAACATTTAAAAAATTTGCTACCTCACCACGAACATTGACGATAGAAATCATTAGTTCGTTACGGCTAAGTTCTACGTCATGAGCTCGGTGTAAATATCCAAAAAGGCTGGCATTGGTAAAATCATGGTCCGCAATCGTGGGGAATTTAACAGCATCTAGCCACGTCACCGCATGCTGGTGCAGTTGATTATTTACGTAGCGCAATCTTTCTAAACGCACGATAGGTGAACTTGGAGAAATCCCCAGCTTTTCAGCTGCTCTAATATCAAAAACAACCTCATTAGAGATGACAGTTGTTGCAACTCTATTTCCTAATGCTGCTTGCTGCTGATGAAATCCGACAACTTTACCCGACAGATTTTCTCGAAAAACTTGCGGCAAAGCCGGACGGGAAACAAATGTTCCTTTGCCTTGCTGTCGAATGAGTAACCCTGCTGCTTCTAGATCCCCCATAGCTCTACGAATCGTAATTCTCGATACCGCATATTCATGGCATAACTGAGTTTCAGTAGGAAGTTGGTCGCCAGGTTCCATACGGGCTATACGAACGCTCAGGAGGTCACGAATAGCAGCATGCTTAACCAATCCTGGTTGCATGAATGAACCTCCCCTAATCTACGGCGATATCTGCGCACCTTAAAGGTTAACTCATCTCAGCTTTCACTCAAGAACCTATACAGGACTTGACAAGTATGGTTTCATAATAAGCAAAGGTCATAACAACATGACGAATGAGGAGATGACCGCATGTCTGACGAAGGTGTCAGTGGGATCACAGCATCCCGCATTCAGTTCACAGATGAAGAACTGACATGGCAAGATGCCATGAAACGTGTTGCAGAGCCGCTAATTGCTGATGGCACTGTAGAACCCAGCTATGTAGATGCCGTAATCGCTACTGCAGAAAAGATGGGGCCTTACTTTGACTTTGGTCGAGGAATTGC
The DNA here is from genome assembly GCA_051654905.1 of Propionibacteriaceae bacterium. GTDB lineage: Bacteria > Actinomycetota > Actinomycetes > Propionibacteriales > Propionibacteriaceae > JBOFIQ01. The sequence continues at coordinate 24,670 of JBOFYY010000046.1, forward strand.
CATGCCACACGCTCGTCCAGATAACAATGTGAATGCAGTTGGAGTGTCATTCTTACGCACCCGGACTCCTGTCCTTTTGCTTGATGATGAAAAACATCCCATCGAAGTTTTCATCATGTTGGCTGCTACCGACAACTCATCACACTTGACTGCTCTCAAACAAATCGCTGGCGTTTTGACCGACACCAACAAAGTAGCAGCCCTTAAAACTGCTACTACCCCTGACGAAGTTCTTGCCTTGATGGGGCAAGACCAAACTCTAGAAGGACTATCCCAATGAAGTTCCTTGCAATTTGTGGATCTGGCCTTGGCTCCAGCTTCATGGTTCAGATGAATATCGAGAAGATCCTAGGTGAGCTCAATGTGAGCAATATCGAGGTAGAACACTCTGATATTTCCAGTTCCAGCGACGGCGATGCTGACGTTTTCTTCTTAGCTCGCGATGTTGCCGATGGTGTTCATTTCAACACCAAGACAGTCGTACTAGATTCCATCATCGATATGGATGAAATTCGTACTAAAGTCACCGATCTCTGCCGTGAACTCGGCCTCATCTAAATCTCCTGAGAGAAGAAAATATTATGAAGGGAATCCTCGACTTCCTCCAGTCGATCGCATCCACACCCGCATTTTTAGTAGCACTAATTGCGCTACTTGGTCTAGTACTTCAACGTAAAAGTGCTGGAGACACCATTAAAGGGACCATTAAAACTTTTGTTGGGTTCTTAGTTCTAGGAGCAGGCGCCGACGTCGTTGTATCCTCGCTCACCCCATTCGGGGAACTTTTCCAGCATGCTTTCCACGTACGAGGCGTTGTCCCAAATAACGAAGCTATCGTTGCGATGGCGCTAAAAGACTACGGAACTACCACAGCATGGATCATGCTGTTGGGCATGGTCATAAACATTGTGATCGCTCGCTTCACCGCTTTTAAGCATATTTTCCTCACCGGACATCACACGCTCTACATGGCTTGTATGTTCGCAGTAATCTTTGCTGTTGCCGGTTTCAAAGGTTTCGCAGGCATCATCGTAGGCGCACTAGCTTTAGCTGCCATCATGACTTTGTCACCTTGGATTCTTCAGCCATTTATGAAGACCATCACTAATAAAGATGACATCGGTCTAGGTCACTTTGGTGGCGGCGGTTACTGGCTTGCTGGCGCTATGGGCAGTCTCATTGGACGCGCTGATGAAAAGAAGGGTGTAAAAACTCGCTCCACTGAAGATATCAAATTCCCCAAGGGACTAGCTTTCTTACGTGACTCAACGGTCGCTATCGCACTAACCATGATGATTATCTACGTCATCGTAGTTCTCTTCGCTGGTCCTTCTTTCCTAAAGGAATACGATCCCAAAGCTGGCAACTACCTGATCTATGCCATTACCCAAGCTGGTAAATTCGCTGGTGGCGTCTTCATTATTCTTGCTGGCGTTCGCTTGATTTTGGCCGAGATTGTTCCTGCTTTCAAGGGTATTTCCGAAAAGCTTGTCCCCAATGCTATTCCAGCCCTTGATTGCCCAATCGTCTTCCCATTTGCCCCCAATGCAGTTCTTATTGGTTTCATCGTCTCTTTCATTGGTGGCTTGGTTTCTATGCCGATCATGGCAGCTACCGGTCTAGCAATCGTGCTACCTGGCGTTGTCCCCCACTTCTTCTGTGGCGCAACTGCTGCTGTATTCGGTAACTCCCGCGGCGGCTGGAAGGGCGCTGTGCTAGGTGCTTTTATTCACGGTGTTGCTATCAGCTTCTTACCAATCGCACTAATGCCAGTCCTTGGTTCCCTTGGTTTTGCTGGGTCAACATTCTCTGATTTTGACTTCACCACGATGGGTATTTACTACGGCCTGCTAGGTAAGGGCGGACAAACTGCTGTATGTATCGGGTTAGCTGTTATCTACGCCTGCATTATCGGTGGCACTTTCTTCTTGCGTTCGCGTCAGAAGAAAACTGTCACTACCGCTCAGTAACTAAATTGCATCATTGATATAGAGGAGCTGGCCAGCATGGCCTCACACCTAAAACGAAAAGCAACAGCTATTCGACGACTAACTCTCATCGAACTAGGCGCCCTAGGTTATGGACACTTCGGTGGTAGCTTATCGATCGTTGAAGCTCTTGCAGCTCTTTACGGAACAGAAATGAACTATGATCCAGCTAATCCCAACTGGGACGAACGCGACTATCTGGTTCTTTCTAAAGGACATGCTGCGCCAGCTCTCTATGCTGCTTTATCCGAATCAGGATTTTTCCCAGATTCACGCCTTGCTACCCTCAACGCTAACGGTACTAATCTGCCTTCTCATGCTGATCGCATTAAAGTAGCTGGCGTTGATATGACAACCGGATCTATGGGACAAGGCATATCGGTTGCTGCCGGAATGGCATATGGCTTGCGTAGCGCTGGAAAACCTAACCGGGTTTACACCATCGTCGGAGATGGTGAACTCAACGAAGGTCAGTGCTGGGAAGCTGCACAATTTATTGCTCACCATCGACTAACTAACCTCGTTGTTCTCGTTGATTACAACAAAAAGCAACTAGATGGCACGTTAGAAGAAATTTGTCGTCCCTTTGATTTTGTTGAAAAGTTTACTGCTTTTGGTTTCTACGCTGTATCAGTTCCAGGCCAGGATGCTGACGAGATAGCTGCTGCTTTAGTTCATGCACGAACCATCACAGATCGCCCTGTTTGCTTAATACTAGACACCATAAAAGGTGCTGGAGTTGAGTATTTCTCCCAGCTCAAAGACAACCATCACATCCGTCTCGATGAGGTAGGAAAAGCTGCTCTAGTAGCAGCTATAGATCAACTCTCTACTGAACTAGAACAGCTCGATCAGGAGACTCTACGATGACTTCACTTCCCAGTATTGAATTACGTAAGGCTTATGCCAAAACCGTAGAAGATCTATATCGAGAAAATCCAGAACATATCTATGCCCTAGAAGCAGATCTTTCATCTGCGATGGGAACCAGCGGTCTCAAAGCAATCATGGGATCGCACTATCTTGACGTTGGAATCATGGAAGCGCACATGATCGGGACTGCTGCTGGTATCAATGCTGTTGGCGGATTCTGTTTTGTTCATAGCTTCGGACAATTTCTTACCCGACGCGCGATGGACCAGATTTTCGTTTCCTTGGCTTATGCTCAACTTGATGCTTGTTTAATCGGATCAGATGCTGGAGTTACTGCTGAACACAATGGCGGTACGCATATGACATTTGAAGATATGGGAATCATGCGTGGCATCCCTAATATCTACCTTTACGACGTATGTTCTGCGACACAACTTGGCCATGTTGTACGGGAAGCTTATCGACGTGGCGGGCTTACCTATATTCGTACTCAACGTAAAGCTGCTGCTGTTGAACTTTATGACACAACTACCAATTTCAAAGATAGCGGCGCTCAAATACTACGTTCTGGCACCGATGTCACACTACTAGCTTGCGGTATTGAAGTCCCAGAAGCTCTCGCTGCTGCTGATTTATTAGCTGCTACCGGAATTAGTGCTGAAGTTATTGATGTTTTCCGGATCAAACCGCTCGACGTCGACGTAATCATCCCATCAGTTAGTAAAACCGGAGCTGTAGTTACTTGCGAAAACCATAGCGTCATTAACGGTTTGGGATCAGCTGTAGCTGAGTTACTGAGCGAAAACTTACCGACCCGGTTACGCCGTATTGGAGTTAAGGAACGTTTTGGGCAAGTAGGAACAACCAGCTACTTGCTAAATGACTACCAGCTTGATGCTGCACATATTGCGAAAGCAGCTCAAAAGCTATCTATCAATCGCTAATAGCATTCTTAGAATCGTAATTGTGGGGGACATACTTTCAGCTAGTATGTCCCCCACAATTTTGTTTTTAGTTCAAACCACGACGAGCCAATAATGGTTCAATAACTGCGTCGCGGCCTCGCAACTGTCGGTATGATTCCAGCGAATCCCGCGATAGTCCTCTAGCTAAGAGCTCTGCACGGAACTTATCACCGTTAGCTCTCGTCATACCACCGTTTTCTTCAAACCAAGCTACGGTGTCAGCATCAAGAATTTCTGACCAAATATAAGCGTAATAACCTGCATCATAGCCACCGCTAAAGGTGTGGTTGAAGTAGCTACTACGGTAACGAGGCGGCACTACCGGAGAATCTAGCCCGATACGAGAAAGTGCCGCAGCTTCAAAAGCTGCTACTGATTCGATCTGAGTTTCGGGAGTGATCTTATGCCATTCCTGATCAAGCAATGCCGAAGCTAAATAAGTTGCAGTGGCATAGCCTTGTCCAAAGAGTGCTGATTCTTTCAGCTTAGTGAGAATATCGGATGGAATTGGTTCTCCAGTTTCAACATGTCGAGCATAGTTTCCGATTACTTGCGGCCACTGAATCCACATCTCATTAACTTGGCTGGGGAACTCAACAAAGTCACGACTTACCTTAGTTCCTGATACATGAGGATATGTCACATCACTGAATATGCCGTGCAGTGCATGCCCAAACTCATGGAACATGGTGGTGACTTCGTCCAAGCTAAGCAAGGTAGGTTCGCCGGCAGCTGGTTTAGGAACATTGAGATTGTTGCAAATGATTGGTTTTTGTCCCAACAGATGCGACTGGTCAATGAGATTATTCATCCACGCGCCACCTCGTTTGGAATCACGAGTGTAGACATCATGAAGGAAGAGAGCTAAACCTTTTCCATCAGTGTCGAATACTTCGAAAATTCGCACGTCAGGATGGTAACCAACTAAATCTTTACGTTCGGCAAAAGTAATTCCATAGACCTGAGTAGCAGCCCAAAAAACACCATCGATGAGAACTCGCTCATACTCAAAGTAGGGACGTAATGCTTCGGTGTCGACGCCGTAACGCTCTTGGCATACTTTGGCAGCGTAGAAGTCCCAATCCCAGGACTCTAGCGTGAACTTTTCAATTCCAGCAGCTTCGCATTCTGCATCAGCGTAGGACTGTAGCATCGCAAGTTCATTGGCGGCATTCCGAGCAGCTGGAGCTGCCATGGGGTAAACCAATTCTTCAATAGCTTCAGGAGTTTTTGCTGTCTGGTCAGCAACTGCATAGGCGGCATGGTTAGCAAAACCTAATAGCTGTGCTCGCTCAGCACGTAGTCGAGTAATTTCCAGTACCAATTCACAGGTATCAAATTCATTACCCCGAGTACCGCGAGACTGTGATGCCTCCATTAACCGACGACGAGTCTCGCGGTTTGTTAGAGTCGCTAAATATGGCTGTTCAGTAGGCAGAATTAGCGTAATCAGATACCCATTCAACCCACGCGACTGAGCTGCTTCTCGGCATGTTGAAATCTGAGATTCTGAAAGCCCAGCTAGTTCAGCTACATCGGTAACATGAAGTGCCGCATCGTTAGTATCGGCAAGCAGTCGATTACCGAAATCTGTCGAGAGTTGCGATAGCCGCTGATTGTGCTGAGCAAGTTGTTCTTTCTTTTCTTCGCTAAGTCCAGCCCCTCGCAACACGAATTCTGTGTGATAACGCTCTACTAGCCAACGTTCCTCTGCAGTAAGATCGCTATCGGCTAGCGTGTCATATACCGCCGAAATCTTTTTAAATAAACCAGCATCAAGATTTACTCGGTCTGAATGAGCTGCTAGTAACGGAGCATACTCTTTCTCTAACTCTCGCAATTGGTCATCAGAGTCAGCTGACACCTTATTGAAAAAGACATTACATACCAACTCTAGAATTGCTCCTGACCGCTCCAGAGCTGCAATCGTATTTTCAAAAGTAGCCGGCTGTGGGTCCGCTACTATTGCTTGAATTTCTTGCTCATGCTGAGCAATACCAGCTTCAAAGGCTTCTCGGTAGTGTTCAAAGCCTAGCGCGGCAAAATCAGGAAGTTCGTATGGCAATGTAGATGGAACAAGCAACGGATTAGTCATAAGAAAGAGACTAGCCGTTACAGTTACTAGCCGTGACAGCGAGGTTACTCAAAAGGTGCCGGGTCCCCTGCTCCTACTCGAATAACAACTGGCCCTGATCCTGTCATATCAACAACCGTACTCGGTTCATGTCCAGCATCAGATGAATCTAGAACTACATCAATTTGATGTGCTAATTCATCGGCTATCGTCCAGCCATCAATCATAGGGCTGTCTTCCCCCGGCAATATCAGACTAGAGCTCATTAGCGGTTCTCCCAAAGCATCAACTAAAGCTAGCGCCGTAATGTGATCTGGGATACGCACTCCTACCGTCTTCTTTTTGGGGTGCAACATAACTCGTGGCACCTCACGGGTACCTGGAAGAATAAACGTATACGGTCCGGGAGTTGCTGCTTTTATTTCGCGAAAAACCCAGTTATCCATCTGAACCCACTGACCTAGCTGAGAAAATTCGCTACAAACCAACGTAAAATCATGCGAAGGTTTCAGATCTCGGAGTGCTCGCATCCGTTCTAAACCTTCTTTATTGCCCATCGTCACGCCCAGAGAAAACCCAGAATCTGTGGGATAAGCTACCAATCCGCCAGCCCGTAACACCTCAACAGTTTTAGCGAGTGCTCGTGGTTGTGGATTAGCTGGATGCACATCAAAGTACTGAGCCATCAGATTCCCCTCTCATGATCGATAAGGAGAAGAATACGCTCTTTTAACTACGCCTAAGAACAGCTTGCGCTGAACCATGCGCATGTAACTGTGTTACTCCGACTAAACTCAAAAACGTTGTGGGAACTGTTATCTCAGTAGTTACCACAACGTCGCTACCGCGAACATCAACATTGCCTGCCATCTCTTGCTGGCTCAGATACTGCTGTCCTGCAGCTATAGCAGCATTACTATCAGGCTTACCTGCAAGACGAGAACCAGCCCAAGCATCTGTGCTTATTCGGGCTGCTGCTTGTGCAGTTGTTTCTGCGCGACGAGCCGCAGAAATTTGAGCTCCTCCATCAATAACTAACCCTGCTATTGCCATGATTGCTACAACACTTACTGCAAAAAATGCTGAAGTTGATAGTCCTCGATCATGACGCGAAAACTGTAACCGTAGGTGTTTCTGCATAAGTATTATTTTGCCCTACTTAGCTAACACTATCCGCAGCAGGGCAGGTTGTTATCCACAGGTAATGATCATAACTTCGTCCATAGCGTGTACTCGATGGGCAAAAACTATAAGAGTTGACTAGGCTACAAAGGTCACATACTCAAGGTGAAAGGTTATTGTCAGCATGGTCAAGAAGGTTGCGATTCTAACAGCAGGCGGTTTTGCCCCCTGTTTATCCTCCGCGATCGGTGGTTTAATCCAGCGATACTCCGAAGTAGCTCCTGCTGTTGAGATCATCGCCTACAAATACGGTTATCAAGGTCTACTAACCGGAAATTACCTAACGGTCACCGATGAGGTTCGCAGCAAAGCCCACCTATTGCATCTTTTTGGCGGCTCCCCTATCGGAAACTCGCGCGTAAAGCTCACTAATACCGCTGACCTAGTCAAGCGCGGCCTAGTAGAAGCTGGCGCAGATCCGCTCAAAGTAGCTGCTGATCGCCTAGTAGCTGATGGCGTAGATGTACTTCATACCATCGGTGGCGACGATACCAACACCACTGCCGCAGATCTAGCTGCCTACCTAGCCGAACATAACTACGGGCTTACTGTTGTAGGTCTTCCTAAAACCATTGATAACGACGTAGTCCCGATCCGCCAGTCTCTTGGTGCATGGACTGCCGCTGAAATGGGAGCTCGATTCGCTAAAAATATTGTGGCTGAACACAATTCGGGATCTCGCATGTTAATCGTTCATGAGGTAATGGGACGTCATTGCGGTTGGCTTACCGCTGCCACTGCCCAAAAATACCGCGAATGGCTTGATACTCAAGAATGGCTACCAGAGTTTGGGCTATCTCGGGAAGCTTGGGATGCTCATGGTGTATATATTCCCGAAGCTGAGCTTGATATTGAGGCTGAAGCTATCCGCCTACGCGAAATTATGGACCGTGTTGGAAATGTAACTATCTTCCTCTCAGAAGGAGCTGGGGTTCCCAGTATCGTTGCTGAGATGGAAGCTCGCGGCGAAGAGATTCCTCGTGATGCATTCGGTCATATCAAACTAGATCAGATCAATCCTGGCGCCTGGTTCGCTAAGCAGTTCGCTAGCCTTCTTGGCGCCGATAAAACCATGATTCAAAAATCTGGCTACTACTCTCGCTCTGCTGCCGCCAACGATGCTGATTTAGCTTTGATCAAGCAGTGCACTGATCTGGCAGTAGATTCCGCGTTAGCTGGCAAATCGGGCGTTATCGGTCATGATGAAGAGAACGGCGATGTCCTAACTTCTGTAGCTTTTGATCGGATCAAGGGCGGTAAGCCATTCGACATCGAAACTGACTGGTTTGTTGCTATGACTAAAGACTTAGGCCAAGGTACGCCTGTTAAAGCAACTGAAAGCTCTACACATTAATACAGTAACTTTATTAGATTAGCTTCTGTAAAGATACGAAAATACATATCGGGTACCAGCTGGATGCTGGTACCCGATATGTATTTAACTACTTAGTCTTCGTATGAATCCATAGGAGGACAAGTGCAGATGAAGTTACGATCTCCATAAACCTCGTCCACGCGAGCTACTGATGGCCAGTACTTAACCGTACCGGTAGCAGCAATTTGTCCAGTATGGAGACCACCTGGGAAACCTGCTTCAGCACGAGTATAAGGATGAGTCCACTCTTCAGCCATCACACGCTGCTGCGTATGCGGAGCATTAACTAGAGGATTATCTGCAAGATCCCATTCGCCAGAAGCTACCTTGTCAATCTCGGCACGAATCTTTAGCATCGCGTCAATGAAGCGATCGATCTCGTACAAAGACTCCGATTCAGTAGGTTCAACCATGAGAGTATCTGGTACTGGGAATGACATAGTTGGTGCGTGGAAACCGTAGTCAACCAAACGCTTTGCCACATCATTATTAGTAATGTGCATATCTTTTTTAATGCCAGAAAGATCCAAAATGCACTCGTGCGCAACAAAGCCACCGCGACCGGTATACAGAATCGGGAAAGCATCCCCTAGCTTCTTAGCGATGTAATTAGCGTTCAGTACCGCAGTCAAAGTTGCGTCGCGCAGCCCTTCAGCTCCCATCATGGCAATGTAAGCCCAAGTAATAGGGGAAACGCCGGCAGATCCGAATGGAGCTGCTGCTACTGGACCGTAAGAAGTTCCCGGGCCAGCATGCTCTGCTAACGGGTGGTTAGGAAGATATGGAGCCAGATGTGAACGTAACGCTACCGGACCAATACCAGGACCACCACCACCATGCGGAATGGCAAATGTCTTGTGTAGGTTCAAGTGAGAAACATCTGCACCAAACTTACCTGGCTTAGCTAAACCAACAAGAGCATTCATATTCGCGCCATCAACATACATCTGACCGCCAGCAGCATGAACCATCTCGCACACAGTAACAACTGTGTCTTCATAAACACCATGTGTTGATGGATAGGTGATCATCATTCCAGCAATGGTGTCACCATGCTTTTCGATCTTTGCTTTTAGATCATCTAGATCAATGGTGCCATCACCAGCTGCTTTGACCACTACAACTTGCATTCCAGCCATGGTGGCTGAAGCTGCGTTAGTTCCATGTGCTGAGCTAGGAATAAGCATCTTGGTACGCTGTTCGTCGCCACGAGCTCGATGGTAGGAACGGATGGCCATAAGACCAGCAAACTCACCAGCAGAACCAGCATTAGGCTGAATCGATACCGCATCATATCCGGTAATTTCGACAAGCCAGTCACACAATTCCGTGATCATAGCCTGGTAGCCTTCAGCATCTTCAGCCGGGCAGAATGGATGCAAGTCAGCAAAACCAGGGTAGCTAATCGGCTCCATAGCTGATGTGGGGTTGAGCTTCATGGTGCATGAACCCAGCGGAATCATTCCTCGATCAAGAGCGAAATCTCGGTCCGAAAGTTTACGCAGGTAACGCAACATCGCAGTTTCGCTGTGATGAGCGTTGAAAACTGGATGGGTCAGGAACTCTGATTCACGACAATGATCACCTAATGAACCAAACTGGCCATCTTCTTGCCACTGGGCACCAAAAGCGTCAGCAACAATAAATAGATCAGTTTCAGTGATATCTTCACCTACTGAAATACCAACATGATCGGCATCAACAAGACGCAAATGAACTCCGCCATCGCGAGCCTTCTCTACGATCTTTTCAGCAGCACCAGCAGTCTTAACCACAATAGTGTCAAAGAATGTGTCCGAGACCAGCTCAAAACCAGCCTTCGTCAGTACCTGCGCAAGAGTACGAGTTGTTTCGTGGATCTGCGTTGCAATGCTCTTAATCCCGACAGGACCGTGATAAACCGCATACATAGAGGCAGTTACCGCTAGTAATACCTGCGAAGTACAGATATTTGAGGTAGCCCGCTCACGACGAATGTGCTGCTCACGAGTAGTAAGAGCTAACCGAATAGCTGGAGTACCGTCAGCATCAACTGAAATACCAACTAGGCGTCCTGGCATATTACGTTCGGTTCCTGCTGCAACTGCGATATAGCCAGCATGAGGACCACCATAGAACAACGGGACACCAAAACGCTGTGTCGAGCCAACAGCTAGGTCAGCTCCCCACTCAGCTGGCGGAACAACAAGTGCTAGCGAGAGCAAATCTGCTGCTGCGATGACCATAGCGCCATTCTCATGGGCTTTATCGGCAATCGCTTTAAGTTCAGTGACTGGACGAATATGTCCTGATGCTCCTGGAACCTGAACTACCACAGCAAAAGCTTCATGCTCTTGTAGAGCTGCTACTAAATCGCCAGAAGCTTTAACTACCTGAATACCGGTAGCTGCGGCACGAGCTCGCACAACTGCCTCTGACTGCGGGAAAATATCCTCGTCAAGGAGGATGATCTCCCCCTTTTTAGTCATGCGCTTTGTCATCGCCATTGCTTCTGCTACAGCAGTGGCTTCGTCGAGAAGCGACGCTCCTGCGGTCGGGAAGCCAGTCATATCAGAAACAAGTGTCTGGAAATTCAATAGAGCTTCCAAACGACCTTGCGAAATCTCTGCTTGATACGGGGTATAAGCGGTGTACCAAGCTGGATTTTCTAGTACATTTCGACGAACGACCGTCGGGGTAAGCGTGCCATAGTAACCAAGACCAATCATGGCACGGCACGGATTATTCATTTCCGAATAAGCCCGCAAACGATTCTCTGCCTCTGCTTCTGTCATAGCAGTAGGAAGATTTAGCGGAGCATCAAGCCGGATTTCGACGGGCAAAGCGTCGACAAGGTCTTCAATACTACTAAGACCAAGCTGGGTAAGCATCACTTCACGATCCGATATCTGCGGACCGATATGACGGCTAGCGAAAGGATAAGAACTGATCTGGTCAGCCATGACCACTCTCTCTCGGCGCTGGGCACCATCTTAAACAAGATGGCGATACCGTCACCTACAACGATATGTTGCTAACCTACCTGACTAATCCCTTAGATTCCTACATGGGGTGTCAGTTTTAACCAGCTTGACGTTCTTGACGTCGTAAAGACAGCTCATCATTGGCAATAATTGGCTGCTCAGCACGTTCAGAAGGCAGTTCAGCCAACGAACCTTCAATATCTTTCCAGACGCCACCTAATGCGATCCCGAACATTCCCTGTCCGCCTCGCAAGACATCAATAATCTCATCATCAGAAGTACACTCGTAAACTGAAGCACCATCTGACATCAGAGTTACCCGAGTGAGATCCTCGACGCCACGAACTCGCAAATGATCGATAGCCGTACGAACTTGCTGTAAGGAGATACCAGCGTCGATAAGACGCTTGATGACCTTCAATATCAGCAGATCTCGGAAGCTATACAGCCGCTGCGTACCTGAACCACCAGCACCACGAATTTCTGGCGTTACTAAACCAGTACGAGCCCAATAATCAAGTTGCCGGTAAGTAATACCAGCAGCAGCACAGGCTACCGGGCCACGGAACCCTTGATCCTCAGGAAGCGGTGAGAAATCGCCATCAAACAGAAGGTCCTGGGCGGCAGAATGTGCGTGCTGCTCGCTTGCTAGCTCCTGCATGTGTGCCTCGCTTTTATCCATTGGTGAAAAACCTTTACTACCTGAGAACTGAAACGCTAATAGTCGTCAACAGATGGGTCAATAATCACGCGGCGCGCCACGCCAAGTAGTCTCAAAAAGTCTGCAAAGTCTCAAGTAGTAGTTGAGTTTTGCGAACTTCTATGCAGACCAAAGAAGTTAAGGACTCATCGCTTGTCGCATCAAAGCAGCATGAGCATGAGTTACCAGCTGGGTAACTTCACCTGCCACTTCCCGTGAATTAGCTCGCCTTAAATGCGGAGCAATCGCATCCTCGATCAACGCTACTTCTCGCTCTGCAGCTTGCTTAATAGCTCTTAGATGGCGTGCATCGATGCCGTAGGTAGCAAGCTTACGGGCAACCACTGCAAGCGTTAGCGCTTCCCTGCCATAGTGGGCAGTGCCTCGTCTGGTCTGAATTATGAACTGTCTTTCTAACTCAACCAACATAGCTTCTGATAAACCACTAGCCTCTATTAGTTCTCTACGAGTCATCCGTATCGGAGGCTTAGGTTGTGGTCTCCTTAGCACCTGTTCTGATTGCAAAGCGGATGCTGACGGTTCACTTCCATCTTGCTTAGATCCTTCTTGCGAAGAATCAATATCTGGCAGACTCGGCTGCGGAGAATCAATACTAGGTGGAGTAAGACCTCTGTCAATCATGTCGAGATGTTCTCGAATTACTTTAAGCGGCAGATAATGGTTCTTCTGCATTTGCAGAATATAGCGCAGTCGGTCTACATCACTGTCTGAATATTTACGGTACCCAGAAGGAGCTCTTTCTGGAGAAACTAGTCCTTCAGATTCCAGAAACCGAATCTTAGAAATAGAGATATCAGGAAACTCCATCTTCACAATGGAGAGAACTTGACCAATACTTCTAGCCACCTTCGGCATACAGTTAACTCAGCCCTCGAGAGCTAGCAAAACACACCATTTTGTACTTACCTATTTGCACTTCATCACCGGTATGAAGCTGGCTCTGTCCTTCTATTAAATCACGGTTAACATAAGTGCCATTTAAGCTACCCAGATCTCGAACAATAAGACCTTCGGGTTCGATAAGGAACTCAGCGTGTTTACGAGAAACGGTCACGTCATCAAGAAAAATATCTGCATCCGGGCTACGTCCAGCAATTGTAGAAGCTGCATTAATCAGGAAACGTTGTTCTGATGAATTTCCGCGCCACACAATTAAGAGTGCAGTGCCAGGTAAAAGTTCGTTAATCGCAGCTTCATCTAATGCACTCACCCCAGCGTCAGCATTGTCATCTACAACCACTGGAATCATAGATGTTGTATCGCCTGAGTGCTCAGATGCGCGCAGGCGTTCACCACAGCGGCTACAAAAATTGCTATCTGCTGTATTAGCGTGCCCACAATCATGGCAGTTGACCATAAAGCCTGAACCCTCTCAATGTACTGACCGAACCTCGCCTAACTAAAAGTCGAGGTTCGGTCAGTCTATGCCGAAAACACCATATTTAGGTGTGATTACTCAGCAAGTGTCGCAATATTACTCACCAACATGAGCTGCGTACGCCTCAGCGTCCATCAATTCTTCACTTTCTGCTTCGGCGTCAACCTCAACCTCAAACAGCCATCCTTCAGCGAAAGGATCCGTATTAACCATCTCTGGAGTATCGGTTAGCGCTTCGTTTACAGTAACGATAACGCCCGAAACTGGGGAGAAAATTTCTGATACTGACTTAGTAGACTCAAGCTCACCGCAGGTGTCTCCAGCCTTTACTTCTTCATTCACTGTCGGTAGCGACACATAGACAATATCGCCAAGCGCATCAGCGGCATAGTCGGTAATACCAATGCGGACGACCTGACCATTGCCGCCACGAACCCACTCGTGCTCGCTGCTGTATCGCAGATCCTCGGGGAACCGTGACATAGTGTGTGCTCCTCTTCAAAAGCTCATGGGGGACCATCCCCAGTGCCCACAATAGGGCACATTAGGCTTTCATGATTCCACGGGGGTCACCGTGGTTTAGCGAAAGCCGGTGCGGATACTTGTATAACACTGTCGATATCGACGTGATCTAGACTCGTAACATTGGCAGTACCACCAACATCACTTGACTGGATGGTACTCACAATACCACCCCTAAACCGGGCTCCTTCATCAAGGGCATGTGGGTCCCCAATAGCCTCAATCTTGATAGGGAAAATAAGAGCTTCTCCCATCACACCAGCTTTACTATCGGTTCCTGTTCCAAACCAAGTTCCCATCGTAACTCGATATTTATCGTTAATTTCAATAGCTTCAGCACCAGCATCACGTAACTCTTGTACCGCATCAAGAAGTAAGGACGATGTCATACGTCCTTGCGGATCATCAATACGAAGTTCAATCCCAGCACCTGATACAGGAACTGTTCCTGCCACAATTTGCAGTACCGAACTGCGATGTTTAGCTTGTTCCATAGCAACTTTTTGCTTATCAGAACTTCCTTCAAGCTCCGTAAGAGTTTTTTCCAGCTCACGAATCTGTGATTCAAGTTTTGCCGAATCACTATTTAACGTATCGACAAGAGTCAACAGATCATCTCGACGTAACGTGGAATAGTCACGATCGTGAGCATGGCTTCGCACCGCAACAATAGCCGAAGCCACCACTAGCATTAGCAATAGTCCTACGACAGCTTGCGTAGAACCTAACCTCCAAAATGCTTTCCATAATGCTTTAGGATCAACAGATTTCTCAGTATCAGGCATGGAAAATCTTCCGTCTAATTGCTGCTGCATTGGTAAAAATACGGATACCAAAAACAACCACAACTGCGGTAGAGAGCTGTGACCCTACCCCAATAAGGTCACCGATCCACACAATACCTGCGGCAATTAAAACATTAGATATAAAAGAGACAACAAATACTCGATCTTGAAAAACTCCCTCGAGAAACGCCCTAGTTCCCCCAAAAAGCGCATCTAATGCTGCCACGATCATGATAGGTAAATATGGTTGTAATTCAGGTGGCACCGTCGGAGACAATACAATACCTAAGACAATTCCAAGTACTAGACCAATGATGACAAACAAAGTCATCTCTCCTTTGCCGTAGCTGATCGTAAATCTATCTCAGCTGCTGACGAAAGCGTGAGATTGTCGGTTCCTTGAACCCCTACTTTTACCCCATAGTTAGTTCGCAAAAAAGCAACCCACTGACCACCAGAAGTAGCAGCAAACTTTCCTTGTAATGTTTTAGCGTCGCCTATTGCCTCAATTTTGTAGGGGTGAGTTAATGACTTGTAGTTAACAGTAATTGCGTCACCAGCACCTCTGATAGCAGTATTAGGAGTAAGGCGTTGCCCATTGATAGCGATAGCTTCTGCTTTGGCTTCCCACAGTCCATTAACTATTTGTCGTAAATCAATATCGAGAACTCGTCCTCGCGCAGCAGTAGCATTTGTTGCATCATCAAGAGTGATAACCATTCCTGATCCAGTTACTGATGTACTACCTGCAGCTATCTGCAATTTATCTAATTGCGATCTTAGTGAACTAGCCTCACTACCTTGACCTAAACTTTGATCACGCGCTTCTGTAACAGATTTAGAAAGCTCTGCAAGACGCGATTCCAACTCTTCATGATGTTTTTCAGAGTTTTTAACTCGAGCTATGAGATCAATTCTTTCTTCAGTACGGGAAGTTTTTGTAGAGTGGGTTTGCGCAGCTGCTAGACCTAGCATCAAACCAATAATGATGATTCCAACTAGCCCCAAAATATGTAACCTCGGTGAAGTAATACCAACTTTATATTCAGGCTCTAGAGAAGAAGCACCAATCTCATCTAACAGCGATGAATAATTTTTCTTTGCTTGATTCACTGACTATTCCTACGGCCTGGACGTTCGGCAGGAGGTATGCGCGGAAGTGAAGATATAACGCGCTTAGTTTGCTCAATATAGAGAGCACCCGCCCACCAATACAATGCGGTTCCCCAAAGCACAAAAGCCCATCCAATAATTTTGCAAACCACAGCTACATTTCCTTCCCGTGCCCCTAAAAGCACTAACGGAAATGCGTAAAGTAAGCAAAAAGTCGCTGCTTTTCCAAGAAAATGAACCGGTAACGATGTGAAACCTCTAGTACGTAAAATAGGCACTAGACATAGCATCGTAAGGTCACGCAACGCCAGAACGATAACTAACCACCAAGGAATAATGTCACGGAAAGCTAATCCTAAAATCGTGGCAAGAATATATAGTCGATCAGAAATAGGATCCAACATCTGCCCGATACGTGATACCTGATTCAGTGCACGAGCAAGTTTTCCATCAAGCCAATCCGTAGCACCTGCTACCGCTAAGACTGCTACCGCCGTTCCGTCTGCATGATGACATAGCAATAGCCATAGAAATAACGGGACTCCTAATAGTCGTACCAAACTGAGGACGTTGGGAATTGTCCACACCCGGTCCGTGTCATAGGTAACGGTGGGCTCAGTCATGATCCCAGCCTAGGCGATAAGTTGTGATAACCGTGCACAAATCTCAGCTCCTACCACCGACCAGTCAAAAGTATCGGCACGTTTTCTTCTACTTTCTACCGATATAGGAGCTTCCAAAGATTCGCATACTGCTTTAGCTAGCGCTATTGCATCTCCAGTTGTAAAGCATCTACCAGCATCACCTAATACTGCTTTAAAAGCTGGAAGATCACTAGCAACTACGTCACAACCAGCAGCAAGTGCTTCGACTAAAACAATGCCGAAGCTCTCGCCACCTAATGCTGGAGCTACATAAATATCTGTTGAAGCAAATAAAGCTAACCGGGCTTGATCACTTCGGGCATCAACGCGCGTAACCCATGCTGGAAACTTTCGATCTGTTGCGCTGGCAACCGCTACATCAATATCTGTAGCAGCCTTAACATAAGGCATTGCTTCCAAGAAAACATCTAGCCCTTTACGAGGTTCATCCCGGCCCATAAAAGTAACTCGAGGACGCTGCCCTCCTCGCCAACGCGATGTTATTGGAGCTGTGGCAAAGTCAGATACCCAAATAGCGTTAGGCACAATATCTGGACGCTCATGTAGATATATTTCAGCAAGATCAGCTGCTGTTTGTGACACTGCAATTACATCGTCTAGACGTTCGAGTCGATCTTTCCCTAGCCATCCTGCTATTTCGTGAAGCCTATGATCAGTACGTGCAGCATGACAAGTAGCCAGGGTAGGAATATCGGTCATTCCTAATACTTGCCAAGCTGTTGATGGCACTAATGGTTCATGTAGGTGAAGCACATCGAAATTACCTCGCTGTAGCCACTTTTTGGCGTATATCGCCGCATGTGGCGCCATCGAGATCCGAGCCACTGAACCATTAAATTGAATCGGGACTGCTGATCCAGCTGAAGTAAATACTGGCTGCAGACGTGGCGATAGCGTAGGTTCATATGCTCCTGGCGCTAAAACTTCTACCTGATGTCCCAGCGACGACAGATATTCTCCTAACCCCCATACGTGCGCTTGTACTCCTCCGGGGTAGGAAAAACTATAGGGACAAACAATTCCGATCTTCACGAAAGCGCTCCAAAGAAAGGTTGGAAAAGGTGCCAATCATTACTATGGGCACAAACTTGATTAGCGAAAAAATTAGCTAGCTGCTGCACTGGTTCGTCAAGTGGATCGCCTTCCTTACCCACATCAATCGGATCAGAAATCTCAACTATTAGTTGATCATCCTCGTAGTGTGTGACTACACCTCTCAGCGTAGCCCCAGATCTGCGAGCAATTATGGCTGGACCTGCTGGCATTGTTATTGGCACCGAACCATGTTCTGTTGTCCATAACACTGGCACTCCTCGCCGTTTGAGGTCTCTATCAGCAACTAAACATACCAACTGATGATTCTGCGCATCTGAAATAAGAGCATCTGTTAGCCCGGTGGCTCGATGCCCTCTCACTGTAAAACCTAATGATTCTCGGTATCTCAGAAATTTAGAGAATGTTTTTTGTGGCAACTCTTCTGCGATAGTGCTTACCTTCAAACCGTGCCGACAAGCATAAGCTCCTACTAGATCCCAGTTACCCATATGCGGTAAAGCAACTACACATCCCCCACCAGCTACTTCTGCAGCTACCTGAGTAAGTAGATCAATGCGTACGTGTTTTTCGAGCCGGTTTTGATCCCATCCAGGTAACGAAACCATCTCTAACCAATAACGTAAATATGATGCTACTGCTGCAACTCGGTCAGCTCTCGAAGGAGTTTTCCCAGTAATAATTGCAACATTTTGCTCCCAGTGATCTGCCTGATCTACGCCACAAGTTACTGCTAAGCGAGCGCCCACTTCTGATATTTGTAGAATTGCTTTATTGCTCAGATGTGGGCCAATTCGCCAAGCAGCACGCATAGCGGATTCAGTGAGAATACTCTTTAAATTGATCATTATTGCTGCTCAGCATCTCGGATCTGCGCTTGCCGATAAACTTGAATCATACGCTGTGCGACCGTAGCTATCGACGCACAAGCCAACAATAACATTGCTGCTTTTAGCGCCCATAAAATCCCTATTCCAGCGAGAAACATTCCTACTAAAAGAATTAACAATCGATCAGCACGGGCAGCAATACCGCCTCGGCAGCTAAAACCTACACTTTCAGCACGAGCTTTAACATAACTTGTTACTTGCCCTGCTACGAGCGCTATTAAAGCAATCAGCACCCACCAGATATTTTCGTTGTTCTTGGCGAACCAAAGCAGCACCGAACCAAAAATCAAACCATCTGCAATACGGTCCAGCGATGAGTCTAAGAAAGCACCAAAACTTGATACTTTCCCAGTAATTCTGGCGAGCTGGCCGTCTAAGCCATCGGTCAATACCAGAATCCCTATAGCTATAGATCCTTGCCAGAGAAAACCTTGCGGGACACAGCCAAGAGCAACTGCGCAGACCAGAATCGTTCCTATCCATGAGACAGTATCTGGACTTACATTAAGTCGAGACAATAGCTTTGCCCCTGGAGTAAGTAACTTTGCATAGAATCCACGAAAGTGTTCTAGCATTCCAGCTCCAAGCTATCGTGAGCGTGTTCATTCCAGGCTTCAGAAAGTTGGATACGGGCGTCTTCGAGAAGCTGTGGCATTGCTTTGGTTTGCGCAATAATTGGGAAGAAATTCATATCTCCACGCCATCTGGGCACCACATGTTGGTGCAGATGTCCAGCAATACCTGCTCCTGCTACTGCGCCTTGATTTATTCCCAAATTGAAACCTGCCGGGTGCGAAACCGCAGCCAGAACACGCATGGCTTGCTGAGTCAACAACGCAAATTCTGCGGTTTCTTCTAATGTCAGATCCGTATATAGCGGTACATGATGATAAGGCATAACTAGCACATGTCCCGGAGAGTAGGGGTACAAGTTCATAGCTACAAAACAGTGTTCCCCTCTATAAATAATGAGAGCTGTCTTATCATCGCGCTGTGGACCTTCACAAAACGGGCAGCCACTATTGCGAGCACCATCAATATAAGCCATGCGATGGGGTACCCATAGTCGATCGAAGGCGTCGGGAACTCCTATCAAGTCCCCGACGCTTTCTGTCTGAGTCACGACTAGCTCACTCCCCCAGCGTCGGTGCGGTTGGAGAGTTATTCGATCGAGATTCTACGCATTCACGTACTTTTGCAATAGCTTCAGCTATCGGAATACCATTTTCTTGCGAACCATCACGGTAACGGAAGCTAACTGCACCTGCGGCAACATCATCACCACCAGCGATCATAATGAATGGCGCTTTCTGCTTAGCAGCGTTACGAATTTTCTTGCCAAATCGATCATCAGAATGATCTATTTCTACCCGAATATTTTGGGCTTCCAAAGCAGCCACTACCGTTTCTAGATGTGGTAGGTAATCTTCTGCAACAGGTATCGCAGTAACTTGAACCGGAGCTAGCCAAGCTGGGAACTGTCCGGCATAGTGCTCAATAAGTACACCCATGAATCGCTCAATCGCCCCGAACTTAGCCGAGTGAATCATCACTGGGCGCTGATGGGAACCATCAGGAGCAACATATTCCAAAGCAAATCGTTCTGGCTGATTGAAGTCATATTGGATCGTAGACATCTGCCAGGTACGACCAACAGCATCTTTAGCTTGGATAGAGATCTTAGGACCATAGAAAGCGGCGCCACCTGGATCTGCGACGATCCGCAGCCCAGATTCATCAGCAATTTTTTGTAGAATCTCGGTTGCTTCCGCCCATTGTTCATCGGTACCAATGAACTTATCTTTCTTCTTACCACCCTCATCACGTGTGGAGACTTCTAAGTAATAGTCGTTAAGACCGAAATCATTGAGCAGGCTAAGTACAAAATTCAGCAGGTGCTTGATTTCTTCCGGAGCCTGCTCTTTAGTGCAGTAGCTATGGGAATCATCTTGGGTAATCATGCGTACCCGAGTTAGCCCTTGGACTACACCAGACTTCTCGTTGCGATAAACCGTACCGAACTCAAACAACCGCAACGGAAGTTCTCGATAAGACCGTCCACGGGAGCTGAAAATCAGGTTATGCATGGGACAGTTCATCGCCTTCAACCGATAGTTTTGCCCATCGTTTTCGATAGCGGGGAACATGCCCTCGGCGTAATACGGCAGATGACCAGAGGTATAGAACAGATCCTCTTTGCTGATATGAGAAGTAGACACATACTGGAAGCCCTCTTCAATATGGCGCTGCCGAACGTAGTCCTCCATAACTCGCTTTATTACCCCACCTTTGGGATGGATTAGCGGAAGTCCAGGACCAACCAGATCGTTGAATGAGAACAAATCCATTTCTACCCCGATACGGCGATGATCACGCTTTTCGGCTTCTGCTAAGCGAGTTTTGTAAGCTACAAGATCGTCTTTCGTTGCCCAAGCAGTTCCGTATAGACGCTGTAAGGAGGCTTTCGACTGATCTCCCCGCCAGTAAGCTGCCGAACTTCTAGTCAATGCCCAACCATTACCTAGGTAACCGGTATGTGGAACATGCGGACCGCGGCAAAGGTCACCCCAAGCACATTCCCCGTTCGGGCTTACATTGTCGTAAATAGTTAGTTCAGCGCCACCTACTTCGACTGAACTTCCATCATCGGCATTGGCGCCGCCCTTATCGGTGATTAGCTCCAGCTTGAATGGCTCATTGGCTAATTCAACTCGCGCTTGCTCATCAGTGACGACACGGCGCACAAAGCGCTGTTTCTCTTTGACAATCCGAGACATCAGTTTCTCTAGCTCTTTAAGATCATCGGGGGTAAGCGCTCGCGGCAGCTGGAAATCGTAGTAGAAGCCATCGGTGATAGGCGGGCCGATACCTAGCTTTGCTTCTGGAATATAGCTTTGGATAGCTTGGGCAGCAACGTGTCCACAGCTATGACGAAGAATCGAAAGCCCTTCATCAGAGGTAACCAGAATAGGTTCGACGGTATCGCCATCGCTTAACGTGCATTGTAGATCACGTGTCTCACCGTTGATTTTCATAGCGACGATAGCGCGATCCTCGCCAAATAAGTCCAGACCCGTGGTCGTTGATTCGACCACCTTTTGCTGGGAAGAATCAGGATTCCAGATGGTGATCGTGATAGACACGGTGATGCCTTTCGATGAATGCGTCCGCCCATACCGGGAGCCGACGGCGTAATAGGTAACTCTCATTCTGCCGTAGACCGCGGCTAAGGGCTACTCAAATCCAAGAAAACAACTTAGCGACGGTTATATCACGATTTAGTCACGGCTTGATGTCGTTACTTCCCAGAGAGTATAACTATGTGTCATTCTCAAGCATCCCCAACTTTGAGGAGTGACACATATGAGCCAGTCATCCGCTGCACCGACGCAGCCCCAAGAAGACCAACATCTACAACGGACCCTCTCGAACCGACATATCCAGCTCATCGCTATCGGTGGCGCTATCGGTACTGGTCTTTTTATGGGATCAGGAAAAACAATTTCGGTTGCTGGACCGTCGATTCTGCTTGTTTACACCATTATTGGTGTTGTTATGTTCTTCGTCATGCGCGCCATGGGAGAACTGCTTCTGCATAATCTTTCCTATAAATCTTTCCAAGATTTTGCGGCAGATATGCTCGGACCATGGGCAGGATTCTTCGCAGGATGGACTTATTGGTTGTGCTGGGTTGTCACTGGAATGGCAGATATCATTGCCGTAGCCGGTTACTTCAATTTCTGGGTTAATCCAAGTGCTCCAACAATCATCAAGCCACTATCTATTGCACTAGCTATCGGAGTTCTTCTGACGTTGCTAGGGCTAAACTTGCTAACAGTAAAACTCTTCGGCGAACTAGAGTTTTGGTTTGCGCTAATCAAGATTGTGGCAATTATCGCCCTGATCTTGCTTGGCATCTACTTGGTACTTTCACGTTTTACTTCCCCAGATGGCACAGTTGCTTCTATCAATCACTTATGGGATCACGGTGGTTTCTTCCCCAAAGGCTTTACTGGTCTATTAGCTGGCTTCCAGATCGCTATCTTTGCTTTTGCTGGTGTTGAATTAGTAGGAACTACTGCTGCTGAAACACAGAATCCTTTCAAGTCATTGCCTAAAGCTATCAATGCGATTCCGGTTCGAATCGTAATTTTCTATGTTCTTGCCATGGTTGTCATTATGACTGTTACGCCATGGGACAAGATTGATCCAGCCCAGTCTCCCTTTGTAGTACTTTTCTCCTCTGTTGGCTTGGCTGCCGCAGCTGGAATCATGAACTTTGTGGTGCTGACATCGGCTTCTTCTAGTGCTAACTCAGGTATTTTCTCTACTTCACGAATGCTTTACGGTCTCTCTCATAAGGGCATGGCTCCGAAAGCATTTGGTGAGCTGTCTAAAGCGAAGGTTCCGCATAAGGGTCTTTTCGTTTCAGTAGCTTTAGTTAGCTCTTCAATCGTCCTGATGTTAAGCGAGTCAATCATGGGAGCTTTCACCGTGGTTACGACGATCTCAGCAGTACTATTTATCTTCGTATGGTCCATGATCCTAATTAGCTACTTGGCTTACCGCCACAAGTATCCGACAGCACATGCTAAGTCAGCTTTCCCCATGCCCGGAGATCGAATCATGGCCTGGGTATCCCTAGTGTTCTTCGTCTTTGTAATCTGCGTTCTTACTCTTGAAAAAGATACCCTGCAAGCACTATTAGTTACACCCATCTGGTTTGTGTTGCTGACGGTAGCCTGGTTCTTAGTACGCGGCAGGGTCCATAATGATGACTCAGGAACAGATGCTGTTGCTAAATAACTGAACCTGTGTGGGCACTTTGTTGGCAAGGGCCAGGTGCCCACACTTCTTCTAACGCTAGAATCATCCACCCGAAATAAGCTTATAAAGTTTTATAATCTCTACACGAGATATAAAAATAAGTTGTTATGGGTACGATCCATAACAACTTTAGTGGGCGATAGCGGACTCGAACCGCTGACCTCTTCGGTGTGAACGAAGCGCGCTAACCAACTGCGCCAATCGCCCGTGCTCAGTAACAATATCGGAAAATAGCGGCTTCGTCACATCATCTACTAGAAAGCAAGAATCCCCTTGAATTATCAAGGGGATTCTTGTGACTGGTGGGCGACGGCAGACTCGAACTGCCGACCTCTTCCGTGTCAGGGAAGCGCGCTAACCAGCTGCGCCAGCCGCCCATGGAGGTCGAGATGGGATTTGAACCCATGTACGCGGATTTGCAGTCCGCTGCCTCGCCTCTCGGCCACTCGACCTTGGGGTTTTAACCCCTTGCAAGTCGTGCGAGAGACTTGCTCCGAGCGGACGACGAGACTCGAACTCGCGACCCTAACCTTGGCAAGGTTATGCGCTACCAACTGCGCTACGTCCGCATGCACTTTATTACAGAAACTTGGTGCGTCGAAGACTCTAGTAGAGTTCTAGCAACAAAAGCAAATCGAAGCCCAGAGCATCTAAAATCTCCTCGCAAAATCACGATATTTGACCCATACCGGCGCGCCTACACTCTTAGTTCTCATCAAACATGACAGGATGTTGAAACTAAAATCTTTCCCCACCACGAGACGTCTACTTATGCCAGATATCAGTCCTTTAAATCATCGAGATACTGAGCATCCGATATCTATATTCAACATAGCTAAAGCAATCTGGCGCACAATCGATGCGTGCTTCACTTTTCGCATCATGGGGCTTGCGGCTGAAACTGCTTTCTATCTACTACTATCGCTACCTCCTTTACTTTTTGGACTAAGTGGAGCTATCGGCTTCATTGCAAGTAGCTTTCCAGCAACAACTGTGACTTGGTTTCGTAGCGAACTTCTTAGTTTTGCTGGTCGGTTCATGACCTCAGATGTAATTTCAGAAGTACTAGCACCCACCCTTGACGATGTTCTAACAAATGGTCGAGTTGACGTAGTCTCTATCGGTTTTCTACTTGCTCTTTGGTCTGGGTCTCGAGCAGTATCAGCGTTCGTAGACACTGCCACCATCATGTATGGCATGCGGGGACAACGTCACTGGATTCGCTCCCGAGCCTTAGCTTTCTTGATCTACATAGTTCTAATACTTGGCGGAGCTATTCTTTTCCCGCTGGTCCTGACCGGACCAACTCTAATCGCTAAGATTCTCCCTAATCAGATTAGAGCTTTAACCTATTTATATTGGCCTGTGGTGATAGTTGGAGGCCTTGCAATTCTCACCACCATGTTTCATGTAACTTTGCCAATACATCGTCGCTGGCGCTGCGAAATACCTGGAGCCATCATCACTATAGCTATGTGGGTTATCGGATCATGGTGGTTACGTAGCTTCATTGCACACAATCTAGGGAGCGCCTCTTTATACGGACCGCTAGCAACGCCTATCGCCCTAATGATGTGGCTATATCTCATATCTGTTGCAGCGCTTATAGGTGCTGCATTAAATAATGCCGTCAATGGTGTTTGGCCAAATTTTTCAGCAGCCAATACCCGCAGTTAATGCCCTGTCCATAGTTGTTTTTGCTCGTGAGCAGCACCAAAACCTAGTCTTCTAGCGATAATATCGGTACTCTCTACTACCCGACGCGATAGCTCTTTAACTCTAGGCATCATTCGCTCTTTAGGGCCAGAAATAGCGATACCACAAACCGGCCATCCAGCGTCATCGCATACTGCTGCCCCAAAGCACATCACTCCAACAGCATTTTCGCCATCATCGACGGCGTAACCTCGCTCCCGGATTCGATCCAACTCACGACGCAATACTTCTTTGTCGGTAATAGTTCTATCGGTCATTCGCGCTAGCGGAATCCTATTTAGCAGATCTTCTTGGAAATCATCAGGGAACTGAGCTAAAAATGCTTTACCCATTGAGGTGGTATTGAGAGCAAAACGCATTCCTACCATCCGACGCACTGACACCATATGTACACCTCGATCTTCATGGGCAATATAAACGATTTCAGCACCATGACGTACCCCCAACAGGATAGCTTCTCCAATTTCTTCTGCCATCGTGGTGAGCTCTTGTCTAGCAGCCAGATAGGGATCGTAATGGGAAAGTCCTGCCATTCCCAGCATGATCGCTTTTTCTCCTGGGTAAATGCCGCTATCAGCGCTATCCCAAGCCACCAATCCTTGCTCACGAAGTACCGAAAGAATACGGTACGTTGCACTTCGCGACAGTTCCAGTTTTATTACCAGTTCAGTTACAGTGGGACGTTCCCCTGCCGCTAATAAATCAAGAATGGCAAGACCGCGCGCCAAGGTCCCTGAAGGCCCCTTAGAGTCATCAGCAAGAGCGGACATTACCTTCTCCTTTATCGACAAGAAAACACTAAGTAGTATCCCCTAATATCCACAAAGACGCTTAACTTGTGAGATAAGTCACATAAATGTTGACTATTTCAGTTGACATCAAGACAAAGTAGCCACATCAACACTTTTTTGCGTAAAGTCTAGATCCCAACAGCAGTTAATAATAAGGAGATCCGTGTGACCCCTCCCGCGCTCGTTCTCGTGACAAAGCAACATCTTATGCATCGCCACTGCTTATCGTCGCTGAACTCTATGCTATGCGGGATACGTCCTGACCTCACTGTCCGGATTGCCGATGATGAATCACTCCACCTTAGCCGAACAGTAACTGGACTCATCGACGAGGGTGCCACTGAAGTTATCTGTGTCCCGCTACAAGCAGCCGCTTCAGAACATGATAAAAATCTAGCCTCTATGGTGGCAGCAATCAGTCGCGCTACCCCAGAAGCCCCAGTCAGCCTTGCCGATCCCCTTGGCGCTACTAGCGAATGCTTCTCAGCTCTTGACCGACACTTACAACAAGCTCTTTCTGCATGTGGCGCACGAGAACTTGATGCCTTGATCCTTTGGCATGATGCCGACTCTGCCTACGATATTGCTGCACTGGAACGTCGAGCACGACGATGGGCAGCCCACCATAAACTTCCTTACCGGCTTGCTTCATTGCATCATGATGCTGCTATTGAAGAAGCTATTGCAGCTCATCGAGCAGCCGGACACCGTCATATTGGCATCGCAACATTAGCAATCGATACTGATGCTGATGTGCTAGCACGAGTAGCTCGGATTCCCGGAGTCGTCGGAGTATCGCGCCCGCTAGGCGGAGATCCTGCCGTAGCAAAAGCTGTCTTAGCTCAATATGCAGTAGCAGCATTGCGGGCACTAGAAACTGAACTGCCGCTGGCAGGATAATAGATCCCTTACCAGCGACAGTTAAATCAGTTATTAACTAGCTAAAACTCGCTGTTCTTCAGCCGCGACATCAAAGTCAGCAACGGGCCAAGCAAGATCCATTTCCTGCAGGTTCTCCAACAACAACTGCGCTACTGCCCAATCTCGATACCACTTACGATCCGAGGGGATAACATACCACGGAGCTACCTCTGTATGACACTTTTCTAGCGCATCAGCGTACGCAGCTTGATATTCATCCCACTTAGCACGAGCGTCAAGATCTCCTGGATTGTACTTCCAATACTTAGCTGGATCTTCCAACCGTGCCAATAGACGCTCTTTTTGCTCATCGCGACTGATATGCAAGAAACACTTCACAATGCGAATACCATTTTTAACAGCTTCTGCTTCAAACTCATTGATCAAGTCGTAGCGCTTCTCCCACTCCGATTGAGGGACCAATTCCTCAACTCGCACCACTAACACATCTTCGTACTGAGATCTATCAAAAATCCCGATCATGCCTGGAGCAGGTAGTTCCTTATTAATACGCCACAGAAAATCATGAGACCGTTCTTCTGGAGTTGGAGCTTTAAAAGCCTTGATATGAACTCCTTGCGGATCAATCAATCCGATCGCGTGACGAATGATCCCACCTTTTCCAGAGGTATCCATTCCTTGTAGCAGCAAAAGTACTCGAGGTGCCGCATCGGAATTAGCTCGTCCTTGAGCAAAGAGTCTTTCTTGCAATTCTGATAACACTGGAGCTATTTCAGCAGTAACTTCAGCAACATCATTTTTAGTTTTCCCCTCAGGGAACCCTGTCGTAGCATCAGTAGGGATAGCAGAAAGATCTACCGGTCCTGCAGATAGCCGCAGCAAATCACTCAAACGCATTTCTGCGTTGCTCTTATTTTTAGCCATAACAACTAGTGTGCCGCGAGCTTGCTCAATACGTGACATGATAAGAAAGAAAAGTATTACGCGAGTCTAAAAATAGTGAACTTTTCACCCGCGTCCGGAATACCAAAATTTCTACATTTACAGACAGAGGTTTCATCATGCCAGAGGTTCTTGCTTACGCTACCGACGATGCGTCATGCCAGTTTTACCGCACGACAATCACGCGTCGCGAACCTGGTCCTACTGAAGTTTTCTTTGATGTGAAATGGGCTGGAATATGTCACAGCGATATTCATACCGCTCGTAACGAATGGGGACCGGTGAAATATCCAATTGTTCCTGGACATGAACTTGCTGGCGTAGTAACTCTGGTTGGATCTGAAGTTACTAAGTTTAAGGTAGGCGATAAGGTCGGAGTTGGGTGTTTTGTTGACTCTTGCGGAGAGTGCGAATATTGCCTACAAGGACACGAGAACTTCTGCACTTCACAAGAACGTCCCACCGTATGGACCTATAACTCTATTGGGCGCGATGGGCTTATTACTGCTGGCGGATATTCTCAAGGTATTACCGTAGAAGAAAAATATATTTGCCATATCCCTAATCAGATTCCGCTGCAGGAAGCTGCTCCGCTCTTATGCGCTGGTATCACCATGTATGCACCTCTCAAACGCTGGGGCGCTGGAACTGGGAAAAAAGTTGCCATCGTTGGTATGGGCGGACTCGGGCATATTGGAGTGAAACTTGCTGCTGCTATGGGAGCAGAAGTATCTGTAATTTCTCAAACTCGTAGCAAAGAAGCTGACGGGTTAGCCTTTGGAGCATCGCATTATTACGCTATGAACGAAGTAGATACCTTAAAGAATCTTCGCGGTAACTTTGACCTAGTAGTTTCAACAATCTCTGCAGAATCAGATATTGATGGACTATTGGGAACTCTCAAGGTCCATGGGGTTTTGGTTGATGTAGGTATCCCAGAACATCCCACTACTTTCCGGTTCCGTTCTTTAATTAGCGGCAATAAAGCTATGGCAGGATCCAATATCGGAGGTATCGCAGAAACTCAAGAAATGCTAGATTTCTGTGCTCTACATGGGATTACCCCAACCGTAGAGATCATTTCTGGAGACAAAATTACGCAAGCTTACGACGATGTCGTAGCTTCTCGAGTTCGTTACCGTTACGTCATAGATACCTCGACTTTCTAACTAAAACTATTTACTAACAGGAGTACTCATGAACGATCACGGCACTAAAATATCTGTGATTCTCACGCCGTCTCAGTGGCGTGATCGTTTATCTGCTGCTGAATATCATGTTCTTCGTGAAGCTGGTACTGAAGCTCCCTATACCGGAGAATACGTCGATACCGATGTTGCTGGTATTTATAGTTGCCGTGCTTGTGCTAGCGAACTATTTCGTTCTACAACAAAGTTCGATTCACACTGCGGATGGCCAGCTTTTTATGCTCCCTTAGCCGAAGATCGAGTCCGTTACGTAACCGATAATTCCATTCCAGGTGCTATTCGAACCGAAGTTCGTTGTGCTAGTTGCGACTCACATCTGGGACATGTTTTTGCTGGTGAAGGCTACAACACTCCTACTGATCAGCGGTATTGCATAAACTCAATTTGTTTGACTCTCGAAGCAGAGTAGCGGCGCGCCTCACTCTCATACTAAAGCGCTCCCAGTATTGTCTGTTGGGTGACAGTTTCGTCGCCTTTCAAGCAACTACCCGCCACCTTCGCACATGCGCTACATGCCTGTGATGCTATGCGCTGGCGCCCTGAAGTGACCATCGAAAAAATCCCAGCACCGCAAAAGATTGCTCCGTTTGCACTTGCTATCGCAGCAGACGTTGATATCGCTGGAGATGAAGTGGGCAATGGTCGCTTTATTCTTCTTCATGATCCAGACTCAAATCCATCCTGGGGTGGCGAGTTTCGATGCGTGACCTATGTTAAAGCAGATATTGATCCTTCAATGGTGACAGATCCGCTTTTAACTGAGGTGGGCTGGAGTTGGTTTACCGATGCGCTTTCTCAACATGACCTTTCTTGGAAAGCAGCGGCAGGAACAGTTACTGCCGTATCGTCGCAGTCGTTTGGGGATAAAGACGAGGAACCACCTCATGCTGAAGTAGAAATCCGAGCCTCCTGGACTCCAATTCTTGCTGATGGCGTTGAGATAAAAGACCACTTAGCTGCTTGGGAAGAATTACTATGTATGGCTGCCGGTATTCCTCCACTACCAGCTGATGTTGCATTACTTGCTGTAGCCCGGAGACGACATTGATCACCGAATCGGAAGAATTACCTATCCTTGCTACCCCTGCCGAAGGCATACCAGAAGTAATTAGCACTTCCCAAGATCTCGATGTCTGCATCGCAAAATTACAGGGCGCTAGTGGTCCGATCGCTATTGACGCTGAACGAGCTCAAGGTTTTCGCTACGGTGCAGCAGCTTGGTTAATTCAATTACGCCGCCAAGCAGCTGGAACATTCCTTATTGATCCAGCTGCATTCAATTGGGATCTTTCCAAGCTAGGGCAAGCCATTGCAGATGCTGAATGGATCATCCATGCCGCTACCCAAGACCTCCCCTGTTTGCGCGATGTTGGGATGATTCCTCAGCACCTTTTCGATACCGAACTTGCTGCCCGACTGCTTAATCTATCCCGAGTCGGGTTAGGCGCAATCGTTGAGCATTACTGTGGGGTTCGGCTACTGAAAGAGCACTCCGCAGCTGACTGGTCGCAACGTCCGCTACCTGAAGAATGGCTAGTTTACGCAGCTCTTGATGTTGAATGCCTAATCGAGTTGAGAGAACTCATCTACGCCGATCTAACAGAAGCTGGAAAACTAACTTGGGCGCAGGAAGAATTTGCTGCTCTAGTTCGTGGCGCTCAACAGCCTACTGATATTCGCGTAGATCCTTGGCGACGTACCTCTGGAATCAATGCGCTGCGAGCACCGGTACAACTGGCATTAGTTCGTGAGCTATGGGAAGTTCGAGATGAGATCGCACAGCGCCTCGACAAAGGACCTAGCCGCATTCTTCACGACAGCGGCATTATTGCTATTGCTACTCTGCTAGATCCAGCATCTGGACATTGGCCTACCCGAGAAGATTTACGTCGTATCGATGCTCTGTCTAGGCGCCAAGCCCGTCGTTTTGAAGCTAATTGGTTAGGAGCTATCGACGCAGTTAAGGTACTTCCTCGTAGCAAATATCCAACACGACAACTACAGCAAGAAGGACCTCCTACCCAACCTCGCAACTGGGAATCTCGTAACCCAGAAAGTTTTGCTCGTTGGCAGCTAATACGTCCTTGTATCAATGATTTAGCTGAGCAATATAAATTGCCGCCAGAAAACCTTGTCTCACCTGCTGCATTACGTTGGCTTGCTTGGTATGGCGACGAGAGTATTGATATTTCCAAAATCAATACTCTTCTTAGCGCAGCAGGAGCACGCTCCTGGCAGATATCTCTTGTCGCAGCCCCGCTAGCTGATGTGTTGCAGACAAACCAAACAGTCACTACTGCTGAAGCTGTTGAGTAATAGCTTCAGTCAACGATTCAGCTGTTAGCCCGCAGCTTTTCAGTAGCGAATCTCGCGAGTCATGTTCGGGGAAATAGCGCGGAACACCATAGCAGCGAAGTGGCGTAGCAACATTAGCATCCTGCATGGCAAGTCCTAATTGAGCGCCTAATCCCCCAGCTACTAAACCATCTTCGATACTTACTACCAGCCGATGTTGCGCTGCAGCTATTGGCAAGTATTCATTAACAGGTAAAGCCCATACTGGATCAATTAGCGTCGCAGGAATCCCCTTTTTAGATAGTAGTTCTATAACAGCTACACCTAGTGCTACGAAAGGACCATATGCGACGATAAGTACCTCAGCGTCTTGGTCGCCGTGTATTACATCAACACCGTGGTAAGAATTAATTGCTGCTAACTGCGGCGGTAATGGCTCTTTACAGTAACGGATTACCGTAGGAGCATCAGTTACCGTAACAGCATGATTTAATGCTTCTCTTAACCGAAGTTCATCTCGGGGAGCCGCCAGCTGTAGCCCTGGCACCATACCAAGCATTGAGGTATCCCACACCCCATTGTGGCTGGCGCCATCGGTTCCAGTAACTCCTGCTCGATCTAGAACAAATGTAACTCCAACTTTGTGTAAAGCTACATCCATTACGATCTGATCGAAAGCACGATTTAGGAAAGTTGAGTAAACAGCTACCACTGGGTGTATTCCGGCCATAGCTAAGCCTGCTGCCGAAGTAACAGCATGTTGTTCAGCTATACCTACATCGAAGCATCTTTCTGGATAGTTTTGTTGGAATGGTCCTAGTCCTACTGGGTGCATCATGGCAGCTGTGATAGCAACAAGATCTTGTCGCTGTGCACCAATTTTCACTATTTCATCAGCGAAAATATCTGTCCAACTTGGTTGGCTTGTCGTTGCAATAGGTTCGCCTGTTGTTGAGTCAATAACCCCTACTGCGTGAAAGCGATCTTCGTCATTGCTTTCGGCGGCAGCAAAACCTTTACCTTTAGTGGTGATGCAATGCACAATAACTGGTCCGCCAAAACCTTTAGCTTGAGTTAGTGCTCGCTCAACAGCAACTAAATCATGTCCGTCGATGGGTCCAAGATATTTCAACCCTAGATCGCTGAATAGTGTCTGAGGGGCCAAAACATCTTTTAGTCCTATTTTCACTCCATGAAGCAGCTCATAAGTAGCTCCACCAACCACAGGTGTTCGACTAACAACTTTTTTTACAATATCTAAGGTTTGCTCATAGCGACGATCTGAACGGATTCTCGACAGTTCCTTAACCATTCCACCTACGGTAGGAGTGTAGGAACGACCATTATCATTCACGACAATAACGATAGGAAGATCTGGGTTTTCAGCAATATTATTTAGTGCTTCCCATGCCATACCACCGGTAAGAGCACCATCGCCTACAAGCACCGCTACTGTGCGCTGTTCTTCCTTGAGTCGAAAAGCCTTTGCCATACCTTCGCCCCAAGATAACGCGGCTGAAGCATGGGAGCTTTCTACCCAATCATGTTCAGATTCAGCACGACATGGGTACCCAGATAGACCGCCGCCTTTACGTAAGTTAGTAAAACCTGCTTGCCGCCCAGTCAGAATCTTGTGCACATAAGACTGGTGTCCGGTATCAAAAAGAATTGGATCTTGCGGAGATTTGAATACTCTATGCAAGGCAATCGTAAGTTCTACGACCCCCAAGTTAGGGCCTAGATGTCCCCCCGTTTTTGAGACATTCTTGATAAGGAATTCTCGTATCTCATCAGCAAGCTGTTCTAGCTGCAACCGAGACATCCCACGAATATCCTGTGGTCCTGCAACGGTACTAAGAAGAGACATAAGAGCAATTCTAGAGTGTGAAGGCTTCGACACCCTCATTTAGGGGTCTTCTAGCGGCTTGCTATAAAAATTAGGTAGCAAAACCAACCTAAAGGTATAGCTATTAGCAATGCTAAAACACCCAATCTAGAGCGTCGCCATCGTAGATCAGTTGCAGATAAAACAGCAGCTAAAGCTGGCAGAAAGACACTTATCACCAATGACGTAAGAGGTTTATACGCCAATAGTAGAAATATAAAAAAGTGAGAAGCAAGCATAGATGTGACCCATAACCGTCCTAGACCAGATAGCCATGCCTCTAACAGCCATGCCAGCGCAACAAAAACCATGATAATTACTATGGAGATAAGAAATATGCAGCTGTTATCGTTATTTGGGCAAGTCTTATCTAATGCTCCAAAACTATACAAGCTTTCAAGCACCACAAACCCAATAGGGATTCCTACCAGTCCTCCGACAATAGCAACTAGATAGCTCAGCGCTACCCGCATACCAATTTTGGGAGCTTCTCTGGGTTTTAGTAATTTTTTGAAGCTCCGATAGTCGAAAGTCATGTAGTCATAGTACTTATTAAAAAGCACGCTGGCGTTAGTTCTTTTGCGAACCACTACCAGCGTGCTCAGGTTACTGAAATTACTTCTTCAGAATATTACGCAATACGTACTGCATGATGCCACCATTGCGGTAGTAATCAGCTTCCCCAGGGGTATCGATACGTACCACAGCATCGAACTCCACTGGCACAGCTCCTTCTCGAACAGCAGTCACCCGAACTGTTTTAGGCGTTACGCCTGAATTCAGTTCTTCGATTCCTGAAATCGTGAAGATTTCTTCTCCAGTTAGACCTAGCGAATCTGCTGATTCACCTTCGGGGAACTGTAGCGGCAACACACCCATACCAATCAAGTTGGATCGATGGATACGCTCAAAGCTCTCAGCAATAGCTGCTTTAATACCAAGCAGTGCAGTTCCTTTTGCCGCCCAGTCACGCGAAGAACCCGTACCGTATTCTTTGCCAGCTAACACTACTAATGGCGTACCAGCCTGCTGATAATTCATTGATGCTTCATAAACCGTAGTAACTGGAGCATCAGCTTGGGTGAAATCGCGAGTGAAACCACCTTCGGTTCCAGGAGCAAGCTGGTTACGTAGTCGGATGTTAGCAAAAGTTCCGCGCACCATAACTTCGTGATTACCGCGACGCGAACCATAGGAGTTGAAGTCTGCCTTAGCAACGCCATTCTCCATGAGATAAACCCCTGCTGGGCTATCAGGTTTTATCGAACCGGCCGGAGAAATATGGTCAGTTGTTACTGAATCACCCAACTTCAATAATGCTCTTGCACCCTTAATATCTACGACTGGAGCAGGCGTCGATGGCATCTTGTCAAAGTAAGGTGCTTTTCGAACGTAGGTTGAAGCATCGTCCCACTCAAAGACTTTCCCTTGCGGAGTCGATAGCGATGTCCATTTCTCGTCGCCAACAAAGACATTGGCATACGAATCTTTAAACATTTTTGAATCAATACTGGCAGCTACAACTTGGTCGATCTCTTCTTGTGTTGGCCAAATATCTGCCATAAAGACATCATTGCCATCTTTATCTTTACCTAACGGCTCAGTAGCGAGATCAATATCCATGCGTCCAGCCAAAGCATAAACAATTACTAGCATCGGTGAAGCTAGGTAATTCATTTTTACGTCGGGACTAATACGACCTTCAAAGTTACGGTTACCAGAAAGCACCGATACAACAGAAAGGTCATTCTCATTGATAGCAGCTGAAACTTCAGGAATAAGTGGCCCAGTGTTACCAATACAAATCGTGCATCCGTAACCAACTAGGTCAAAATCAAGCGCCTCTAGGTAAGTCCACAAGCCTGCTTTCTGATAGTAATCAGAAACAACCTTGGAACCAGGACCCATCGTCGTCTTTACCCAAGGAGCGCGCTTCAGCCCTTTCTCTACCGCCTTCTTTGCAACCAGTCCAGCACCCAACATTACGCTGGGATTTGAGGTATTAGTGCAGGAAGTAATTGCAGCGATACCAACTGAGCCATGACCAATTTCGCAGGTAGTCCCATCAGAAAGGGTAATCGGAACCCGCTTAGTTACATCAGCAGCATAGTCAGGGATTGTCTTCTCAAAAGATGCTTTGGACTCAGATAGCAAGATTCGATCTTGCGGACGCTTGGGACCTGAGATCGAAGGCACTACCGAAGCTAAATCGAACTCCAACATCTCAGAGAATCGTGGTTCAGCATGAGGATCAAGCCATAGACCTTGTTCTTTAGCGTATGCCTCTACCAAAGCGATATGGGATTCGTCACGACCAGTTAGACGTAGATAGTCAAGGGTGCGGTCGTCAATGGGGAATACCGCTACCGTAGATCCATATTCTGGGGACATATTGCCGATAGTGGCGCGGTTAGCAACTGATAGCGCTGAAACGCCTTCACCATAGAACTCAACAAATTTAGCGACAACCTTATGTTGACGTAGTTTTTCGGTGATAGCGAGCACTAGGTCAGTAGCGGTGGTTCCTTCTGGTAGTTGTCCAGTTAGTTTAAAGCCAACTACTCGGGGAATAAGCATAGAAACTGGCTGCCCCAGCATGGCTGCCTCGGCCTCGATACCACCAACACCCCAACCAACAACGCCTAATCCGTTGACCATGGTGGTGTGCGAATCAGTTCCGACGCAGGTATCTGGGTAGGCGTACCGCACGCCGTCGATATCACGAGAGAAGACAACTCGAGCTAGTCGCTCGATATTGACTTGGTGCACGATTCCGGTGCCCGGCGGAACAACCTTAAAATCGTCAAAAGCAGTTTGTCCCCAGCGAAGGAACTGGTAGCGCTCTTGGTTGCGCTGATATTCCAGTTCTACGTTTTGTGAAAAAGCACTATGCGAACCGAACATATCGGCAACTACTGAATGGTCAATTACCATTTCAGCTGGGGAAAGCGGATTGACCTTGCTTTCATCCCCGCCTAAATCTTTGACAGCTTCTCGCATCGTAGCGAGGTCAACGATGCACGGAACGCCCGTAAAGTCCTGCATGATTACACGCGCTGGCGTGAACTGAATTTCCTTGTGTGGCTCCGACGTTGGATCCCATTGCGCAAGAGCGCGAATATCATCAGCAGTAATATTGGCGCCGTCTTCGGTTCGAAGAAGGTTTTCCAATAAAATCTTGAGACTGAAAGGAAGATCAGCGGCCCCCTCTACTGCATCGAGTCGGAAAATTTCGTACTGCTCCCCTGCCACAGCAAGTGTTGCTTTGGCACCGAAACTGTTGACACTCATGTCTCTAGCTCTCCATTGTGTTGATGCATTGTCACGATCACCCGCACGTGCGTGACGCTAGTTATATCCTCCCCTATAGCAACAGGTAAGCGTTAGCTGGGGGTGAAAACGTGGCAAGGTTCACTTTGGGAAAGTTATTTATAGGTAATCCATCCTTACAGCCCCCAAGCTATTACCCAATTACAAGGAATCCAGTCCAAAAAATACCCATCGCATTTGAGATTGTAGAATGAGTTTGAAACCGTCAGTATCGAGGAGGGCTCAGTCTTAGGTAAGCTAGTAAACTTCACCCCCTAGCCCACGCGTCATCATGTTTGATATCGATGGAGAAGTTTTCTGCCATTTTCATCATGTTACTAAAGGGTATGAAAAATCGTCCTGAAACGTCGTTGGGGATTTTTGAGTTGGCAAGTTCTATGCCAGCATCAACTAAATAGTTGGTTTATTTGATTCTTGAATACCTTTAATGTCAGTTAACAACACTAAATTCACCATAAATGCCAGCATTTCCTTTAATCTTTATCTATTAATAAATTTAGAGCCAATACACTCCAGTTTTTCCAATACCGGAGTTTCTCCAAACAAAACAACTTCTGCAATGGGATCACCACATATACTAAAAACCCTTACCGCAACCTCAAATCCATTGTCAGCTAGATTCATATAAGGAAACCCTAGCGGATAAAATAAGTCTTCTGAATATATTTGTTTCGAAAATAAAAGCGCTTCCTCTGCAGTCCATTCTCTACGAGAACTATCAACAAACAAAACCCTATTGCCATCTCTCATTGACTGAAATGCTAGATCTAACCCTTTAGGGAAAAATGATGTTATAGAAGTCAGCACCCCAATAAATCTTGAACTGCGATCATCACATTGCTGCCAATTTATAACCAATGACTCTCCAACCTGATCGTCAGCCAACTTCTTTCTTCCAAGACCGAATTTACGCGTTAAAAGATTCGGTTGATAATCAAGTACATTCTTATCTAAGATAATCCATCGCGCCCCCGAATACGCTTCCAGTAAAATATATCTCAATAAATCTATAAGCTTCGACTCATCCACACCCCGCTTACCCTCCAAAATTAAAACTTCCCCACTTCGATTTACATTTCTATCGATAATTTCTCGTTTAATATTGATAGCCATAATGACCTTCCTTAGTTCATTTGAAATGCAACTCTATATTCCGCAGATCATCTAAACCATAATTATACTCTGCGCTATTTTCGCGAATAACTACAGATTCATGTATTGCTACACGTATTTATAGAAGGTAGCATATTTGGTAAATAACTTTCTATTTCTTAGACAGTAATGCGACACATTCCACATGGTGCGTATTAGGGAAAAGATCGAAGGCTCGAACCTGAACTAACTCGTAGCCAGCAGTCAACGCTACTTTTAGATCACGCGCCAATGCTGCCGGATCACAAGCTACATAGGCGATAGCGCGAGCGCCCCTGCTACACACATCAGCCATCAGTTTCTGCTTAGCTCCACTACGGGGAGGATCTAACACAATTAGATCCGGTGATGTTTTCCAACGAGAAATTGTTCTTGCTACATCTCCAGCAACAAAACGAGCCGTTGGCACATTCTTTTCGGCACGTTTAATAGCAGCCCGAGAACCTTCTACACCGTCAACCTGACAGCCATGATCTGCTAGTGCTCCGGCAAACAGACCAACCCCACAGAAAAGATCCCAGGCTTTCTCTCCCCGCTGCGGCTGCAAACCTTCCATAACAGCATTAACTAACGTTTCGGCAGCAGCAGGATGAACTTGCCAAAAACCATCAGCAGGAACTTTCCAAAAACGCCCTGCAGCTTCTTCCGTAACATCTGGTGACCTCATATCTGGACGCACTATCTGACGTCCAGATGCTGCAGCTACACATAGCTGTTCAGCTAATCCTTTTTCGGGCTGTGCCGCTGGGGCTGCAATCAAACAACCTTGTTTTGGAACCGCAATAGGCTCATTACTGTGGTGTTTCCGTAACGCAGGAGCCCCCGAACCGTCACAGATATAACGCATACGAGTACGCCAGCCATAGGGCGAACCAACGTCTTCTACCGTTCCTTCCCAAACTATCCCAGCTAAACGTTGTAACTGTTCAGCAACGACTCTTCGTTTGAGTTCTCGACCAAACTCTGGCGTCGTATGCTGAAAATCACAGCCACCACAGCCATCGGCACCTGATACAGAACAAGCTGGCTCGACACGTTCTGGAGATGGGTTATTTACAATTACCGCATCAGCTAACCAAAACTTGTCACGGCTATCGTCAGTAATTTTTACCTCGACGGTTTCACCTGGCAACGCATGGCGCACAAAAAGAACTCGACCATCAAGGCGAGCGATACAGTGCCCCCCATGAGCAACTGCCTCGACCTCGACCGGACCAACTATCTGATTCATTTAATCCTCAGCCGATACTAGATCAGCAGCAGAACCACCATCTCGATGTAGCCGCCAAGCTGCTGGATGATCCCGCTCTAAACGTTCTTCGGCATGATGCGAAGAACGTAGCAGATATGGAACAGAAGCCACCATGACATTAGGGGTGAAATGAAGCCGAGCACGCACATATAGCGCTGTCTGATTATGAAGAATCTGTTCCCACCAATGCCCAACAACAAACTCTGGTACGAAAATACAGACCACATCGCGTGGATTGGCTGAACGCAATGACTTCACATGCTCTACGAAAGGACCCACAACTTCACGATAAGGCGATGCCAGTACCGTCAACGGAAGGCCAAGATCTGCTTGATTCCAGTCCGCTAAAAGCTCTTGAGTAGCCTCTGGATCAGCCGCTACCGTTACTGCCTCTAGCGTATTAGGGCGGCAGCCGCGAGCAAACGAAACCGCACGGGCAGTAGGTTTATTCACCGCAGAAACCATCACGATAGCGTGGAACCGGCTTGGCAGTACCCGTCGATCATCGGCCGATAGCGCAACTTCTTTTGCCACCATCGTGTAATGCCGCTTCACTAACCGCATAAGTACGAAAATGATGGCCATCGCGAGAATAGCGATCCATGCTCCATGCAGGAACTTAGATAGTAAAACAACGATGAGTACAATGCCTGTCATAGCCAGACCAATGCCGTTGATAATCCGGGAGCGAATAGCTCGTGAACGTTCTTTAGGTTCAGTCAGATCACGTAAAGCTCGCGTCCAGTGAATCATCATGCCAGCTTGGCTGACTGTGAAGGAAACGAAAACCCCCACAACATATAGCTGAATAAGTGCAGTTACCGAAGCATTAAAAGCAACTACTAAAGCGACTGCGCCAGCAGCAAGTGCGACAATGCCGTTAGAGTAAGCTAACCGATCACCGCGCGTATGTAGCATGTGAGGAAGATAGCCATCTCGAGCCAGAATCGACGCCAATACTGGGAATCCGTTAAAAGCAGTGTTTGCAGCCAAGAACAAGATAATGAAAGTCGTCAAGACAATGTAGTAAATACCTGGTTTAAAGTCAGAAAAAACAGTATTTGCTAGCTGCCCGACAACTGTCATTGGCGGCACCTTAACAGTATTTCCTGCCGCATCAACGAAATGAGACCCGCCATGGTCGCTGTCAATCATGCGAGCACCAATAGCATGACCAAGCACGATGATCCCCATCAACATCGATACCGCTATACCGCCAAGTAGCGAAAGAGTTGTAGCTGCGTTGCGAGATTTAGGTTCTTTGAAAGCTGGCACACCATTGGAGATTGCTTCGACGCCGGTGAGAGCGGCACAGCCTGAGGAGAAAGTTCGTGCAAGTAAGGCAACCATCGCAAAACCTGCAAAAACAGGTACCCCATGCGAAGGATCTGGCATAACTTGATAGTCAGCCATCGGAGAGCGCAAATGTTCGCCGTTGATCATAATGCGCCATAAACCATAGCCAGTCATTCCTAAAATACCGAGCATAAAAAGGTAAGTAGGAATAGCAAAAACTGTGCCTGATTCCCGAACTCCACGCAGGTTAATTGCCATGATAATGAGAATGATCGTGGCAGCTGCTAGCCCCTCATGCCCATTTATGAAGGAAAAAACCGACAATGCTTTGGCATTCTGGATACCTGATGACACCGACACTGCAACCGTAAGCACATAGTCAACCAAAAGTGCACTAGCTACAGTAAGACCAGCATTAGCGCCAAGGTTTTCGGTAGCGACTTCATAATCGCCGCCACCAGAAGGATAAGCGTGAACAGTTTGTCGATAGCTCATCACGACAACGAGCATCACTAAACCGACCATAAGTCCGATACGCCAGTCCCAAGCAAAACCAGCTGCACCAGCTAAGGAAAGCGTCAAAATAATTTCATCAGGCGCATAAGCCACCGACGAAAGCGCATCCGAAGCGAATACCGGCAAAGCGATACGTTTTGGCAAAAGCGTATCGCCCAGCTGGTCGCTGGAAAGTTTTCGTCCAACAATTACTCTCTTGAGAGCTGCAGAAAAACTCACCTATGGAGCTTACGCTAAAAATTGAAAGTGTGGGAGTCCCCCTATCAAGCAAATCTGCGATACCTTCATATTGGTAGCTAGATCAGATATGAAGGAGCAACAGGTGCACGTAGTTGTGATGGGCTGTGGTCGCGTCGGTTCGACGCTAGCTCGGAGTCTTGAAAAACGTGGTCATACCGTCGCAGTTATTGATATCAATCCCGATGCTTTTCGCAGATTAGGGCCAGATTTTCAAGGGCGAACGGTCAAAGGAATGGGTTTTGATCGCGCAGTATTGGAGAAGGCAGGTATCAGAAATGCGGCAGGTTTTGCTGCCGTAAGCTCTGGCGATAACTCAAATGTGTTAGCAGCGCGAGTTGTTCGAGAAACTTTTGATATCGATAACGTAGTTTCACGTATTTATGATCAGGATCGTGCTGAAGTTTACGAACGACTCGGTATCGCTACTGTAGCGGCAGTGCGTTGGGCATCAGATCAAGTTCTCCAACGGCTCCTTCCGGAAAGCTCTGAACCACTATGGCGTGATACTACAGGCGAAGCGCGTCTCATCGATGTATATGTTCATCCTGATTGGATCGGGCATTCCATCGCAGATATTGAACAGGATGCGCATACTAAAGTTGCCTTTCTTACACGCTTCAGTGCCGGCATAGTCCCGGAAGCTCGCACACTGCTACAAGATGGTGATCGAGTATTGATTGCCGTTACCAGCAGCTGTCAAGAAGCAGTTGAGGCTATTCTTAGCGCTCCCCCACGTCGCCACTAGGAGAATCTAATGCGTGTTGTTATTGCTGGAGCTGGCAACGTAGGCCGCTCTATCGCTAAAGAACTTATCAGTAACGGTCATCACGTACTTCTGATTGATCGCGAACCAGCTGCGATTAGAGCTGATGCACTGCCTGAAGCTGACTGGCTACTTTCTGATTGCTGCGAAATGTCCACATTGGAAGAAGCTAATCTCAGTCAATGTGATGTCATCATTGCTGCTACCGGTGACGATAAAGCTAATCTAGTGCTAAGCCTGCTAGCTAAAACCGAGTTTGGAGTTCCGCGTACGGTTGCTCGAGTCAATCATCCCAGCAATGAATGGATGTTTGATGATGTTTGGGGTGTTGATGTTGCAGTTTCTACACCTCGCCTAATGTGCGCATTAGTTGAAGAAGCAGTTACCGTTGGCGATCTAGTTCAACTATTTAGTTTCAAAGGGAAAAGTAACCTTGTCGAGTTAACTTTGCCTGATGATTCTCCAGTAGTGGGACGTCTTATCTCTGAATTGAAACTTCCTGGGCGTAGCATCTTGGTTGCTAT
The DNA here is from genome assembly GCA_051654905.1 of Propionibacteriaceae bacterium. Classification (GTDB taxonomy): domain Bacteria; phylum Actinomycetota; class Actinomycetes; order Propionibacteriales; family Propionibacteriaceae; genus JBOFIQ01. The sequence continues at coordinate 66,836 of JBOFYY010000046.1, forward strand.
TGTTCGCGATGGAGTAGCTTATGCTCCCGAACCTGATGGAGCGCTGGAAGGCAAAGACGAACTTTTATTCATTATTTCTGGAGAAGACGACCAAGAGTTACAACAATATCTAGCCCCGCGACAGGAAAAACATGACTAACACTGTGACCGTAACTGCAATAGGAAGTGCGACTGGAACTCCGGATAAAGCAATTGCTCATATCACTGTCACTTGTAGCGATAGTGATATAGCAGCAGCTCTGACCAAACTTTCTGCTGCAACATTTGCGGTACAAGAAGTAACTGCTACTTACCGACTTGCACCTGAGCAGTGTTCTACTGTGTCAACAAATCTTAGTCCTCAACATGATCCTCAACAATGGGAACGTATCGTGGGTTATCAAGCTCAACAGTCACTGGCATTAGCGGTAACTTCATTGACTTATCTTGGCTCATTGTTATCAGATTTAGTGGCGAAAATAGGTTCAGAACTTAGCATCGATCAAGTTGTTATGTCGTTGAGTAATCCTGCCCCATTAGCTGACATAGCACGAAAAAATGCGCTACTTGAGGCACAACGACAGGCTACCCAACTTGCAGAATGGTCTGGCTGCAAACTAGGAAAAGTCATTACCCTAGAAGAGGTAGCAAACTATATCGATGCTGCTCCTTCTGTACGAATGATGACAGCAACAAGCGAAGCAATTCCGCAATTTGCACCTGGTTCACAGCAGATAAATGTGACGCTCAAAGCCAGCTATCAACTGTGCTAATAAATAAGTAGGGGTGGGATCTAAACCCACCCCTACTAAAATCTATGGCAACAATTCATACCGCGGATTATAGATAGTACGCCGCCCGTCAGTGCAAGAAATTCTTCCCTCTACTGCAAGCCTTCTGCCTGCATCAATACCTTTGATAGAACGCCGCCCCATCCATACCAAGCGAACATGTCCAGAGCCATCATCAAATTCAGCCTCTAACCATCTGGGGCCATCACTTGGGTTGAACTTGATTGAAGTCAATTCTCCAACTAATCGAACCACATCTCGATCACAGCAATTCGTCACAGCATCAGCGCCAGCTTGTGCTACGCGATCGCGACGTTCCTGAGCAGCAATTTCTCCATGCGAAATAGCGAAACGCTGAATAATACGGCTAAAGCCACTGTTACCAGTCATTATTTATTATTCGGTAGCTGCTAGCTCAGCAGGAAGAGTCATTGTCACAAGTTCACCTTGTGGAACAGGATTATTGCCACGACGAACTACAATATTTTTGAAGAACTCAATAAATTCTTGGCAGGCAGCATCATCTTGAGAAAGAGCCAACTCTCCCATCAAAACACCGCGAAGTAACCAACGAGGGCCATCTGCCAGCCAAGTTCGCGAAACATGTGCTGCTTGTTGCCCATCAGGAGCTGTCATAGGAATAGCTCGACGAATTTCGGTTCCGAAAGGTCCTTCAACAAAAGTAGCTTCGCCACCAGATTGCAAAGCTTGATCCCGCATTTCTCTACGCACTTCACGAGATAATCCACCAGAACGAGGAGCGGCAAAAATCGCAACCTCTAGGCCAGAATTGCCTTTTATTAGTAAGGCTGATTGCACATCTCCAGTAGCTTGATCTACCTGTAGCTGTAGCTGCATATCTTGAGGTGGCGTCAGGATTAACGAACCAAAATCAATTCGAGTCACTAGATCATCAGCTAAATCAACTTCAGTGATGTCAAAAGGACCGTCTTCGCGCCAATCAGCAGAATCGTCTAGTTCATCCCATTCATCGCGATCATCAGAAGTAACGACTTCGTCTTCATCTTCTTCAATATCATCAACAACACCGTCTTCATCAAGATCGCTGCTGTCCTGCTCGTCAAATAAATCTTCGTCGAAATCTATATTCTTCTTTTTACGTCCGAACATGCTCAGCACTCCTTCTGATGGATAATCATATCTTGCCCGACCAAAGGGCTATCGGTCGAACCGTAGCCTTGCTCACCTCGTTCAGACTCAGGTAGCTGAGCTACTTCTACGAAGTCGATATGAGTGTAGCGTTGCACCACTAGCTGAGCTATACGATCTCCTCGCCGCAATGTAACGGCATTTTCTATATCGGTATTAAGTAAACATACTTTTATCTCGCCACGATAACCTGCATCTATTGTTCCTGGAGCATTAACAATCGTTATTCCATGACGAGCTGCCAGCCCCGAGCGAGGGTGAATAAGTCCCACATAGCCATTCGGCAATGCAATAGCCATCCCCGTTCCAACAACTATCCTCTGTCCTGGAGCAATTGTGACATCGGAAACTAGTGATAGATCTGCTCCAGCATCACCTTCTTTGGCATATGACGGAATGGGTAGTTCTGGGTCGAGACGGTGTAGTAGTACCTGAGCTCGATCGATGACCATAGCAAAACCTTTCTTAACGTACTGACCAATAATTGCAGATCAAACATTGATCTGGATACCAGCTATTACGAACAAACTTTTAGAAGAGAACTTTTTATCAAAAACATCGCTCTAAACTGGATATTGTTCCCTGATGAAAGGAGACGCACGATGCGCCCCTCCCAGAAGCTCTTATGGCAGATTTACACTGGTATTATCGGCACTGCGACGACTGTAGCAACCCAAAAATTAGTAACAACTGGTTGGAAAGCAGCAACTGGTGCTGAGCCACCTGCAGCCAATGATCCACAAACACCACTCGCAGAAGCAGCAACTTGGGCGCTAGCCTCTGGAGTTGGAATCGGCATGATACAGCTAGTAACCAATCGTTATATGGCGCGTCGCTGGCACGGAGAGTTCCAAGGGAAAGCTCCCAGTACTCGTAAAGTAAGTGTGAAAATCTAGTCTCTAGAAAGTACTAAAAGAAGTGGGGCCACACATATATAGTGACCCCACCTCTTTATTGTTGGATAGCTTGTTATACGCAGTCCACGCAGTACTTCTTCTTGTTCTTCTCTTTAGCCAGCTGGCCACGATTCTTTACTAAGAAACATGAGTCGCAAGTGAATTCATTTGCCTGTCGAGGAAGAACTCGTACTGTTAATTCTTCATGTGAAAGATCGGCTCCCGGGAGCTCAAAAGATTCGGCAGCCTCTACCTCATCTTCATCAATTTTTCCCGAGTTTTTATCGTTTCTTCTAGATTTAAGATCTTCGAGCGAGTCTTCGCTCATTTCCTCGTCTGTTTTACGAGGAGCGTCGTAATCGGTTGCCATGGTGTTCCTTTCCGTCCCATTAAAAAGTCAGCGTCGCAACGCCAACACGCGGACGGTCTGCGTTAACTTCTGAGCGGGTGTCTTTATATCACATTTAGAGTAGATTGTCACAAAACAGTTACTCTCGGGCACTAGTTACTTAGTCTAAAATAACTCTTACCAGACTGGTATTTAGCTTAGCTGACACGTTATTGCCAGTAACAGGGTAAGTTAGTATCAGAGCACGTTCCAACCTCTGGAGACCCATTTATATGAAAAGCACCCTGAGTCCCCGTGAGATCCAAACCCGGATCCGCGCAGGCGAGTCCCTCGATGAGGTGGCTCAAGCAGCGGGCGTACCAGCAGAGAAAATAGAACCCTTTGCGGCTCCTATCATTGCTGAGCGAAATCACGTAGCCGGAGTTGCGCTCACATCACCTCTGCGCCAAGCCAACCAATCATCTGGACACCGTACGCTACGTGTTGTTACTAATGAGTATCTTCTTAAAGCTGGCGTAGCTAGCGAAGATGTTGAATGGGATGCTTGGCGTGAAGCTGATCGTAAATGGATCATCTCAGCTATGTTCCAGACTCAGGACAAAGTTCGTATTGCAGAGTTTCGCTACGACCAAATGGGACGTTTCTCGGTAGCAGCAAATGAAGATGCCCTATGGCTAACTGGCGAACTACGTGAAAAACAGACTCCGCCGCGTCTCCATGACCCTGATTATGAACAAACCATCGACTTTACAGATGAATTTGCCATTGTTCGGGCAGTAGGAGCTGAGGCTCCTAATCCTCCAGTCATAGATAAGTTCCCTGAAGTTAGCTTTAATCCCATAGAAGATATCGATGCTGATGATCTGGGAGAGCCTGAGCTAACTCAAGTGAATGGCATTTATGACATTGTTCCAGGACAAGGCGAACTAGATAATCTCTACGACATGTTTGGTTCCTACACTGAAGATTCGGTAGAAATCTATCCTGGATTAGGTGAAGTTCATGCCGTAGGACAGTCACTCATTCCAGATTCTCCTCAAAAAATTACAGCTGAACCCGTTCAAACCACGCTTGAAGAAATACTTATCACTGATGCTGAAACTGAAGCTGCTTCAGATTCTGAATTAGTAGTAGCTAACCCGGTTGTCTCAGAACCTATTGAAACTGAAGTTAGCAACGATACTGACGAGGTCATTAGTAGTGAAAGTGAACTTGGTTTAGCCGAACCAACAGTTGCGATTACTCAAGATTCTGACGACTCAACTCAAACTGAAAATACAACTGTCATTTCAAGGAACAAAAAAATAGCAAAGAAAAAACGAGCTTCTGTTCCAAGCTGGGATGAAATAATGTTTGGCGGAAACGGTAAAGAATAATCTAGATTTTCACTAAATCGGTGGGGCAGGTAGCCGACTTTAAGCTACCTGCCCCACCTATTGTTTCTAGATTTAGTTATCTCCTGTGGCGCATGGTAGATCCCGCGCACACCAATCCGACCATGATCCTGGATATATCACAGCACCTACGATTCCAGCATTTTCCAGAGCTAATAGCGCATTAGCAGCAGTAACTCCTGAACCACAGCTTATAACGTCTCCTACCGAGATCTCGCCGATACGCTTAGCGATCTGAGATGCCGCTAAGAACGTACCATCGGGATTTTGTAGATCTGCTGCTGGCACAGATTCTGCACCAGGAATATGTCCTGCTTTAGGATCTAGTGGCTCCACCTCGCCACGATAGCGTTCAGCAGCTCGTACATCGATAACGCGCCGTCTACTGTCAAGAGCTTTTTGCACTCCACAAGCATCAACACGATCTCGGTGCCCAAAAGATGCCGTCCAAGAACTAACCTCAGATCTATCTGGACCACTCTCTATCGCCCCACCTGAGCGAAGCCATGCATCCCATCCGCCATCTAAAACATAAACCTGCTGCTGCCCAGCATCAGTTAAAAGCCACCATAGTCGTGCTGCTGCCATGGAATTATTTTGGTCATAAATTACAACTGCACGATTTTTAGTAACCCCACAGCGCCGCATTGCTGCTTGGAATACTCCCGGATCAGGTAATGGATGACGCCCACCAAAGCCTTGATCGCTATGGGGAGCTGCCGACAATTCAGTATCTAGATCAACAAAGTGCGCGCCAGGAATATGCGCTTTTTCGTATTCGCTACGCTGCCCACCAGAGACCGGTTTTGCAGATAAAACCCATCGGGTATCGATGATTACTGGAGCCAGTTCTGCACCTAACATAGCTACTAACTGCGAAGCATCAATCACAATTGTCATTGTTGAAACCCCTAATCTTCAAAGTATTCCTCATCGCTGATGAGGTCTTGGATATGAGAACCTACGGCTTCGTATGGTTCTATTTCATCTTCTTCCCAATCACCAAAAGGCAATGGGTCTGGACTCATCGTAGCTTTAGCAATAGCTGCAGTAATTTTACGGCGATGATGCTGACGACAAAGAACCTCGTAGCGAACATCTGCTGGAGTTGATTCGTTGCTATCGCCAGTATCGCCAACTACAACTTGATCTCCAGTAGTTACCATCGTGCCGTTTATAGTGCGTGCGTTGTGAGTACCATGTTTACCGCACCAACACAAAGGTTGTACTGGCAAACTCTCAATACGATCAGCTAGTTCAACAAGTCGCTGCGATCCTGGAAAAAGTGTTGTTCTAAAGTCAGAAAGGATCCCAAAAGCAAAGACGTCTAGCTGTAGCTCATCGACGATTCTAGCCAGCTGATCAATTTGTTCTGGAGCATAAAATTGCGCTTCATCGCATACTAGATAATCCAGTCGGTTTCCGGTGGTTAATTGCCGTACAACATAGTTCCAGAAATCAAAATCTGACTCAACATGTACTGCGGGTCGAGATAAACCGATACGAGATGTTACGACAGACTCTCCTCTACGATCAAAACAAGTAAAAAGACGCCCCGAGCGTCCTCCTATCGACTGGGTATGATCGACTTGCAGCGCTAATGTCGATTTCCCGCAATCCATGGGACCGGTGAAAAATAGCAACTCAGCCAACGTGGCCATCCTTTCCTTCAAGATGACTTTAATCCAGAAGTAGCGGAACTAGCATCTCGTCTGGGGTAAGTGAGGCATGCATTCCAACCAGACCAAACTCTCTAGGCAAAGTTTTTGTCATTACTGCCCAAGTATCCCGCATTGCTACAAGAACATCACCAAAGCGCCGTTGATAGGGAGCCGAAACATCGCCGAACCATCCTTCAGCTATTGCTTCTTGACGAGTTCGAATCCATGCTCGTTCTCCGAGCACTTGCTGCCAGCGACGAGCAACGGCTTCTGGTTCATCAGTCCACAAATGACGGAATCGACCTTCTCCGGCTACATGCTCTAATCCAGCCATGAGCGAAGCATCATCTTCCAGCACAATACGTTGTTGCTGCGGTATATCAATCATGCCGTGATCGCCAGTTACCAATAACCTCACATCAGCAGGAAGTGCCGCTCTAAGGTCTCCCAAAAACTCATCTATCCGATGTAGTGAATCTAGCCACTGCCAAGAAGCAACTCCAGAGGAATGACCAGTGTGATCAAGATGACGTTCGTAGGCATAGACCACTCCGGGGCCGCGCTCTACTGCCGCTATGATGGCAGCTAGCCGAGCCTGATCGTCTTCTTCATCAGGTAATCCGATGAAATGGTTTCCGCGTAGAGCAGCTTGGGTAAGCCCAGAATCTTGGAATCGCGATGGTGCAACCATTGTGCTAGCAAAACCTGCAGCAGTTAATCTTTCAAAAACGCTAGGCCGCGGTTGCACGATGTCAGGAAGAGCAGCAACATCCCATGCCAGCGGGCAAAAAATAGTATTTTCTTCTGGCAGAAGAAACCGATATCCAGCAATACCATGTTCGCCAGGAGGCAACGCCGTCCCCAAGCTGGTAATAGAGGTTGCCGTCGTAGCTGGAACGCCACAGGTAATCGCTTTACCATTCTGACGAACCATAGCTTTTAGCTGGTCAAGTTCTCCGATATGAGTTTGCAGTTGTTCCCAACCAAGACCGTCAGCTAGATAAACTACCCAACGTTGTGCAGCTGGTAAATCTAGTACGTTATTCCACTCTGGTAACGCAAGACTTGCCCCTACTGACGTCATAATATCAGATAGCGAACCTTGTCCGTAAGCTGGTAAAAATGGTGCTTTCATGAGCGATTACCTGTTGCATGTTGTAGTGCAATTCCAAAAGAAACCAACTGTTTTACCCGTTCTGCACCGTCGCCAGCAGCGCTGATTCTCACTGTCAGATCATCTCGTACCAGAGGCCCGCTATAGCCATGATTAGCCTCACAATGTGGGTCTGGGCAGCGAGCAGGCTCTAGATCTAGTCGAGCCATAGTTCCCCAACCAATAGTCAGCCATGTCTCGGCAGTAGCAGTTCCGCTTCGATATGAATCTGCCTCGTGCACCACTCTAGTCAAAGAGACGGCATTAATATGAGAAAGCGAAACTGATTCAGTAGAGCTAATAGCTTGATTGGGAGAAACTTTTCCATGTGGATCAGCTACCTCATCAGTATGACCTACGATAAGACGGCTAGCAGTCAGCACTAGGACCGTAAGATGTCGATGAACTTCCTCGTGTGTGAAAGTAGCTTCGTGATGAACCAGATGAGAGATAATCTCATCATCACCTAACGTCAAGAAGACAGATTCTTCTACTAATTCAGGGAAATACCCACAAGCGCTAATATCAGCACGAAGGCGTTCACGTAGATCAGCAGGTTGCATTACTCCATCTTTGCACGTTAGCGACGTCACTACCATGTCAGGATCTGCCAGCTAGAGTAAGAACTGTATTTCTTTTTAGGACAGGAGCATTATGAGCGAACGACCGTTCTTCGCAGCGCGAATAGAGGAACGACTCAATCGCCTTACTGAAGCAGCTTTGCGCCTATGTGGTTGGCGCGAGCGGGTTATTAGCTATACCGGTTACGGAAATACTCAGCGCGCTCGAGTTATGGGACGTATCGTGCTATCTCCACCTGGCGCAGAAGAAATCGAGCACTTACTTCCCGAAAGTATCCAAGCTTTCCTTAATCGACGAGGGTGGCGGAACTTTTTTGTCTCAGCCTGTGTCAATGCTCCGTATCTGATACATGTAAATGGACACACCTACCCAGCTCGTTCGGATCGCGGTGGTTACATTGATATTCGAATTCCTCATCACGGTCTTGAACCGGGGATGCAGCAGATAACAATTGAAACTCCACAAGTATCAGCAGCTCTCGCTGATGTTCTTATTGTTGGTGACGATACTGAATTTGGTCTGATTTCTGATGTTGATGACACGATCTTGTCAACATTTTTACCTCGCCCGCTTTTAGCTGCCTGGAACTCTTTTGTGCTTACCGAAGAAGCTCGTACCCCAGTTCCTGGCATGGCAAGTATGTATAACCAGCTTCTAGCAGATAATTCCGGTGCGCCCATCTTCTATTTGTCTACTGGATCTTTTGATACGGTTCCGTTCTTACATAGATTCCTCCATCGTAATAACTATCCTGCTGGTCCTTTCTTGATGACAGATTGGGGACCAACAAATACTGGCTGGTTTCGCTCTGGCATGGAGCATAAAGCCAGATCTGTCCGTCAGCTTGCTAATGATTTCCCGCAAATTAAGTGGCTTCTAGTAGGGGATGATGGTCAGCACGATCTCACTATCTATGGAGATTTTGCCCAAGAACGTCCTGATGCAGTTTGCGCTATCGCTATCAGACAGCTCTCCCCCAGCGAGCATGTTTTAGCTCATGGATCTACTGATTCTCAGTTACCGCGGCAACATTTCGATAGTCAAGTACCTAAAGTCCATTCCGCCGATGGACATGGATTACTTGCACTACTACGACCTTTCCTACCACGGTCTAAGAAGCAGTAGCCGGCGAGGCAGGGTGCTATTTATCTCATTTTCAGAGAGAATAGTTAGTGGATTCCATCAGGAATTGAGGAGGAATGAGATAGCATGGCTCGACGCGTAGCCCCGGAAGTTATCGACGATGATTTCGAGGAGCGAATCCTCGATGTTGACGTATCGTCAGAAATGGAAAATAGCTTTCTAGAATACGCTTACTCGGTCATCTATTCTCGCGCTCTTCCTGATGCTCGTGACGGGCTTAAGCCAGTTCAACGTCGCATCCTCTACACCATGCACGATGATGGCGTTAGGCCTGATAAGAGCCATGTTAAATGTGCGCGAGTCGTCGGCTCAGTTATGGGAAAGCTCCACCCACACGGCGATACTGCTATTTACGATGCACTAGTTCGTATGGGGCAACCGTGGGCGGTCCGACTACCGCTAATTGACCCTCATGGAAACTTCGGCTCTCTTGATGCTGGCCCCGCCGCCATGCGCTACACCGAATGTCGAATGTCTCCTGCAGCATTAGCGATGACTCGCGGTTTCGATGAAGACACTGTTGATTTTCGACCAAACTACGACGGCAAAGAAACCGAACCAGTGGTTCTGCCAGCGGCTTTTCCTCATCTACTAGTAAATGGGGCTACTGGTATTGCCGTTGGCATGGCAACCAATATCGCACCACATAACTTGATCGAAGTAGTAGGTGCGCTTAAGTATCTTTTGAAGAATCCCAATCCTTCTACTGAAGAATTGATGCGCTGGATCCCTGGTCCAGATCTTCCTACTGGTGGAAAAATCATAGGACTTGATGGCGTAACTGATGCCTACGAAACTGGTCGCGGCTCTTTCAAAATTCGCGCTACTGCAAGAATTGAGCAAGTTTCACCACGTCGTCGTGGCATTGTTGTTACCGAACTGCCCTATATGGTGGGTCCAGAAAAAATTATTGAACAGATCAAGACCGCTGTTCAAAATAAAAAACTCACTGGTATTGCTGATGTAAAAGATCTATCTGACCTTGCCAATGGTTTAAAACTCGTCATTGAAGTCAAGAATGGCATCAACCCAGAGCCGTTACTAGAGCAGCTCTACAAGCAAACCAAGATGGAAGATTCTTTCTCCATCAATGCGGTGGCTCTAGTAGAGGGACAGCCACGTACTTTATCGCTGCTGGAAATGTTGCAGGTTTATCTTGATCATCGTATTGAAGTCACGACTCGTCGTACTCAATTCCAGTTAGGTAAAGCCCAAGATCGCTTACATCTTGTGGAAGGTCTCTTACTAGCAATCCTTGATATTGACGATGTCATCGCCATTATTCGCAGTAGTGATGACGCTGCTTCTGCTCGAATCAAGTTGATTGAAGCATTTGATCTTTCTGAGTTACAAGCCAACTACATTCTTGATCTACAGTTACGCAGACTCACTAAGTTCTCTCGTATTGAGCTGGAATCAGAGCGCGACGAATTACTCAAACGCATTGAAGATTTGCAAGATATTCTCAATAACTCTGAACGACTCCACCAAGTCGTCGCTGATGAACTGACCGAGGTAGCAAAACAATTTGGCACTCCTCGCCGTACCGTCTTATTAGCTTCTTCTGGTGTTGCTACTTCAGCATCAGCTACCGTGCCACTAGAGGTGGCAGATGATCCGTGTTGGATTTTGCTATCTGCATCAGGTCTGATTGCTCGTACGGCTGCCGCTGATCCGCTTCCTGCCGCTATCCAGCGAGCTAACCATGACGTAATTACCTCAGTAATTAAAACAACAGCTCGTGCTGAATACGGTGTTATTACTAATACCGGTCGAATTATTCGTGGCCGCGCTATTGATTTACCAACTGTTCCAACAACTGCTTCTGCCCCTCAGCTACAAGGTGGAACTGTTCTGGCTGAGCTAATTTCGTTAGAAGCTAATGAACGAGTTCTAGCACTAACGACTCTTGACGAATCAAGTCTAGGTTGGGCATTTGGTACTGCTCGCGGCGTAGTAAAACGCACTAACTTTGAAATGATCGGTAAAGAATCTTGGGATGTTATCCGTCTTGAGGATAACGACGAGGTTGTAGGTGCTGTTGAACTCCGCGACGAAACTACCGAATTATGTTTCATTACTTCTGAGGGGCAGCTACTTCACTTCCCTGCCGCAATCGTACGTCCACAAGGACGCTCTGGCGGCGGCATGGCTGGCATTAAACTTCCGTCGGAGGCATCAGTAGTGTTCTTCGGCGCAGTTCAGCCTACTGGATCTGTTGTAGTCACAGTAGCTGGACAATCCGAGTCACTGCTAGGAACTGAATCTGGCAGCGTCAAGGTAACCCCATTTGATGAGTTCCCCGGAAAGGGTCGTGCTACTGGCGGAGTGCGCTGCCAGCGATTCCTTAAAGGGGAAAACGCTATCGTACTGGCATGGGCGGGACATGCTCCTGCAATTGCAGCTGCTTCATCTGGCGCCCCTATTGAGCTACCAGTTATCGATCCCCGCCGTGATGGTTCTGGAATTATTGTCACTCAGCCAATCGCAGCTATCGCCTCATCAGATCCGACACACAGCATGCTTGTTTCATCGGAGGTTACTGATCCAACACCAGAACCTGCGAAATTACAGACCGTAGCTGACGACGATAACGAACCAACTTTGTTAGATGTGCTAGCTCCGGCTTTCGATTTTGGAGCTGACGAAACGAACTAGTGACGTCGCTCCTAACGTCGTAATGCTAAGCGGAATAACAAGCCACCAGGCGTGAGTTAGATCCACTACAAAAATGGTGGCAAATATCCAAGCTTGCTGTGTCACAGCAAGCACTCCGGCAGCCCCAATAAGTGTTCCTAACAGTGGATTAACTCCGCAGATCGTCGCAGCTGTAAAGCCGAGCGCTCCCCCAGTCAAAAGTGACGGCATAAGGATTCCGCCAACTGCTCCAGCTCGGAACCATAACGCCGCTATACATGGCTTTGCGATTATTAGCACCGCAGCGGCAGGAACTAGCAACCATCGATCAAGTACTATCTGCAATGGATCTTTACCGTTGCCTACTAACTCTGGCAACCAGCACATCACTAAACCTTGTCCTACTCCTACAACACCTAATAACGCTGGAAGCCACCGATACGAAATCATTTCGCCATGGTTACGGGCTTTTTTAATAAGGATGCTGCAAATACTGCCAACTAAAGCAGTAATTGGAATAGCAATCACAGCAACTGCCACCGCAAAAGCTAGGTCTTTTCCATGAGGCATTATCGTTAATTGTGGAGCTACCGTCAATGCTGGCGCTGAAGTTACTACGGGCCAAGCCACCACACATGCAACAGCAGATACTGCTGCAGAAATAACAAATCCTGTTACGCTCCAGGCGCCAAGAGCTATTTCACAGGCAAAAACGATACCTGCTAGTGGAACGTTATAGACCGCTGCTAAACCAGCACCAGCTGCCGCAGCTACTAAATATCGACGTTGTTGTAATCCCAATCGCCACAAGGAAGCAAGTGCATCAGCTGCAGCAGCAGCTACCTGCCGTGGAGCTCCTTCTCGACCGATAGAAGCACCTGCTCCAACAACCACAACCTGAGCTACCGCATCTGCAACTGTGTCCCACCACGGAAGTTTTTTATCGTTGCTAATAGCACTCTCTAATGAAACTAACTGTTTTCTGGATCTTACCCACCACCAGATAACACCTACTAAAACTGCTCCTATTGCAGGAGAAAGCAACTTTCGCCATAGCGGTGCTGCCACGACATTAGCTACCAGATGATCTCCAGGAGGAAAAGCTAAGTGTTGAATACTGTGAAGTAGAATCGTGAGAACAATCGCTACTAGTCCTGCTGCAACTCCTGCGCATAGCACCGCCATTACATGACGAGCTACCGCACAGATACGAGATTTTCCCACCCACTTATCTTCCCACGTATTCGAAAGTAAAACTCAGATGACAGATATTCTCTATCCTTGTTTGCGGTTATCACTAGCACAAATACAGGAAGATAAACCTATCCTCGATAGCTCTATAGACTTATCCAAACTACGTTCCTGCGAAGCTGTATTTTGCTATAATACTGCTGGTTTATTGATACGCAGACTCTATGGAGCCTCCAGAATTGGCGACAGCATCCAGTTACAGCTAGGACCGCTTAGTCAAGAATCAGATATCAGGATCAGTTCGATCTCTAAGCAGTATGGAGAGCTTGATCTGAACAAAACAGGTTGGGCATTACGTTCTCAAGAACAGATGCAGGAACATTTACAGATCTGGGATTCTTGGGACCAGCGCTATGCTTATTTTCCATATATATGGGGATCTGAACCTCATCCAGCCATAATCGAATGGACTGAGAAACAGAATCATACTAAACGCATTTTATGTTTAAGCGATTGCGAAGGACGCAATAGCAACTATTTAGCGACAAAAGGACATCAGGTTTCAGCTATTGAATTAAGCGCTACAGCTTTAGCTCGATCCCATAGAGAAAGTAATATTAGTCGTTACTGTGGTGATTCTTTGCGATGGAGCGACACTCTCACCAGCAACGATATTTTTGATGTAATAATCTCGATTCACGGCAGACTACCAGCGACCGAAGAAAAATTATTAGCACACCGACTCCGCAAGCACATTTTAAAGGATGGTCAGCTTATCGAAGTTGCCACCAATAATATTGCGCAGCTTCATATGCTCTTTCAAGAATGGCCAGATTTTTCTTTTACTACTAAGACCACTGACGATGTTACTTTCTATTTTGGAACAATTAAGGAATCTGTAATGTAACGACCAAAGCTCTATGATCAGCTTCACCCAGCGAAGTAATGACACATTCAGTAACAGCAATATCTGGAGTAACAAAAATATGGTCAATAGCGGTTCGAGCTCCCCATAAACCATCAGCAGGCCATGTTCCTTGATCAGGAATCTGACACTGTTCTGCCGCGTCAATTAGGTAGTTGCGTTGCGCAAGTGGACCATGCCGTAGCGTCGCATTGAAATCGCCAGCAAGGATCGTTGGAGGTTGTTCTCTCTTATCTATATTTGAAAAAATACGGGCAAGATCCTCCCGCCAATATTGCATCAAAGCTGGCAATGGTGGCGCTGTGTGAACACCAATAATTTGAGGTTTTGTTGCAAGGTCTGAAACTAGCGATACCGTTCCAAATGTTGTTGGTACAGCAGTACCGTAATGATAATCGCCTTGCCGCTGGTGTACTAAAACCGTCGTGGGCGCAATATTTCCGCCAATATATGTCACAAGGCCTTCACTGGGAGTATCAAAAACTCTATTTTCAAATGGTGTTCCACTTATAAAGTTTTTTATATTATAAACTAACGATTCTGGCAAAATAATGATATCTGGATCATATTTTTCCATTAGGGATAATAAATCGCTACGCGAAAATGTGTTCTGGCTATTAAAGGTAACGACCTGCAATCTTTGCTTCCCAGTATTAATAGAATTAGTATCAGCTACCCATGGAGATGACATTGGGTAACAAATAAAACCAACTACCGCAACTAACGCTACTGCTAATAGGACAATATTTACACCATAATCGCGGCGTCTTGTTTTAATCCACCGCAGCAGGGTATATCCACTAAGCGGGATTAACAGTAGTAGCAAAATAAGGGATGCCTGCCCACTGAAAGCCAGTAACTGAGCAATACCAAACCTAAGACTTAACCAAGCAGAAAACGATGATGCTGGATATAGGCTTAGCCCAGCGAAGATTCCGACTACTAGAAATATAATTCCATAAAAAATATTTCGCTTTATCTTGCAGTTAACCATAACGCCAGTGTAGATCAGCTTGCCAAGAATGATCTACGCCCCTCTAAATATCGATGCGATCCTCATCAACAGCGTAGGCTCCTTGCACAATAAACTCTTTACGTGGAGCTACGTCATTGCCCATCAACATATCAAAAGTCTTTTCAGCAGCAGCGACTTCGTCAACAGTAATCCTACGTAACGTACGATGACGAGGATTCATTGTTGTATCCGCCAACTGATCTGCATCCATTTCCCCCAAACCTTTGTACCGCTGCGGTTCTTTAAAATTGATGCCCTTTTTAGTCAGCTCAGCATGTTTGCGGTGATACTCAGAATCAGAGAAAGTGTAAATATACTTATCCATACCCTTCTTCGGATTGATAAGTTCAAAACGGTGCAACGGCGGAACCGCGGTATATACCCGTCCAGCTTCTACTAACGGACGCATATAACGGAAGAAAAGCGTCGCAAGGAGACAACGAATATGGGCACCGTCAGAATCAGCATCAGCCATAAAAATGACCTTGCCATAACGAGCTGCATCTAAATCAAAAGTTCGCCCCGAGCCAGCACCAATAACCTGCAAAATAGCAGCACATTCAGCATTTTTTAGCATATCCCCAACCGATGCCTTTTGGACATTGAGGATTTTTCCTCGAATGGGAAGTAACGCTTGGAATTCTGAGTTACGGGCAAGTTTAGCTGTACCCATTGCCGAATCGCCCTCGACGATGAAAAGTTCAGTACGCTCACCATCATTGGAACGACAATCCGCCAATTTAGGAGGTAGCGTACTATTCTCTAAAGCATTTTTACGCCGTTGGGTTTCCTTATGCTGCCTGGCGGCAACACGAGTACGCGAAGCTCCTACAACTTTCTCCATTACGGTACGAGCTTGTTGACGTTGTCCTGGTTTAGCTGAGGTTAGAAACTCTGTCAGTTCTCGTTCTACAACTCGTTGTACTATTCGCAGTGCTGGCGGCGTTCCTAAAACTTCTTTTGTTTGTCCCTCGAATTGCGGTTCAGGAAGCCGCACAGTTACAACTGCCGTCAAACCTTCAAGAACATCATCTTTGATGATGTCATCACCGGCACGCATAAGTTTGGTTCCTTCCATCGCTTTGATGAAAGACCGAGTTAATGCCCGCTCGAAACCTTGTACGTGCGTACCGCCTTTAGGCGTAGCAATGATATTTACGAAAGATTTCACCGTAGTGTCGTAGGTATCATTCCAACGACAAGCTACATCTACTTCTAAAGTACGTTCGACGTCCTGTAACGTCATAGCCCCAGCGCTATCTAGCATCGGAACAGTTTCTACGAAAGTATCTGCCCCTTGCAGCCGCCACACATCTGTTACTGGAGCGCCGTGCGATAGAAACTCTGCAAATTCAGAAATCCCACCTACATGAATAAAATCCTCTTTATAAGGTTTTCCATCCACTGCCAGCGGAGAATCAAGCCGAGCGTCGGTGATCGATATTTTCAGCCCCGGAATCAGGAACGACGATTGTCTGGCTCTAGCCAGCAACGAATCCACATGCAGCTGGGCATCTTTAAGGAAGATTTGCCGGTCTGGCCAATACTGCACTCGAGTTCCAGTTACCCCCTTGCGAACTTTCCCAACCTTACGTAGTTCATTAGTGGGTGCAAAAGAAGCATCCGGGCCATCACCATCAAAAATACCTGGAACACCACGACGGAAACTCATCGCCCAAGTGGCACCATCGCGGTCTACCTGAACATCAAGACGAGAACTCAATGCATTAACAACAGAAGCACCAACACCATGTAAACCGCCTGCAGCGTTATAGGTGCCAGAACCAAATTTTCCGCCGGCATGAAGCTTAGTGAAGATTACTTCAACACCAGTCAATCCAGTACGTGGTTCGATATCAACAGGCATACCTCGAGCATGATCAATAACTGTTAACGAACCATCAGCATTCAAACTAACTTCGATTGACTCCCCAAAGCCTGCCAATGCCTCATCAATAGAGTTATCGATGATTTCCCACAGGCAGTGCATCAAACCCTTAGTATCAGTGGATCCGATGTACATAGCAGGACGTTTGCGAACCGCTTCAAGTCCTTCGAGCACAAGGAGATGTCGAGCCTCATATCCACGCCCTTGATCAGCGCTTTTAGTCTTTGCGGAAGTCACCTTAAGAGACTAGCTGTTCTCTCTGACAAAAGCACGACGACCACACTATAACCCTTGAAATTATAGGATTTTTCCTGCTATACCGAGCACCATAACGCTACAGTTTTGCCGTCAGGAAGAAACTCGACACGTACTCGCGCTGAAACTACAATATTTTGCTGATATACCCCCTGAGTTAAGTCATTGCGGCGTATAACATTTCCTTTAATACGAAGTGGCAGTTGAACTGGGTCGCTCCAACCCCAAGCTCCCCCTTCCTCTAGAGAAAAGTTCATGGAACCAATGGAACTCTCCTCTGCCAAAGCAAGTTCTATCGTCGTCTTATCAAAAACCATGGCTGGTGGATCGCTAGGTTGTAAACAATCTTTTGCCAGTTCGTCTTTTGCTGCCAAACAAGAATGCAATGATTCCTGTGCTGCTTTACGGGCTGCAACCATCCCACTCTCGGTAATACGAGCTTGCGGAGGTACCACCATCAGCGACATCAATGGATCAACTACTTTAACCTTCACCGGATCCCAAGCTAAACGGGAATCTGCTGAAGTCAGCTCATGAATCCCTGGGATAAGCATGACATTTTCTCGATCTGTCACAGTTACCCCATCGACAGCAACTATTCCAGGAAATCCTTGCAACGAAAGCGAAGCTGTTGGGGTTTTTATCTTCCAGATATTGCCGACATGAATTGTTTCTAGCGCAATATCATGAGTTTCTCCAGCAAGACTAAACCGGATTCCATTATCTGTAATAGCTACTTCAGCCACCGCTTCATTGCGGCTTGCCATCAAAGCTAACGAAGCATCAGTTGTTACTAAATCAATAGCTGGTTCCAAAGTAAGACGGCGCAAAGCACGCGAATCCCCGCTAGCTAACGCATGAGCATATGAAGCACGAGCACGCTCTGGAGAATCTGTGTAGCTATGCCATCCCCACAGCACTCCCACCGCTATCAACACGATGCTCAGCAGAAGCAATACCATTATCTTGATACTGCTAAAACGCTCTTTCTTAGCCATTTTGCCTCTCTGCTCAGAGCAACTAGTCTAGCTGCTTGTGATATAGCCAAGACAGGTACGGGGTTTACAGGGTACGGTAGAGGTACTGGTGGAACAAATGTCTTGGCAAAGACGTTGATCCGGTGAGGCACTTGTCACACCGTCTTCGCCATCATAGAACACCAGGTGAGACTAGAAAGGACGACATTTATGAGCACATCTGTCGCCGAGTTACAGTTTACCGCTGCCGATCGCTGCGATCGCTGCGGTGCTCAAGCTTACCTACGCGCAACGCTTCCCACCGGAGGCGAACTTTTTTTCTGCGCTCACCATGCTAAAACCCACCGCGATAAATTACATCAGATCGCAGTGAGCATGCATGATGAAACTGATCGCTTGCGTTAATAACTCTGGGTATTCAACACAGATCGATAGTTTTTCGATATTAGTTCTCGAGTAACGCTGTTTCTCAAAGATAATTTTTGCTGCTAGCAATAGCAGCAAAAAAACCAGAGGAGCCCTCACGTCAACTACGTGAGGGCTCCTCTATAGGTTTTTAGTCTAGGTAGTCGCGAAGAACTTGTGACCGCGACGGATGGCGTAATTTCGACATCGTCTTCGATTCAATCTGACGAATACGCTCACGCGTAACCCCATAAACTTTACCGATTTCGTCTAAAGTTTTCGGTTGTCCATCAGTCAAACCAAAACGCATAGAAACAACACCAGCTTCACGTTCTGACAACGTATCTAGAACATCATGGAGTTGTTCTTGTAATAATGTGAAGTTCACTGCATCAGCGGGAACAACAGCCTCAGAATCCTCAATCAAGTCACCAAACTCGGAGTCACCATCTTCGCCTAGCGGCGTGTGCAACGAGATTGGCTCACGACCATACTTCTGAACCTCAACAACCTTTTCTGGGGTCATATCCAGCTCTACAGCAAGCTCTTCTGGAGTAGGTTCACGACCAAGGTCTTGCAGCATCTGACGCTGTACTCGCGCAAGTTTGTTGATGACTTCAACCATATGTACTGGAATACGGATAGTACGGGCTTGGTCAGCCATAGCACGAGTAATGGCCTGCTTAATCCACCACGTAGCATAGGTCGAGAACTTGAAGCCCTTGGTGTAATCAAACTTCTCTACCGCGCGAATAAGACCCAAATTGCCTTCTTGGATAAGATCCAAGAATTGCATACCACGTCCGGTATAGCGCTTTGCCAAAGAAACTACTAAGCGAAGGTTAGCTTCCAGTAGGTGATTCTTTGCGTCGCGCCCATCTCGAGCAATCCACTCAAAGTTTTCTATATCTTCACCAACAAGAGTTAGCGGCTCTTCATTCAATTTCTCTTCAGCGAAAAGTCCAGCTTCGATGCGGCGAGCAAGCGAAACTTCCATCTCTGCGTTAAGCAGCGCAACTTTACCAATCTGCTTAAGATAATCCTTGATCGGATCAGCAGTGGCGCCAGCAGTTACTACCTGCTGTTCTGGTTCATCAGAGTCGTCTGCATCAGAGACAGAGAATCCTGCTTCTTTAACAAGTTCTTTTTCTAGCTCAGCTTCTTTTGCCGGCTGGAAGTCAGCTTCGTCAACTTCATCTAAGGTAGGTTTTTTACCAACTTTGAGAACGACGTCATCACCATCAAGAGATACTTCTATCTCGGTGGATCCTTCAGCGAGTTTAGCCAGAGCAGCTTCTTTGGTTAGCGAATTATCGCTAGCAGTTTTCTTAGCTGGAGCTTTTTTTGCAGCAACTTTTTTAACCGGAGCAATTGCTTTCTCAGCTGAAGCCTCATCCTCAGCTATAACCTCTGCAACCACTTTTGCAGCAGTTTTTCTAGCTGGAGCTTTTTTAACCGGGACCGGATCAGCTACAGCAGCATCTGACGCTTTTTTAACAGCAGTCTTACGTACTGCTGCTTTCTTAGCTGGAGCTACTACCTCGCTAGCAGCATCAGACGTCTCGGCGACTTTACGTGTTGTCGTCTTTTTCGGTGCAGCTTCAGTTGTGCTAGCTGCAGTCTTTTTTGCCGCAGTCGTCGTCTTCTTTACTGCAGTCTTTTTTGCAGAAGAAGTGTCAGAAGTAGAGGGCGTCACAGATCACCTTTCGGCCAGGTCGGGGGCTGTTCCCCCCGCTCTAGGGCGCACAAACACCGGCTGGTGTCAATGGCCAAGAAACCATCTTGCCATGAAATCTCTCATATCCCAACTCTTACTTCTGTCAGCCCTTATGGGTAGATTAGTACCCATGACTACGACTCCTCCGGTTGCGGCGCGTTTAGCTACCGAACGCACTTTCCATAATGATGTGGTTATTGACCAATACGAATGGTTACGCGACAAGGAAAACCCCGATGTAATCGCTCACTTAACAGCAGAAAATGCCTATACCGAAGCTATGACCGCTGATCTTGGTCCGCTCAAGGATTCCATTCTTGCTGAGATCAAAGCTCGCACTCAGCAAACAGATCTATCGGTACCACGCCTTGCTACCCATAGCGATGGCACCTCTTATTGGTATTACGCCCGCACCATAGAAGGAAAAAATTACGCTATTTCGTGTCGCGTTAAAGCAACCGATAGCACGATTCCTGACGTCACCGAAGCCATTACCGGAGAGGAAATTCTCCTAGACGGTAATGCTGAGGCTGCCGGACAGGATTTCTTCTCTCTTGGCGGAATGAGTATTTCCCCAAATGGCACTCTGATGGCATGGCTGGTAGATAACGCTGGCGATGAACGTTTCACGTTAAAGATCAAAGATCTCACCACCGGAGAACTACTTTCCGACACTTGTAGTGATCTCACACCCGGGCTTGCTTGGGCTGGAAATGACTGGCTTTTCTACGGTCGGGTTGATGAAGCATGGCGCCCTTACCAAGTATGGCGTCACCATATCGGGACCGATAGCGCCACCGATCAACTTGTACTACAAGAAGACGACGATCGCTTCTGGCTAGGATTCTACGAATCTAAAGACCGTTCGCAATTGATCTTCCATGCCGGATCAAAGCTCACAGGTGAAGCACGGATACTTGCTACCACCGACCCTACCGGGGTTCCTCGTCTTATCGCTGAACGTCGCGAAGGGGTCGATTACACCGTAACTTTTGGCGGAGATCGACTCTATATTCTGCATAACGCTACTTGCACCGATTATGAACTAGCTGAGTGTGGACTTGCTGAAGGCGATCCCACTACTTGGCATACAGTCATACCTGGCACAGCTGGAGTACGGCTAAGTGAAATCGACGCCTATCAGAACTTCCTAGTACTAGAATCTCGCAAAGACGGATTACCGCATATCCGCGTTCTCTCTCGTGATGCTGACGGCGAAATTTGGCTAGATCGAGACGTAGAGTTTGATGAACCACTCTACGAAGTTTTCTCAACTGGAGCTTCTAACTACGATGCCCACAGTATTCGTCTCACCTATACCTCATTCCTAACGCCAGTATCGGTTTTCGAACTAGAACTGGGAACTGGTGAACGTCAGTTACTCAAACGCACTGCAGTTCTTGACGATCCCAAGCGCGGAGCTTTCAACCCCAGCGACTACGTCATGAAACGCGAGTGGGCAACCGCAGCCGATGGCACCCAGATTCCGCTATCGATTGTGCATCGCGCTGATCTAGATCTCGATGGCGCTAACCCCACCTTGCTCTATGGTTACGGATCATATGAGGTTTGCATCCCCGTAACTTTCTCAATTTCTCGACTAGCACTTATCGAGCGTGGTTTTGTTTACGCTATCGCTCATATTCGTGGCGGTGGCGAAATGGGACGCAGCTGGTATGACAACGGCAAAATGCTCACTAAAAAGAACACTTTCAGCGATTTTGTTGATGCTGCCGGACATCTTATCGACGTCGGCTACACTTGCCCAGAAAAACTGGCTGCCGAAGGTCGTTCTGCCGGCGGGCTGCTAATGGGAGCTATTACAAACCTTGCTCCAGAACGATTCCGGGCTATTCATGCTGGGGTTCCTTTCGTCGATGCTTTAACTAGTATCCTCAAGCCAGAACTCCCCTTGACCGTAACTGAATGGGAAGAATGGGGCGATCCATTCCATGATCCAGAGGTCTACGAATATATGAAGACCTACACTCCTTACGAAAATATTCGCCAAGGAGTTAGCTACCCAGCCATTCTGGCAACAACATCGCTCAATGACACTCGTGTTCTCTATGTAGAACCAGCTAAATGGGTAGCTAGATTACGTGAAACTGTAGCTGATACCCCCGGACGCAATATCTTGCTTCATACCGATATGACCTCCGGTCATGGCGGAGCTTCTGGCCGCTACGGCGCATGGGAGCAGGCAGCCTTTGAATTGGCATGGATCTGCCGTGAACTAGGGGTAACTGCTTAATTAGCAATTTATAAACAGTGGTGGGTGTCAATTACCGGTCCATGGTAATTGACACCCACCACTATATTTTTATAGTTAAGCCGCTAACGCGTGCTGTCCTCGTAGCCGAGCAATCGCATGACGTTCAATCTGACGAACACGTTCGGCGCTGATTCCCCATACCGCACCAATATCTTGTAATTTGGCTTGTCTTCCGTCTAAAAGTCCATAGCGACGACGTACTACGTCGGCAGAACGCTCATCAAGATCGCAAAGCATATCTTCTAACCGTTCCCGCTCCCCTGCAGCCATAACCACATCATCTGGCCCCGGAGTCAGCTCGCGAGCAATTAGATCACCCAAACTGGTATCCCCGTTCTCTTCTACCGGAGCATCAAGAGATACGTGATCTTTACCGAAACGGATCAGATCGTTAACGTTCTGTTCTGTTAAACCTAATTCATCAGCAATTTCCTGATTAGTAGCCTCTCGACCTAACCGCAACTCTAAAGTACGACGGGTAGCTGCTACTTGATTAACTTGTTCTGCTACATGAACAGGAAGTCGTACGATATGAGCTTGCTGAGCAATACCACGAGTAATGGACTGTCTAATCCACCAAGTCGCATACGTCGAAAATTTGAATCCCTTAGCGTAATCGAACTTTTCAACTGCTCTAATCAAACCAGTGTTTCCCTCTTGAACCAGATCAAGAATGGGCATCCCAGAATTACGACCATATTTACGAGCTACCGAAACCACTAGCCGCAGATTGGCTTGCAAAAATTGCTGGTGAGCTGCCCGTCCATCAGCGGCAATGATTTCTAGTTCTTCATCAGTTGCCTTCTTAGCTCCACGACCCCGATATTTCACTGGAAGCTCTTTATCGAGAAGTGCTTGTGCAAAAAGACCAGCTTCAATACGGCGCGATAAAGCTACTTCCTCTGCTGCTGTCAGCAAAGGAGTTCTAGCTATGGCATCAAGATAGAGGCCAACTGAATCTTTGCCATTAATGCCCTCGCTGGTACGAGTACGGGGAAGAGTGCTCATGATGTGCGTCCTTTCGTCCTTAACCATCACAACGCATATCAAGGCTAAAAGCATCCCTTATTGACCCCTATTTAGCCTTTAGCTACCCCTGATAGACCCCTGATAGACCCCTGATAGACCCTGGTGTGATGTTCATGTCATACCTAGGTCGTACATATCTAAGAAAGCTATGAAGAAGCAGCCGCCAACATAGTTCGTAACCGCTTTGCCGAAATAGGTATTCGAGTTCCTAGCTGCTGAGCAAATAGCGATACCCGTAGTTCTTCCATCGCCCAACCGATATCGGAAATACTTTCTGGCAATGGGCCTACAGGTTGCGCAGCACACAAGTCAGCGTAGGCATCTTCTAGCTCCAGCATGGTGTCATGGTGCTGTCGATCCCGAGCTGGATTCGTCGCTAGATTTTGCAATCGCACTTGAATAGCGTGTAAATAGCGCGGCAACTGCCAAATATATGGATCCGGTGTTGCCGCAATAAAACCTGGGAAAATCAATCCTTTTAGCTGTTCGGTTATATCAGTGATTGCGTCAGTTGCTGAAAACTTCTCGATAGTTCTCATGATGTCTTGATGTCTAGTTAGCGTATCGGCAACCGCATCGACGACTCGTCGCATATGCTCTGGGTGATCGGCTCTGACTCGATCCTTTAAACCAACAAAACTGCTTTCATCCCGACAAGAATAACCTTGCTTATCACCAGCGATAAGCTCGCCAACGCTGGCAAGACGTGCATCAGCCAGTAGTATCGGCACCGAAGCATAAGGGCTCGTAGCTAATCCTAGTTTTGTAGACATCGACATATGCGCCACAACCCACTTCGTCGGGTCTGGAATAGCTAGAAAAACTAATCGTCGTAGTCCGGCTTTGTGGCTAGCACACTGACGTACCTTAGTATCTACAACGGCCAATCCCACCGTACGCACTTCATCGACGAGCGCGGGATAGCCTACAACTGTTGTGGCACCTCGCTGAAACTCCGTCTGTTCGGGGATAGTACCGAATACCCAGGTTATTTCTCCAGTCTTAGCTGATGCATGAGCAGCTTGAGTTAGCTCTTTAGAAAGCATTTGCGAAAGTTCTTGCTGTAAAGATCTAAGGTCGTTGCCCCGAGCTATCTCTTTACTCCCATCGGTAATAACAAAGGTGGGATGTAGATACTCTGGAACTGCTGCCAGATTCCATGCAGTATCAGGGATATCGGCTCCAGTTAATGCTCGCAACGCAACTGCCAAACTTTCACTCAAGGTTGCACGCTGTTGCTGCGGATGAGTTGCTATCCAAGCCATTGCTTGTTGCGCAAAATTAGGAGCTGGTACGAAAGAAGTTCGGATTCGTTTCGGAAGACTACGGATAAGTTCTGTTGCCAACTCTTGCCGCAATCCCGGAACTTGCCAAGTAAATACTGCTGAATCGAGTTGGTTCAAGATACCTAATGGGATAGCTACCTCTACCCCGTCATGGCCAGCTCCTGGATCAAAAGTATAAGAAATAGCTAGCTGATGCTCAGCTACTGTCCAATCATCTGGGAAAGCATCGGTATCAAAATCATCAGCATTTCCAACCAAAAGATCAGCTAGGGTCAGATCAAGAATAAATTCGTCACTACGACGCTGCTCGCGCCACCACTTATCAAAATGAGTCTGGGATACTACTTGCTCTGGAATCCGAGCTTGATAGAAATCGGCTAATTCCTCATCAGAAATTGTGATATCGGTACGTCGGGTGCGTTGCTCCATTTCTTCTGCTTGCTCGCGAACTTGCTGATTACGAGCAAAGAAATGATGCCTAGTGTGCCAGTCGCCTTCTACTAAAGCCGATTGAATAAAAATGGATCTTGCTTCAGCTGGATTAATACGGGCGTAGTCAACCAACCGTTGTGCCACGATCGGCACCCCCAGTAGCGACACCTTTTCGTAGGCTTGGGCAGCGCCACGTTTACTGGACCAATGAGGTTCTGAATAGGAACGTTTGAGGAGATGCCCAGCTACTTCTTCAACCATACGAGCATCAATCTCAGCTGCTGTGCGCGCCCAGAGCCGAGTTGTTTCCACTAATTCATATGCCATAACTAGTGGCGGAGAGTTTTTAGCAATCGAGCTACCTCGATTGATTGCAAATCTTGATCCCCGAGCACCTACATATTCCGATGGCCCTAACCGTACTCTTTTGCGAGCTGGCAGATTGGGGTCAATATCTTTTGTATCGATAAGCCCAATATGGCTAAGCAAACCCGACAAGATAGCTGTATGGATACGGTCGGCTGATGCCGGAGCAGTATTTTTGGCAAGGGATAACTCACGACATACATCATCGAGTTGAGCTACTAAATCTTGCCATTCTCGGATTCGTAAATAGTTGAGATATTCCTCTCGACACATTTTACGGAAGCCGTTACCAGAAAGTTCTTTCTGCTGCCGACGGACATATCGCCAGATTCTTAACAACACCAAGAAATCAGAACGGTCTGAATTCACAGTTGCTGTTTCGGCACCAAGAATGGCATCTGACCAGAAACGTCGATGTGAGGCATCAGCGAGGTCTCGCTGTTCGTTAGGTCGCTCTCTAGGGTCTTGAATAGAAAGTCCCGCCACAATCGGCACTACTTCACTTAAGGCTCCTTGCCGATGTGCCTCAATAAGCATTCGCCCAAGTCGAGGATCCACTGGCATACGTGCCAGCTGTCGCCCGATCGGAGTAAGTTTCGGAATAGCTGATTTACCAGAACTTAGCGCACCCAGTTCGTCGAGGAGTCGTAACCCGTCATTGATTTGCGAACGATCTGGAGCTTCCACAAAAGGAAAGTCAGCAATATCACCTAGTTTTGCTTCTGCCATTTGCAAGATGACACTTGCTAAGTTAGTTCGTAGGATTTCAGGCTCGGTAAACTCTGGGCGTAATTCAAAATCTTGCTGAGAGTAAAGCCGAATACAAACACCTGGCGCAACACGTCCGCATCGTCCAGCTCTCTGATTAGCACTAGCTTGGCTGATCGGCTCGATTGGAAGCCGCTGCACTTTAGTACGAGAACTGTAACGAGAGATCCGAGCAGTACCGGCATCGATAACATAACGAATCCCCGGCACAGTTAACGATGTCTCTGCCACATTCGTGGCCAATACGATACGACGTCCAGTATGAGAAGAAAATACTCGATGCTGTTCTGCTGCGCTAAGGCGAGCATAGAGCGGAATGACTTCTGTAAAACGCAGCTCTAAACCTGACAGATATTCAGCTGTATCAGTGATTTCTCGTTCTCCGGAAAGGAAAACCAGAATATCCCCATCGCCTTGTTCAGACAGTTCTAAGACTGCATCACCAATCGCATCTAACTGGTCTTTATCGTTAATTTCAGCAACTGCTCCGGGACGTTTTCGGCGACGATCTAAGATTTCCATTTCATCGTCATCACCCAAGACAGCACCATCGTCACGGATTGGACGGTAACGGATCTCCACTGGATAAGTTCGCCCTGACACCTCAATTACCGGAGCATTATCAAAATGCTCACTAAAGCGTTGGGTATCGATTGTGGCAGAAGTTACGATAATTTTTAGTTCTGGACGGCGCGCTAAAAGTTGTTTTAGGTATCCCAATAAGAAGTCGATATTAAGACTTCTTTCATGCGCTTCATCGATGATGATGGTGTCGTAGCGCCGTAGCATTGGATCATAGGTAATCTCATTCAGCAATACCCCATCGGTCATCACTTTAAGTCGGGTATTACGACCTGCTTTACGCGTGAAACGCACTTGGTATCCGACAAGTTCCCCGATGCTGCTATGCAACTCTTGAGCAATACGTTCTGCGACGCTACGAGCTGCGATACGCCTAGGTTGGGTGTGTCCAATAGTGCGACGCCCAGCTTCCAAAGCCATCTTAGGTAGCTGAGTTGTTTTACCTGATCCAGTTTCTCCAGCAACCACAATGACCTGGTGATGGCATATGGCATCAACAATTTCTTCTCTCCACGCCGTAATGGGAAGTTCGGGATCGTAGTGAAGATCAGCAATCGGGATCGTTGGTGTATGTGTCATGACCCCCCAATACTACTAGGAACCGACCCGCACGAGCGAGGGATTTCTACTCCTACCTCAATTCAACAACAATCTTACTTTTTACTGTTTGTTAGCTCGAATAATCCCTACCGGGCATTGAGCGTGGGTCATCAAACCACGCACTATCCCCCCAAAGGTATGCGGAAAACCACCAGTATGCGCCCCCACAATAAGCAAATCTAAGCTCTTAGATTGAGCCACCAGAGTGTCAATAGCCCGACCAAAACTCACCGCTAACTCTGCTGACACCTCTGGATATTGCTGCCGCAATTCAACCATTCCTGCAGTTATCTGCTCGGTTGCTGCTGCAATCAACTTCTGCTGATCAGATACCGGAACTGTTTTACTACGACCAAAGAAACCAGGTGGTGGTTCTACCACATGCATAACAAGTAACGAACTACCCCGTAGTTGCGCTTCCTCAAAAGCCCAAGTAACTGCACCAGTTCCACAAATAGGACCATCACTACCTACCGCTACCCCGATACGAGCAAACTTCCCCGTCCAATCTGGATTTGTCGCATGTGAAATCATCACCACCGGACAAGCAGCAGAAGCAGCTACTGATGCTGAAGTAGAACCAACAAAAAGTCGCTCTAAGCCACCGCCAGCGCGTCGCCCAACTATGACTCGATCAGCCTGCTCCGACTCCCTTATCAATACTGATGCCGGGTTCCCCAACATGACGTCACCATGAATCCGATCAGCAGGAAAACCTAACCGTACTAGCTCAGCAGCAGCCTCAGTTACCGCTTGTTTGCCAGCTTCATCAAGGATCGTCGGATCATAAACTGCACCCCAAGCACCAGCTAATACCGCATCATCAACACCATGCACAATGTGAATATCCCCATTATGAATTTGGGCTTCTTTCATGGCATAGCAGACGGCTCGAAGAGAATCCTCCGAGCCGTCCACTCCTACAAGGACATGGAACGTATCTTCAGACATTCTGACCTCCCTAAATTAGGAATATAAAGCCAGTGTGTCATGAGAACATTCCCACGAAAAGAGTTACCTCATATCGTTGTCTTTTTGTTATAGCTACTATTTTTAGCTAAGTTTCCAATCACGAACTTCTGGCATATCTTCTAGATGCTCGACGATATATTCCTCGTGACGTGCCAACTGTGCCTCACACCACGCCTTAAGGTCGCTAGCTCCCGGAGGCGTGACCTTGGCGTTATTGATGACATCCATTACCAAGTGATAACGCGACATGCGGTTACGCACCACCATGTCGAATGGCGTAGTTGTCGTACCTTCTTCGATAAACCCACGAACGCGGAATCGATCAGCATCCGGACGTCCATGAACCAGCTGATGGATACCACCTGGGTAACCATGGAAAGCAAAAACAACATCTTTGCTATCGGTAAATAGCTCCTTGAAGCGTAGATCATCCATGCCATGAGGGTGATCCTTTGGACGGATCAAGCTCATCAAATCAAGAACATTCACTACTCGAATCGTCAGTTGCGGCAACTTCTGCTTCAAAATCTCAGCAGCAGCCACAATTTCCATAGTAGGAATATCACCAGCACAAGCCATTACAACATCTGGCTCTTTACTTGAATCACCTTCATTACCAGCCCAATCCCAGATGCTGGCACCTCGACGACAATGCTCAATCGCCTCATCCATCGAAAGCCACTGCGGCTGCGGCTGCTTATCAATAACTACCAAGTTAGTTGTGTTCTTAGAACGCAAGACGCTATCAGTCACCGATAACAAACAGTTTGCATCTGGTGGTAGATAAACTCGAGCCACCGACCCGCGCATATTGAGCACATTCTGGATCAAACCAGGTCCTTGGTGCGAGAACCCATTATGGTCATTACGCCAGCAGGTAGAGGTCAGCAAGATATTTAGGCTAGGAACTTGCTTACGCCAAGCCAACTCATCAGCTTCCTGAAGCCACTTAGAATGCTGAATCGTCTGCGAAGCCGAAACCATAGCGAAAGATTCGTAGGTGGCAAAGAAACCATGACGCCCGGTTAGGGTATAGCCTTCCAGCCAACCATGACAGTTATGCTCACTCAGCACTTCCATAACTCGACCATCGCGAGAAATCTGAACGTCAATATCCGTGGTCTTTTCCATAAAGGCACGATCTGATACCTCAAAAACTGATCCTAACCGATTGGAGTTAGTTTCATCGGGGCAGAAAAGTCGGAAGCTATCTGGGTTACGCTCATAAACCAACTTCATAAATTCACCCATTTTACGAGTTGATTCCACTCGGTCTTGGGCTGGTTTTTTAACCTCGACAGCTAGCTCACGGAAATCTGGCAAATCAAGCTCGTCAGCGTCCCGTCCACCATTTGCGTATGGATTAGCTGACATCGCTTTATCACCTTGCGGGATATTAGCGGTGACGATACTTGTGGGACGACCATCAGCATCGAAAAGCTCTTCTGGTTTATAAGAACGAAGCCACTTATCTAATATAGCTAGATGTTCTGGACTATTTTTAACCCCCGAAAGCGGAACTTGATGCGCACGCCAAGTCCCCTCAACGATCTTGCCATCTACCTCATGTGGACCAGTCCAGCCCTTAGGATGACGGAAAATAATCATTGGCCAGTGCGGTCGGGCACCATCCCATTCACCGCTACGAGCCTGTTCTTGGATCTTCTTAATTTTCTCATAGGCTTGAGCAAGTACAGCCGCGAAATCACGATGCGCACCCTCAATATTTGTTGGGTCGCTCACCTCAACTTCAAGCACTTCGTAGCCATGGCCGCGGAAAATCTGACGAACTTCTTCTGGATCTTTACGAGAAAGAACCGTAGGTCCAGCGATCTTGCCGCCGTTAAGATGCAGGATTGGAAGAACGGCACCATCATGAACTGGATTCAAGAAAGAAATGCTCTTCCATGATCCTTCAAGCGGACCAGTTTCTGCTTCACCGTCGCCAACTACAGCTACTGTGAGTAAATCAGGATTATCGAAGACTGAACCAAAAGCATGAACTAGTGCATAGCCAAGCTCGCCACCTTCATGGATCGAGCCAGGAGTAGTTACTGCCACATGGGATGGGAAACCACCCGGAGCTGAAAATCCTCGGAATAGTTTCAACATGCCTTCGGTATCTTGGCTCATCTGCGGATATACCTCAGACCAAGTTCCTTCGAGCCAAGAAGCAGCTACTAGACCAGGCCCACCATGGCCTGGACCAGTCACAAAAATAATATTTTGGTCGGTATGACGGATAAGTCGGGAGATATGAGAATAGAGGAAAGTCAAACCTGACGTTGTTCCCCAGTGTCCAAGGAGTCGCGGTTTGATAGCTTCATCGGCAAGTGGCTCCCGTAACAACGGGTTAGCCATAAGGTAGATCTGGCCTACAGTCAGATAGTTATTTGCTCGCCACCATGCATCAACGGTAGCAAGCTCTTCACGTGTCAGTTCTGGAAGGTATGACATACCTTTGACGCTACTCTTATTTCTGCCTTAGCCGCAAGGTTTTTGAGATCCTTTTACTATTAAACAGTGCCAAATGTAGTGCGCCCATGTAGCTTACGAGCAAGCTCCTCATCTATCCCATCAGCAACTTCGCTAACTGCCTTTACTGCTTGATGTAAATGAGCTGGAACAAATGGCTGAGTAAGAACTGACATCTGGACAAAGACCATGTCCCGTACCAGATCAAAACTTACAAAGCGAGCTTCTGCATTTAGGTCGTTTAAGATTTCTACGGCACGGCTGCGCCCTTCTACCTCATAGACGATTACTGAAAAGATAAGCGCCTCACGCATATCGGAAGTAGTCCGCACAAAAACCATGGTGGTTCCGACTCTAAAAGCAAAATCACCATCGTCGTCTCGCATCACTGCCGATTCCAAGATCTGCTCTAGCTCTGCTGCAATCATGGCATCAAGATGAGCTTGACTAGTAGGAATAGTTGCAATGACATCTTCTGGATCAAAATTCGAAAGCACTGTCTTAGAATCATGGCGATCTGTCAATATTTCTGTTAACTGATCAGGTGCCAAGAAAACTGGATGCGGAACTCCGTATATATCTCGAAGTGCAACGATAGTACGAGCTACTAGCTCTGATACATCATCTTGTGACGCAGTTGAAGTAAAACACGTCCCATTTTCAATAGATGGCGCTACCCATCCAGCAGCCTCCATACGAGCAAGCTCTTCAGCATCAAGCAAGTATTCTTCCCCAAGGTCAGGGTTGCTAGCTGCTTGCGCAGCAACAGTGTTATCAGCAGGAGAATGGAAACTTACAAAACCAGCATTACTAGCATCTTCATGCGCATCGATACGAAGATCAGCAGAATCATCCATCGATGAGATAACCTCACCCAGACGTTCCCCGAAAGCAATCCATGCCTGTTCGGTAGCTTTATCAATATCAAAATCAGTGTAATCAGCAGCAGCCACGGCTCACTACCCTAATGGTTTATTACAAGCTACGAGAACATACCCCCATAAAAACTTACAACTATTTAGTTTTTCTTCTTGCCGCAAAGACGATAAAGCATAGTTATCCACACCCCTGCTTGTTTGGTTGGGTAGGTGATCTAGCAGAATAAGGGGTATGCGAAATTCCACCCCTTTCGTAGTTGTGGCGCTTGTTGTTGCGCTAACTGCTTGTTCTGCACCGACGCCGCCTGTCGCGTCGCCTGCTCCTACTGCCAGTCTTGACGCTGACGCTGCCCTCCTAAAAGAAGCAGAAGACGTTTATCGAAAGCTATCAGCTGAAGAAACCCGTATCCTCCAAGAGGGGATCTCAATCCCTACAAAAACAATTACAGATAACGCAGCAGAATCTTATCTTAAACAGTTAAAATCAGTATTTTCTTATGCTCATGACAATGGCATAAAAACTGAAAGTCATAATGAAACAACTATCTTTAATACTCCTGCTACTAAAAAAGATGATTCTCTGGTAGCGCTAGCCTTCTGTGAAGATGCTCGAAGGTCTAAGATTTTTAAAAATGGCAAGGAAGACGGGTATGGAATCTTAGTTGAAGGTATCGCACAATTTAAAAAGTTTGATGGGAAACTAAAACTATATTCTATGTCATCTAAAGAGGTTAGCAAATGCGAAAGTCACTAGTTTTTATAACCACAGTATTTTTACTAATGACTTTTTCTACAGCAGCGTTAGCTGATGATTCAGTTTCATATCCCGGGATAGGTGTTGTGGTGAATCCGGATGGGATGGTTGTTGGGACTATCGGGGTTGGTGGTGAGGGACCTCGTCAGCCGGTGTTGCCTCCTGTTGCGGAGATCACTCAACCGTATCTGCCAGGATCTTTTGTACCTGAACATG
>JBOFYY010000047.1:0-1506 GCA_051654905.1 Propionibacteriaceae bacterium
ATTATAAGCATCTTGAATCTGAATCTCCTCAGAGAACGATCCAAGTACCTCCGATCTAAAGTTGGACGCCACTTCACCATCCCTCTTAGGAACTATGAAGTACCGGCTGTAGAACCCGGACTCCCTGTCTGGCGGGGGAGCATGTTTGTGGCCTCCCTTACCGACAGAGAGTGAACTTCCTGTTCCATTACCCGCACCTGCCCAGGGACCACTGCCATCCAGACCACCCCACTGAATTTCGGGGGAAGGTAACCGAACTGCAGTGTATATACCCTTTCTACGGTCGCAGGGCCCATGCAGATATATTCGGAGGCATAACCATGCGCCAAAATAATCTGCTATGGGAACCAGCCTCTCAAGGCTGGCCTCGGGTGTCCACTGAGCCTCATTCGCGACCCCCTGAAGCGGCTAACCGGCAGGAAGCAGTCGAGAATGATTCTCAGTGTGCGGACGCGTTCGCTGCCAACCGCAGGTCTTCTAGAGGCGGTTAAAGCAGCGTGCGTACGCAGGAAATTGATGTGGCCCGAAGCGTACTAGACGGCGGGAGCACAGCATCAATTCCCAAAAACTCCACAGGGGAGGCGACCTCGATCGCTCCTTCCCGGGAGGGGGGGGCTGGCCAGCAGAGGCCTCATCTATAAGGGAGCAGGCCCACAGGCCGCAACAACTAGGACAGGCACTGTGAATAGCAATTGCTGGAAACTGATGTGTCCCGCAGGCCACAAGGTGGCGAGAACCACATCAACTTCCTGAGGGCTCCAAGGAGGAGCACAACCTCACAATGCATGAAAGCAGCCCCCTCAGGAACTGCCCATGCATGTATGCTCCCATCTTAGATGAATATACATACAAGTGAAAACGGCTTGGATGATAGGCTGATTAAAAATATATAACTTATCAAAATCAGATAATATACATTTTAATTCCTCAGAATTAAATGCAGCCATAAACACCCAATCGGTGAAACACGGTCTGAATGACAGGCTGAATAGAAATATCTAACTCCTCAGAGTCAGATAATATACATTTTAATTCCTTAGAATTAAATGCAGCCATAAACACCAGATGATACTGTTTTATTAAGTATTTATACGGTCTCGAAATCTACATGTTGCCTCGGCAACGCGAGATTCTAGCCGTTATAATACAATTGGCTTTCATCCCTCGAGAAGAAAGCCAACAGGCGCGAGGCTGAAACACTCGAAAGGCGCACGACTGTACGCGTCGAGATATTTCTCAATGAAAACAGCCAGCACCCTCAGGAGCTGACTGCATGCCTCGCGCCCAAACAGTATCACATGCACACCGATCGCGTCTATCACTTGAATTGCAGACCCGAAATCCACATGCTGCCTTAGCAACATGAGATCGAGCATTGCATAATGAAGTGGCGAGCTCTCGTTTTTACAACTTTAACTGCGTCGATACTGATCACGCCTAATTCCTCAGAATCAGACGGCTCAAGCATCGAATCCTCCACCCTGGGGGAAGAAACCGCGGCACAGG
>JBOFYY010000048.1:0-1096 GCA_051654905.1 Propionibacteriaceae bacterium
CCACCTGTATACCGACCTTGCGGGGCGACCATCTCTGGACGTTTCCGGTATATGTCAAGCCTTGGTAAGGTTCTTCGCGTTGCATCGAATTAATCCGCATGCTCCGCCGCTTGTGCGGGTCCCCGTCAATTCCTTTGAGTTTTAGCCTTGCGGCCGTACTCCCCAGGCGGGGAACTTAATGCGTTAGCTGCGTCACGGAATCCGTGGAATGGACCCCACAACTAGTTCCCAACGTTTACGGGGTGGACTACCAGGGTATCTAAGCCTGTTTGCTCCCCACCCTTTCGCTCCTCAGCGTCAGTTACGGCCCAGAGATCTGCCTTCGCCATCGGTGTTCCTCCTGATATCTGCGCATTCCACCGCTACACCAGGAATTCCAATCTCCCCTACCGCACTCTAGTCTGCCCGTACCCACTGCAGGCCCGAGGTTGAGCCTCGGGTTTTCACAGCAGACGCGACAGACCGCCTACGAGCTCTTTACGCCCAATAATTCCGGATAACGCTTGCGCCCTACGTATTACCGCGGCTGCTGGCACGTAGTTAGCCGGCGCTTTTTCTGCAAGTACCGTCACTTTCGCTTCTTCCTTGCTAAAAGAGGTTTACAACCCGAAGGCCGTCGTCCCTCACGCGGCGTTGCTGCATCAGGCTTGCGCCCATTGTGCAATATTCCCCACTGCTGCCTCCCGTAGGAGTCTGGGCCGTGTCTCAGTCCCAGTGTGGCCGGTCACCCTCTCAGGCCGGCTACCCGTCGACGCCTTGGTGAGCCATTACCTCACCAACAAGCTGATAGGCCGCGAGCCCATCCCAGACCAAAAAATCTTTCCAACCACTGACCATGCGGTCGTGGCTCATATCCAGTATTAGACGCCGTTTCCAGCGCTTATCCCAGAGTCCGGGGCAGGTTGCTCACGTGTTACTCACCCGTTCGCCACTGATCCACCCAGCAAGCTGGGCTTCACCGTTCGACTTGCATGTGTTAAGCACGCCGCCAGCGTTCATCCTGAGCCAGGATCAAACTCTCCATAAAAAAATGATGCAAACCA
This sequence comes from Propionibacteriaceae bacterium, assembly GCA_051654905.1. Classification (GTDB taxonomy): domain Bacteria; phylum Actinomycetota; class Actinomycetes; order Propionibacteriales; family Propionibacteriaceae; genus JBOFIQ01. The sequence goes on from JBOFYY010000048.1 coordinate 1,044, forward strand.
AGACCGGGAAAACGACCAAGACTTGCGAGTTCGAAACTGACCAAAGAGATAAA
>JBOFYY010000049.1:0-1216 GCA_051654905.1 Propionibacteriaceae bacterium
GTTGGAGAGACAACGAGAGGGGGAGGGGAGGGAGGTTTAATGTTAACAAGGGTTTTGATGTTTGCATGCACTGACCATAAATTGCGTAAAGCTCTTAGGCAGGGGAGGGGCCCAGCCAGCGTTACTTTCACCATTTTTGTCGGGAGAAAAATCACTTTTTATAACAGGGTGAAGGGGGGGGGGGGGGTCAAAATGGCATTATGCAATTTATGGACGGCGGATAATCAGACCCCATACCTTCCCCTCACACATTATGGACATTATCATTAAACAGCCAAACAGCCCCTGAACAAACGAACTTTACTTATTATCTTTATCATTTATTCTTCTTGACTGAATAAACCTTTGCTCTCATTCAACAAAAAAACTATTGAAAAAATCTCAAACTGATAAGAAATCCAAGGTATCAACAGCAAAAGAAATCATATAAAAACGAGAAAATTAGGCTTCAAACTTCAGTTTACTTTTTGGTGATCTATTGAAATGAAACTTATCGTCGCAGTTGTTTTCGCCTTCTTGGCAGTCTCAGCCTTCGCTGAAGAAGAACCTGAATGGGTTGAAATCGATTGGTCTTCAGTCGTTCCAATGACTGAACTCCCAGGATTCTGGGATGGACGTGATATCGCACCATCATCATACCCAGTCGCTCAAGACCGCACTGGAAGAATTGTCGGTGGAGCCGTCGTTACTCCAAACTCCCACCCCCACCAGGCTGGTCTTTTGATGACCACCACCAGAGGAACTGGTCTCTGCGGTGGTTCTTTGATCACCAACAGAGTCGTCTTCACCGCTGCCCATTGCCCAGTCGGAACCCTCTCAACTCAAGTCATCCTCGGTGCTCACCAGATCACTGCCAACGAAGCCAACCAACAACGTCGCACTGTCCAACCTTCCGGCTACAGAATCCACGCTTCATACAATCCAAACAACTTTAACAACGATGTTGCTACTTTGATCTTGCCATCGACAGTCACCCTCAATGCTGTTGTTGCAGTCATTGCCATGCCAGCTATCGGAAACACTGAATCATTCGCTGGACTCACCGCCACTGCCACTGGATGGGGACGCACTTCAGACACTTCAACTGCCACTTCCCCAACTCTCCGTGGTGTCAGTGTCCCAGTCATCACCAACGCCGTCTGCTCACAATCTTTGGGAGGTATCATTGCCAGCACCCTCTGCACTGGTGGAGCTGGAGGCCGTGGAACTTGCAACG
>JBOFYY010000050.1:0-1374 GCA_051654905.1 Propionibacteriaceae bacterium
GCCTCGAAGGTGCTGACTGGGATAATTTTACATAGACTTACCGGACCTCGAGAAAATCAAATACGTGAGAACCAGGCAGGCTTTCGACCAGGTAGAGGATGTATTGACCATATCTTTACTCTCCGTCAACTGTTGGAACAGCGTCACACTTTCCGACAGCCCACTATTGTTGTTTTTCTTGACCTGAAGGCAGCCTTTGACTCGGTGGATAGGTCTGCTCTTTGTTGTAGCCTATTAACTAAAGGTGTGCCAAGAAAGTTTGTTTCATTACTTCAATCCCTTTATTCTTCAACCCGTGGGCAAGTAAAAGTCTACGGTGTCCGAACCCTTCCAACATAAGTTGGTGAAGCCAAATGGCTCATAGGGATCCCCACTTAATGGAGTCTGATAGCCAGTTGGCACAACTGTCGGGTATGGCAGTTGTTTCCGTGTTATAACCAAGCATATGAACGCGAGGGAGTGAATGTCGGATCAGACCGCCAAATCACCCCAACAAGCATAGTAATAGAGCCGACTACCAAAAACTGCCCGGAGGGTCACCACCAGCAACCCATCAGACAGTATCAGACATCGGTCCATTACGAGTACAGCAAAACCGAGCAAACTGTAGCCCGTCACGTAACAAGGCAGACACAGATATCACACCCTGGTTTCCCAAAAGTATGACCCCATGACCTACCCTTATAGCAATTCAGACCGACAGTAAAGCTGCCGCAGGAGACACCTCCCATGACACACCCACTGACGGCTAACATGCCGCTACTAAGGCTGCCACAAAAGACACTCTTCAATTTCTTGGAGAATGCTCCCATGACACACCCGCTCACGGCTACCAGCTCAGAACGGTTACACGCAGCTAGATCATTGTCTCCTAGGCCGACTCTTCCACCAAGGCTATTACGGCCTCGGCAAAGTATCATGCCAGCTTCGAAGACTAGATCCCTTATGCCTGGTCATAACACTGGCCACCAGACACCAAAGGGATAATGATCCAAGAATTTCGAATAGTGGGGGATCGGTCCGCTCTATTCTAGTCACCGATTCTTAGCTTGGGACTTGCGGCTCAAGACGGGACGTACCGCGTGAAGGTAATCGGTGACACTCCTGCCGGTTCCCACTACTCATTGGAATTTCTTCACATTGACGTTTCCTGAGTTCTGGGCAGGAAAACACGTCCCTCTATTACGGTAAAGTTTCCCTAACCTTCAACGCTACAAGTTTTGTCCCCTTTCCCCATTTCTTTTCAAATTCGTTGTTGAAATGACTTCCGAGAAGGTGCTTGCGTTGGCTTGTTCTGGAGGAGTGGAAGTCCCGCCAGGAGATAACCTGACTGATTTGGACAATGCTGACGACAAAGTATTGATTGAGTCCTAT
>JBOFYY010000051.1:0-1872 GCA_051654905.1 Propionibacteriaceae bacterium
TTCCAGCACCTTTCCGGGTAGTGACGTGACGCTAATCGGTCTGTAATTATCAACTTTTGTTTTGTCGCCATCTTTATGCACCGGCGTAACGTTTGCCTCTTTCCATGCAAGGGGCACCACCCCCGTTTGCAGTGAGAGCGAAAACAGGGCGGCCAGGCTTGGACTTACAGAATCGCAGCACTTTTTAAGCACAATAGCAGGAATTTTATCAGGGCCCATTGCTGCGTTTGATTTAATTGCTTGCAGGAGGTTTTTTACTTCGCCGGGGGAAACTGTGATTTCTGCGAGTTGTGCAGGTTGCGTTTCGTTTCTTGCAGGCGCTCGCCTGTCTTGTGAAAGTGAGAGTGACATGAAATCGGCCGAGAAGTTTTTTTGGAAACTCTGACTAAACAGAGTAGCCACTTCCTGTGGTTGACTTATTGTTCTCCCACCATCCACGAAGGCAGTGTTGTTAATCGGCGCCTTGCTGTGCGCATGGATGTGCTTCCAAAAGAATTTGGAGCCTTGCGGTCCTGAGCCCAGCTTCCACATATATTCATCCTTAGCGCGCCTGATTGCGCGTTGCACATCATTTCTTGCCTTTGCGTACAGCTCTCTCGCGGACGTTGTTCTGATTTTATGCCACGCTGAGAAGAGTTTATCCCTTTTTGCGAGCATCTTTGTTAGCACCGCGTCTAGCCAGGGTATAGTTTTAGATCTGTCTTTTATTTTCTTAACTGGCACAAACTTGCGGAGAAATTCAAAGAATTGTGTGCTCCACTGTTCCCAAGCGGCATCAATGTTCATTTCAATAAAATTTTGTGGCAGACTGTGGGCTAATTCGATTTCAAGTTCGTCGTAATTTGCTCTATTGAAATTAAAAACAGTAACGGGTGGCTTTTTGGGACGCACAACGTTAAGCGATAGATTTGCTCGCAGAGCGTCGTGATCGGATACACCGGCCACGACTTCCACTCCAGAAAAAATTTCCGGCACATCTGTGAGCAGCAAATCTAATGTTTTACCGCTTTGGTTTTTTGGCGTGCGCGTTGGCCCAGTGATTAGCTGTGTTAGCCCGATGCCCAGAAAATTGGACAAGAAGGTGCTGGCCAGCCCGTTTTTGCAGGGTATGGGCGGGTCAACCGCCCAATTAATGTCAAGGTTAAAATCACCCATCAGAATGAGACCATCATATTCGTGCATTTTTGAGGCCGCTTTGTCAATTACGCTCTGAAATTCCTCATTTTGCTTGGCATTTAAATTCGGCGCTCGGTACGCCGAGCCGAGAAGCAGCGATTTATTGCCCGCCTGAATTTTAACCCAAACAATTTCGGCGCAGCGGCTGCTGGGATCAATTTCGAACTCATGCACTCTTTTTGGCTGAAGATGAGGGCGGACGGCGAGCAGCACGCCGCCACCTCTGTCCTTTGCCCTGCCTGGCCGATCACGTCTAAAAACCATGTAGCTCCTGGGAATGAATTCATGGTCTAGCATGCCGTTTTTTAACCAGGTTTCGTTGACGCCTATTATGTCGGCTGATTGAGTTTGTATAAAAGCAGCTATGTCGGCCCCCGTTTTTTGATTTTTTAAGGAACGGGCATTGAAACACAGCAGTTTGGATGAATTTTTATTAGTTCTATTGTCATTAGATTGGTCGCTCACGAGCGAGTCGTTTAAGTCCAGCGCTGCAGGCGGCTCGAGGCTCAGGAAAGAGTCGGAGAGGGTGGCTGGGAGGCTGCACTTGAAGCACGTATATCCAGCCAGCCTAAATTTCTTTTTCTCTTTCTGCGTGAGCTTTAAGCATGTCGCATGACTCCATTTGTTGCATTCCCCGCACTTTATTTTTATCAGATTCTTTCCACCTGGCGCATTGCATACTTGGCATATCACTAC
>JBOFYY010000052.1:0-1279 GCA_051654905.1 Propionibacteriaceae bacterium
GGGTTGTCCGTCATGAAGCCGACAAAGTATGCGTGTCGACGACGTTTTCCGACGGTTCTCCGATCTCGCGAAGATACTCCGTTCCAAGGAACTCCCTTGTGGAGGGAACATGGATGGCACGAGGAAAACGACGGGTCACCGCTCAAGTGTTTCGAGAATGGACCTCGCGATCTTGTTTCGTTTTTTTTTTTTTTAATTTGCCGCGTTTTTTTTTTTGTTTTCCTTGGGCTCATGCGTTCCACGCGAAACATGCCATCGTCGTTCCGTCCTTGTCGCCTCCTCCGGCTTACTTACGGCCATTGGAGTCCATCGGTACGGAACGGGACGATCGCGCGTTGGCGGGCGAGGAAGGCCGAGGGATCTCCACTCGCCGACGTGAACGAACGTGATGGAACGTCTTTCGTTGCCTTCTCCTCGGTTCGCGTGCTTTCGGACGAAGGCGAACCCCGCGGCCGAAGCCCCCGAAGGGGAGGGATGGGGGACCTTGAGGGTCGATTTCGCGCCCATGTGCGATAAGCGATTTAGTGTAGTTCTCCATTACGAATTTGAAATTTTCCCCCCCTGGAACGACCGACCAGAGGGACAAGAGCGATTCAGTGTATTTCTCCTTTATGAATTGGAAATTTTCCCCCTGAAAAGACCGACCAGAGGGACAAGAGCGATTCAGTGTATTTCCCCTTTATGAATTGAAAAAATGTCACCCCACTGGAACGACCGACCAGAGGGACAAGAGCGATTCACGGCAGTCGGCAATCGACGAGGCCACGAATCGGCAAAGACAGATAAGCGATTTAGTGTAGTAAACGCTACAGAGGGGGAAATGCATTGCCCGCATATGGGGCAAGTACAAATCGTAGAACAAGGGCTTAATCTCAGTTGATCGTAGCAACAAGGCTACTCTACAACTTACAATACCCCGTTCTTATTTAAGTCGTATGCAAAGGATTTATCGCTTCAAATATTTGAAATTATCATACAGTTTTCACCGACATGGCTTTTCTCCATGCCGGCTCGACACACTCATATGACTTTCGGACTTGCGTCCTATTCTTGTTCGTCTAATATAAGAAGCGGTAAAGATTGTTGCTTTCCGGATAGGATTCTGACTTAGAGGCGTTCAGTCATAATCCTGCAGATGGTAGCTTCGCGGCATTGTCTTTTCAGACAACCGCAATGACCAATTATCTGAGCTAACGGTTCCTCTCGTACTGAGTTAGGTTACCGTGGCAACAATGACTCATCAGTAGGGTAAAACTAACCTGTCTCACGACGGTCTAAA
>JBOFYY010000053.1:0-1004 GCA_051654905.1 Propionibacteriaceae bacterium
CAAGAAAAAATTCAAAGGGCTGGGGCGCTAAAATCAAGTAATGAGTTTATTTCCAAAGTGCGTTTTTATTGCCTGCGCGCGCGGCGCTGCTGACAACTCGGCGGCGCGCTCTCTCCTCATCCCCATGCTACAGAGAGGAGCAGAGAGTGCCGTCGAGCGCGCCGTGCAGTTTTCATTTTCACAATGAATTATTAATCTAATCCATGTTTTAAAATAAACTTCTTTGGTTGGAAATAGCCAAATTTTAGCCAATCGTATCAATTTTCTAACCCTCCAAATTAAAGCGTGACTAGGTATTTCTAGTTTGCAAAAATCAACACTAAAGGCAGCCGAAATATAGCCCCTGATTTTATTGCTCAAGACTCGAATTGATCAGCGCTAAGAAATCGCACAAACTTAAATCAAAAAATTCTCGACGCGTAAGCTTTCAATATATATAGTTCATATCAAATATCACACATTGGACCGCGCCTGAAGTCCAGATCTCAGTTGATTTATAAAAATATTTTTTCGTCATCTGCGCCCGGCTGCAAAAATGCATCCGTGGCGCACTCTCTCCGCACCAATCCCACATCATGAGAATGCGAGAGCGAGCGAGGGTTGTAAATATTAATAGCCAGCAACATCGACAGAAAGCTATAATAGCCTTTTGCGAAAAATTCCGTGTCTTTGTTAATTGCCGAGAAACTTCAATTTTCAGTTTTCTAAACTTACGTTAATTTTTTCCACCGAGCAAAAGGTCGTGCGGTTTTCAGTTCCTTGGCAGCTATATTAAAATATGTAAGATTTGGGCAAAATTTTAAAGAGGTCGACCCCTAAAAAGGAGTGCGATTTTAAATGCGCAATTTTTAATTGCTCGCGGCGCTCACTCACTCCTTGCAGAGAAGAGCGAGCCAGAGAGACATAATATGCTCGCGAGTGATGTAGATACACAGAAAAAAAAAGTTTGTACTTTTACAAGTCCTCGTCTTGGTAACATAGATTCCAAGATGGATGTCTAGTTC
>JBOFYY010000054.1:0-2166 GCA_051654905.1 Propionibacteriaceae bacterium
GAACAGCCCAACCCTTGGGACCTACTCCAGCCCCAGGATGCGACGAGCCGACATCGAGGTGCCAAACCATGCCGTCGATATGGACTCTTGGGCAAGATCAGCCTGTTATCCCCGAGGTACCTTTTATCCGTTGAGCGACAGCGCTTCCACAAGCCACTGCCGGATCACTAGTCCCGACTTTCGTCCCTGCTCGACCTGTCAGTCTCACAGTCAAGCTCCCTTGTGCACTTACACTCGCCACCTGATTGCCAACCAGGTTGAGGGAACCTTTGGGCGCCTCCGTTACTTTTTGGGAGGCAACCGCCCCAGTTAAACTACCCACCAGGCACTGTCCCTGAACCGGATTACGGTTCGAAGTTAGATATCCAGAGTGACCAGAGTGGTATTTCAACAATGACTCCACGGTAACTGGCGTCACCGCTTCACAGTCTCCCACCTATCCTACACAAGCCACACCGAACACCAATACCAAGCTGTAGTAAAGGTCACGGGGTCTTTCCGTCCTGCTGCGCGTAACGAGCATCTTTACTCGTAATGCAATTTCGCCGAGTTCGCGGTTGAGACAGTTGGGAAGTCGTTACGCCATTCGTGCAGGTCGGAACTTACCCGACAAGGAATTTCGCTACCTTAGGATGGTTATAGTTACCACCGCCGTTTACTGGGGCTTAAATTCTCAGCTTCGCCTTGCGGCTAACCGGTCCTCTTAACCTTCCAGCACCGGGCAGGCGTCAGTCCGTATACATCGTCTTGCGACTTAGCACGGACCTGTGTTTTTAGTAAACAGTCTCTTCCCACTGGTCTCTGCGGCCTTCAAACGCTCGGGCAGCTAGTGCCGTCACGCCTCAGGCCCCCCTTCTCCCGAAGTTACGGGGGCATTTTGCCGAGTTCCTTAACCACGATTCTCTCGATCTCCTTGGTATTCTCTACCTGACCACCTGAGTCGGTTTGGGGTACGGGCGGCTAGAACCTCGCGTCGATGCTTTTCTTGGCAGCATAGGATCACCCACTTTTCATCCGCATCGTGTCTCAGCCTGTATGAGTCACGGATTTGCCTATGACTCGGCCTACGCACTTGCCCCGGGACAACCATCGCCCGGGTTGGGCTACCTTCCTGCGTCACACCTGTTAATACGCTAACCGCACCAGCATGGGGTCGTGCGCTAGGCCCAGAGCGTCACCCCGAAGGGATCGGTCACTGGGATTCAGACACTTAGCACTACTGGGTTGGTTGGGGCGGTTCTTCGCCGGTACGGGAATATCAACCCGTTGTCCATCGACTACGCCTGTCGGCCTCGCCTTAGGTCCCGACTTACCCAGGGAAGATTAGCTTGACCCTGGAACCCTTGGTCTTTCGGAGGACGTGTTTCTCACACGTCTTTCGCTACTCATGCCTGCATTCTCACTCGTGTGGCCTCCACGGCTGGTTCACACCGCCGCTTCGCTGGCCACACGACGCTCTCCTACCCATCAACACGGCTGGACCACGAAGGCCTACCAATAATGTCAATGCCACAACTTCGGTGGCGTGCTTGAGCCCCGTTACATTGTCGGCGCGGAATCACTTGACCAGTGAGCTATTACGCACTCTTTCAAGGGTGGCTGCTTCTAAGCCAACCTCCTGGTTGTCTCTGCGACTCCACATCCTTTCCCACTTAGCACACGCTTGGGGGCCTTAGTTGGCGTTCTGGGCTGTTTCCCTCTCGACTACGGAGCTTATCCCCCGCAGTCTCACTGCCACGCTCTCACTTACCGGCATTCGGAGTTTGGCTAACGTCAGTAACCTGGTGAGGCCCATCGGCTATCCAGTAGCTCTACCTCCGGTAAGAAACACGTGACGCTGCACCTAAATGCATTTCGGGGAGAACCAGCTATCACGGAGTTTGATTGGCCTTTCACCCCTACCCACAGCTCATCCCCTCCATTTTCAACTGAAGTGGGTTCGGTCCTCCACGACGTCTTACCGTCGCTTCAACCTGGCCATGGGTAGATCACTCCGCTTCGGGTCTAGACCCCGCGACTCAAACGCCCTATTCAGACTCGCTTTCGCTACGGCTTCCCCACACGGGTTAACCTCGCCACGTATCACTAACTCGCAGGCTCATTCTTCAAAAGGCACGCTGTCACCCCTACAAGGAGGCTCCAACGGTTTGTAGGCACATGGTTTCA
>JBOFYY010000056.1:0-2781 GCA_051654905.1 Propionibacteriaceae bacterium
AGAGACATAAACAACCGTGCATCTCGGAGGCCCAGCTGATACTGAGCGGCTATCAGGCACAGGCAGTTCAATACGCAGTAGCAGAGCCTGAGCTCCCGCTGACTCGTCATCCTGAGTTGCCAGGTAATCCATATTCCACAAAGGAATGCGTTCGGCTAGAACCACCGAGCATAAAAGATATGCTCGAGCAATTATATTTAGGCGAAACGAATTTCGGTAAATATAAGTTGAAATGGTGTTGTCGTGACAAAACCATAAGTATATAAAATTGAAACAAACTCCTGGGAGGTTGCAGGCAACCCCGAGTTGCAGTTCAATTAGAATACTTCTCGTCTAAGTCGCAATCCGTAGAATAACTAGGATATGCGCCTACCCCTCGGACAATTCAACTGCTTAGTAGAATCATGTCGCGAGGTTAATATACGTAGTATATTTATAGGATTCTGAACAACGATCTCCATCCTAAATTCTTTCCTTCAAGAAAACAAAATAAGGATTGGAGATCGACCACCTTCGATCTCTATCAAAAAGAGTGAAGGAGAAGTCTTCCTCGAAGAAAAGCTTCAATGGTGAACAGAAAACTATCTGCCTGAGTTGCCAGCTACTCCCTTTACGAAGGAATAGGTATGATATTATCGAGCAAAAGGAAACTCTCAAGCAGGCCTATTTAAACGAAACAGAATTCGCTAAATACAGAAGCTGAGTTGGTGTTGTCGTAACAATACCTGAAGAGTTGTTCTTACTCCGAAAACTCTTGGAAGGTTGAAGGGAGTGTCAAATAAATACATTAGAACAACAGTTCTTTCGGCTTCTATCCGCAGAGGTAAATACGATATGCGTATATGACTTGACCCATGCGTTAGCAAAATGACGCAAAGATAAACTACGTAAGTATTGTAGTAATTTGAACATCGAATTCTCTACTACATCTTTCCTCGACGAGGAAGAGAGAAAGAAAGGAAAACGACTGTCCACGCTCTAATGAATGAGGCTTTTTAAAAGAACTCCTTGACTCTTTGCCAAGACTCTTTTCCAAGAAAAGGGAGTAATATTCGAATAGAGATCATCAAGAGAGAACCGAGGATCGAAAAGGACCGTTCAATGTTCTTATGATATTGGACATAAGACTTCCTGGATCTAGTCTACAAGTCTTTTTCTTACTCCCCGGATGAGCCTCTGAAAATGAATGAGAGCTCTTCGAAATTTGTTAATGAGTTTATCCGCTTAAACGATAAAAACGTTAAAATCTATGACAATGAGAACTACCCCATTTATGAGGGGTCCCCCACTTAAATGACAATGGGGAAAACGTCCTGACTTGACAAAACTATTAGCACTTTGCTAATAGGGGAAAACCCTTTAACATGACCGAAAGTCACCCAGGAATCCGAGTATATAATCTTCCCGATTCTCAAAGAAATCGATGAAGAGGAAAGAGGGATCGAAGAAAAAATTCGGGTATGTCTCTCCGCTAACTCCGAATCCTTTTAAAAATTTCTGTAAAGAAATGTCCTCAACAGCAAATAAGACGCCTTCAACAAGTCTTATCTCTCGCAAAGCGTCCTGCCGAGCTTCCACCGAAGCGTCCTGGCGAATGTCCACAAAAGCGTCCTGCTGAGCGTCCTCAAAAGCGTGCTGGAAAGCGTCCTGCTGAGCGTCCTCAAAAAACGTCCTGCTTAGCTACGAGCGTGTCTGAGCAGAGAACACCAAGTCTTCTGAACGACGTTTCAGAGAGGAACTCGTTGAGCGCCTTGATGCATGCAAGGCCCGCCAAGAGGCGTCCTGGCGAGCGACCTTGCCAACATCTCAATGTTATGACGAACCGCGTTTTGCGTATGACGTTGAATATTTTTAAGGGACGTCCTCATGCGAGTCTCCATGGAGAGCCGCACGCTGCTCCTGAAGTGTGTGAACACTAAAGGAAGACGTACTGCTTTCGTCTTCAAGACGGGCCTTAAAGACCTTCATACCTTCTTACAAAGACAGTGGCCGCCTGTGCGACAACTTGCGTCTTAGTAATGCAAAAGACCATCTCCAGAAACGCACTCAGCAAAGGAACGCCGAGCGTCCGAAAGACGCCCTCGCAAGGTGCTTGCCGAGCGTCCTGGAGAATGTCTCTACTTATAGGACGTCGAGCACCTCCAAAAGCTTCCTCGCGTCTAAATTGCCCTTCTTATGCCGACCAGAGACATAAGTTGTTTGACTGTGCAAAGCAGCTTGCCGGCCGTCAAACTTATCAGCTTGCTTTTTCGAAGTAAAGCGAACGTTACATAACGTATACGGAGCGCCATGAGGAGAGGAGACGAATACTGAGTTGCTCCTCCAAAAGGTGGAATCAAGAATGTCCTTGATTACCAAATTCTTTTGGAATGCTAGCGAGGTTGAAACAGCTCTAACTTCATGAGCGTTCACTCGCAGGAGGCTCAAATCACTCTTCTGGCAAGATGAATGAACCTCCTTAATAATGTATAAGTGATATATACATGAGCGTTCATATACATGAGCGTTCACTCGCAGGAGGCTCAAATCACTTCTGGCAAGATGAATGAGCCTCCTTAATAATGTATAAATGAGCGTTCACTCGCAGGAGGCTCAAATCACTCTTCTGGCAAGATGAATGAGCCTCCTTAAATGTCCCTTAGAAAAAGAGCCAGTGCATTCTTCTAAAAGGGTAAATGTGGTCTCTTTACTCCTCATCCTCTCGTGACGAGAGAGAGGACGTGAAGCGTCCTCTTCTCTAAAGCTTCTTTAGGGGGTGCGAGTCCTTCCGAGAGCCCCAAC
>JBOFYY010000057.1:0-1177 GCA_051654905.1 Propionibacteriaceae bacterium
TCAGGTGGATGCCTTGGCGATCACAGGCGATGAAGGACGTGCAAGCCTGCGAAAAGGTTCGGGGAGCTGGCAATGGAGCTTTGATCCGGACATGTCCGAATGGGGAAACCCGGCCCTTTTAGGGTCACTCCCAGCTGAACACATAGGCTGGGTAGAGCGAACGCGGAGAACTGAAACATCTAAGTACCCGCAGGAAAAGAAATCAACCGAGATTCCGTCAGTAGTGGCGAGCGAACGCGGAAGAGCCTGTATGTGATAGCCCTTGTGTTAGAAGAAAGGTCCTGGAAAGGCCTGCCGTAGTGGGTGATAGCCCCGTACTCGAAAACACATGGGTGGTACTGAGCATACGAGAAGTAGGGCGGGACACGCGAAATCCTGTCTGAAGATGGGGGGACCATCCTCCAAGGCTAAATACTCGTGATCGACCGATAGTGAACCAGTACCGTGAGGGAAAGGCGAAAAGAACCCCGGGAGGGGAGTGAAATAGAACCTGAAACCGGATGCATACAAACAGTGGGAGCCCTTGCAAAATAGGGTGACTGCGTACCTTTTGTATAATGGGTCAGCGACTTACGTTGTGTTGCGAGCTTAACCGAATAGGGGAGGCGTAGCGAAAGCGAGTCTGATAAGGGCGTTTAGTAGCACGGCGTAGACCCGAAACCGGATGATCTATCCATGGCCAGGATGAAGGTGCCGTAACAGGTACTGGAGGTCCGAACCCACTAATGTTGAAAAATTAGGGGATGAGCTGTGGATAGGGGTGAAAGGCTAAACAAATCTGGAAATAGCTGGTTCTCCCCGAAAACTATTTAGGTAGTGCGTCTTGTATCACTTACGGGGGTAAAGCACTGTTATGGCTAGGGGGTCATCGCGACTTACCAAACCATGGCAAACTCTGAATACCGTAAAGTGCGAGCAAGGCAGACAGACAGTGGGTGCTAACGTCCATTGTCAAGAGGGAAACAACCCAGACCGCCAGCTAAGGTCCCCAAGACATGGTTAAGTGGGAAACGAAGTGGGAAGGCATAGACAGCTAGGAGGTTGGCTTAGAAGCAGCCATCCTTTAAAGAAAGCGTAATAGCTCACTGGACTAGTGGTTCTGCGCGGAAAATGTAACGGGGCTTAAGCGTCGTACCGAAGCTATGAACTCTATATGAGTGGTAGGAGAGCATTGTGT
>JBOFYY010000058.1:0-1028 GCA_051654905.1 Propionibacteriaceae bacterium
AGCTTTTTGCCAAGTGGCAGAAACGCCGTTCGCAGCCAGCGCGCGCCGACTACGTTTCTGCGCGGAAAGTGACTCAAAAGGCGCTGCGCCTCGCAAGGGACAATTGGATGTGGAGATTGGGCTCCGGACCCGGCGGCAACAAATTTTTCTGGACATTCGTCAAATCGAGGAGCAAGGTTTCGCCTGCTGCCAGCGTTTTTCGTGTGAATGGAGAAAATGTGTCCGAGCCCGAGCGCGTCGCCACCGCTTTCAGTGAGCTGTTTTCACGCAACTTTAGCTCGGCCGCCGACGACCACCCGTTCGTGCGGAGACATCCCTCCGGCACAGAGCCTCCAATTCTGTGTGAAATGTCAGTGACTGCAGCTGGTGTGTTCAGGAAGCTGCAAGAGGTCAAGGGCAACGCCGGCCCTGGGCCTGACGGAGTGCAGGGAGTGGTGCTCAAAAGTTGCGCCGCATCGCTCGCGCCGAGTCTCGCTCGCCTCTTCAACTGCTCGCTCCAACAGGGCGCACTGCCTCAGGGCTGGAAAGCGGCGGCCGTCGTCCCCATCCCCAAAGGTGGCGACAAAGAGGACCTGGAGAATTACCGCCCCATCAGTATGACGTCACTAGTCGGCAAAGCGCTCGAGAAGCTTGTCAGGGATAGAATCCAAACGTTCATGGACGAGAACAACATTATTCCCGACTGCCAGCATGGTTTCCGCCCTCGAAGATCCTGCACCACTCATCTCGGCAAAACATTGGACAGGTGGGCGAGCGTCGTCGACCAGAAAGCGGGCAGCCGCATTCACGCCATCACCCTCGATTGGAAGAAGGCGTTTGATCGCGTGCCGCACGGACGCCTCTTGGACAAGCTGTCCCACTATGGCGTCAACGGGACACTTCTGCGATGGGCGGAATCATTTCTAAGAGGACGCACTCAATATGTCGTTTACAGTGGAGCCAAATCAGTTTTGCGCGCAGTGGATTCAGGCGTCATTCAAGGCAGCGTGTTGGGGCCGCTGTTTTTTATCATCTACGCCGCCGACTTG
>JBOFYY010000059.1:0-1414 GCA_051654905.1 Propionibacteriaceae bacterium
ATTCAAATGTATTTGTATAGCGCTTTTCACAATACATATCGTTTCAAAGCTGCTTCACAGAAAACACGTGTCTACATGACAATATAATTTTAGTTAAGGCAAAGAATTCGATGAATAAGAAAACAAAACGTTAGTGAACAGGGTATATAGAGATGAGTGTGGGTGTTTGATGCAGATCTGCGTCATCTGGAGTCCTGCAGTAGTCGAGTCGTCTCTTCACAGGTGATGGTCATCTGGAGTCGTTATGAGAAGCGTGCGCCAGACTGGAGCTGATGGTTACTCTACTTATCTCGGGATGGGCGTCCCGAGATAAGAACGGAACAGAAAGACAATTAGCGTAGCTGCTGTTCAAAGCATCAAGCAAAAACAGTCATGTGCACAGATTTCCATTACACGAGAGTAGATTTTGAAACTTCATGTTAATTTGAACTTGGCTCTCGCCAAGATAAGCACCAACTAAGACATACCTTTATAGTAAACTAATGTGATCCATACGTTCCTCCCTGCAGTTGTCCTGTCCTTCCTGCTGCTGCAGCTAGTTTACTAGTTTTGGATGGTAATAAGACCCAATACTAATATGTAACCTAACTGCAACACAACCATACGCGCCAACCCATAACAGGCTTACGTAGCCTCTATGGTTCCGTATGGCTTATCTCAGCACAACCATACGCGCCGCCAACCCATTAGGACTAAGGCTGTTGTGGCCCCACATGTTGTCGTTAATGCAGATTCAGTGGCCCAATGGGTCGGTTCCGTATGGCATACTAGCTAACGATTTCCATTACACAAGAGTAGATGTTAACACACCGATATAACTGCAGTACGAGTTTACGAGATGCATCATGTGAATGCCTGGCTAAAGAGATGCGTCTTTAATCTAGATTTAAACTGGAGGAGTGAGTCTGAGCACCGAACATTATTAGGAAGACTATTCCATAGTTTAGGGGCCATAAATGAGAACATTCTTCCTCCTTTAGTGGACTTAGATATCCTAGGTATTACCAGGAGCCCAGAGTTTAGTGATCTTAAAGATCGTGGTGGGTTATAAGGCGATAAAAGATCAGTTAAGTACGCAGGAGCTAAACCGTTTAGGGCCTTATAGGTCAGGAGCAATACTTTGTAGTTTATACGAAACTTAACAGGTAACCAATGTAGAGATGTTAGAATCGGTGTGATGTGATCATATTTTCTTGACCTAGTATAAACAGAGATGATTGGTTATCCGTCGCTGTCTTTCGGTGGGAGAGAGAGATGGTAATTGTCCAGGTTCATGGGTTCTGGTGCTGGAGGCGCGGCTGGCAAGCTGACAGGCGGGGACTGCCATACGGGTGTAAGGGGCTCGCAGGCAGACAAACGTTGTGCTACTCGTACTGATTTCTGGAAAAACGATTCCAGTCCGAGAGAATCGTCA
>JBOFYY010000060.1:0-1036 GCA_051654905.1 Propionibacteriaceae bacterium
TGCCGAACATTCGCGGAAAGTCAGGGGAGACTTCCACGACTTCGACACCTCCTCATGCACTTCCGGTAAGAATGGTACTGTGGGCGCGCTCGGCGTGGGCCGTCCCCAGAAACCAATCATCGAGCCTAGAACGCTCGGGACATGGTGGAGGGTTCCACTCAAGCCCGAGCGCTTCGGCCGCCCGGGAAAGCATGGCTGTGAGTTCCGGATCGGACTCGGGCAATGCTGGGACACCCGAAGGTGGCAGCACAGCCGAATCTTCATCTCCGGAGGACTCCAACCCACCTTGTGATGCGGCGATAGACATGACGTCATCCGCCGGCGCCCCGAATGAGACGCTGGGCCCAGGACGGGAAACACCAGCGACGTCACTCGGAAGCACCACGGGCGGTGCTGTAGAGAGGGGTGTGGCCCGAGGAATGCTCGTCGGGGTGTTCCACACCGTCACTCTCAGATCACCCTGACCACCAGCCAAAGTATCGCCTCTCGTGGAGACGGTAGATTGGGGTGTGGTAGAGGGGACCCTCCCTCCTAAACGGAGATCATGGAGTCTTGATCTCAGCATCGTGATGGTCATGTCCCCACAGGAGGAACATGACGCATCCATGAACGCGCGCTCGGCGTGCACGAGGCCCAAGCACGCCAAGCAGCGTCCATGCCCGTCAGACGGACTAATCAGTTTATCGCACCCAGAAACGGAGCACGGGCGAGCCATCTTGAAAAAGACGTGCCACGTGCAGCTCTTTTAGGAGGAGATACTCTGCAGAGATGCTGAAGCGCCCAGGGAGAATCACGCACGCTGAAGCAGATCACTGAACAGATCGACAGGAATGCGGAAGCTCGCTGGAACGCGCCGTAACACCAACACTCTGGGGAGTTTGCTCGTCGTAAGAGTCAAAAGGAAGCTCAGGCAAGTATCACTCGGCTCTGAAGCAGGAACATAGTGCGTGTATGCATCGCATCTCCCTTTATACCCACATAGTGGGGCGGGGTTGCGGTATGCAAATTCCGCAGAGCATGGCATTTTCATGCCATT
>JBOFYY010000061.1:0-1205 GCA_051654905.1 Propionibacteriaceae bacterium
ACTTTTAATAACTGGTCAAGTTATTAAGGGCGCAGGGCGGATGCCTTGGCACTAAGAGCCGATGAAGGACGCGATAAGCTGCGATAAGCTTCGGGGAGTTGCACGTAAACTTTGATCCGAAGATTTCCGAATGAGGAAACTCACTTAGAGTAATGTCTAAGTATCATTAAGTGAATACATAGCTTAATGAGGGGAACCCGGGGAACTGAAACATCTAAGTACCCGGAGGAAAAGAAAGAAATTCGATTCCGTAAGTAGCGGCGAGCGAAAGCGGAATAGCCCAAACCAGTGAAGTTCTCTTTGCTGGGGTTGCGGACACATCATCAACGAAGAGGTATCGTAAACGAAGAGAGTTGGAAAGCTCCGCTATAAAGTGTAATAGCCACGTAGTTGAAACGAGAAGACTTTAGATGTGATCCAGAGTACCACGGGACACGTGAAACCCTGTGGGAAGCAGGAGGGACCATCCTCCAAGGCTAAATACTACTTAGTGACCGATAGCGCATAGTACCGTGAGGGAAAGGTGAAAAGAACCCCGGGAGGGGAGTGAAATAGAACCTGAAACCCTGTGCTTACAATCTGTAGGAGCACTTTATATGTGTGACTGCGTACTTTTTGTAGAACGGGCCAACGAGTTACGATAGTAAGCTAGGTTAAGCACTTAAGGTGTGGAGCCGCAGCGAAAGCGAGTCTTAAATGGGCGTTAAGTTTGCTGTCGTAGACCCGAAACCGGGCGACCTATCCATGAGCAGGATGAAGCGAAAGTAAAATTTCGTGGAGGTCCGAACCCACGAGCGTTGAAAAGCTCGGGGATGACTTGTGGATAGCGGTGAAATTCCAATCGAGCCCGGAGATAGCTGGTTCTCCCCGAAATAGCTTTAGGGCTAGCCTCAAGGTTGAGAAATACGGAGGTAGAGCACTGAATGTCCTAGGGGGTATTGCACTTACCGAAGACTATCAAACTCCGAATGCCGTTATTTTATACTTGGGAGTCAGACTGTGGGTAATAAGATTCATAGTCAAGAGGGCAACAGCCCAGAGCGTCAGCTAAGGTCCCTAAATGTAAGTTAAGTGGTAAAGGATGTGGGATTGCACAGACAACCAGGATGTTGGCTTAGAAGCAGCCACTCATTTAAAGAGTGCGTAATAGCTCACTGGTCGAGTGATCCTGCGCCGAAAATTTCCGGGGCTAAAACGTACTACCG
>JBOFYY010000062.1:0-1012 GCA_051654905.1 Propionibacteriaceae bacterium
GCTTAATCCCAAACATCAGGAAGATGTCGAACTCATTCTCAAAGATTGCTTCGCAGTGCTTTTTCATGAATGAGTACAGATTACTGTACTTTGCACGCAGATCCTGAGGTTTGTCCTCTTCCGGCTTATATCCACCAACGTGTAAGATGGCTTCAGAGGTCATGCTGGCGAGCTTTTTGAACTCGCTGCGTACCAGGTGTGCGTCACGCTGTTTTCTTTTTGGCGCTTTGGCCGCGGCCTTGCTGTTTTCAATAGTGGTCATGAATGAATCCGATTGTTGTTAATGTTTGAAATATGGTTGCACAAGGTGCTCATCATATTTGAATCCAAAAACTGAAAATTATTTTGACACAGGTAACAGCTCTCCCATGAATTCAACTTTTTGTCTTTTCGATTGAATGTAGGAGACAGCCAATACGGAGAACAAGTGCCTGTGGCAGAAGTCTCCTGCACGACAATAGCAGGCCAGTGCAATCTTTTTGTGGTTGAGCAATTGCCCCCATTCTTGAGGGTGCGTTTTGATCGACGCAATTACCTTGTTGTAATACAGCGAAGAGTATTCCTCTTTAGTCATTCGTCCATCTTGATAAGCCCTGAGGTTATCCCAAGTTGGTGCAAAGACTTGATTGCCAGATTTGACCGTGATGTCCATGAATTGAATATCATTGTCTCTGGCCAGACGCCATTGCGACATCTGTATGGTCCATATTTGCTGCGCTTGACTCGGTGAGTGTGTTATCATTTGCTCGCTCCCGCACATTGACTATATGACTATTACACCGTGTTAAATTTGCATGTTATGACGCAGTACTCGCGTTCCTTTGCAACTACCGTGGGATATACCATGCAAATTCAACTCATCGAAGAATGGAAGAAAGCTTACAAGTTTTACTCCATCTGGTTCTTTGTGATCATCGGCGCTCTTCCTGAGCTCTTCAATCTGGCCGTCCAAAGCGGTCTGGTTGACAGCGAAGCCGCACCTCAGGCGCTCTCGCGTTTGATCGGCCTGATC
>JBOFYY010000063.1:0-2008 GCA_051654905.1 Propionibacteriaceae bacterium
CGGTGTGCTTGAGCCCCGCTACATTGTCGGCGCGGAATCACTTGACCAGTGAGCTATTACGCACTCTTTTAAGGATGGCTGCTTCTAAGCCAACCTCCTGGTTGTCTTCGCAACTCCACATCCTTTCCCACTTAGCACACGCTTAGGGGCCTTAGTTGGTGGTCTGGGCTGTTTCCCTCTCGACTATGAAGCTTATCCCCCACAGTCTCACTGCTGCGCTCTCACTTACCGGCATTCGGAGTTTGGCTGACGTCAGTAACCTTGTAGGGCCCATCGGCCATCCAGTAGCTCTACCTCCGGCAAGAAACACGCAACGCTGCACCTAAATGCATTTCGGAGAGAACCAGCTATCACGAAGTTTGATTGGCCTTTCACCCCTATCCACAGCTCATCCCCTCAGTTTTCAACCTAAGTGGGTTCGGCCCTCCACGACGTCTTACCGTCGCTTCAGCCTGGCCATGGATAGATCACTTCGCTTCGGGTCTAGGACATGCGACTGAATCGCCCTATTCAGACTCGCTTTCGCTACGGCTACCCCACACGGGTTAACCTCGCCACATATCGCTAACTCGCAGGCTCATTCTTCAAAAGGCACGCTGTCACCCCTGCTAGGGAGGCTCCAACGGTTTGTAAGCAAACGGTTTCAGGTACTATTTCACTCCCCTCCCGGGGTACTTTTCACCTTTCCCTCACGGTACTTGTCCGCTATCGGTCATCTGGGAGTATTTAGGCTTATCAGGTGGTCCTGACAGATTCACACGGGATTTCTCGGGCCCCGTGCTACTTGGGATACTCTCCACGCTGCGTCCGACATTTCGGTTACGGGGCTGGCACCCACTCTGGCCGGCCTTTCAAGGACCGTTCACCTATATCGACGCATCACGTTCACTGCTCGGCAGAGCAGTACGGAAAGTCCCACAACCCCCAACATGCAACGCCTGCCGGCTATCACACATGCTGGGTTTAGCCTGTTCCGGTTTCGCTCGCCACTACTAACGGAATCGCGGTTGCTTTCTCTTCCTGTGGGTACTGAGATGTTTCACTTCCCCACGTTCCCTCTACCCGCCCTATATATTCAGGCGGGAGTCACTGGGTCGGCACGCCGCCCAGCGGGGTTTCCCCATTCGGACACCCTCGGATCACAGTGTGCTTATCCACTCCCCGAGGCTTATCGCAGATTGCTACGTCCTTCTTCGGCTCCAGATGCCAAGGCATCCACCGTTTGCTCTTAAAGACTTGAAATCACATGAGTTCATCAAAGAATCGGATCCGACCGAAGCCGGATCAGAAATTGACTAATGATCTTTAAGATCATCTATTACAAGACGACCCCGAAAGGTCATCTCGAAGATGCTCGCGTCCACTGTGTAGTTCTCAAAGTACGGGCGGTCCCCACCCCGCAGCCGGCACCGCCGGCATGAAGGATGGGCCCAGAGGTCCGTCACCACAACCCGAAGGCTGCGACTTCCGGTCCCTCAGGACCCAACAGCGTGCACGCCCCGCCGACATCACCCCCACCGTTCCAGACCCGAAGGCCGTACTGAACAGGAGCTCTCTCACACGGAGCCTCGTCAAATGTTCCACCCATGAGCTACCGGTCGAGAACATGCGTCTCGAATCCGGCGCCTGGACACCCCGAAGAGTGCCAGATGCTCCTTAGAAAGGAGGTGATCCAGCCGCACCTTCCGGTACGGCTACCTTGTTACGACTTAGTCCTAATTACCGATCCCACCTTCGACGGCTCCCTCCACAAGGGTTGGGCCACCGGCTTCAGGTGTTACCGACTTTCATGACTTGACGGGCGGTGTGTACAAGACCCGGGAACGTATTCACCGCAGCGTTGCTGATCTGCGATTACTAGCGACTCCGACTTCATGAGGTCGAGTTGCAGACCTCAATCCGAACTGGGACCGGCTTTTTGGGATTCGCTCCACCTCACGGTATTGCAGCCCTTTGTACCGGCCATTGTAGCATGCGTGAAGCCCAAGACATAAGGGGCATGATGATT
>JBOFYY010000064.1:0-1547 GCA_051654905.1 Propionibacteriaceae bacterium
TCGTTTTTCTTGATCGGCGATGAATGGAAAACAAAACGTAATGAAATATCACCGGCATTCACAAACAGCAGAGTGAGTTGTAGTTGTTGTACACAAGCTGTGAATAAATTTCAATTAAACGAAAACTTCAATTTATTCAGATGAAGGCAACATTTCCAGTGACGACAAAGTCAAGTGAGAAATTAGTCGAATACATTCGCAATGAAATAAAAAAACCAAATCATGATGGTTTCGATGCCAAAAATGTAAGAAATTTTACTTTTGCAAAAAAAACCATTCCAAGTGATTTTTTTCTAAACAGTTGGCAGCACGTTTTACCATCGATGTTGTCTCCAACAGCATCTACAACGTCGATCCTGAATCATTTGGAGTCGAAGAGTCTGAAATTTTGAAGACTTCTTCAGCTTTCTTGGCTCCTTCAAGTCGCTTCAGAATCATCAGCATGCTCAACACAATTTATCCATTCACAAATAGATTCTTGAAGTTCAGTTTTGCACAACCTGGAGCTCTAAAGTTTTTTATGGACTTGATGAATGATGCGATCAAATATCGAGAAGAAAGAAATATCAAAGCGATGGATTTTCTTGAGTATCTGATTGGATTGAAGAAGAAGAAAGAAATTTCTGGTAAAAAATTAAAATTTAATATGTTGGATTAACTAACATTTTTTGTAAACTCATATAGATTCGGATATGGCAGGACAGGGAGCTTCATTTTTAATTGGTAAATTTTGCACTTTAAGTTTCGAGAAAGTATTTTTTAAAAACTTTTGAAAAACGTCAATTTTATTAAAAATATTTTTCAACAGATGGTTTTGAAACGTCAAGCTCAGCGATATCTTCAGCGCTTTATAATCTTGCAAGAAACCAACATGTTCAGCAGAAACTTCGTCAAGAAATCAACAACTTTATTTTGACTGAGAGTGACCTCAACTACGACAACATCATGAATTTGGAATATTTGGACCAAGTTTGGAATGGTAAAAACATTTTTCATGTTACATAAGAAATGAACCTATTTTAAAGAATCTGTAAAATAAGCACTAATCCCACTCTTATGAAAATATTTTCATGTATTAAATGTCCAAGTTCACTGACCCCACCTTAAAAAGAAAGACGTCATAATTGAGCAGTTGAGGTTTTAATTTTTTATGTTTTTTTTTCATATTTGTCGCAGAAACCCTTCGATTAAATGGTCCATTGTCTCATCTTCACCGTTACTGCAATGAAACTGTTGACATCGACCTTCCGAAAGACAAAAAACTTACCGTTGAAAAGGGCTCTGTTATTTTCTTCCCAGTTTACGCGATTCACAACGACCCCGAATACTATCCCAACCCCGAAAAATTCATTCCCGAAAGGTTTTCTCCTGAAAACGGAGGAGCGAAAGCTTTCATGGAACGTGGTGTGTTCTTGCCTTTTGGCATTGGACCGAGAATTTGTGTTGGAAATCGATTTGCGAACGCACAATCAAAGGTTGCGATTGTGGAAATCGTAAAGAACTTTGAAGTTTCTATCAACTCGAAGACTCCGGAAAAGTTTGAATTT
>JBOFYY010000065.1:0-1249 GCA_051654905.1 Propionibacteriaceae bacterium
CTCCAGGTTCGATTGGCATTTCACCGCTACCCACACCTCATCCCCGCACTTTTCAACGTGCGTGGGTTCGGACCTCCAGTCAGTGTTACCTGACCTTCATCCTGGACATGGGTAGATCACCTGGTTTCGGGTCTACGACGACGGACTGATGCGCCCTATTCAGACTCGCTTTCGCTGCGGCTCCGCCTCATCGGCTTAACCTCGCCCGCCATCGTAACTCGCCGGTTCATTCTACAAAAGGCACGCCATCACCCGTTAACGGGCTCTGACTACTTGTAGGCATACGGTTTCAGGATCTGTTTCACTCCCCTTCCGGGGTGCTTTTCACCTTTCCCTCACGGTACTGGTTCACTATCGGTCACTAGGAAGTATTTAGCCTTGGGAGATGGTCCTCCCGGATTCCGACGGGGTTTCACGTGTCCCGCCGTACTCAGGATCCACTCTGGAGGGGATGGGATTTCGGCTACAGGGCCGTCACCTTCTCTGGCCGACCTTTCCAGGTCGTTCACCTATCCTATCCCTTTGTAACTCCGTATAGAGTGTCCTACAACCCCAGGAAGCATGCTTCCTGGTTTGGGCTGTTCCCGTTTCGCTCGCCGCTACTCAGGGAATCGAATTTTCTTTCTCTTCCTCCGGGTACTTAGATGTTTCAGTTCCCCGGGTGTGCCTCACGCCGTGCTATGTATTCACACGGGTGTCCCGCCAGTCTCCCGGCGGTGGGTTCCCCCATTCGGATACCCCTGGATCAACGTGTACTTACCACTCCCCAGAGCATTTCGCTGTTCGTCGCGTCCTTCATCGGCTCCTAGTGCCAAGGCATCCACCGTACGCCCTTTCTACCTTGATCTAGCGTCTAAGACACACGGTCCTCACGGACCATATGTGAAATTGGTTTTTGATGTCTTGATGAATCTTCAGTTTTCAAGGAACAATCGAGGGACGAACCCTCAAAACTGAACGATGGGCAATGCCACATGGGCATTTTCCTTAGAAAGGAGGTGATCCAGCCGCACCTTCCGATACGGCTACCTTGTTACGACTTCACCCCAATCATCTGCCCCACCTTCGGCGGCTGGCTCCTTACGGTTACCTCACCGACTTCGGGTGTTGCAAACTCTCGTGGTGTGACGGGCGGTGTGTACAAGACCCGGGAACGTATTCACCGCAGTATGCTGACCTGCGATTACTAGCGATTCCGACTTCATGCAGGCGAGTTGCAGCCTGCAATCCGAACTGAGAACGGCTTTCT
>JBOFYY010000066.1:0-2487 GCA_051654905.1 Propionibacteriaceae bacterium
GAGTACCACAATGAAGTGGTAATTAATTATCAAACTATTGAAATTTCATTCACCCATCAATGAAAAGTGTTATTCGAGAACTCGTTGCTTGCAAAATATCATTTTATTAAGCAAGATTTGCTACTGCTTAAAATAAAATAAAATAAATAAAATATTCACTTTTAATTTGCTTAAATAATAATATTCAATTCAATTCAATTCATTTTATTTTCTCCGTGGACAAGTCAAACATTCAATCGTGTAACAAAAGATTACATCGCTGGAGAAAAAAGGGCATTTGCAGAACTAGTGGACAACACACTGAAACTCATAGCCGGTACTCGCAGAACGCAAAAGCAGACTGATTTCACGACTACTCGCCGAACCGCAGCCCTATGCTAATCAACTCTTCTATATTGTTATCACATATTCACGGCACAATTTGGGGAAATGGGACGCGGGACACGATTTGAGCTCTGCCGGCAGAGCATTCCACTGTTGGGTGAGCCGATTGGAGAACGAGTGGAGACCGAGTTCGGTGCGCGCCCTCGGAGGGATGAGTCGGCGCTGGTTGTCGGTGCCCCTGATGACGCGCCCCGTGATGATGCGCGCCATTGCGTCCATGTCTGTGTTCCCGTCGAGACACTTTCTGAAGAAGGTCAGGTCGTTATAGCTGAGCTGCTGGCCGACGGTGAGCAGCTGCGTTTTGCTCGCCTCTGGAATGTGCGCCCCATACACAAACCTGAGAGCGCGCTTTTGCACTTTTTCAAACTTGGTGATGTTCACGTCAGTTGTGGGGTGCCACGCAGGGGTGCCGTAGAACATGAGCGGCTTGACCATGGTCTGGTAGGCGAGGCGCTTGACGCGCGGGGTGCAGCCATTCAGGTTGCGCGCCGCAAACGAGAGCACCCTGGCCGCCTTGGCGCGCACGATGTCGGTGTGCTCGTTCCACCGCAGCTTGCAGTGGACGTGCACCCCGAGGATGCGCTCCGTGTCGCTGTAGGCGAGGGTGGTTCCGCCGACGAAATAGTCTGCGTGCAGCTGCGTTTTGGCGCGCGTTATCTCGAGGACATGGCACTTTGACGCGTTCAGCTCCATTCCATTCATTGCGCCCCACGCTGAAATTCCGTCCAGGTCATTCTGCAGTTGCTCCACGTCGTCAGCCGAGAAGATAATGCGGTCAATCACGACATCGTCGGCGTAGAGGGTGATTTCTGATTTTACAACGGGCGGCAAGTCAGCAGCGTAGATGATGAAAAAGAGTGGCCCTAAAACGCTGCCTTGAATGACACCAGAATTAACTTGACGTGAAACTGATTTCGCTCCACCGTAGGCGACGAATTGAGTGCGTCCTCGTAGAAATGATTCCGCCCATCGCAGCAGTGTCCCGTTGACGCCGTAGTGGGACAGCTTGTCCAAGAGGCGGCCGTGCGGCACTCGATCGAACGCTTTTTTCCAGTCGAGTGTGATAGCGTGAATGCGGCTGCCTGATTTCTGGTCGATGACGCTCGCCCACCTGTCCAATGTTTTGCCTAGGTGTGTGGTGCACGATCTTCGGGGGCGGAAACCATGCTGACAGTCAGGAATAATTTTGTTCTCCTCCATGAACGATTGAATTTTATCCCTGACGAGCTTCTCGAGCGCTTTGCCGACGAGCGACGTCATGCTGATGGGGCGGTAATTTTCCAGGTCCTCTTTGTCGCCACCTTTGGGGATGGGGACGACGGCCGCCGTTTTCCACCCCTGAGGGAGAGCGCCTTGTTGGAGCGAGCAGTTGAAAAGGCGAGAGAGACTTGGCGCGAGCGACGCGGCGCAGCTCTTGAGCACCACTCCTTGCACTCCATCGGGCCCAGGGCCGGCGTTGCCCTTGACCTCTTGCAGTTTCCTGAAAACACCAGCTGCAGTCACTGACATTTCGCACAGAATTGGTGGCTCTGTGCCGGGGGGATGTCTCCGCACAAACGGGTGGTCGTCGGCGGCCGAGCTAAAGTTGCGCGAAAACAGCTCGCTAAAAGCGGTGGCGACGCGCTCGGGCTCAGACACATTTTCTCCATTCACACGAAAAACGCTGGCAGCAGGCGAAACCTTGCTCCTCGATTTGACGAATGTCCAGAAAAACTTGTTGCCGCCGGGGCCGGAGCCCAATTTCCACATCCAATTGTCCCTTGCGAGGCGCAGCGCCTTTTGAGTCACTTTCCGCGCAGCGACGTAGTCGGCGCGTGCTGGCTGCGAACGGCGTTTCTGCCATTTGGCAAACAGCTTGTCTCTTCTCCTCATCTGCGCGCGTAGTTCTTGTGTCATCCAAGGGTTGCAAATTTGCTTGTTTGGGCGAGCGCGTTTTTTCGGCACGATTTCCTCCAGCGTGCGCCAATACACCTGCAGCCATTTGTCCCATGCAGCTTCAATCGAAAGTCCAGCAAAATCAATGGCACACAAATTCTCGCCCAGATGTTGACTTAAAATGGCCCAGTTCACTCGCCGGAAATCAAAAAACTCCCGCACGCACGT
>JBOFYY010000067.1:0-1154 GCA_051654905.1 Propionibacteriaceae bacterium
AATTCTTTTAGGATTTTAAAACGCACATATATATCAAGAAATATTAAAAATTGCAATGAAATACCTTCAAATTTCGTGTCCAATGCGTTGTTTTCTAAAAGCTCGTTCTGGATTTCCGCGTTCAGTTTGTCTCTCACACTCACATACACAAAAGCACTACTTGAAGTGGAATCGCACCTCGTGGCGGAATTTTTAAATTATCTTAGTCCTTTGGGGATCACTAAATAAGGTGTACGCACAGCTCGAAGTCAAGACGGATACTGGCATGCTCCTGATTCAGATACTTGGGGGCGCTAGGCGATGTTGTTTGTTTTAAAATTCCTTTACATTGTAAAAATTTGAGTCTCTGGCTTCCATGTGTGAGAAAGTGACAGGCAAGCGCAATTTTGCCTTTGGCGCACGGGCGGCCGACTCTAAAAAAATGTTGGGTAGAGTTTTTTGTTTTGACTTTTAGTCATGTCCCAGCAGTTTTGACGGCTTTTACCAGCCTATAACAATATCTTTGGCATGAGGGTGAAGCTTAAAATCACCGCATGGGTCAATAAAATAGTGTCTTCAAAAACATCTCATCTGTTTCTTTGTGCGTGGCGAGCAGGAAAACATGCGTACATCTAAAGAAGTGGATGAATGAAGGAGAGGATGATTTTATTGCATTCGCTTCCACGCGCGTAGCAGAAAAAAATTGGTGTTGGGAAAAAATATTCCGTCATTTTTCAATGTAAAATTAATAACTGGCCGTTACAAGCGTCGCATGGGCATTTTTCTTAAGTGTAACGCTTTTGATCAAAAATTTCTTAACTGGAACGGCGTTGTCAATCGTTACATTACGACTACAACCCTGGGTTAAATTAAGAGAACACGAAATCGGACTCATTAACAAGGTGCCAATTAAAATTAGCATAGAAACCAATTAACAAAAATTCGTATCACTTTGATTCGCCGCAGTAAATTTCATGGCCAGTTGCTGCGGCAGTTTTCCAGCCCAGCTGACGTGCACACCTCGGAACCAACTGACGCGTTTTTCGCCACTTTTCTGCAAATCATTTGGCGTTCCACTGCATAGGTGCAAATCACACACATCGCCGGCGACCTTACTACATAGTTAGTTCGCTGCTTTGCTCACGGCAATTCACGCTGCCGGCAGTGGCAATCGG
>JBOFYY010000068.1:0-10873 GCA_051654905.1 Propionibacteriaceae bacterium
GATTTCGAAAATTTTCCGTTGAATTTAAATTTTCTAACGGATTTTCGTTCGAAAAAACGCAGAAAAACGATTCTGCGTTTTCTGATGCTGCGTTTTAAGTATTCTGCGTTCTCTGATTCTGCGTTTTAATATACTGCCGATAACAGTGGCTCCTTCTTGAGCGAATCTAACAGCAGCAGCTCTGCCTATGCCTCCTCCAGCACCTGTTATTGATTAAATTAATTAAAATTCCCACCGCGCAATTAAAAACATGAAAAACCACTACAACATTCAATTAATTATCAAAAATATTAACCTGTTACAAGGGCCAATTTTCCAAGCAGCAACGATGAAGACATCTTTATACAATGAAAAATAAAAAATATCTGAAGAAAAACTGCGAAAACTCAAAATAAAAACAACACAGGGGTGAAAAGCTTGCGGGGGTACGAAGCAAAAAAACCGCAGCGGCGCCACTTGACATCGCGTTTCTATGTGTTAGTGTTTTTAAAAGTCAAATTTAATAAAATCTTAAAATATTGTTAATTTTTGAAGTTCAAGAGACATTCAAGGGTTTAAAAAATGGCAGATCCATTGAGCCTTCTTCGCCAGTACAACATTAACAAGAAGGAGATCATCGAACGCGACGGACAGATAATTTTCGGCGAATTTTCAGTAAATTTTTGATAGTTTATTACAAATCTAACCCTTAAAAGTTGTTGATCTTAAAACCTCCATAAACAACAAGCTTTATTATCAAGCAGATAGTTATTTGTAACCTCCACACGATACTGATTACGTAAACTATTTCTTTTCTTCGTTGTTTAGTGGCCAAAGAATGTGAAGACAAATTATTTGAAATATGGGTACGATAACGAAATTATTGTTTGTTTTGGATGATTGAAACTAAAGTATCCTCAATCCACAGTTCTGGGAAGAAAGGAGCTCCGAAGGAATACTACACACTCGAGTGTTTGCTGTACATCCTCAAGAATGTGGGCTTGCAGCACTCAGTTTACGTCAGACAAGCGGCGGTAAGCATCAGAAACTTCCAGTGAAATCAAAATTTTACAAATCCACTGCTTTAGGCTGAAGACATTCCAGCGGTAAATCGTCCTGATCGTAAAGATCTGCTCGCGTATCTCAACGGCGAGACTCCAACATGCGTCAGCATCGACAAAAGTGCTCCGCTCGAGATCCCGACGCAAGTGAAGCGACCTGCTGACACTGACGGTTATGATAATCTAGCGAAGAAAGCTCGGTTCGAGGATTTGCAGGTGCAAAAAGTGAAAGAACAGTTGGCAGCGCGTCTCGATGTCAACAAAAAGGAATCTTCGGTCAACATCGACAACATCAAGTCGCTTTCAGAGACGATGTCCGTTGAGAAAATCGCGGCCATCAAAGCGAAACGATTGGCCAACAAAAGAGTTACGATTAAACGTAATGACCACGACGAAGCGGGAGTTGGAGATTTGCGTGGGATGTTGGACTTCGACGTGGATTCGACCAAGGATATCATCAGTCGCGAACGTCAATGGCGGACAAGAACGACTATTCTTCAAAGCACTGGAAAAACTTTCTACAAAAACATCTCAGCCTTGCTGTCGTCGATCAAAGCACGAGAAGAAGGCAAGTCTCGACCGCCGCAGTTCCCGCAAAAATTGCCAGAGCCAACGAAAGTCGTTCGAGTCAATCAACCGCAGCAAGCTCAATACAATCGTTACGATCAGGAACGTTTCATCCAACAGAAAGAAGTCACCGATGAGTTCAAAATCGATACGATGGGTACTCACCACGGAATGTCGCTGAAGTCAGGCATCATGCAACAGCAACAGAAGAAGCCAACACCAGCAGCACTTCCTCCAGGTCGTCCTAAAGAATTGATCCCCACTGCACAAGCCCGACTGCTGCCTCAGAACAACCAGAACAAGCGACAGTCGCGAACACCGATCATCATCATCCCATCGTCGTCAAACAGTCTCATTACGATGTACAATGCGAAGGATATTTTGCAAGACTTGAAGTTTGTCACACAGGAAGAGAAGCGAGCGCAAGGAGCAGTGAGAGAAAACGAAGTTCTTCTGCAACGTCGAAAGGATGGAAACACGACGGTTCCGTACCGTATTGTAGATCAACCTGGGAAACTTACACCGCATGACTGGAGCAGAGTTGTTGCTGTGTTTGTACTTGGTCCTGCGTGGCAATTCAAAGGATGGCCTTGGGATGGAAATCCAGTTGAAATTTTCTCAAAAAGTAAGTGAAGTTTGTCGCGCTGGGGCTTTTTACTCAACTTTCATTTCAGTTTCCGCTTTTCACTTGCGATACGATGAAATGAAACTGGACGCAAACGTGGCTAGATGGGCCGTGAGTGTACTGAATATTTCGCGAACGAAGCGGCATTTGGATCGAGCATGCTTGATGTCTTTTTGGGAGGCACTTGATAAGTGAGTTGAACATTTTTCAAAAAAAAAAACTGAAAATTAATTTCAAAATTCTTTCAGGTACATGGTGAAATACAAACCAGAACTCAGATTCTAAGTGCCAGCGGCGATAACAACAACTTTCATTAAAAATGTTTTAAGACACGAAAAACACACTAAAATGATTCAATAAAAAATAGTTTTACGATTGCGTGATTTGTTTTATTCTTTTCCTTCACCGTTATTTTTTACAAGAGTAATGTCCAGCGGATTTTTATAATTTCATTTTTAAGAGTTTTTACAGGGAGCACTTCACTGGAGTGAAGTCCTCGATGGTTTAATTATTTATCACCACGATAAAACGTTTAAAAAAATAAGATTTCGATTTGAAATCGTTGTTTGTTTCTATTTTTTTGAGTAACTTGAGCCATAGATCTCTCGAAACGCTCCACTCGTGGAGCGTTTCAAGAGATCTATGCTTGAGCATTTTAAAGCTTGCTTTTAGTCTTTCGCGACTCTTGAAAACTCATCAGAGCGTCAATAAATTCTTCACTTTCAAATCTTTCGCCTAGAAATTCAACTTCGAGGTCGTTGGCAGCTTCCAGTTCCTTATTCGTGAACTTCCTCGTAAGTGTTTTGTTCGCGATAATTGATCCCAAAGGCAATTTCTCGA
The DNA here is from genome assembly GCA_051654905.1 of Propionibacteriaceae bacterium. Taxonomy (GTDB): domain Bacteria; phylum Actinomycetota; class Actinomycetes; order Propionibacteriales; family Propionibacteriaceae; genus JBOFIQ01. Next base: position 3,073 of record JBOFYY010000068.1, read on the forward strand.
TTTGTTTGATTATTTTCCAAATTTCTTCCTCGTTTTTGTAAACCTTCGAGACGAATCCAAAAGCCAAAGCTTCTTGAGCTGACATTTTGTGGTTCAGAGTGAGCATTTCATTGGCCTTGCTTGTACCCAGAATTCGGGGGAATGTTAACGATGAGCAGCCTGAAGAAAAAAAAAGTTAAGACTGGAATCCAATGCTTTTGCGTTGATCCCGGAATACCGAGATTATAAACGATTTTTCTTGCAAGAGGTAAAAGTTGTCTGGCAACGCTGCACGGTCAAAAGTAATCATCATGACTTCATGCAGAGCCATCAGGGCCCATGCCAATATTACGTGGCGCTAAGGGGGAGGGGGTTGGCCTGCCGAACGTTGCTAAGAGCTATTTTCGTATGGAGTAGGTGGTACTTTTAGCGTTACCTAGGGGGAAGGGGTCATAATTAGCCATTTTCAGCGTTACGTAATATTAGCATGGCCCCGTATCGAAATGCTCCATATTGCTTCTTTGCCAGACAACTTTTTCCTCCCGCAAAAAATCGTTTCCTATCTCGGTATTCCGTGATCATCGGTTTTTGATTATTCTCTTACCTTCAGCACAAAGTCCCAAAGCTGTAAACGGAGTGTAGAAGTAAGCAGTTTCTGAAGCATAAAGAATATCGCATAAAGCGAGAACTGTTGCTCCGATTCCAATGGCTGGTCCATTGACAACTGCAATCAAAAGCTTTGGAAATCGAATGAAAGCTTGAACCATGTAAATCAAGGATGCGTGAATGGAAACACCAGGTGGAGGAGGTTCAATCTTTTGAGTTAAATCATTTCCAGAACTGCGAATTAAATCATATCATTCGTTATCTCTGATTAGACAAATCCAAAGTTCACCTAAAAAATTCTCCATTTCCAGTCAGAACAACAGCTTTGGTCTTGGGATCTTTGGCTGCCTCGTTCAGAATATCCCCAAGCGCATAATAAGCTTTCTTGTTCAATGCATTCCTTTTTCGAACATTATTAAATCTCACGATCTTAATTCCATTTTTATTTTCAACTTCAAAAAATTCCATCTTGTAAACAAACTTGATTGCGATTGTGACGTCATGAGTCGGTGGATTGAAAAATATTTTTATAAAAGTTCGAATTTTATTATTATTTTGTGGGGATTTTTATGAGCTTTGATGAATATGTTTGATTTTCAATAAATGTTTGTAATAACTAACATAATTTCTTAAATATTCAGGAAAAATAAATCGATCATTTTTTACAACCGTCAATTTTATTTTGAATCTTTTCACGACTTTTGAGAAGTTTCACTGTCTTTGTTTTGATTCAGAAAAATATTCAGAGAAACATGTTGCTGCTTGATTTTAAGGTGAATTAACGTTAAATTTATTCAACTATGCTTTAAATTGAAAAGTTTTCATCCATCAGAACCCGAAGAAGCTTCCGGTCGAGGAGTTATCGCTTGTGGTTGAAGGAGAAAAGTTTCCAGCTTTGGTGAGTGAAGTTTTTCGTGTTGACGTGAACACAATTTCATATTTAAATGTTATGCAGAGTGAAAAATGGGTTGAGAAGCGAAGTGTTTCCAAGTACCAGCCAATACTGCTGAAAAATGGATCGCTGCAAGAGAACTTTGATGACGAGGAGTGGCTGGCGTCAGCAGAATCGTTCAACCGGGATCTGGAATGGATGCTTGAACTAACTTTTCACAGGTGAGTTAAGATTCTCGCGGCGTGACTTTCAAATTCAAATCGTCCATCATCGTAAGCACAAATTGTTTCGGGCTGAAGCGTAGCTCACGAACAGTTTCACTTGAAAAAGAAAAATTGAACTTTTGCAACAGCAGACAAAGACCAAGTCGAGTTGTTAATTTCCCAAATCTTTGCCCAATGCAAACTCTTGGTCCAGAACCAAATGGCAAGTAAGAAAAAGGTTGGATTTTTTGGATATTTTCCTCATTGAACCTATCAGGATTGAACGTATCTGGGTCAGAAAAGAGTTCTGGATCTCTGTGTATTCCGAACGTTGAAATGATGACAGAAGTTCCTTTCTCAATCACGAGATCGCTATCCGGTATTTGGTAGTCCTTTCCACATTCTCGAATCAAGAACGGAGCTGGTGGATATTTCCTTAGGGTTTCGTCGATGCAATTTTCCAGCAGTTTTAGCTCCGACATGAATTCAAAATTAATCTCAGATTTAAGAACGTTGTCGATTTCTTCTTGAACTCTATTTTGAATTTCTTGGTTCTTGGCAAGTTCGTAAAGGCACAACGCCATTGTGCTGCTGGTTGACTCAAAAGCGGCGATGAAAAACACGAAAGCTATCAAAAAAACTTTCAATTTTAATCATGATCAAACATATAATTAAATGACGTGGAATTTTCGAAAAAAAACTCGGAAAAGATTTAAAAAAAATATTCCAAACCTTGCGCTACAACTTCCTCAAAAGTCAGTTTGCTGTTCTCAGTTTCTATCATATCATTATCATTAGCAAATCCCTCGTTTTTAAGCTTGATCATCATCTGAAAAATATTTTTAACTGAAAACAAAGGTTTAAACTTTTTATTTCCTCAATCACACCTCCATCAAATCATTTCGCTGTCTGTTATGTTTTTCTCGAAAAGCAATCGTTTCTTTGACCATTGCAAACATAAATTCCTCGACGTCTCTGTCAGCCACTCTGATCCCCAAAATATTCGTCATTTTCGGCATTAAAAAAGTTATCAAAGCTCTCAATCCATTCACAAAAGTTGGCTTGAAAACTTTTGCACCCATTTGTCGAAAAATGTTGTTTGGGTTATCTATCGAGTCACTCTCAAAGCCATACGCCACGGAAGCAATTATATCGGTTGTGTAACGAGCGAGTAGATCGCGAAACTCGATGACATTGTTGCTTCCACGTGCACACTTGTCAACATGACACTGCAATTTCACTGCACAATCGAGAAATGTTGGGAACATCATTTTCAGTTTTGATGGAGTGAAAAGTGGCGAAAGCTTTGTTCTCAAGTTTTTCCATTTCTCATCTCGAAGTGAAAACAAATGACCAGAAAGAGGATCGCGTATCTCATCTACGTAAAGTCCGTGGTTCACAAAACTTTGGAAATCCTTCACTAGAATCTTTTGAATCAGATTTCTATCGTTTATTAACAGAGCTGGTCGATAGGTGAAGTAAAGTCCAACCACTTTCAGATGTTTAGTTTTTAAATAACATTTACTGAATATTTCCGCGATTGACTTTTTCAACTTGAACAAGTCTCCGATGTCACCGACAATGAATTTTGGTCGAAGTTGAACAAATCCACGTCGCGACCAATAATTATGCAGGAAATGGTTTGCGAGAATTAAAATCGTAATTGTAAAGCCGAAAAAAGAGAAAACTTCCATAACGAATGCACCCCTTAAAGAAACTGATCTGGAACAACGAAATTATGCTGTATTTATTGAAAAAATCTCGCATAAAATTAGAGTTAAGAATAGAAAAAAAAGTGGAAAGATCATGAAGGTCTTCCATTTAGGCGCTATTTAGGGAACAATAGGATTTACAGATTTTGTTTGATTTTCAAATGAAGGTATGCGTTTTTCTAATTTTAACACAGGGTATAGAATTTTGAATCAAGAAGACCCACTTCAAAACCAGTCAACACCCATTAAACAAAGATCTTCCTCAACAAGCCATAAAACTTATCCATTTCGCTTAAGATTTTTTTTTTTGTGTTTTCTGAAAATGATCCAAAGTGAAAATGGTTCTTTCATCCTTGGTCTATGGCAATTTGACATGTTTCTTAGCTGTTCTTCTTGAATTATTTTTCCTTGCCCATTGAATAATACTTCAGTAAAATTTTTAGTAAACACACTCAACTTGTCTCAGACTTTGTAGAAGTTAATTGCATCAACTTTGAACGTCTTCAAATTAGGTTTTGCAGGTTTAAAAGCTTCATTTTATTCGTCTTTTTTCTTCACAAAGTTGCTCAAAGCATTTTTAAAAAGTTTCAAGTGCGTGGCGTCAATTTGATATTGAAAAGCTTGAGAGGTGTCAATATGAACTGATTTGGATGAAACTTGAGTTCTTTATCAGCCATTTGTTTGTCTTGAAACTCCAGATTGAACTTCCACAAGATCAAAGCGAGGCCAAGTTTTGTTGTCAGTTTTCCGAGTCGCATACCAATGCAGTTTCTTGGACCTGTTAAGAGACGAGATAAAATAGACTTCCAATAAAAGTAAGCAACAATTTACCATCTCCAAACGGTGAATAAAAGATCCCCTTTGAGTTGCCGTTTCCATTTGATGAATTTTCAAATCTTTCTGGTTTGAACTCCATCGGATTTTCGAAAATCTTTGGATCACGATGGAAGCCAAGAATCGGAATGATGATTGAAGTGTCTTTGGGAATCGTCAAATCACTGTCAGCAACTTTGTAATCTTTTGTTGCAGTTCTGAAAAGGACCGGGACGATCGGGTATTTTCTCAACGTTTCATCAACACAACATTCAAGATATTTCAGATCGCTCAACATTTCATATGTGATTTCATCCACTGAGCTCCTTTTAAATACTTTGTCTAGTTCTTCTTGGACTTTTCTTTGAATTTCTGCATTTTTCGTCAGTTCGTATAAACAAAACGACAAAGTCGAGCTTGAAGTTTCAAATCCAGCCACGAAAAACACAAAAGCATTCGCCAAAAGCTCATTCATTGTCAAGTTCTTGTGTTCATTTGAACTTTTGCTCTCATCCGATGAATCTTTGTATTTATCGACTGAAACGTATCCCTGGTTCTTCAACTGAATCAAAAGTTGCATAAAATCATTCCTCGAGAAATTTTTTTGCTCACGATAATCGACAGTTTGCTTGACGATTGAAAAAATAAAATCTTCAACATCTCTTTGGACACTTCTCAATTTAACTTTGTGGAACAAGTTTGGGGCTAACAAAGCGAAAAGTCCTCGAGCTGCATTTGAAAGCGAAGGTTCGAAGATTTTTGCTCCCATTTTACGGAAAATGTGATCAGGTTCGTTGATGCAGTCGTTGTCAATTCCAAATGCAACTGAAGAAATGATGTTGGTGTTGAAACGTGCCATCAAATCTCTGAACTCAAAAACATCGACTCCTTTTTTGACATTTTTGACGAGATAATCTTCGAGGGTTTGGCCACAGTTCTTGATGATTGGGAGCATGCCTTTGAGCTTACCAGAAGTGAATGTTGGGGACAACTTCACCCTCAAATCTCTCCATCTTTGACCAGGAATGTTGAACAAGTGCGCTGTTTTGATCTTTTGTCAGAAATGATTTTTGACAAACCTTTTCTTTCAACTTACCACTCAACGGGTCGTTTTCTTCGTCAACTGCCATTGGTCGGTCATGAAAACTTGTAAAATCGCGAATCATTATGTCTTGGACAAGTTTAGCATCATTCACAACCAGGTTTGGCCGATAGAACATGTAGATCCCAAGCAGTTTCGTATTCTTATATTTGTTATACAAATCCTGATAATACTCGCCCATTGAGAACTTTAACTTGAGCATCGGACCAGCATTCCCGAAGAAAAACGACGGTGAAACCTGTTTGAATCCCAATTTCGTCCAGTAGTTGAACAAATAACTGTTCAGCTTGTAAGCCAGAAAAATCAAAACTCCAACCAGAACAGCGAAAATCATTTTTATTGTTTTTAAATTGACGACTTTAGTGAAACTGAAAAGCAAAGCGCACAATCAAGGGAATTTAAGCACTTTTTGCAATCTCCAAGTGTCTTCTCAGTTCGGCAGTATGTTAAAACGCAGAATCAGGAAACGCAGACTACAGAAAACGCAGAAACAGAAAACGCAGAATCGAACGCAGAAAAAATGGTGAGTATTCGAAAATGAAATTTTCATTTTCGAAATGAAAAAAAAATTTAAAAATTTTCATATTTGCAGGCGGAAACGGAGCAAACAAACATCGGATTCATCACCAGGACATCGGGGAAGGACAAAAAAAGGCAGCGGCAGCAGGATATAGGTAAGTTTAATTAAATTCCTCGGATGAAATTTTCATCGGAGGAAAATGTAAACAAATTTTAATCGAATTTTAATTTCTTTTTATTTTTACAGGAAAATAAGGACTTAGGGAGGCGTAGCGAGGCAGCAGAGGACATGGAAAGCATCAGGCATCACATCACATCAGCGGAAATCAACAATTAACTCTCAGATAAGTAGAAATTAAAATTTAAAAATAACAATTTGATTCTTTGTGAATTATTTCAGGCTCCAGAGGAAGAAAAACAAGGAAAGAAACGTCAAGATCATCAGCGGCAGCACATAGAAATCAACATAATCATCAACAGCAACAAAAAGAAACAAAATTGGACGGAGGGAATGAGAACTTACGCAGAAAATATGCTCAACAAAATGTTCAACAATGAAGAAGACCACATCGAGAAGCGTCCATCGATTAAGACAAACTACATTTACGATCTGCTGGATTATATTGTGTCGTCAAGGGCTATACGAAACCGGAATTCACATGCATTTCAACTTGCGGACCATCACGCTCCAATGTTTACCTTCAAGTGCAAGCTGAACGTTATTGAAAGAACCGCCGAGGCAAAAAGGAAACTTTGTTGTTTGTTCACACATGGGGGTCGTACGGCAATAAGGTCACGTCAATTTTGTTGGCCGCAAAAAGCATCGGGAAGTTACAAATAATACGAAGCATCCATTCTCATGTCGTCTAATAAATCACTGAGTTTTATAACTTCACGATGCATTTTACGGTCACAAAAGTGACGTGACCTTATTGCCGTACATTCCCCACATTCAATAAAAATTGTTCAAACGTGAAATGATTTTGTTTTCATTCATGATTTTTATTTCTCAGAAATTCATTTTTGGTTGACCGATCCACGCTCTGGAACTGATGAAGGAGGTGACCTCGAGAGTCGAAACTTTCCCCAGTTATTCCACAACATATTCTGCGCTCAAAATGGTAAACATCTTTGAAATCGAGCGAGAAACACTCGAGTTATCGGCGGAACTTCGATGGAACAATTTAAATTTCCTTCACAAAAATTCCTCATCAAAAAATACTCGATAGAAGTTCCACCGATAACTCGAGTGTTTCTCACTCGATTTGAATGATCTTTACCATTTTTAGCGCAGGATTTGATGTAGAACAACTGGGCACAATTTTATTTCTCTCGGTCACTTCCTTCATTGTTTCCGGAGCACGGATAGGTCAGCCCATAAAAATTGATTTCACGGTGATTTTTCTTCTGCGATTTTTCATTTCTTCTTGATCGTAGATTTCTTCTTCTTCTTCTTTCACTGGCACGAAGACCGTGCTACCGTTGGAGCGCTACCCGTTGCCGAGTTTCATTGTGTCTCCTTCCGTACTGTGCTGTGAAGATTTTTAAAGATGATTTCCTTTGATTTCCTTGAAGATTTCTTGGAGATTTTCAGCTCGCGGATGTCGAATTCGAGATTCGTGATGATTCAACACTGCTGTCGATGCCACTGATGTCCTCGTACGATCACTGAAGTCAAGCAGCACCTGAAAAAAAACGAAAAATATCCACAAAGGAATTTGTTTTTTTTAAATTTCCATCACTTTACTCACCTAAATGTCCGCTTCTTCTTATCCTGCCACCGCTGATCCACTTGCTGACCCTTCTGCTCCACTCTGCTCCACTCCGTTGTCGCTGCGACGTTGTTGCAACTCTGGAAGACCTGCAAAAGAATAAATTTAATAAATTTCGAAGTGATTTTCTTCGATTTTCTAAGTGGTGATGACTTTTCATCACCAAAACTCCAACTTTACTCACCTATTCTCCGCTCCTGATG
>JBOFYY010000069.1:0-1630 GCA_051654905.1 Propionibacteriaceae bacterium
CTGGACGCAGTCCCTGAACCTCGTTGGACACCAACTCTCCGCGTGGCCATCACCACCGGCGCCACGCAGCCACACACACGCGACAACGGCAACGCGCGCAGCGGCAACAACTGCGTGTGAACAGACACTCGAACGTGACACCGTCAAGCGTAATTATATTTTCCACCCCTGAACCCGAACCCCAATTTTGATTGTATTTTCTGTTCTTTCCTATCTCTTTCTCTTCCTTTTCTGAAATATTCTGGAACCTTAAACTCTTTGCATTATTTACATTCCAATTAATATTTTGAATTCCAATCCGTGTATTTGTTTCTCCATTTCAAATAATACACATCTATTCAATCTTTAATTGCGAATTGGTCATTGCTTGCAACCTGAGTAGACATCTTAGGGTTTTCAGCTGTTTCCAGGAAATTAAAGGTAAAATTAGCACTTCGCACTTGGGACAGAGTGCGAGTTGTGATATGGCATCCCTTAAATGTTAATTTTCTGTCCCTGGCATCCCATTCTCTGAATTTGTAGAATTTCGCGTACGCGTTAAATTTCTTAGTGTAAATATTTTGCATTGATTGAGCATATCGTGGGAAAATAGCGTTGCTGTTGCGGCTTAGAGAGGTTTCGTGCGGAGCTGTTTCTCTTTATTGTTGATTTTGGTGGTTCACGATGGAATCCATCAAGATCGAGCCGGATCGGCTCTCGCAGGATGCGCTCGCGTACGAGTGCACTTTGCGAGGCATCGTGCGGGAGGGCCGGTCGGCCAAGGAGATTTACGGAGAGCTGAGTCAGCGGCTTACAGATGAAGCGGCTGGGACAGCGGAGGCACCTGATGGACCTGAGTTCACTATGGAGGCGGCAACGGCTGAGTTGTTGTTTCTGGCGGACCAGGCTAAGGAGGTGCGGAAGAAGTGTTTGGAGCTGGAGGAAGCGCCGAACGCCACAGAGAGGCGGCGGCTGCGGTCGGAGCTGGCGCATTTGTATGCGCGAGCCCGGCGTTTTAGTTTTGAAGATGAGTTGGCTACGACAAATTGCTCAAAGGTGGTAGCTCACTTACAGGTCACATGCATGCGGCTGGTGTCGAAGGCGGCCGAGTTAGATGACAATGAGACAATTGCACTTCAGGATGTCGCGGGGCCTAGTGATCAGGCACAACAGCGTGCGGCGCTCTTGGCTAATTTAAATCACTCTTTAGATGCATTAGGTGACCCGGCAGCGGAATTAGCAGCGATGTCGAGGACGCGGGCAGGAGTGAAATTTCCGGCAGACACGCGATTTTACGTGGCTGTCGAGTGGGATGAGTCAACGGGATCTCACATTCCTGTCAATGACGCAGCTGCGCCGAGTTTTTCTGGGCAGGCTCGCGGAAACAAATTTCAGATGCACAACTGGAAAGTTGAATTTTCAGGTGACGCCGAATCCAAATTGTCGCTGTCTGAGTTTCTCGAGCAGGTCGAGTGGAAGCGGCGTGAGCATGCAATGCGCGATGCTGATTTGCTGCGCGGCGCGCACAATCTCTTCAAGGGAGCAGCGTTGCGGTGGTTTAGGGCGAGTTGCGGCAACTGGAACTCTTTTGCTGAGCTGAGGACTGATCTGATTGCGAATTTTCGCACGGCAGATTATGAGGAGCGGCTAT
>JBOFYY010000070.1:0-1289 GCA_051654905.1 Propionibacteriaceae bacterium
ATGAGGTGGGGCTATGTGTAAAAGGACCTCAGGTTTGTATAGTTAGGAAAAATGCAATTTTGGACAAATTGTCATTTGTTCCGACACGGCATACAAACCTTCGGTCCTTTTACAATAGGAAGACTCACTTCTTGGTGGGTGGAATCTGAGTCTTTTGTGAACAGACTGGTGTTCGCCCAACCTTGGAAGCCTCCCTGGTCGTAAGAGCGAGGGAGGGATCCAAGCCTCTGTCCGATTGATCGGGGTGTGCACCGCAGGATCAATGGTCAGACCTCTGGACCGAGTACTAAGAGAGAGGCATGCGTATCTCTTCGTACCAGCAATGTAAGAACTTGTTCCTGTACAGGAGCAAATATAAAGTCATGGGTTTGACTCTTGTAGGCATCCACTTCCCCCCCTTGTAGAAGGAAGTGGTGGATATTCTGCTCCTATCCCTAGTGAAAGGGATAGGATGGGGCTCTGTCATATAGCTCACCTGCATCTCGTCCTCATCCAGCGTAGTGACGACCGTGGCCCTCTGCCCACAGGTAGAGGAGGAGGAAAAGACGGGAAGAGGGAGCCAGTCACTCACTCATTCACACATCCATCCACACAGTCACACCAGGACTCGATGCTGTTTCAGCCTGCGAGGGTCTGGGTTAGCTACACAACTTGTTGAGCAGCCACCACGGGTCCCAAGGAAAAGGTATCCAAGGACCTGTGGGCAATATCCCGAAGGTAGAAGGACGTAAAGGTAGTCTGGTTAGACCAGACCCCTGCCTTCAGGACCTGCGCCACGGAGAAGTTCTTACGAAACGCCAACGAGGGGCCAATACTTCTGACTTCGTGAGCTCTCGGACGGGACGTACGGATGTCGTCACTACCATCAGCCTCATACGCCCTCCTGATGACCTCACGCAGCCAGAATGAAAGAGTGTTCTTGGATACTTCTTTCTTGGTGACCCCGGTGCTAACGAAGAGGCGTCGACACTCAGGCCTGAGGTGTCGAGTTCTCTTCAGATAGCGCCGTAGCGCCCTCACAGGACAAAGCAGCATCTCATCCGCATCATTATCGGTGAAGTCCATTAGGGAGGGAATCGTGAATGACTCGAACCTGTCGTCAGGGATGGACGGTTTCTGAGTCTTCGCAACGAAGTTCGGGACGAAATCGAGCGTCACAGATCCCCATCCCCTGGAGTGTCGTACATCATAGGAAAGACCATGAAGTTCCCCTACTCTCTTCGCCGATGCCAGGGCCAGCAAGAAGAGGGTCTTGAGGGTCAGATCCCTGTCTGACGACTCTCGGAGTG
>JBOFYY010000071.1:0-1427 GCA_051654905.1 Propionibacteriaceae bacterium
AAAAAAAAGTCGAAAATGAGGTCTTAGTAGTGGGAAATTCGTAAAGAACCACCCTGAGTAATTTAAAAAAATCTCGAAATTTACACGCTCATCTAACGGTTTTATGATATTTTAAGCTTGATTGAGGTTATAGCATAAAGGGTAAACAAGAATTCCGTTACTAAAGCACTTGTATAAAAATGCCACAAGGCAAATACTTGAGCGATATTGAAAAAGCACAAATCGATCTACTTCACAACCGTGGAGAGTCATATCGACAGATTGCGAACGCCATTGGTAGAAGCCATCATGTCGTCATGAATTACTTAAAAAATCCTGAATCTTACGGAGTCAAAAACGGGACTAAGGGCAACACAAAAATTACCAAGCGCCAAAAAAACCAAATAATTAAACTTGCGTCGACTGGAAACTTCACTGCAGCAGGAATAAACAGTCAACTTGGACTCTCTTTGAGCAAAAGAAGAACCTGCCAAATCATCAAAGGAACTGGACACTTCAAATACAAGAAAAGAATGAAGATTCCGAACCTCAAACCTGAACACATAACTGCAAGATTGAAGTGGGCCAAAACGTACATGAACTACTCGACTGAATGGACAAACATGATTTTTAGTGATGAGAAAAAGTTCAATCTGGATGGTCCTGACGGTTTCCAATACTACTGGCATGATTTGCGAAGAGATCCTCAGTTCAAACTGAGTCGAAATTTTGGAGGAGGTTCATTGATGGTTTGGGCTGGATTTTCTGCAACTGGAAAGACAATGCTGGCAAAAATTGGAACCCGGATGAATTCACAAGCTTACACCGACATGTTGGAAGCTGTTCTGATCCCATTTATAGAAGACAACATGACAGAAGACGTTACTTTCCAGCAAGACAATGCGTCAATCCATGTCAGTCGTCACTCTCTCGAATGGTTCAAGGACAAGGACATTGAGTTGTTCGATCATCCAGCGCGCAGCCCTGATCTCAATCCAATGGAGAATCTTTGGGGTATAATGGCAAGAAAAGTTTATGAAGGTGGACGTCAATACGACAGCGTTGAAGATCTTGAAGTGGCCTGCAGAAATGCTTGGAGAGAAATCCGACTTCCGGTCCTTGAATCGCTGATAAATTCAATGCCAAATCGCGTGTTTGAAGTCATTCGTATGAACGGAAAACAAATCAACACCTAGACTTCAGAAACTTTCATTTCCTGCAATTTTTTCCTCGAGTGGTTCTAAACGAATTTCTCACTGTGAAGTACTCAATTTTAGTTAATTTCAATTTTTTTCTGCAAATCAGGCATTTAAACGAAAAACGTTAAATAAACTTGAAAATGTATCGCAAACGTTGTAATAAAACTTAAAAAACTCATCAATTTTCGAAATACTTTCTTCACTGTCTTGAAAAATATGAATGGTTCTAAACGAATTTCCCTCACCTTA
>JBOFYY010000072.1:0-1014 GCA_051654905.1 Propionibacteriaceae bacterium
CACGGGGGGCCGGGGCACACCACCGTCTGAGGAGCTACCCCGCGGGACAGAAGAGGCCGGACCACAGAAGACTCGTTTTAGGTTTTTATTATTATTAAAAAGAATGTCTCTTAAAATAAGCAGTCTCTCGTTGTGTCTCTCCAACGTGCTTTGGCTCTGTATCTCGTATCCACAGGACTGGAAGGGCTGGACGACAGCGAGAGATGAACTCAGTTCAGCAGCTCTGGTGTGCTTCAACACAGACGGAGGGCAGTCAAAGACGTCAGCATTAACTCTGTATTTCGTACTCACAGGACTGGATGACAGCAAGAGATGAACTCAATTCAGCAGCTCTGGTGTGCTTCAACACAGACGGAGGGCAGTCAAAGACGTCAGCATTAACTTGGTTAACTTTTATTTCCAGCACGATTCATCAAATAGGTTTATCCACTCTGTCGCCCAAACCACTGCGAGGGTCCCACACTCATGTGTAAACTGGAAAACACTCCACAAATAACAATATCAACTGGCACTGTACTCATTCCAAACGTGATAACAAATAAGGCAGTATTTGGGTTCAAATGGACATCTTGATTAATGGGAGTTCCATACACTGACATAAACCAGAATCTACTGCACCACAGTCACTACGTCACTTATCTTCCCCCGCCAAACACGCTTTCCGTGCTCTCCGTGTTCTCCGTCCTCCGTGCCCTCCATCCTTCCCTTGCGTTCTCACTGCATCTCCTTCTGTTCCTTCCTCCGTTGCTGCCCGCTTGCCTTTCTAGGTTAGTGCCTTTTATAATCCTCCTGGGCGGAACATCATTTGGGGATTTTTCCCTTCGCACCTGCCGATAATTTTCTGTAATTCACTCTCGCTACACTTCCGCCCTGTCAGTAAGCCCGGAACCGTCCTGGTGCTACACCGGAAGTCTTCCCCCATGACACAATTCCTGATTAAAAAGGTTCCGGGCCTAGTCACCCCGTGACATACAGCCAAAATGATCTTTGCTGCATTAATTTCTTATGACTGTA
>JBOFYY010000073.1:0-1046 GCA_051654905.1 Propionibacteriaceae bacterium
CCTTAAATCCTTATGTCACGGCACGTGCTTGAATTAAATTCATTTCCCCACCAACCAGGTATCACCGGGGCCGGCTGACTTTTCGCCACTATTTAGATATTATAAACGGGGTTGCTACCACGACAATATAGCTAAATAACTCCCCCAGTTTCGGGATTCAATACTACTATTAATAATTAGATAGACCCTGATACAAAAGGTACGCGTGGAGCTACTTATAATTAATAATCTGGCCCCTCACGGTGTAATATAAAATTTAAGACTTGGTATAAACTTTTTGTGTGTATTTATTTAAATTAATCTAATTGTTCAACTAATGAAATCAATACTTCGAAACAACCTAAAATGGTATCTTCCCATTGTAAGTGGGGTGCTTTATAAAGCTTTATCTCGCATGCTAGGCACACTTTCCAGTACGCCTACTTTGTTACGACTTATCTCTTGTTAGGAAGAGAGTGACGGGCGATGTGTGCACGCCCTAGTGCTAGGCCATTTAACCTTATTGAGTAAAATTACTTTTAAATCCAATTTCGTCTCGGTTTTAACGCGAGAGTCCAATTATTGAAAAACTGTAACCCACCACCCCCTCCTCATAGGCTGCACCTTGACCTGAATTATTGAATAACTTAATTCTGGGCAAGCCTCATGGCATACCCTAAACGGCGGTATACAAGCTTTTAAAGGAGGTATAAAACAACGTGGACCATCGATTACGGGGCAGGTTCCTCTAAAAAGATAGGACGCCGCCAAATTCTTTGAGTTTAGAGTATAAACTTGTACTACTCGGGGTGGGGTTTAACGACATACTAATAGGGTATCTAATCCTAGTCGCTCTTAGGTTTTCACAGGGTCCCACCAATTGAGGTGCGATTTTAGATTCCACCCTCGAAATCGCATATTGAAATTGACTTAAGTGAGCTGTACCCCAAATACCACCCCTTGCCCTCATCGTCTAACCGCGGCAGCTGGCACGGGTTTAGCCAGAACTCAATTAGTAACTAGTTCTAGCCCCTGCTAACCACTAATTTTAATCACTGGGAGGTAGG
>JBOFYY010000074.1:0-1655 GCA_051654905.1 Propionibacteriaceae bacterium
ACAAGACTTATATATAAACAAAAGTAGTACAAGCACAATAGGTATATTGAACCGTCAATAGGAAATATTGAAACGGAACCTTGAGCATAGGAAAAAATAACAAATTACAACGAAGAGTTTGATCCTGGCTCAGGATGAACGCTAGCGACAGGCCTAACACATGCAAGTCGAGGGGCAGCACAAGGTAGCAATACTGAGGTGGCGACCGGCGCACGGGTGAGTAACGCGTATGCAACCTGCCTGTAACAGGGGGATAGCCTCTTGAAAGAGAGATTAATACCGCATAATACAGTTGAACGGCATCGTTTGACTTTTAAACATTTATGGGTTACAGATGGGCATGCGTTTCATTAGGTAGTTGGTGAGGTAACGGCTCACCAAGCCGACGATGAATAGGGGTTCTGAGAGGAAGGTCCCCCACACTGGTACTGAGACACGGACCAGACTCCTACGGGAGGCAGCAGTGAGGAATATTGGTCAATGGACGCAAGTCTGAACCAGCCAAGTCGCGTGAAGGATGAAGGTATTATGTATTGTAAACTTCTTTTATCAGGGAATAATGGCCGCTACGTGTAGCGGAGAGGAATGTACCTGATGAATAAGCATCGGCTAACTCCGTGCCAGCAGCCGCGGTAATACGGAGGATGCGAGCGTTATCCGGATTTATTGGGTTTAAAGGGTGCGTAGGCGGTTTGTTAAGTCAGTGGTGAAAGTTTGCGGCTCAACCGTAAAATTGCCATTGAAACTGGCGAACTTGAGTACAGTAGAGGTAGGCGGAATTCGTGGTGTAGCGGTGAAATGCTTAGATATCACGAAGAACTCCGATTGCGAAGGCAGCTTGCTGGACTGTAACTGACGCTGAGGCACGAAAGCGTGGGGATCAAACAGGATTAGATACCCTGGTAGTCCACGCCGTAAACGATGAATGCTAGCTGTTAGCGATATACTGTTAGCGGCACAGAGAAATCGTTAAGCATTCCACCTGGGGAGTACGCCGGCAACGGTGAAACTCAAAGGAATTGACGGGGGCCCGCACAAGCGGAGGAACATGTGGTTTAATTCGATGATACGCGAGGAACCTTACCTGGGCTTAAATTGCAGTGGAATAACGTGGAAACATGTTAGCCTTCGGGCCGCTGTGAAGGTGCTGCATGGTTGTCGTCAGCTCGTGCCGTGAGGTGTCGGCTTAAGTGCCATAACGAGCGCAACCCTCATCGATAGTTACTAACAGGTTAAGCTGAGGACTCTATCGAGACTGCCGACGTAAGTCGTGAGGAAGGTGGGGATGACGTCAAATCAGCACGGCCCTTACGTCCAGGGCTACACACGTGTTACAATGGGGGGTACAAAGGGCAGCTACCTGGCGACAGGATGCTAATCTCTAAAACCTCTCTCAGTTCGGATTGGAGTCTGCAACCCGACTCCATGAAGCTGGATTCGCTAGTAATCGCGCATCAGCCACGGCGCGGTGAATACGTTCCCGGGCCTTGTACACACCGCCCGTCAAGCCATGGGAGCCGGGGGGACCTGAAGTATGCAACCGCAAGGAGCGTCCTAGGGTAAAACTGGTGACTGGGGCTAAGTCGTAACAAGGTAGCCGTACCGGAAGGTGCGGCTGGAACACCTCCTTTCTAGAGAAATGCAGGGGTTACGTT
>JBOFYY010000075.1:0-2228 GCA_051654905.1 Propionibacteriaceae bacterium
AGGAGTATCATCGCGGGACCTGTTCTTGCTGGAGGGACTGGACGGTCCTACTCCACAAGACGCAGTAACTCCCGAGATACAGAGGAACTTTGCGGAGGTCATTAAGCTGATGCGTCTGCATAATGACCTTGCGGAAGGATCGCCGCTACCACCGGCAGAGCCCACGTCCCGGCTCGAATCATTTTGGGGTCCCAAGAGGGAGCCCAAAATGATGATGGGGTTGCCACGATCAGAGCTTGCGGACTCAGTCCTGGATCAGGTGGAGAATCTCGTCTCAGGACGGGAGGACTCGCTAAAGTCCGGACGGTCTTCTAAGCTGCTTCCTCCTCCTCTACAGCGGCAGAGGCGATTCTACGTGCCTTCGGAAGACCCGATACTGCCGAAACAGGTTAACCCGGAGTTAGCGAGGCTGACTCCAGGTGTGTCCCTGCAGCAGCTCCTGTCGGAGAACCTATGGTTCTCGCAGCAGGAGGCACTTGCCCTGGAATCTACCGCTATGGCAGCATTCCAGGCAGTTTCCTGGTTGGATTTGTGGTCCCTCACAATATCCAAGGTGGCGGCCGGCTCCGGGAGTTCTGCTCTCGAAGACGACGCTTCTTTTAGGAGACTGTGCCAGTCTGGAGGAAGAGCAATCTCTTACCTCGCCCATCAGACTGCTAACCTGTGGGCCAACTTGGTTCTTCGACGTAGGGACGCAGTCCTTACCCGAGTGACCAAGGGGGCCGGGCGTGAGGCGGCACTCGGGCTTCGAAATGGACCTCTTAGGAGTTCCCCAGCTCTCTTTCCTGGAGAGATGGTGGACGCTGCGGTGGAACGGCGGCGCACTGACGAGAGTGACCGCTTAGTCCACCAGGCAGTCTCGAAGGTTTCTGGGCAACCTCGAGTAACTGCGGCCAAACCAAAGAGCTTGGCTAGCGCTTCCACGGCGGCGAAGACGGTTGCACCGTCCAAACCCCGTGTGAAGACTCCTGTTGTTTCAACTTCTGCTAGAGGAGGCCGCAACCAGCCCTCCTCCCAGCCCTCCTTTCCCCGAGGAGGTGCTGGAAAGAAGTCGAAACGAGGAGGGAAACGCTAGGGACGGCGTTCCCCCTCACCTGCTGCCGGAAGTGGGGGGGTGCCTAGCGAGCCATTGGGCGACTTGGCAGCGCTACGGCGCCGAGAACTGGATAGTAGACGTCCTTCGGGAGGGATATCTGCTACCCTTCGAGTCTCGGCCCCCCCTCATCTCCAAACCGGTCCATCTACAGACCTATGTCCGGGGATCAGCAAAGGACAACGCTCTTCGACAGGAGATCAAGACCATGCTGGCGAAACGAGCTGTAGAAATCGTGGAGGACCAGTCACCGGGCTTTTACAGCCGCCTCTTCCTAGTGGAGAAGGCATCGGGGGGCTGGCGTCCGGTGATAGACCTCTCTCCCCTGAACCGCTTCGTTCGCACGACGCGGTTCACGATGGAGTCGGCACGCTCAGTGCTCGACTCGATCAGGGGGAACGATTTCATGCTTTCAGTGGACTTGAAGGACGCGTATTTTCAAATACCCATCCATCAGTCCTCCAGAAAGTACCTCCGCTTCATCTTCGACGGGACGGTGTACCAATTCAGGGCACTTTGTTTCGGTCTCTCAACCGCCCCACAGGTGTTCACGCGAGTGTTCACTCTGGTGTCGGCTTGGGCCCATTCGAACGGGATACGTCTTCTGAGGTATCTCGACGATTGGCTAGTCCTGGCGAGCTCCCGCTCGCAGTTGCTACAGGACAGAGATCGACTCCTCAAGTTTTGTCGCGATCTGGGGATCGTGATAAACTACGAGAAGTCCGATCTCGAACCCAAGCAGAAGATGAAGTACCTGGGTATGCTGATAGATACGGTGGCAGGGCAAGTCTTTCCCGCAGACTTGCGTATCAGCAAATTCAGGGAGGAAGCCGGCCGGTTCCTGTCGCGGCAGGAACAGGCAGCACAGCAATGGCAAGTCGTGATCGGCCATCTGTCGTCACTCGAGAAGTTAGTCCCTCACGGGCGTCTTCACCTGCGGTCTCTCCAGTGGAGGCTAAGGGAGAGTTGGTCTCAGGCCAAGGATCCTCCTTACTTTCCCGTGGCTCTCACGGACAAGGTGAGGCAGGACCTAGCCTGGTGGCTCGACGACAAGAACCTCTTAAGAGGAGTGCCCATACGCACTCCCCCCCCGGAGATGCTTCTGTTCTCAGACGCATCGACCGAGGGATGGGGC
>JBOFYY010000076.1:0-1346 GCA_051654905.1 Propionibacteriaceae bacterium
GAGGGGGAGATCCGCCATCTTTGTTCCAGGCTCCTGCTACTCAAGCGCATAGGTTGGATGGTACGTGGTCAGCGCTAGGCCTACCAGGCGTACCAACCTTGGATGGTTTGCTTGCGCATTATATGGCGTCACGGTTCCAGCAGGGTCCGGCAGCGCTGAATGTTCCTCATCCCCCGGGCTTGCAATTTATGGGAATTAATGCCGCGGCTTCACCATCCCACCCAGTATTTACAGCGATGCAGAACGTGGGAGGTAGTTTGGCAGCAAACGTGCGGTTGCCAGCAGAAACCTCTCAGTCTCTCCCTACGAGAGGGATGACGTCACAACATACGTCACACTCTGAGATGGCAGGCGTGATGACGTCACAGACCGATTCTCGGCCTTTTTCGCTGCACCCAGACGCTAATACGCCTTCTGACCCGTCAATGCAAACTGTAATGCAGAAATTACAGGATATAGAGGAGAGAATGAATAAGAGAGACAAAAAGAAAAAGTGTGATTCGCCTTCTTCGTCTTCTTCCTCTAGTTCGGCGTCATCGCTAAGTCCGATAACGTCACGGCGAGCGCCAGTCAAGCGTTGGAGGAGGATTCGGGAGTTCCTAGCGGATCCTCGGGCCAAGAGGAGAAGAATCAATTCTTCCTCTTCTTCGGACCAAGACTGTCATTTCCAAGTCAGCAAGAAGGTCGGAAAATCAGTGGCTATTAAGCACAAGGTTGCCAGACGAAGCCGTTCGCAAGAGTCCGAACAAGCGAGAGAGGTGACGGCCGGCGAGCTAGCGGCCGAGGCGGAGTTGCCAGTTCGGATCGCAAAAACTGCGATACCTCTGGTAAAATCGACGTTGGCGGCGAAAGGTGCAGCAGAGGATGGAATGCAGGTCCCAGTTTCGCCCGTAAGGCCGTTCAAAATACGTACGAAGGACGATAAGGCTCCTATTAAAAGTACGAAAAATAGAGAGTTGGCAACCTCGTCGGATACGTTCGTGGAAGGCAGTGTCCGTCTGGATAGAAGGCCGAGGCCGGGCTCGCCGACGCTCGAAAACGATGCCAATGCTAATAGAGACGAACTTACCTCTGTCTTAAGGGAGCCTTCATCTTGGAGATCTAGACGAGATTCTCGCTCTAGATCCGTGAGCAGAGAAAGAGTGAGACGTTCTCGTTCCCCTGCTGACTATCTGGGATCGAGCCAACAGCGGCCAGCAAAGATCAAAGAGACCGCGGCCGTAGGGGCAGGCGGCCGTGGAATTCCGGGCCGTCTGTCAGAAGATAGACGCGAGACAACATCTCTCGTGAAGGAGAGTGGTACACTAGAGCCGGAGGAAGGAGAAAACCAAGAGTTTCTGGCCTCG
>JBOFYY010000077.1:0-1258 GCA_051654905.1 Propionibacteriaceae bacterium
AATTTCCCCTACCTCTCATGTTTACAGCAGGAATATTTAGAACTAACTCAGCCTTGTCCATATTAAGCTCTGTAAGGTCATAATAGGCTGTTCCCGATACAATGTTCTCATTATACCCCCACACAGGGTAAGTGTTGTCAAATTCGATACTGTACTTCCTGAAGAGGTTCTCATCTATCTTTGAGTAAATTCTTATCTCAGCAGCGTCATAAGGTGTAACGATTAGTACGTTAGCTTCATTCACAACCCCTTTAGATACATTCTTTATGTTTCCCCTTTTGAAGCTATACTTTTCAGCTATGTTATTAGTGAACTGCACAACTCCCGAATCCACATTAAGCAAGATACATCTTAGCATTCCAGTAGCATCCACATAATAGAAATCATCTTCAACAAGATCACTTATCTTACTTGTAGGTGAGTTACCTGCTATTCTAACAGAGTTCATTGAGTTAGTTGGAGTCAAATGAGACCCGTACCCAATTACAATAATACCAGCCTTACACGTAACGTATAGACCCGTACCAGAACTAAGCTTAGTAATATAAGGCTGGTTTCCATCTATCGTAGCTGGTTTTATAAAGAACGCCCCATCATTTTCAACTTCAGGAACAAAGTTGTTATAGTCTAAAGATTTACTGAAATAAACTTTCTCAGAACTTGCTATAACAAGTCTTGATTGGAACTCAACTATATCTACTATATCCCCTAAGAAGTTCTCTAGTATACCATACACAAGAAGTCCACTTGCACCGTTAGTAGAAGACCCAGTGAAGTATGAAGAGCCATATTTAGCGTCCTCAGTCTCTCCTGTGAAAGTTACTTTAGAGTTACCAAAGTGGTAGTAAGCATCTCCTTCCGCAACCTTATAATTCCTGAAAACCAAGAAAGTATCTCCTTCAGCTATCCCCGTTAAGTCATCTTTTGTTAAAGATGTTTTAAACTGCTTATAGATCCTCTTAACCTCTACTCCCAAGTTCTTTATGTAAACCTTGCCACCTGACACGTTAAGCTCTAGGTTGTTGTCAAAGCTTGCCATTATCTCAGGTCTTAACTCATCTATGTACATAGGCTTTCCATTCGAACTCGTGTATTCAGGGTTTACCACTTGTGTCTTAAACACTTTGTAGTAGTCTATTCTTACTTCAGTTTTGTTTTGAAAGGGTAATTTAAGTGTATCGAAAAAGTTAGACGTACCAAGTGCCCCATCGCTTCTGATACCGAAAACTTTCCGACCGTTAGAACCCCCCACGAATAG
>JBOFYY010000078.1:0-1067 GCA_051654905.1 Propionibacteriaceae bacterium
GAAAAAGTAGGCTGGTGGCCAGACCACGACATGGTGTACGGGTGTCAAGAAGTTGACAATGAGGCTGGCTCATATCGGTCGATTCCGTCTTCCTGGTTGGGGACCGAGATATATATATTTGAGCACCGTCTGCAATAGACATAGTGCCACCAAACCATGGTACAAAATAGAGAGGGGTTGAGGAATACAGATAATGTGTTTTTTGTTAATTCTCACTGTATGTAATTTAATATTTTTTAGTTTTGGGGGCCACCGCAACAGAAATAGATACACTCACGCCATTGATGTCGGTCTTTCGCCATATCCCTTAGAGTTTCCAACCAGCAACGGTCGTTATCTCTCGGTCCCCAACCAGGAAGACGGAATCGACCGATATGAGCCAGCCTCATTGTCAACTTCTTGACACCCATACACCATGTCGTGGTCTGGCCACATGCCTGCTTTTTCCAGCCGTACCCAGGTGTAGCGAATAGGGCACGATATGGTAAGCGCTGGGCAGGCATACGTAGAACGTGACCGAGCCACCTTAGTTGGTGCAGTGAAACCGTTTGGCTAAGAGAAAGACTTGCGTTCCCCAGAACCCGTCGTTGAACGACATCATTGTGCACGCGCTGCTGCCACCAAACACGGGCAATGCTGCGCAAACAGCGAGATTCAAAGACCGCTAATCTATGCACATCCTTAGTGAGAAGTGGCCAGGTTTCACAGCCGTACAGAAGCACAGAGCGTACCGTAGCGCAATACACTCGCCCTTTGATGGGCAAGGAGATATCACGCCGGCGCCAAAGGTGCTTCAGATTGGCAAAGGCCAACCTAGCTTTAGAAATGCGAGATGATATCTCATCCCCAACCCCACCACCAGCTGTAATACAACTCCCAAGGTAAGTGAACTTGTCTAAGATCTCCATCTTCTCATTGTTTAGAAACAAATCGGGCACAGGATCTCGCCAATCTTGTAGCAGTACTTTGCATTTGTGAGGTGCAAAGCACATACCATACCGTGAAGCTTCAATCGCCATGTGGTTTACGCGTTTTGAATTGCCTGTGGGTTGTCACCAAGCAAGCGA
>JBOFYY010000079.1:0-1235 GCA_051654905.1 Propionibacteriaceae bacterium
GCGAGCTTTTTCAAGTTTTCCTAAGCTTTCACCTTTGCCATGTGATACACCAAAAAATTTGGAATTGTATGTTCTAGTTGTATTAATAAATTTTAGCAGTTTAAAGCCTTGTTCGTAAAAATTTACCATCCAAAAGCTTAAAAAATCGTATATTTTGAGTTTTTTGAGCTTTAATGAACTTTGTCTATATTATGTGGCATATCAAAAAACGCGTTTTTGTATCGCACCCAACAAGTATGCACACGCGTATGCTGTGATCATTACTCTTGCATTCAACTTTTGCCGAAAACCGTCAAAAAATCTTGTTTTTTGATCTTTGACCTTCAAGGGCTCTTTACGTTGTTCTTACAAAGAGTAACACGACGGAACAGATAAACAGAAAGACGGACATGAACTTTTTTTTTTGCTTAAGCTTGCTCAAGAGTCATAAAACGTCGAGAAAACACAAAAAACAAAGTTGATATTGAAAAATTTTGTTTTGGGAGTAAATCTAAGACGGAGACAGGCAAAGTGCCTCGATAGCCTAGTGGAGGGTTGCTTGGTCCGTTATCGACGAGAACGCTTGGTCCCGCATTAATGTACCCTGAGTTCAATTCTCCGCAAAAGCCGTCAAAAGTGCTTTGCTCTCGGAATTTGCTCGGAATCGCAGGTAAAAAGGTAAGGTCCGGGTCGATCGCATGCAAGTCAATTGCTCTGAACGAGGCAACGTAAAACTTCTCCCTGACATCAAGCGATAGTGGATCGAGGAACGAGAGTCTGAATAAGATGTCTCAGACGCGTATGCCTTGCAAGTAGCCGTCGTTAAAGATCCTCACAGCACAGTACGGAAGGAGGCGCAACGAAACTCGGCAACGGGTAGCGCTCCAACCCGGCTATGGATCGGTCACGGTCTTTGTGCCAGTAAAAGAAGAAAGAAGAAAAAATCTAAGATGGGACCGAGTTCCATTCGTGCATCGTAACAAAAAAGATTTAATGTTCATTTTAGCAGTATTGGAAAAGATGACCCATTCTTCCAGCTGTTCAGCTTCTCTGGCAAGATGTTGACCAAATTTAAAACTTAAATAAGTTTTATAATGCTGAACCTTAAGCGAAACCCAAGATTTATTTAACTTAATAAGAACTCAAAAAGAAAAAAAAAGAAAACTGAACAAAAGTTAACGGTTTTTTTAAATTAGCGTTACGTAACACAGGGGGGGGAGGGGGTCAAAAGTTTGTATGGAGCGTTATCAAGCGTT
>JBOFYY010000080.1:0-2819 GCA_051654905.1 Propionibacteriaceae bacterium
GTCCTTGGAAAGTGAACTAGGAAGTATGTGACCTCTGTGAATCCAGGATCCTGAAGGCCAACATGGGGCGATCAGCGTCATTGTCGCTCCCTGTGACGTCATAAATCCTCTTATTACATTTCCTAAGCGATTGAAAAAAAGGGGAAAAGAGACTAAATATCCATCCCCGTTCAATATCATAGGATGGCGTTTAATGGTACCGATCCCGGATCGAGAATAAGGGAGCAGAAAAGAAGAAGCCTCTTCGTCCTCAACATATCGAAGAGAAGAATGAAAGGGCGTCCCTAAAGTCTCCACAACTCTCAACTTACTTCTAAAGAAAGATTCCACTCGGAAGTCAATAGTTGCTGCCGTCGATCTAGACGATTCGTACGGACTTTTGCAATCCTGTAACGAACCTCTAGAGGATCGTTACATTCTACGCCTGTTGTTATAATAGGCTCTTTCTCGTAAACTCGAGCAGGGACCGAGAGAAGATACTTCTTAAGATATGAGAGAGCTGTGGAATATCAGAGTTGATGTGGACCACTGGTTCCAAAAACTCGTTTCGAGGACTGGAGGGACGACCGAATTGCATTTACTTCTTTCAGATTAAGATCCAGGACATCTGAAACACTATCCAGATGTCCGGCACCTTCTTTCTATCATGACGCACTGAGAGATGTTCAGAATAATTCCTAGATCTTGAATAATATTTCAGTTTCCCGGTAGGAAAAAACTGTGGTCTGAATTGCAGTCTATTCGGGGAAACAAACTTCTTCAGGAAGGAAATGGTCCCCAGCAAGCTCATCCATTCCCTCCCCGAGTATGCTTACTTCCCTAATAAGGCTGCGCTTTGCCTAAGCAGGAGAGCATATAAAAGTGCAATGTTGCGGTAGACTCGTAGTTCTATACCGTGCGGTAACGAGCACCGAAAGGATTAAGAGATAACTCTGTTGAACATAGTAAGGCAAAACTAATGCAACGTTTATTCATTCACGTAAGAAATCCCCTCAATCTTAGGCTAAAGTCCGTGATTGTAGGGCAGAGTTACAGTTAGTCAGTCAATCCCGCAGGAGAGACGTAACCGCCAGCACAGAGATACGGTTAGTCAGTCAATCCCGCAGGAGAGAGAGACGTAACCTACATCGCATGACAGCGCACGATCTGTTACTGGCTCGGTTGGACTGGAGGACAGACACAGCGTGACAGCAGCAGCCAGCAGCTTACGAACGTCGTCTCTTAACTTTATGTCTGGGTTGCCAGCTACCCTATTCTACGAAGAAATAGGTCCGTTATTTTTTGAGCAGAAAGACTCTCAAGCTGGTATATTTAAGCGAAACAGAAAACGCTAAATATATAGATGCGTTTGTGTCGTCAGAACACTACCATACAACGGTAAAAGATAAATCGGAAACTCCTGGAAGGCTGCAGGGAGTAACGATTAAATGTCCTTAAAATAGACAATAGACCTCTCGGTTGCCATCCGAAGAGGTAACTACAGCAAGCGTATATGACTTGAACCAACCAGAAGTAAAATAACGCAAGGCAAAATATGAAATTATATCACAATAAAGTTTGTTCATACTTACCTGGCAGACATATATATAGCTGAATTCGGAAATACAGCTACATACATATCTGACAGGCAAGTTTCATGAACAAAACTTAAGAGAATCGAAGCAGTCAGCTCAAGCTTCTTATGTTATTGGACATAAGCGTTCATTGACGTAGTCTACAAGTCTATTTCTTGTACGAGTCTGCGAATGACGAATGAGAGCTCTTCCGAATCTTGTCAATAAGAGCTTATTCGCTTACGCAATATCAAGTTAATGAGATGTTTGTCAATGAGAACTAACCCATTTACGGGACAAAGAGATATTTTGTCAATGAGGGGATACCCACTTACTTGACAAAACGATAGTATATTGTCAATGGGGGAAAGTCACTGAATTGACAAAACGTAATCCAGGAAGTCGAGCATTTTATTTTCCGATTCCCGTCTCAAACGAGGAAGGGGCAAGAATCCTGTTAAGAGACTGGGCTTACGTCAGGTAGAACGACGATGTTCAATTCGGCAGCGTAGTCCCGACTAGGAACTAACAAAATCTATCATCTGAAAAGCCCTTTCAGATGGGCTAAAAAGCTGGCAAAATTATCCTGGGAAGAGGAAGAAACTCTCCAACCAGCTTCCTCTCCCGTATCACAACTAATGCCTGCTAAAGCTTAAAATTTATTGGCAGTATGGCAAAGGAAGTCCTGTCTTGCGCTTTCCTGAAGAGCGTCCTTTTGATGAGTGCCTTTGCAAGAATCCCACTGAACGTTGCCGAGAGTCCTGACGTGCAGGACATCGAGCCTTACATAACCCGTAACTGCCTTATCGCAAAGTCTTGACTGCGGTAGTGGCAACTTAAATTTATTGGCAGAATGGCAAAGGTTGCGGTAGAGCAAACGAGATCTTCCCTTGAGCTTTCCTTAACTCCATCCACCTATGCGAAAAGCAATATTAATTGACAGAGACCTCTTGAATTCACGAAACCCGATGTCTTGCTGGGTTTCGAAGAAGAAGTTGTCTGTTCACTTTAAACTTCCTCCGAAGCACTGCCTACTTCACATTCTTTGCAGGTGAGGTAGAAGGTATCATCGAAGGTAGAGGTAAAAATTCTTTAAGCCCAAATCTGAAACAAGAGCTTGAAGAGTTCAACAGAAACGTTCAGCCAGGCGACACACCTGGCGTGCGCTGGTGCACGCTCGGCGTCCACTGGCGCGCGCTCGGCGTCCACTGGAGCGCGCTCGGCGTCCACCGGCGCGCGCGCTCGGCGTCCACTGGCTCGCGCTTG
>JBOFYY010000081.1:0-3041 GCA_051654905.1 Propionibacteriaceae bacterium
TTTCGAAATGGGCCTTTTAGAGCCTGAGTTTTCTTTGCCCCAAATAAGTGTTTAGAGGTTTTCAACTTCAGCCCACGGAAGTTCAAATCAGTTTTCTAGTTATTTTGACTCTCTGAGTTCTTAAAAAATGATTTGATAAATCAAGGAAGGCTCGTGACTCTTTTGGAGCATTTATCCATTGTTCTCTTGAAAATAGTCGAAAAGCAAAAAAATTCACATGTTTTTTTAACGGTTTATTTTGAATAATGAAAAAATGTTGCAGAGCTGGAAAAATGGGTTATCTTTTCCAGTACTCGGCACGTCGGTACTGATACGTGTTTGAACAAAAAACCTGTTTTTGGTATGGTATCATGATAATTTATCAAGTTTTCGTTCAAAAATATAACAAAAAAATTTTGAGCTTTTTCGAGCTTTTTTGAACTTTGACCTATACCATGTGGCATATTAAAATGCGTGTAATTTTATGTTCTATCTTAAACAAATTCTTAGAGTTGTAAAATTTGAAGCTCAAAAAAATTTTCCATAGAAAGACTTGAAAATTATCAACATTTTGAGCTTTTTCGAGCTTTTTTGAACTTTGACCTATACCATGTGGCATACCAAAATGCGCGTAATTTTATGTTCTATCCTTAACTAAATCTTAAAGTAGTAAAAAATTAAGTTAAAAAAATTTTCCATACAAAGACTTGAAAATTGTCTATATTTTGAGCTTTTTCAAGCTTTTTTCGAACTTTGACCTATATCATAGGATACATCAAAAGACGCGTATATCAATTGCGCATCCAACAAATATACGCATATGTATATTGCGAACATCATCGCATACAAATTTTGTCAAATAACGTAAAAAAATCACGTTTTTTTGACCTTTGACCTTGAAGGTCATTGACCTCAAAACTCATCTCGTTCCCAAATCTTCGTATTTTTGATACCTACAGTTTGAGATATCAACAAACTCTCTACGTTGTTCCTGTGAAGAGTAAATCGACCAACAGAGAAACAGAAAGACAGAAAGACGGACACGAAAAATTTTTTTGCGCAAACGTTATCAGGGAGTCATAAAACGTCGAGAAAACACAAAAAAAGTGGGTGTTCAAAAAATTTTTTTTGGGAGTAAATCTAAGACGGGGCCGAATTCCATTCGTGCCTCGTAAAAACTTTTTTGCTTCAATACGGGCACAATGGGCACAACTCATAAATCAGGAATTATTTTCAGATCTCAAAAATAGCTATGTATATCGATAATGTCCGATTTGATATAGCCGAGATATGAGCAAAAAATATGTCAGTTGGTGTTTACTTTCATGAAAAAACCGTTGAAAAAACACGTGAAATTTTTTGCTTTCCGAATATTGTGAAGTGGACGATGATTTATCTTCCCTCGAATCTTCCCTGGATAATCTCCGAATAATCTCACACATTTCTTCAATAAATTTTTTTATTTTTCTCCCCTAACAGCATCAACAACTGCAAGGAAAACGAGCAACTAAGAAGAAACAGAATCAGAAAAGTTATCGAAAAAATTGAAAATCAAGGCAGGAACTTCGTGAAGTCAATGTCGGAGAAACAAAACATTCTGAAAAACCTTGAAGTCAAGAAAAAGAAGCTCGGTGAAGAAGAGAAAAAGCTCAGCGAATCGGCGATTGAAGACAAGACGAGAGTGAAAACGATCACGAACCACATTGGAACGATGCAGGAACTGGTGGAAGAAAGAGTCAAAGCGATCAAATCTCTGTGTCAGTCGTTGAAATTGAATCTTGAAGTCGACTTCGAGAGTCAGTCGTTGTCATCTGACGATCTTGGATCATCTCTGCGGCAAATTCAACATGCAATCCACGAGAAAGAAGGAAGTTTGACAGTCCAGAAAATCGAAGACGACCAGCAAGAAGATGAAATTCAAGATCAGATCGACAAAGTTCGTGATGAACAACGGTGGTGGAGACAAACTTCGCAACGCAAGCGAGAAGAGTCAAAACTCTGAACGATGTGAAGGAAAAAACAAAGCAAGAAATTTCTAAGATTGAAAGATCCATGCCGCATCTCCCGCAGCTGACAAAGAAGATCGAATCCGCTGAAAAAGAACTCGAAAAGTTCAAGAATGAAAACAACGTCAAAGATCTTGAGAAACAGCGCGATGAAAGCGACAAAAACGACATGGAAGCAAAAGCTTGTGAGCTTGAAAAGGAAGTTGACGCTCTTGACTCGATTTCAAAGCTCACGAAAGACATCGAACAGAAGGAGAATGAATCGGTGAAAGATAAAAGCGATTTAGAGCGGATCAAGAACAAACGGTCGACGACTTTGAAGCAACTTTTTCCGAGTAAGAAGATCGAAAGTAATTTCAAGAATACCGTGCAGGTTTTTCGAGATTCCTTGGTAACGGAGTTCAAAGCGATCGACGCTGAGATGCAAGCTGCTAAGATGAGCGCAAATCGATTTCAAACAGAACGCGATCACTTGCGAAGTCAAACGAAGTCGAAGTAAAAAGATCTGCAAGACGCGAGGGATAAAATCGAGGCGATCACTCACGGCGGTGACTTCATGGATCTTCTGACAAGCCAGAAGGAGAAGGTTGACAAGCTTAATCTAGAACTGGCTTTCCACAAGTCAGCGGAGAGTACTTTCAAGCATTATGTGGAGGATATAGAGCAAGAACCTTGCTGTCCACTGTGCCACAAGAATCTCGACGCCAACGACAGCGAAATCAAAGTCAAGATCCGCCAGCTGCCGAGTCGCATCAGTGAAACTGTGAAGGAATTGAAGCTGGAAAACGACAAATACCACGAAATGAACAAATGCAAGTCTTCTTACGACAGTCTTGAAAAACTCGAGTTGGAAGTCAAGAAGTTCGAGGCAAATTCAAGAAAGTCGATCTGCGTGAAATTAATTTGAAGATTGATGACTTGGATTTGAATTTCCCAAAGCTGGAATCGAAGCTGAATACGCTTGACGCTGTGTTCTTAAGTGACATGGTGAAGCTCGATGATTTAAAGAAAGGAATTGACACAAAAACTGAGCAGATTGCCAAATTCAAATCAGAT
>JBOFYY010000082.1:0-1616 GCA_051654905.1 Propionibacteriaceae bacterium
AGCAACACATTCACCGAATGTAAGATTTTCTTTGTTCATAAAATACTCCTTAGTTAATTAAGCGTGACAAGCAACACATTCACCGAATGTAAGATTTTCTTTGTTCATAAAATACTCCTTAGTTAATTAAGCGTGACAAGCAACACATTCACCTGAGCTGGCACTGACACCGGCCTTGGGACGAATGTAGTAGAGACTCAAGATACGAGGGTCTTTAAATGCTGCCTTGTGGACAGCACTGATATACTCCTCTGGATCATCTGCACCGAAGAACAGATTGATAGACTGACCTTGGCAGATGTAAGCTTGACGATCAGAAGCTTGTTGAAGGATCACGTAGGGATCAATCTCAAAGGCTGTCTTGAACACTCGCTTCTCATCCTCAGTCATCCATGTAACGTGCTGGATAGAACCGTCATGACTTGCAATCTCAAGCAATGTCTCACGACTGTACACACCTTCACGTTTCATGATCTCTAGCAGTTCCGGTACGACTCGAATAGTCTCTCCGCCAGCTCCTTGTTGCACAAAGACGTTCCCGATAAACGGTTCAATTCCCTGTGAAACGCCGCCCATAAGCTGGCTGGTTGACATTGTGGGTGCGACAGCGAGTCGATGCGTGTTGCGTACTCCATGGCCCTTACAGTAAAGTGGTTCACCGAGCTTATCGGCCAAATAACGAGATGCACTTCCTGATTGACGATTGAGCTCATTGAAAATCTCCACGTTAAGTTTCTGAGCTTGGAAGCTCTCAAAAGGAATCATCTTCTTGTGCAATAACGAGTGCCAGCCAAGAACACCTAAGCCTAGCGCACGGCTCTTTTCAGTACTCGCCACCGCCTTTTCAAAGCCTCTTTTGCCAGCAGCCATCGACAAGAACTCACTAGTAACACAATCAAGAAATACTGTCGCAGTAAATACAGCATCCGTGTCTTTCCACTCATCATACTTCTCCAAGTTCATAGAAGCCAAGATACAGGTGAATGTCTCTTCCTCACCGCTGTGCAGCATGATCTCTGTACACAGGTTAGAGGCTTTAACATCCAAGTTGTGAGCTTTGTACATCTCAGGACGAGCTGCTGCTACCTTATCGGTAAACAAAAAGTAGCCCTTACCTGTCAACATCTTCAGCTTCAACGCCTTCTGATAACGCTCAATAGCTTCAGGGTGTCCACTGTCCAAGGATTCCATGAAGTCGTTACTGATCGTCCAGCCCACGTTAGCATCATCAGGGTTGTTCTTGACCCAATCAGCCAACTCGTTAAAGTCAGGATGATCGATAGGCAAGTAACCAGCCCAAGCACCTCGACGAGCAACACCTTGAGTCACTCGCTTCATTGCGTCTACGTAGGTTTGAAATACAGGTAAAACTCCTGAAGCAGTTCCACCAGTGGCGATTTGCGAACCACGGGGACGAATGTCGCCAAGGTATCCGCTAGTGCCAAAGCCGTTCTTAGTGAGCACAGCAGTATCAAGTAGCTCACCATAGAAGTCAGCAACAGAGTCACCAATGTACTGACCACTACAAGCCACAGGCATGCCTTTGTTAGTGCCCAAGTTAGCCAGCGTAGGCGTTGAAGGGCTAAGCCAGCCGTTCCAAATAACCTCGAAGAACT
>JBOFYY010000083.1:0-1142 GCA_051654905.1 Propionibacteriaceae bacterium
TCGGCGCTTGCGACCTGGTGTAGTTAGTTTGACGCCTGTCAGATAGGCGCCGTCCAGATCGACGCCCTCCAGTTTAGTTGCTGGGAGATTGGCGTACTCTAGATGGGCGCATCTTAGGTTTGCACCTTCCAGATCGGCGCTCGACAGATCAGTGTACTGCATGTTGGCGCTGAACATATAGGCACCTCTTAGATTGGCTCCATCCAGATCGGCGCCTACCAGATTTGCACACATAAGAATGGCACCCGTCAGATTGGTGTATCCCAGATTGGAATCCATCAGAAGAGTTCCTGTTAGATTGGCGCCCGTTAGATTGGCTCTTGCCAGGTTAGCACTCTTCAGATTGGAGCATGTCAGAATGGCCCCCATCAGATTGGCGCCCTCCAGATTGGATTTAGATAAGTTGACGCCCGACAGATAGGCACATTGTAGATTCGCATCTTGGAGATCGGCACCTTGTAGATCGGCTTTCTTCAGAGAGACGGCCCGAGAAAGGGCTTCCAAAACAGTTGTCCGCATATCAGCAGCATTGGATTCAAAAATCACACTGCCATCAAATTGATTGTAAATTTTCATAAGTCATATAAGCCCTTGACGTTCGTTACATCGGTATCACGCAGATCGCACAAAATCATCTCTACATCTTCCATATTGGAGTTCGACAAATTGGCACCTGACAGATTCACCCCCCAAAATGTGCTGCCCCTCAGGTCGGCACCTTCAAAATTGGCGCCTTTCAAACTGGCGCGTTTAAAATTGAGGCCTTTCAAATCGGCGCCTTGTAGATTTACACCGCTCTTGACGGCCTCTATAACCGCTTCTTCTACGGTAAATTTATCAGATACAAACAGTATCAATTTGGGATTGGCGTGGTTTTTGATGTGGACCATTGTACATTCCCTTTTTGGGGGGTTGATATCTTATAGTACGTCCGGCCCTGCATATCCTTAAGAAAAAAGTTCGAAGATCGGTGACTGTTTACAGTTTGGTACACTCTAGATCGACACCATCGAGAGTTGCATTTCTCAGATGGGCACCTGACATATCGGCACCTTCCAGATTGGAGTTCGAAAAATCGGCCCCGTACAGATCGGCGTCTATTAGCTTGGCCTTTGTCAGATCGGCGCCCGACATATTGGCGT
>JBOFYY010000084.1:0-1137 GCA_051654905.1 Propionibacteriaceae bacterium
TGAAAATATGCATCCTTCAAGTTGATTGTCACAAACCAATCTCCGGTTTGAACCTGAGACAGAATAGACTTCAGTGTCAACATCTTGAATTTGCTCGTTCTGAGTGCAAGATTTAATCGGATTTAAGACGTATTCCACCATCCTTTTTGGGCACCACAAAATAACGGCTGTAGAAACCGGATTCTGTCTGAGCAGGAGGAATCTGTTCTACAGCACCCTTCTCCAATAGAGATATAATCTCTTGTCTCAAGGCTGGGGCTTCCCAAGGACGTACTGTCGTGGGAAGAACACCGTTGAAAGGGGGTGGCCCTTTGCGGAATTGAATGGTGTAACCCTGTCGAACGGTGCGCAGTACCCATTGTGAAATCTCGGGCAGGCGTTGCCACGCGGCCCAGTGTTCTGCTAAAGGATCTGAATGGTCGGTCTCCTTTACTTGAAGATGGGTGAGCACTTGCGCTACAGCTGTCTGCAGAGGACCTCTGGTGTCCGCAGGAACAGCAAGTGTCTGTAGGTCTGGACCCGATATGATACGGTCTGGCTGTATAGTACTCTGAAGCACAGCAGTGGCAGAGATATCTAATACAGTACAGTGTTTTGTCACCTGTTCGGGCTGACCCCCCATCCCGGCGCTGAGGGGGTTTGAAGCCGTCATAAATGGGACACACGCGTGTGGCCCTAAGGCGGTTCCTTGTGGTCCAGTGTTCTGGGCAGAAGGAGTGCTTGTTGGTGTGGTCCGACTCAAAACTATCCGAGGCGCTATAAGCGGCGGAATAGTAGTGGCCGGGACCAGGAGGCCGTGATGAAAGAGACGAATACGCTTGTGCGGTTCGTCTAGGCTTTCCAACTGAGGGCCCGGCCTCCTTAAACAAGCTGAAACATCAGGATCGATCTTTGGGGGCCTGAGGACGAGAGGTTTTTGCCGTCGTACTCAGGTCAATCCGTTTACGCTGCCTAAAGTGGGCAGGCGGGCGTGTCCGTGGGCCCCAATCTCTGTGTGGGGGGTCCATGGGCAGTGGCTCTTTACGTAGGGGCTCCCGAGAGCGCTGGAGAGAAGATGAACGTGAGCGGACTGAAAGTGGCTGCCATTCAAACTCCCTGGATCGACGTGGAATAAGCTGCCGAAAGACGGCTGATTGT
>JBOFYY010000085.1:0-2191 GCA_051654905.1 Propionibacteriaceae bacterium
CGGAGCGCCGATATCCTACTATTCACAAAGAGGCATTGGCCGTGGTTTGGTCAATTGAGCGCTTAGAGGGCTATTTAGCATATGGTCGGTTCACGTGGAGGACAGACAACAAGCCGCTGAAGTTTATGCAAAGCGTTGATTGTCCCAAGGGGCGTGCAGGAAATTGGATTTACAGGTTGCAGAAGTACGACTACGACGTCGAGTTCATTCCTGGGGCACAAAATAATCTGCCGGATTATATGTCTCGTTTTTGTACGGCAGTGAAGTGTGCAACAATTTCACTCGGGAGGAATGTGCAGGATCGGTGGTATATTGATTTGAAGGAAAAGGTGCGCGCCGACCCGCTCAAGTATCCATATTTTCGAGTGGAGAGAGATCAGTTGTTTAAGCTGATAAAAAGCAAAGTGCCGTGGGAGGACGCGGTGTATAGGCAAGTTATCCCGAAGGATGTCCGTCAGTCGATTTTGCAGGAGTGCCATTGCACGCCTGAAGGAGGTCATTTTGGGTTTTTTAAGACGTTCAACAAGGTAGCAGAAAATTATTATTGGCCGAAGATGCGATTTGATATCTCGAAATTCTTAGCAAATTGCCAAAAATGTCGTGAGCAGAAAGTTTGTCAGTCCGCAAAAGCGGGATTTATGAGTTCGCATTTGGTTGCGCAACCCTGGCAAGTCGTATGCTCCGATTTAGTTGGTGAATTGCCGAGGAGCGCAAGCGGCCACAAATGGGTGCTCACTCAGGTCGATTTGTTTTCCAAGTACGTCATTCTGACGCCGTTGAGAGATGGGACGGCGAAAAGTGTGTGCGCGGCGCTCGAGAAGTCAGTTTTGCATTTTGGGGCTCCGGAGATGTGGTTGCAAGACAACGCACAGGTGTATGTTTCAGGACAGTTCAAGGATTTGGCAAGGAGATACGGTGTGCGATTGCAGTACACGCCGCGTTACCATCCGCAAGCGAATCCGGCAGAGCGCGTAAATAGGGTCTTTGAGACGGTCATGCGTTGCTTTGTGGCGGATCATCAGCGTGATTGGGATCGGTATTTGCCGCAGATTCAATTCGCCATCAATTCGAGCGTTCACGAGACGACTCGATATTCTCCAAATTTCCTCTTTTTCAGTCGCAATTTGTCGCTTTATAATCATGATATGCCACGCGCGGATAATGGGGCGAGCGGTGATCCGTTGGCTAATTTTGTTGACCGCTTCCCAAAAATAAAGAAGATCAGAGAAGTAGTGCGGCAGAAAATGGCCGAGGCGAACGAGCGCAACGCTCACCATTATAACCTGCGTCGCAGGCCGTCGCCTTTCAAAGTGGGTGATTTAGTTATGAAGCGTAATTTTGCGATTTCTAAAAAGGGCGAAGGATTGAGTGCCAAATTAATGAAGGTGTTTTTGGGTCCCTATGTTTTAAAAGAGCAGAAGGCTGATAATATGTTTACTCTGGCAGAGGAGGGAGATCATGGCCGAGTAATTGGCGATTTCGATGTGAAAGATCTCAAATTGTTCACAGGTTCCAAGTAAATTTTTGCGGGCAAAAATTTCTCTTTTCTGGGGGGAGGTATAACGAGTGTAAAGTTTATTTTCAAGATCTAAATATTGCTCGGGGTGTAAATTCAATTTGATAGCTTATTTCACACTTCTTTTCTTACTTCTTTTATTTCCCAATTTGCATTGTATAAAATCCCCTTGTGAGTGAGTGCAACAGCAGCAGCAGCAGCAGCGTTGGCTGCATGAGCGGCGACCTGGCGCTTATCGTTGCAAGCGCAGGAGGTGGGGGTCAAGGTCACAGGTGCTGTGCGATTAGCGGCAGCTTTGCTGGCCGCAGGAGTGACACAAGTCAGTAGCCCATTAGAGTTTGAGTTGATCGGGAGCGTTGTGAGTTCACGCTCGCCGGTAAGAGACACGACCGACGTCGGATATAAACCTTTGTGAGATTTAATGTAAGTTTTGATAATTGTTGTTTGGGCTAGCAATTTGAGCAGCTTTCTGTCTGCTACTTTTGAATTTAGTTTTGGGCTTTATACTGACATGTGTTCATTCCGTCGCAGGCGCCCGGAGTTGGGCGTAGTCCTGGAGGGTTGCAAGACCCGAGAGGAGCCACCCTGCTCTGGCCTGGTGGGGCATCGTACCATTGTGACAGGTCAGGTACACCACACGCCTGATTCGTGTCGCGAGCAGAAGCGAGTCGGACG
>JBOFYY010000087.1:0-1943 GCA_051654905.1 Propionibacteriaceae bacterium
CAAAAAAGATCTTCTGGTGGCATCTACAATGCTACCAAAGTCTCCTTGAGCTGAGGCTGGAAGCTTGACTCCGACGTTTTCTCCCGTCTCATACCACATACCAGCTTTGCCACCGAGTCTTGAAGGTGGTAAAGCGAAAGAGGTCTTGCCCGAAGCTTTCCTCTTTTCCATCCAATCATGGACCTTTCTAAAAGCTTGCTTCGTAGAAAGCGACTTCTTCATTCTCACAAAGCCCGAGATCTTAGCAGCTTTGGAAGACGAAAACTGAGAGGGAGGAGTACGTGGAGCTTCAGGTTGGAAAGTGTCTGCAAAGACTGACTGTAGCAAACGAGTCAAAACCTTGTAGTCCGTCGAAACTGGAGCCAACTGCTGTTCTTCGTCCACTTCGACGAAAGCGTCACTAACTTCCTCTTCAGACACTGGAGAAGTCGGAGGAAGTAAAGAAGAGTCCCGAGCTTTCTCAAAAGAGAAAGAACGGCGAACAGGAAGAGTTCCCGCCTCCGCTTGTGCTTGCGGAAGTGGAAAACTGACGTCCGTAGGCGCGCGTTTGGCGTCCGAAGCCAATCTACTGGCGCCGACTGAAGCGCGCTCAAACGCCGCAGGTGTACACCTGGCGTCCACTTGTGCGCGCTGAGCGTCCACTGGTGCGCGCCGAGCGTCCACTGGTGCGCGCCGAGCGTCCACTAAAACTCGCTGAGCGTCCACTGGCGCTCGCGAAACTTGCACCGAGTCACGTTCGGCGTCCACTAAAGCGCGTTTGACTTTCACAGAAGCGCGCTCGGCATCTAAAGAAACTCGCTTCTTATCCACAAGTTTCGTAGCAGCGGAAACAACCGCTTCACGAGAGCGAGAAACGAATTTCTCGCCTCCTCTAGAAAGTTGCTGGGGAGCAGGACTAACTCTAGAGGGAGACTCAAACGGAGAGAGAGACGAGCGAGGAGAGGGAGAGGGAGAACGCCTCGACCTCTTCACAGGAAGATTGTCATCCTTCTTACGGCGACGTGGAACAGTCTCTCTCGAAGAAAAAACATCTCGAAGTTGCTGCTGAAGAGACTGGAGAATCTTGCTTGTAGGTGAAGCCTCCTTTTCTGGGGAGGGGCTGATCCTGTGAGCAGGCGAGTGGCGAGGGGACGCCTTCTTCCTACTCCCAGGAACTGCCACTTCACGCACCTTAGAGCGACTGCGGCGCTCGAAAGAAACATCTAGGAAAGACTCCGCCTCCGAATAATCCTTACGCTTCTTCTGCGGAGGAAAAGCAGCAAACGCACTATCAGGCGACGAGCAAAGTTCCGGAGAACAACTTGGACGTGAAGCGTCCCGAACGCGAGCCGTCCTTTTCAGCGGACGTGATGCGGTATGAGAGCTCCACCCCTTGCGCGGGGAGGAAGCTTCAGAAGAAGAAAAGCACTCCTTGAGAAGACGTGCACGCGCACGCTCCTTGGCAGTCTGGGTAGCGTCAACAGATACTGCCGAAGGCACGTCAGATCGGTGGGCGTTCCCCGTAACCCTCCTGCGGCTTTCGACATGCCCTCTCCCTGAAACCTGGGAGTCCGGCAGCGGTCTAGGCCTAGAGGCGAAATGGGGCCGATCTGACGCACCCTCCACCAACGAAGGAGCACTGTCACTGCACTTTGGACCTTCACTTTTGCCTTCTAAGGCGAGCACTTTAGATTCTAAATTACGAATAGACTCTAAGATAAGTGTAAGGGTATTACCCTCCACAGACACTGTTTCAGGGCCCGAAGGCAACACTACAGGGTTAGGAGTAGTGATTAAAGGAGGGTTAGTAGGAGAAACATGAACTTCCTGACGTTTACCTGAAACGCTCCTGGAGGAAGACCTCCTTAACCTATCCCGTTCAAGCTTACGCAGATAGGACTCATACGCTCTCCATCCAGAATCAGAGAGACACTCACATTCCTTGCAGCGACTTTCATACATAC
>JBOFYY010000088.1:0-2724 GCA_051654905.1 Propionibacteriaceae bacterium
AAACAATACTAACTGGACAAGGATCTTAAGGTAAAATGAAAAAAAAAGGGAGACTGAGTAAAAATAAATGAGAATGTGTGTAAAATATTTTAGCCCATCACAAACGTCTCGGTTACGTATGGTAACCCTCGTTCCCTGAAGGAGGGAACAGAGACATACGTTGGGCGTACAGACGAATTGGGATCACTTCAGGGAGCCCCTATCAGCTTTGAGTTATAGAGAACGGGCCAATGGCCATTGGCGTGCGAGATTTGCATCTCGCGCTCCGCCCCGCACTGCGGGTAATAAACAGGAAGCGAGAGCAACGCACATTGTCATTCACTTCGAAGCCGTACAGGCGTTAGCACGGAGTTTAAACCTGCTATTCAGCAAGAGGGTTATATCAGAGAACAAGTGGACGCTAAGAAAAGCTGCTGGCGTTAAGGCACACATCAGCGCGACCGCGAACTCACCTTGCTGCATGCAAACAACTGCCGTTCTCATGGCAACCCGTTGGTCTGGTGAGGGCGTTACAGTTGGTGAGTGCAAAACACAGGCTGCACTATCTCCTGTGTTTTTGCCGCGGTCTTCCCTGAGTGCTTCAGCACATGAGCGTTTCCTCACAAAAGAGCAACACGGGTGTGACACTGCGTCTTTTTCAAGACGTCTCTCCACCCGTGCATTTCTGGATGCGGTTGTTTCCTGTCCTTGACGGCCGCGAGCCCTCTCGCACAAACGTGTTGATTGTGTTCGCGGGTGATCCGTGTTCTCTCAGGGGAACAGGATCACGTCGGCGCGCTGCTCGTCTCGCTTTCCCTGTGAGGGTTTGAGTGATCAGCGCGCCGTGTGCCGTCTAGCTGCCAGCTGACAGCGCGGGTTGTCACGGCAACCCAGCGCGTGTCACTACGCGCTTCAGATGCGTGATCGAGACTATAAAACCTCAAACGAGGTTGAGTCCCTGCGCTTATACCCCGATCTAATTCTTTTTCTGGTGCACCAGAAAAGGGGCTACTTCGGCTGATAAGCCTGGGTGATCTGAGGGTTATAGTGGGGCTTTCCTGCCGAGCAACATCTCCGTGGGCCCCCCACTCCTCTAACGCATCGCAAAGCATGTGCGAACGTGTTCGTGGGTGGTCCATGTTCTCTCCTGAGAGCATGACCACGTCGGTGCGTTGTTCATCTTGCCTCTTTCATAAGGGCTCGTGTGTTCAGCGCGCCGTGTGCCGTCTCACGGCCACGCCCACTATCTCACATGTCTGCTGGTAGCTTACAGATGGGATTGCTTGTCCTTTTAAAAAAGAAAAAGGGACCTAGCGTTTCATTTGGGGCTCTAGCAGGGGACAGATGTCAATTGCTGCATCGGAGAGAGGGCTGTTATGTTTTGAAAGTGAAGATGATGCTGAGATTCCCACTATAATTAGTGGGTGCTCACGCTGACTCAGATTCATACTTGACGGCCATGCTTTCCCGGGTTGCTGAGGCACAGTGCAACGCATAATCGCCTTGCCTGCTCTCTTGCATTTTCCCGGATGTGCATTGGAAAGCTTTGACATTATGGAACTATTTGGTGCCAAAAATATGGCGCCAAAAGGGCCATAATCTGTATAAAGTTTTCCTCTCTCTCACTGCCCTCCTTGGTGGGCTGGCAGTGCCACAGGCCGCCCCCACCCCGCACTCCTAGTGCACGAGGGCAGTTCTGAGCTGAGGTTGAGCTGCGCCAGTGACTACTATATTTATTTAAAGTCACAGCGCTGGCCCTCGGCCAGACGATGTCCACCCTGGTCCAGAAATGTCATTGGCGACCCCTCAGTCTGCTCGTCGCCATCCGCCTGTCCCAGCTGCCAGTTGGCTGAGACGGGTGACCCGGATTTGGTCAGGAGCTGCTCTTCCCCGGAGGAGGGCCGGGGGAGAACCATTGATAATTCTATTCTGCCTCGGGTGTTTAAAAACAGCCAGTGGTACCCATATTCTTAAGAGCAGTTCCAAGACCTCTGGGTCGTGGGAGTTCAGGAATGGCAGCGGTGACGCTACAAAGCCTCACCGCTTTCATTCCCCTCCCCACAAGAGGGTGAGAATGGCAGTGTGTGACGCCAGGGTGCCTCACCACTCTCATTCCCCCTCTTTCCAGCGGTGCGTGGACGACAGTGCGTGACGCTACGCCTCGCCACTCTTGTTCCCCCGCTGAGGAAGGAGGTGAGGCAGACCGTGTGCAACGCCACAAAGCCTTGCCACGCTCAGCCCCTCCTTTTGGAGAGTGCGCTTGGCGGTGTACGACGCTTCCATGCCTTGTCACCCTCTGGTGCCTCTCCAAGTCGCCAGAGGGGGTGCCGGCTGTGGGGACGCACTCAAGCGGCCTTCCCACACTCGCACACCCCCTCAGCGGAAGCAGGTAAGTGCTGCGCAGCGCGCACAGACCCCACTTTGGGCCGCTCCAACGCCGTCCAAGTCGGGTCCCTGCATGCCGCCTCGCTGCCCCGCTGCGGGTACGTCTGTGGTGCCGTTGGTCCCGCTTGCACGGTCCCTGGGAGCCTGGCTAGCGCTTCCCAGCCCGTCTCGCTGGCTCTTCCGTACCATCAGACTCGGCTATGCGATTCAGTTCGCCCGGCGTCCCCCCGGGTTCGGGGGCATTCTCTTCACATCAGTTACGGGAGAGGGTGCCCCCGTGCTCGGCCGGATATCGCTTCCTACTGGCGACGGAAGCGATAGAGCCGGTCCCTCCAGCCGATATGGAGACTGGGTTCTACT
>JBOFYY010000089.1:0-2066 GCA_051654905.1 Propionibacteriaceae bacterium
GGTCGGAACTTACCCGACAAGGAATTTCGCTACCTTAGGACCGTTATAGTTACGGCCGCCGTTTACTGGGGCTTCAATTCAAAGCTTCTCTTGCGATGACTTCTCCTCTTAACCTTCCAGCACCGGGCAGGTGTCAGGCTGTATACTTCATCTTTCAATTTTGCACAGCCCTGTGTTTTTGTTAAACAGTTGCCTGGACCTATTCTCTGCGCCCAGCCTTGCGACTGGGACCCTTTATCCCGAAGTTACAGGGTCAATTTGCCTAGTTCCTTAACCGTGAATCACTCGAGCGCCTTAGTATATTCTACCTAACTACGTGTGTCCGTTTACGGTACGGGTACCTTATAGATTAAAGCTTAGCGGATTTTCTTGGCAGTCTGTTTACCCTCACTATCACATCCCCCGAAGGTTCTGTGTACTATCACGTTCGACTCAGAAAGCGGATTTGCCTACTTTCCTCTACATCTACACGCTTTAACCGGCTATTCCGTCAGCCGGCGGAGGTGTCACTTCTGCGTCTCCACATCGCTCTATAAGGTAGTAACGGAATATTAACCGTTTCTTCCATCGGTATCGCCCTTCGGCTTAACCTTAGGCCCCGACTAACCCTGATCCGATTAGCGTTGATCAGGAATCCTTAGTCTTTCGGCGAGAGAGTTTCTCACTCTCTTTATCGTTACTTATACCTACATTTGCTTTTCCATACGCTCCAGCATACCTCGCGATACACCTTCAACGCCGAATGGAATGCTCCCCTACCACTCTATTACTAGAATCCATAGCTTCGGTAAGATACTTATGCCCGATTATTATCCACGCCAAACTCCTCGACTAGTGAGCTGTTACGCACTCTTTAAATGAATGGCTGCTTCCAAGCCAACATCCTAGCTGTCTATGCAGTCTGACTTCGTTTGTTCAACTTAGTATCTATTTGGGGACCTTAGCTGATGGTCTGGGTTCTTTCCCTCTCGGACACGGACCTTAGCACCCATGCCCTCACTCCCGGGATATAACGTCTGAGCATTCGGAGTTTATCAGGACTTGATAGGCGGTGAAGCCCTCGTATCCAATCAGTCGCTCTACCTCTCAGACGAAACTCCCGAGGCTGCACCTAAATGCATTTCGGGGAGTACGAGCTATCTCCAAGTTTGATTAGCCTTTCACCCCTACCCTCAAGTCATCCGAAAACTTTTCAACGTTTACCGGTTCGGTCCTCCATTCCGTGTTACCGGAACTTCAACCTGCTCAAGGGTAGATCACTTGGTTTCGCGTCTACTCCCACCGACTAGCCGCCCTATTCAGACTCGCTTTCGCTTCGGCTCCGTGACTTAATCACTTAACCTTGCCGGTGAAAGTAACTCGTAGGTTCATTATGCAAAAGGCACGCCGTCACTCCACGTAGGAGCTCCGACCGCTTGTAAGCGCACGGTTTCAGGGTCTATTTCACTCCTCTGTTCGAGGTTCTTTTCACCTTTCCCTCACGGTACTGGTTCGCTATCGGTCTCTCGGGAGTATTTAGCCTTACGGGATGGTCCCCGCTGATTCACACAGGATTTCTCGTGTCCCGCGCTACTCAGGATTCCACTAGGCTTCAGATTCGATTCGCTTACGAGACTTTCACTCTCTACGGTTAAACTTTCCAGTTTATTCTGCTTCTCCTCTTCTTGCCACATCGTGGTCCTACAACCCCGCCGATGCCGAAACATCGACGGTTTGGGCTGGTCCCCGTTCGCTCGCCACTACTTGGGGAATCACTTTTGTTTTCTTCTCCTATGGGTACTTAGATGTTTCAGTTCCCCACGTTCGCCTTCCTTACGGAATGACATACCTTCAGTATGCCGGGTTGCCCCATTCGGACATCTGCGGATCAATGTTTATTTGCAACTCCCCGCAGCTTTTCGCAGCTTATCACGTCCTTCTTCGCCTCCGAGAGCCAAGGCATCCGCCATGCGCCCTTCTTTACTTTCTTCCTACGAACACTTATGCTCGTGTTAGTTTGATATATACTTTATATCGCTTTACTACTTACTTTATTGAAAACATGTCAAAGATCTTTACTCCTCTTT
>JBOFYY010000090.1:0-1463 GCA_051654905.1 Propionibacteriaceae bacterium
CGTCACCCGGAGAGCGAGGTCCATCACTGCACGTAGTTCCTGCATAACCCCTGGGTCGGGACTACCCTCGTACATGCAGGTTAGAGGGCAGTGAGAGAGGGAAAAAACGTATGCAGATATGGCCCTTTTGGCGGTCCAATTTTTGGCACCAAATAGCTCCACATTGCTAATTTTTTCCAATGCACATCCAGGAAAGTGGGGCAAGCAAGGCCATTTAAGCGTTGCACTACACCAATCACCCAGGAAAGCATGGCTGTCAACTCTGAAACCGATTCAGCCTAAGCACACTATTATAGTGAAACTCAGCATCATCACTTCCAGCACATGACAGCCCTCTCTCCGATGCAGCAATTGACATCTGTCCTCTGCCAGAGCCACAAATGAAACACTGTTTTTTTGTTTGTTTTTTAAACAGTAATTCCATCTGTAAACTACTAGCAAGCATGTGAGTGAGCGTGACTGTCAGAGACAGCACACGGCACGCTGAACACTCAAGCCCTTATTGAAAAAGGCAAGGCGAACCACGTGCAGACGTGGTCATGTTCAAAAGAGAACATGAACCACCCACGAACAGTCTCAACATGCTTGTGATGCAATAGAGGAGTGGGGGGCCCGAGGAGATGTACCCGGCGGGATGTACCCACTGTAATCCTCAGGTCACCAAAGCTTATTAACCAAAATAGCCCTTTTCTGCTGCAGCAGAAAAGAAACTAGATGGGGAATAGGCAAAGGGACTCGACCCCGTTTGAGGTTTCATAGTCTTGACCACGCATCTAATGCGCCGAGTGACGCGCTGGGTTGCCGTAACAACCCCCGCTGTCAGCCGGCGCAAGACGGCACACGGCGCGCTAAACGCTCATGCCTTTACTGAGAAAGGTGAGACGAACAACGCGCCGCCGTGATCACGCTCTCCGGAGAGAGCATGAGTCACCCACGAACGCAATCTCACACACCTCATGTGTGAGAGAGATCGTGGCCGTCAAATGAGGACAGGAAACAACCGCATCCAGGAACACACGGTTTGAATGACATCTTGAAAAAGACGCAGGATCAAACCGTGTTGCTCTTTTAGAAAAGAAAAACCGCTCTTATTAGTGCTGAAGCACT
Source organism: Propionibacteriaceae bacterium (assembly GCA_051654905.1). Classification (GTDB taxonomy): domain Bacteria; phylum Actinomycetota; class Actinomycetes; order Propionibacteriales; family Propionibacteriaceae; genus JBOFIQ01. Next base: position 1,108 of record JBOFYY010000090.1, read on the forward strand.
CAGGGAGATGACCGCGGCACACACAGTATAAAGGTGCAAGCCTGTGTGAGCACTCAAAACGGAAACGCCCAACGAACCAACTCTTTGATCTCCGTACTGCAGTCACTCGCTGACGCGCCATCACACCCGCACTGGAGCGATCATTCCTCTCACGAGACTCGTAAGTAAACACTCTCCGTAGAAACAGCGAAGTAAACACTGTCTGGCTCCGAAGTAGAAAGCGTTGATCCAGCATTCCACTTCCTTATTTATACCCGCACCGCGGGGCGGAGTGTGGAATGCGTGAATCGCATGCCAATATCGATTGGCTCGTTTTTAATACACTCGAAGTAGATAGGTCTCTGAAATCAGATCCC
>JBOFYY010000091.1:0-1367 GCA_051654905.1 Propionibacteriaceae bacterium
TGAGCCTCAACGCGCTCAAATGCAAAGTGATGGATATCACACACTCGCCCACCGCACGGCACACCGATTACCAAATTGGTGGCCAAACTCTTGGCTACGTTGCAACGCAGAGGCTGCTCGGTGTGCATTTCTCTAAAGACTTAAAGTGGAATCATCACACTGAAATTGTGCACAAAAAAGGTGCGCAGATATTGGGATTTGCACAGCGCAACCTGAAGGGCTGCACGCCCCGAGTGAAAAGGGTCGCCTATCAAACGATGGTCAAGCCGATTCTCTTCTACGGCACCCCCGCATGGCACCCAGAGTCGAAAGGAAACGTTGAAAAAATCGAGAAAATTCAACGCCGGGCGCTAAAATTCATCCACGGCAAGAGCGCGCCGGCCGTCGACAAGAAACTCATGCCGGTGTGCAAGCAGCTCGCATACAACGACTTGCTCTTTTTCAAAAAGTGCGAAACGGGCGCAATCGATTGCAACGCGCGAGAACGCATAATTGAGCAGCGCGTCTTGCGCGGCAGCAGCGCAAATGCGCACCCAAAGCTGCAGCCCATGCACCCACCGAGGACAAAATTCGCCGAACACGCTTTCTCGTTCCGAGTGATCGGCCCTTGGAACCGTCTGCCCGACCCTCTAAAAGGCTGCACCGCAGCGCAGTTCCCAGCGCTATGCAAAGCACACGCGTGGCAGACTGCAAATTTCGATTATAATTTTAATGTGTAATCTGTATCGTTAAGTCAACTCTAAATTTAAGTTGAGACTCGACACGGTGGGCCTGCGCTGAGGACGGACTTTTTCCGGTAAACTCGTGCAGGATCCGTTTTAGCTGGCCAAAAGGTTGGCTAGTGTTGAGACCCTCTTTTCTCCCCATTTCAGCATACCCACACTCACACACACCGCTTTTTTGTACACACTCATTATTTTTGTCTTGATTTTTTTACTGTATGTGCCGCTTGTATTTTTGTGCTCATCCAATGTACCAATTTATCTCGTCATATGCATGTTTTTGTCAAGATGTAAAAATGTAGTTGTGTATTTTTTTGCTTGCGAGTGTAATAATACTATGTGGAGAAATAAACAAATTGAAAATTGAAAAAAAATTGAGTATAAGATTTATGAAATGTTTCACTGATAGACTCGGCGTAATGTAAATTTTAGGGGATGTTTGATCGTTTGAGTCGCAAATCTCTAAAAATAAACCCACTCCATCTAAACCTTTAGGGACCATTAAAATGAATACGTATAATTTGAAACTGGCAAAAAACACATTCGTACAGATAAAATAAAGCCATATCATCTTCCCTCCTCTTTTTCCTCGTGAGAGAACGAAAGCAATAGTCACCAGTTTCAGGACCAAATTCAGCTTTGTAG
>JBOFYY010000092.1:0-1066 GCA_051654905.1 Propionibacteriaceae bacterium
AGTCGAAGTGGGAGTTGTTTAGAAGATGGTGTAAGGGAAAGAAAATATCCTCCTCCAGTACCTCTGTAACTGAAATCGCAGATTTTCTCCTATATTTGAGAAAAGACTGTAACCTGGCAGTTTCAACAGTGAAGGGTTACAGAAGTATGCTGGCCTCAGTTTTTCGACATAGAGGAATAGATCTGACGAATAATAAAGATCTTCATGACCTTATAAGGTCTTTTGAGACCACGAAAGAACATGTAATCAAGAAGCCTAGCTGGAACTTGGATGTGGTCCTCAAGTTCCTAATGTCGGAAAAATTTGTACCGTCTCACGCAGCTTCGTTTAGGGACTTAACAAGAAAGTCTTTATTCCTTTTTGCGTTAGCAACAGCCAAGAGAGTGAGCGAGTTGCAAGCTTTGGAAGGTAAAGTGGGGTTTAAGAAAGATTCAGCGATTTGCTCCTTTCAACCATTTTTTCTAGCGAAAAATGAAAATCCCTCAAAGCCTTGGCCAAGAAGCTTTGAGATAAAAGGAATATCTTCATTAACAGGGAGAGAACTAGAAAGGACTTTGTGTCCAGTCAGGGCACTCAAGTTCTACCTGGAGAAGAAGAAGTTGCTGAAAGGTACAGAAGAAAGTCTTTGGTGCTCTGTAAGAGATCCGAAAAGAGCGATTTCTAAGAACGCCCTTACATTCTTCATAAAAGATGTAATAAGGGAAGCTCACCTTAAATGCGAAGAAGAGCATTTCAAGGTTCTCAGAGTGAGAGCTCATGAAGTGAGAGCCATAGCTACGTCTATGGCATTTCACAAAACATGGTCTCTTCAGGCTCTTATAGAGTCGACATTTTGGAGATGTAATTCGGTGTTCGCCTCGAATTACCTAAGAGATGTTAAAATTTCGTACGAAAAGTGCTTTGCTCTGGGAGCGTATGTTTCGGCGAATTCAGTGCTGGGAGAAGGGGCTGAGGCTAATCCTTCCTATTTAGTTTAAGGCTTAAATTACTGGTTATTGGTGGTTGTTTTTATTGGTTAATTGTCAGAGGGAATAGGGACCCTCTTACAATTCATAGATTGTAACAA
>JBOFYY010000093.1:0-1047 GCA_051654905.1 Propionibacteriaceae bacterium
GGGGCGACGCCGGCACGCGGGGGGCTTTGGCTCCAGTCAGCGTCCAGGTTGAAATCTCCAGTCAAAATGCAGGCGTCGAACAAGTGTGTCACTTCAGCAACTTTGTCGAGCGACGTGATTAGTTTTTCATTATAATGTGCGGGCGCATTAGGTTTCCTATACGCCGAGCCGACCAGCACTTTCAAACGGTCCATTTTCACTTCCACCCACACAATTTCGGCTTCACCCTCGAGATTTTTTAGTCGGCGCGGCTGCAGATGTGGGCGGACGGCGATTAGGCTTCCTCCAGAGGCGCGGCGGCAAATTTTTCTGTCGTTGCGAAAAACGGCGAAATCGACTGGGATGATCTCGTGGTCGCCGTGGTCCTCCGAAAGCCAGGTCTCGGTCACGCAGATGATGTCGGCCTCCGCATTTTCAATTGCAGCGAGCGTGTCGGCGCGCCGCTTTCTGTTTGTCAGCGAGCGCGCATTGAAGGCGAAAAGACGGGGCTGCGAGCTGTTCCTTTGGCGCGGCGCCGCTGACGACACACATTGCGTTGGCGCCGGGTCGATGTCGAAAAATGAGTCCGAAAAGTTCGGCAGCGCCGCGTTGCAGGTGGACAGAAATTCGCATGCTCCGCAGGTGTAGATTTTTCCCGCCCTGAAAGCTCTAATTTCTTTCGCTGGTAATTGTAGGCACTTTGAATGGTAGATGGAGTGACAGGTGCTGCATTCGAATCTGATGAAAGTAGAGCGACCAAATTTTTTACATAGTTGGCATATTTTCGAAGCAGCGGCCGGGCCGGGATTTGTGTGCACTTGGCCGCTCAACGCAAGTCCGAGCAATATCTGCCACAGCGCGCGGCGCGCCGGCCGGCACCGGCTGACGAGCACACGAGCAATGTTTATTTTTGTGCCACCGACCTGAGAATGTCCGAGAGCGCTCCAGCAGGATACGGAGAACCTTTCGTTGACCTGGCAGGTGGCGAAACGAAGGTCGGAGGGTCGTGGCAGGTCATCGTGGTCCCGGCGCAGCGTCGCAGGGTCGATTCTCGGCAGGTGAACAAGC
>JBOFYY010000094.1:0-5699 GCA_051654905.1 Propionibacteriaceae bacterium
ATTGTATCGGGGTATTTTGTTTTGGGAAACAAAATACCCCTCGAGCAAAGCTCGAGGGGTATTTATAAGTCCGGCAACGTCCTAGTCTCCCACACAATCGCTCATGCAGTACCATCGGCGCTAAAGGGCTTAGCTTCCAGGTTCGGAATGGAACTGGGCGTTTCCCCTTCGCTATGGTCACCGAAACACTATTGAAATATTAGCACAGGAATTTTCCCGACCATACTTCGAGAACCATACAGTGGACGCGTAGCACCTTTGTAGAAATAAACAAGCCCTCGGCCTATTAGTATCGGTCAGCTCCACACATTACTATGCTTCCACATCCGACCTATCACCCGGTGGTCTACCGGGGGCCTTACCAGATTATTCTGTGGGAACCCTCATCTTGAAGCGTGCTTCCCGCTTAGATGCTTTCAGCGGTTATCACTTCCCAACGTAGCTAACCAGCCGTGCCCTTGGCAGAACAACTGGCACACCAGAGGTTAGTCCATCCCGGTCCTCTCGTACTAAGGACAGCTCTTCTCAAGATTCCTACGCGCGCAGCGGATAGGGACCGAACTGTCTCACGACGTTCTAAACCCAGCTCGCGTGCCGCTTTAATGGGCGAACAGCCCAACCCTTGGGACCGACTCCAGCCCCAGGATGCGACGAGCCGACATCGAGGTGCCAAACCATGCCGTCGCTATGAGCGCTCGGGCAAGATCAGCCTGTTATCCCCGGGGTACCTTTTATCCGTTGAGTCTCGGCGCTTCCACATGCCACCGAAAGATCACTAGTCCCGACTTTCGTCCCTGCTCGACATGTCTGTCTCACAGTCAAGCTCCCTTGTGCACTTACACTCAAAACCTGATTGCCAACCAGGCTGAGGGAACCTTTGGGCGCCTCCGTTACCTTTTGGGAGGCGACCGCCCCAGTCAAACTACCCATCAGGCACTGTCCCTGAACCGGATAACGGTCCTAGGTTAGATATCCAGAACAGCCAGAGTGGTATTTCAACGATGACTCCACAAGAACTGGCGTCCCTGCTTCAAAGTCTCCCACCTATCCTACACAAGCTGTACCGAACACCAATACCAAACTATAGTAAAGGTCCCGGGGTCTTTCCGTCCTGCTGCGCGTAATGAGCATCTTTACTCATAATGCAATTTCGCCGAGTTCGTGGTGGAGACAGCGCCCAAGTCGTTACTCCATTCGTGCAGGTCGGAACTTACCCGACAAGGAATTTCGCTACCTTAGGATGGTTATAGTTACCACCGCCGTTTACTGGGGCTTAAGTTCAGTGCTTCACCGAAGTTAACACGTCCCCTTAACCTTCCAGCACCGGGCAGGAGTCAGTCCGTATACAGCGTCTTACGACTTAGCACGGACCTGTGTTTTTAGTAAACAGTCGCTTGGGCCTGGTCTCTGCGACCCTCAAAGCTCAAGAAAGTAAATCTCTCTCACCTATCAGGTCCCCCTTATTCCGAAGTTACGGGGGTATTTTGCCGAGTTCCTTCACCACGATTATCTCGATCGCCTTGGTATTCTCTACCTATCCACCTGTGTCGGTTTGGGGTACGGGTGGCTCATAACTCGCTCACGAAGCTTTTCTAGGCAGCATAGGATCACCCACTCGCTAGACCGTAGTCTAACCAGGCATAATGTCTCAGGCACATGTGACGCGGATTTGCCTACGTCACGCCCTACACACTTACCCCGGGACAACCATCGCCCGGGATGGGCTACCTTCCTGCGTCCCTCCGCAGCTTGCCTACTACAAGATCGGGTCGAAGACTCAATAACTTTCACCCCGAAGGGATCGATTATCTCGCGTTCTTAGCATCACTCGCCTCAGCACGGTCGTTATTTCGCCAGTACGGGAATATCAACCCGTTGTCCATCGACTACGCCTGTCGGCCTCGCCTTAGGTCCCGACTTACCCAGGGCAGATTAGCTTGACCCTGGAACCCTTGGATATTCGGCGGACGGGTTTCTCACCCGTCATTCGCTACTCATGCCTGCATTCTCACTTGTGTGCTCTCCACGGCTGGGTCACCCCGCCGCTTCACCGCGCACACAACGCTCCCCTACCCATCCACACGCCTGGCTCGAAAGCAGGCTATTGCGTGAATGCCATAGCTTCGGTGGATAACTTGAGCCCCGCTAAATTGTCGGCGCAGAATCACTTGACCAGTGAGCTATTACGCACTCTTTCAAGGGTGGCTGCTTCCAAGCCAACCTCCTGGTTGTCTCCGCAACTCCACATCCTTTTCCACTTAGTTATCGCTTAGGGACCTTAGCTGATGATCTGGGCTGTTTCCCTCTCGACTACGAACCTTATCGCCCGCAGTCTCACTGCCGCGCTCTCACTTACCGGCATTCGGAGTTTGGCTAATTTCGGTAAGCTTGTGGGCCCCCTAGACTATCCAGTGCTCTACCTCCGGCAAGAAACACGCGACGCTGCACCTATATGCATTTCGGGGAGAACCAGCTATCACGTAGTTTGATTGGCCTTTCACCCCTATCCACAGCTCATCCGCTCGGTTTTCAACCCAAGTCGGTTCGGTCCTCCACGAAGTCTTACCTTCGCTTCAACCTGGCCATGGATAGATCACTACGCTTCGGGTCTAGAGCACGCGACTCAAACGCCCTATTCGGACTCGCTTTCGCTACGGCTTCCCCACACGGGTTAACCTCGCCACGTACCACTAACTCGCAGGCTCATTCTTCAAAAGGCACGCCGTCACCCCTAAAGGCTCCGACGGATTGTATGCAATCGGTTTCAGGTACTATTTCACTGCCCTCCCGGGCTACTTTTCACCTTTCCCTCACGGTACTTGTCCGCTATCGGTCACCAGGTAGTATTTAGGCTTAACGGGTGGTCCCGCCAGATTCACACGGGATTTCAGGGGTCCCGTACTACTTGGGGTTACACAAAAGAGTCCAGCACTTACGTCTACAGGAGTATTACCTTCTATGCTGCGCCTTCCCAAGCGCTTCAACTTCGATAAACTGGATTTTTGACTCTTCGACCGGTCAACAGCCCGATCAATGTGGCCCCACAACCCCGTACATGCAACACCTGTCAGTTATCACACACATACGGTTTGGCCTCTTCCGCTTTCGCTCGCCACTACTAACGGAATCACTTTTGTTTTCTTTTCCTATGGGTACTGAGATGTTTCACTTCCCCACGTTCCCTCCAACTACCCTATATATTCAGGTAGAGGTCGCCGGACATGACTCCGGTTTCTTTCGAGGTTTCCCTATTCGGAAATCCCAGGATCAAAGCTTGTTTACCAGCTCCCCTGGGCTTATCGCAGGTTACAACGTCCTTCATCGGCTCCTGGTGCCTAGGCATCCACCGATTGCACTTAGTAGCTTGTCATTAATCTACAAAGATGCTCGCGTCCACTGTACAGTTCTCAAAACACGGGCGGAAAACAAACAAAACCAACCACACAAAGTGATCAACCTCATAAGCCCCGCAAGAAGCATCGCAAGCGACCCTTCAGGACCCAACAGTGTGCCCACAGCCCTCACCCCGATCAGAAGCTTTCCACTCATCACCCCAAAGGGATCAGCTGTACTAACAAACAAAACCAAGACAAGAACCTAATAATCAATGCCTCCACAAGATGCCTCGCCCCAGCCACAGACACTCGCTGTGGAACCAGAACAGCTGGACAAACAAACGTTTGCCAAAAGGCTCCTTAGAAAGGAGGTGATCCAGCCGCACCTTCCGGTACGGCTACCTTGTTACGACTTAGTCCTAATCACCAGTCCCACCTTCGACGGCTCCCTCCACAAGGGTTAGGCCACCGGCTTCGGGTGTTACCGACTTTCATGACTTGACGGGCGGTGTGTACAAGGCCCGGGAACGTATTCACCGCAGCGTTGCTGATCTGCGATTACTAGCGACTCCGACTTCATGGGGTCGAGTTGCAGACCCCAATCCGAACTGAGACTGGCTTTTTGGGATTCGCTCAACATTGCTGTATCGCAGCCCTTTGTACCAGCCATTGTAGCATGCGTGAAGCCCTGGACATAAGGGGCATGATGACTTGACCTCATCCCCACCTTCCTCCGAGTTGACCCCGGCAGTCTCTATTGAGTCCCCACCATTACGTGCTGGCAACAATAGACGAGGGTTGCGCTCGTTGCGGGACTTAACCCAACATCTCACGACACGAGCTGACGACAGCCATGCACCACCTGTATACCGACCTTACGGGGCACCTATCTCTAGATGTTTCCGGCATATGTCAAACCCAGGTAAGGTTCTTCGCGTTGCATCGAATTAATCCGCATGCTCCGCCGCTTGTGCGGGCCCCCGTCAATTCCTTTGAGTTTTAGCCTTGCGGCCGTACTCCCCAGGCGGGGCACTTAATGCGTTAGCTACGGCACGGAATCCGTGGAAGGACCCCACACCTAGTGCCCACCGTTTACGGCGTGGACTACCAGGGTATCTAAGCCTGTTTGCTCCCCACGCTTTCGCTTCTCAGCGTCAGGAAAGGTCCAGAGAACCGCCTTCGCCACCGGTGTTCCTCCTGATATCTGCGCATTCCACCGCTCCACCAGGAATTCCGTTCTCCCCTACCTTCCTCAAGTCTGCCCGTATCGAAAGCAGGCTCAGGGTTAAGCCCTGAGTTTTCACTTTCGACGCAACAAACCGCCTACAAGCTCTTTACGCCCAATAATTCCGGACAACGCTCGCACCCTACGTATCACCGCGGCTGCTGGCACGTAGTTGGCCGGTGCTTCTTCTGCAGGTACCGTCACTTGCGCTTCGTCCCTGCTGAAAGCGGTTTACAACCCGAAGGCCGTCATCCCGCACGCGGCGTTGCTGCATCAGGCTTGCGCCCATTGTGCAATATTCCCCACTGCTGCCTCCCGTAGGAGTCTGGGCCGTATCTCAGTCCCAGTGTGGCCGGTCGCCCTCTCAGGCCGGCTACCCGTCGAAGCCTTGGTGAGCCACTACCTCACCAACAAGCTGATAGGCCGCGAGTCCATCCCAAACCGCCGGAGCTTTCCACCCCCCCAGATGCCTGAAGGAGTCATATTCGGTATTAGCAGCTGTTTCCAACTGTTATCCCAAAGTTTGGGGCAGGTTACTCACGTGTTACTCACCCGTTCGCCACTCGTGTACCCCCGAAAGGGCCTTACCGTTCGACTTGCATGTGTTAAGCACGCCGCCAGCGTTCGTCCTGAGCCAGGATCAAACTCTCCGTTGAAAAATATCGGAAACCAAAACAACAAAAATTGCTTCAGCAAATCCGTCAACATAAGTTCAATCACTGACAAAAAACAACAACCAATCCAAAAACTGGCCGCTGGTCTTAATCAATAATCTCAAAGAAATCCCAAACCAAAACAACAAAAATTGCTTCAGCCCGGGGTTAAAATAAAAAGCACATTACCGAAATAATGCACTTGGCATTGACTTTTAAGCACACTGTTGAGTTCTCAAGTTTCGCTCGCACACCTTAGCTCGACCTCCCGGCCTCCCCGTGGGGCAACTCGTAATACATTACCGCTTCACACCCAGACTGTCAAACCCAGATCCTCAGCAAACCCCGCACACAACAAAGCCAATCTCCGTCGCGGATTCTCACTGAACACACACGCATCAAAAGACCAAAAAGCTGCACACAGACACCCCAAAAACCCGAAACCAAAAGTCCCGAACCCCTCAAGGCTCGGTAAACATTACGCAC
>JBOFYY010000095.1:0-1781 GCA_051654905.1 Propionibacteriaceae bacterium
ATCGCTCTAAGTGGAAATGTGCATGCCAATCCCGGCCCAGTTGCTGCTCCAAAACTATGCGAACTATGCAAAAAATCTGGCCGGTCGACTTTCATCAAAATCGAATGTCACACTTGCCGCTCCATCTATCACACGAAATGCTTACAATTACGGCCCAACAGCAAGCAGGTCAAAGAGTACCGGGCGGGAAAAGAAGAATACACGTGTAGCGCCTGTGTGTACCAGCAATACAAGAGCGCGCTGCCTGATTTCGCCGACTCGTTTTTCGACCCTGACCCCGCGCCCGCTCCGCCCTCGCCGTCCGCGCCACCAAGACAAAGAAATCGCGCGCGCCCTCGTCTCTTTGCGTTCAACGCGCGCTCGCTGACCAACAGGAAGCGGCGCGCCGACACTTTGGCTGCAATCGAGAACGCCGACGCCGACATCATCTGCGTGACTGAAACCTGGCTGCCAGCGGATCACGGCGACCACGAGATCATCCCAGTTGATTTCGCCGTGTTTCGCAACGACCGTAAAATTTGCCGCCGCGCCTCCGGAGGCAGCCTCATTGCCGTCCGCCCCCACCTGCAGCCGCGCCGGCTTAAAAATCTCGAGGGTGATGCTGAAATTGTTTGGGTTGAGGTGAAAATGGGCGACCTGAAAGTGTTGATCGGGTCGGCGTACAGGAAGCCAAATGCGCCTCAATCCTACAATGACAAGTTGATTGCGTCTCTAGATAAAGTTGCAGATGTGAAACACCTTTTTGACGTTTGCGTTCTAACTGGGGACTTCAATCTGGACGCAGACTGGAGCCAAAATCCACCGCGCGCCGGCGCCGCTCCAGCTGCTGAGTTTCTCAGTTCCTTTGCAGAGCTCGCCTTCAAGCAGCTAATTAAATTCGCTACGCGCACCACCGACACCAGCTCTAAAATTCTCGACCTCGCGCTCTGTGACGGACCCGCAGGACTGATTTCAAGCGCCCAAGTCGTCCCAGGGACATCTGACCACGACGCCGTCCAGCTGGATTTCTCCGTGCGGCAGAGGGTGCCGTCGCGCGCGCGTGAATTTTTCAATTTCAGAAGTGTGGATTGGGCGGCCCTGAATCAGCGTTTGAGCGAGGAGCTGAATGTAATTAATTTTGCGGGTGTTCAAATTGATGCGGCGTGGGAGATGTGGCTGCAACTCTACTGGCGCACCCTGGCTGAACTTGTCCCCAAAAAACGCGCGCGCCCCAACAAACAAAATTGTGCCCCGTGGATGACGAAGGAGCTGCGCGCGCTGATGAGAAGAAGAGACAAATTATTTTCTAAGTGGCAGAAACATCGCTCCCAGCCAGCGCGCGCCGATTTCGTCGCCGCTCGAAAAGTAGTTCAAAAAGCTCTCCGCCTCGCCCGCGACAAGTGGATGTGGGACCTGGGCAGCGGACCTGGTGGCAACAAATTCTTCTGGTCATACGTAAAATCAAAAAGTAAGGTGTCACCAGCGGCAAGTGTGTTTCGTGTGAACGGAGAAAACGTGTCCGAGCCCGAGCGTGTGGCCGCCGCTTTTAGCGATGAGTTTGCGCGCAACTTTAGTTCGGCCGCCGACGACCACCCGTTTGTGCGACGTCACCCTCCTGGTCTCCCCCGCCCCCTTCTTTGTGAAATGGCTGTGTGTGCGGCGGATGTGCAGAGCAAGTTACAGCAGATCAAGAGCAACGCCGGCCCCGGACCCGACGGCGTGCAGGGAGTGGTGCTCAAGAGCTGCGCCGCTGCGCTCGCACCGAGCCTCTCGCGCCTCTTCAACTGCTCCCTTCAACAGGG
>JBOFYY010000096.1:0-1123 GCA_051654905.1 Propionibacteriaceae bacterium
TAAAAGTTATGAGCTTTACATTTGCTGTTTTGTAGCATAGTAACATATCGTTGAAATTAAATCTGTGGAGATCTAGTTCTATTATTTTTGAATTTGATACATTTAGTTGATAGTTTTTCGTCTTTTTGGTTCACTGGTACAAAAGTTAGACAAACATAAATTATACCAATAAAAATTATTGCTGATTTCGACATGGATAAAAAATAATGGAAATACGATTTTTTTAAATTTGGAGCGTTCACCTTTAATTTATTTCGCCGAGTCAGCTGTGATCGAACGAGAACGAGATTGATCTGACGCCAAACGCGTTCCAAATCCACGCTTAATTCCAAATCGCGCTTTGACGCTCGGACGCGATTGAAGGGGGCGATTCTCTCCGTCGTAATTAGAGGGTGAGTCGTGAAAGGGTTGGATTGCATGTCATCTGAACGTGACGAGTATGTGCAGAGAGCGACACACACGAGCTGTCTGTCACTTTGGTCTGCTGGCCTCGATATTAAAATTCACACTCCCGAGCGCCGCGCGCGCTCGCGCGCGCACCTACACTCATCAGAACGCACGTCACGTGCCGCAGATTCGCACCCCTGTGCGGATTTGGCATCTCTGGATTTCAGTTATCGCGATTTTATTTCGCTGCTGGCACCTGTTCAATAGGGGAAGGTGTATGAAGTCATTGTTTTTTTCTTTTGACATTTGCATGCGGGATTTTTTTGTTGTGTGAGCGGACGCGATAAGTTTATATTTTTTGTGCCGCGTGATATTTCATTGCTCGTATAAATACGTAAAAGCTCGTGCGAGGCGTGGGACCGTAACTCGTGGCGTTTAAAATGTCAAAGTAGGTGATTCAGCAGTCTGCGTGTGCTGAAATAAACAAAGGCTTTTTTCTCTGCAAAAATATTTGCGGCGAGGTAAAATTTGGAAAATAAATTACAGTGACTAGCAAATAGCTCTGCTAGAAATTTGCTCGAGCTAAGAGCTTCGTTCGTGAAATAGAATTTTATATTTAGTTCGGTTTTATCAACACAGGAGATTACTAATGGAAATGGAAATTTTAAGCCCTGCTTTAAACACGAGCCTCGAGCTCGCAATCTTGAATTTGTCATCGGGAAAACTTTATTTCCTG
>JBOFYY010000097.1:0-6137 GCA_051654905.1 Propionibacteriaceae bacterium
AGAGCCGTGATTTCCACGAGCGGCAGGATACTAAATTCAAATTTAGCGCGTCGGCGTCGCCAACACTGGTGGTGATGACGTCATCTCCCTCCACTCGCGGGAGAACCAGGTACAACTGCCCAGGTGAATCCAATTCTTTCTGCCCGTCCGTCCACCTAAGGGGAGGAGGGTGGGTATAATCATAATTGTTCGGTAAGTATACAATAAAACTTCATTTTAATAATGAAAATTTCATTTTTATTGTAGTGTCTTACCGAACAATTATAGAGCTGATTACACATTTATGGGAAGGTGGGATTCAGTGGACCACTAGTATTTTTAAATGGTTACATTTATTGCAATACCAGTAAACACTCAAGGTGTCTGTTGTACCTTACCTTGTAAGAGAGCTACAGCAGACTGTTACTGCCTCTGGTCGGTGCTCTTCTTACTATTGTAGAGGAATTGGAATTTGACCAAAGTTAGCCTCTACAGGAGTGGAATCCTTCCGTAGTTCAAGCGAGTCAAGGCTGACTGACGGAGGATAGTAACAACAAAGATTGCCCTTGCCCTGGGCTAAGACCAGAAATTCAATCATACAAAACATTTGTCACCAACACCAGATTTAAAAACATATATACCCAACCATTGTAAAATCTGACCTAACAGACTGGTGAGTATCCCAGGTACTCAGTACCCCCAGCTTCCCTTGAACTCGACAACCTATTCAAGGTGAAAAGTTAGCATAGAGGTGACGACCCCTGTGCCGTTTCTCCCAACACCATGCCAGAAACCGCCACCGGACCTAACGTTTTACAATTCTCGAAAACCGTTTCTATCTCTTTGAGATAATGACTCGCAAAAACCGAATTCGATCTCCAGAACGTGCTCTGAAGAATCGAAGCTAAAGATAAATTCTTTCTGAATGCTAAAGAAGTTGCCACTGCTCTAACCTCGTGAGCTTTAACTCTCAGAACGGAAAGATTGTCGTTCTCGGACTGCGAGTGAGCTTCCCTGATAAGCTCTCTAATAAAGAACGATATAGCATTCTTAGAAAGAGGACGAGAGGGATTTTGAACCGAGGTCCAGAGCTTAGAAGATTGTCCTCTAATACCCTTAGTGGCAAACAGATACTGCTTAATAGCCCTGACTGGACATAAGAGCCTTTCTTCCTCCTCATGTCCAACCAAATCAGATAAGTTCCTTACCACAAAACTCCTCGGCCAAGGATTAGAAGGATTCTCATTTTTGGCTAGAAAGGTCAAAGATACCGAAAATACAGCATTGCCTTGAGAGAAACCGACTCTTTTGTCTATAGCGTGCAATTCGCTGACACGCTTAGCAGAAGCTAGTGCAATAAGAAAGAGTGCCTTCTTAGTCAAGTTCCTGAGTGAAGCCGACTTCAAAGGCTCAAACGGTGGCCCCATGAGGAACTTAAGCACCACATCTAAGTTCCAAGCCACTGTATCTTGCGGGAGCTTAGTGGTTTCGAAAGACCTAATGAGGTCCGACAGATCTGAATTGGAGGAAATATCCAAACCTCGATGTCGAAAAACCGAAGAGAGCATGGCTCTATATCCTCTGATCGTCGAAGGAGCCAGTTTCTTAGAGTTCCTAAGAAATAGAAGAAAATCTGCTATTTCTGTTAAAGAGGTCGCAGAAGTAGAGACTTTAGCACTTCTACACCACTCTCTGAAGATTCTCCACTTCCCTTGATAGAGTTTGTTAGAAGACTCTCTCCTACAACGAGCGATAGCTTCTGCAGCTCTTCTTGAAAATCCTTTCGCTCTGACAAGATTCCGGACAGTCTGAACCCTGTCAGAGCTAGAGCGGACAAGTTTTGGTGGAACCTCTTGAAGTGAGGTTGTTTGAGAAGCCACTTCTCTGGAGGAAGAAGTCTGGGGAAGTCTACTAACAACTGGAGAAGGTCCGGGAACCACTCTTTCCTGGGCCAAAAGGGAGCGATTAACGTTAGCGTTACATTGCTGTGCGACATGAACTTGTTCAGCACCTCTCTTATTAGACCGAACGGAGGGAATGCATAAGCTTCCAGACCCGACCAATCCAACAGCATTGCGTCCACCGACCAAGCTAGAGGATCTGGGACTGGAGAACAAAAGAGAGGAAGACGGTTGTTCCTTGATGTCGCGAACAGGTCTATTGACGGTCGTCCCCAAAGGCGCCAAAGTTTCTGACAAATCTTGTTGTCCAAAGTCCACTCCAGAGGTAACACTTGCTGTTGACGACTTAACTCGTCCGCCAGGACGTTCATCTTTCCCGGAACAAATCTCGGGACTAGCTGAACCTTCGCTTCGTTTGACCACAGGAGGAGATCCTTGGCTACTTCGTACAGAGAGAAAGACTGAGTCCCCCCCTGTTTCCGCACGTACGAGAGAGCCGTGGAGTTGTCGGAATGCACTGCCACTACTCGGCCTTCTACTAAGCTCCGAAACTGTCTGAGCCCTAAGAAAATTGCTAACAGTTCCTTTACATTTATGTGGAACTTCTTCTCCTTCTCCGACCAAGCTCCTGAAGTCCGTTGATTTCCCAGTAGGGCTCCCCAACCTGTGTCCGATGCGTCGGAAAAGAACTGTAGGTTCGGGAGGATGGGTCGTAAATCTAACCCTTCTTCCAACCTTGCTCGAGAGAGCCACCACCTTAGGTCCTCTTTTATTTGATCTGTGACAGGAAAGGTAATCGAGTCTGGTTGTGTCTTCCTGCACCAAGAGGCTCTCAGGAAAAACTGCAGAGGTCTCATGTGCAGTCTTCCCAACGTCACAAATTTCTCCACTGACGTCAATTTGCCCAGGAGCCTCATCCACTGATTGGCAGAACTTACCTTTTTGTCCAAGAACTCCTGAACTGTCTCCAGACAGCCTTGAACCCTCTTCGGGGACAGAAAAGCCCGAAAAACTTGAGCATTCAGAATCATCCCCAAATAAAGGATGCTCTGAGATGGAACCAACTGGGACTTCTGTTTGTTGACCAGAATTCCTAACTTTCTGGCAAGATCCAGAGTTGTTCCAAGGTCCTTCATGCACCGACTCTCTGATTCCGACCGGAGAAGCCAATCGTCCAGATAGAGGGAGATTCTTACTCCTAATATGTGTAGCCAGCTTCCTATCGGGGATAGAACCCTGGTGAAAACTTGAGGAGCGGTCGCTAGTCCGAAGCAAAGCGCCCGAAACTGAAACACCTTGCCTTCGAACATGAACCTCAGGTACTTCCGAGATTCGCGATGTATCGGAATGTGAAAATAAGCGTCTTGCATGTCCAGAGAGACCATCCAATCCCCCTGTCTGATGGACTCCAGAACCGACCGAGTGGTCTCCATATGAAATTTTGTTTTCTGGACATGCAAGTTCAGGGCGCTCACATCCAAAACCGGCCTCCAGCCCCCTGATGACTTGGGAACTACAAAAAGGCGATTGTAAAAGCCTGGAGGAAAATCCCCTTCTATCTGTTCTATCGCTTCTTTGAGAACAAGCGCTTCCACTTCTGCGGCTAGCGCCAGAAATTTGTCTGAGCCCGGAGAGTATGCCTGGAATGGAATTGGCACAGGTGAGAGCGAGGGAGGTGAAACGAGAGGAATACGATAGCCGAACTTGAGTACTTGCACTACCCAGGCTTCTGCTCCTCTGTTTTCCCATTCCTCCCAAAACAGAGCCAGCCTGGCTCCCACTGGTGCATGAAGAACCGAGCTTTCATTTGGAAGGTTTGTTAACCTTGGCCGAGGCCTTAGACTGAGGTCGCAAATTCGATTTCGGCCGAAAGAAGCGCTTGGGTTTTCTCCCTCGAAAAGGCGCTTGGGCCAGAGGAGAAACCGAAGGAACAGTCTCCACAGGAGCTTTAGGTCTCTTAGTAGACTGTGCCAGTAAATCCGAAGTAGATTTCTTATCTAGCGCAGACGAAATTGACAACACTACATCGTCTGGAAAGAGGTTATCTTTCACAAAAGGAGCAAACAAGAGAGCAGACTTCTGTTGGGACGTAACCCTTTTAGAAGCAAAGGAGCACCAAAGTTGCCTTTTCTTAAGGGTACCAAAGGCGATGAGCGAAGCTAACTCATCACATCCATCCCTAATGGATTTGTCCGCACAGGACAGAACACCAATCCAATCCTCCGCTAACTCCTGAGAAAGAGAAGGACAGTCTTCGATCTTGGCCGCTAAAGCGCCAATAGTCCAATCAAGGAAGCTAAAGACTTCCAAAAGTTTAAATTGATTCTTTACAACGTGGTCCAACTCAGGCGCTGTAAAGAAAACTTTCGCTGCGGCGAAAGCAGATCTTCTAGAGGAGTCGATTAAACTGGAGAAGTCTCCCTGGGAGGAGGCAGAAACTCCCAGAGAAGGAGCTTCCCCAGTTACATAAAACCTATACCTCTTACGAAGCAACTTAGAGGGAGGGTAAGCAAAAAGAGCCTTCCCTAAGTCTCTTTTCATAGACATCCATTTCTCCGTCTCTTTCAACGAATGTCTAACCGCTTTAGATAGAACAAGTTTTGGGAGGAGAGGGTCTGAAGTTTTCCTCCTCATCAAAAAAGTCGAAGTTGGGGAGCGCGGAGCCGCTTTCTCAAAATAATCTGGATAAGATACCAGAAGAAATCTAAGGAGACGTGAATAACACGAGAGGTGATGTGAATCCTCCTCCTCTACTTCTTCTTCATTCTCCGATACCGCCGAAGAAGTAGACGGAACTACAACCGGATCTGAAGGTTTCGAACCACCCTTGGACTCATTCATCCAGTTGGTTAACATCTCTAACTGCTTGCGCAAAGGCGCCAGAGACGAATCAAAAACAGTTAACGTAGGCTTGGAAGAGCCTAAATGTTCAGCAGGAGGCGGAAAAACTACTTGCGCCTCGCTCGGAGCCGCCGAAATTCGAGGCGAAACAGGCGCATCAGGCGTAACAGACGAAAAAGCGCCTAAAGAAACACCCTTAGAACTGCTAGCTACAGCGCTAAAACCACAATCTCTACTAGTAGATGGAGCCGAAAAAGGCACAGATTGAGGCGACGAACGAGCCGCTAACGGCCGCGGCGCAACCCTACTCTCAGGCTCCTTATACCGCTTGACTGGAGGAGGCGAAGAATCGGCGCCTGAACGCCTCTTTAAGGGACGCGAAACGGGCGAATCTCGCCAAGAGCGCCGCGCGACCGGAGACGAATCGCTTGAATCATTCGAAAGGCGTCTGACCGCAACACCTTTCCAACGCTTAACCGAGCCCTGTTGAGGCGCAACAGGCTCAACAAGAGAGGCGCCTGTCTGTGGGCAAATCCCGATCGACTCCCTTGGACTTCCGGTATGTCTTCTCCCCGGTGCGGGGGAGCTGGACAGTGACCTTTGTCTAGGAGACGTGTCAGGACAGACAGACGCACCCTCAACTACACTCTTACCTGAGGCCGCTTTCTCCAAAAACGTCTTAACTGAATTACCAAGTTGCAAAACCGTATTCGCTAGTACCGAAAATTTCTGATCTAACCTCGATTCCAGACTGGCAATGGTGTCGGAAGAAACTACACGGGAAGCCGGAGAAGTGGGATTAGTAGGAGGAATAGGAGGTGTAGTTAAAGGAGACATAACAATTTGAGGAGAAACAGAAGGAACAGATGCATCGCAAGACGAAGCAGAGCTAAGTCTACTTTCCCTAAGCGCTGCTTTTCTAATTCTGTCTTTAGCTAATTTCTCCGAGTATGAACTAAAAAACTTCCATTGAGAATCAGTCCAATCACTACACTCGTTACATGTTCGATCTGCTGAACAAACCTGTCCCCTACACTTAACACATTTAGTGTGAGAATCATATTCTAACTTGGATAATCTAGTTTTACATCCTGAGATGCAAAACCTAACTCCCGACGGACTAGAATCCGACATGGCAACGCCTAAATAAAAAGCAAAATAACAACAACGCCAAAAAAGAGTACTTCACCAATTCCGAAGATCAAATCCACAAGAAAAAAGCGAAGCAAAGTCATCCAACCGCACCGACCACCGATGTTCACCGGACGCCGGCAGGAAAAGAATTGGATTCACCTGGGCAGTTGTACCTGGTTCTCCCGCGAGTGGAGGGAGATGACGTCATCACCACCAGTGTTGGCGACGCCGACGCGCTAAATTTGAATTTAGTATCCTGCCGCTCGTGGAAATCACGGCTCT
>JBOFYY010000098.1:0-2098 GCA_051654905.1 Propionibacteriaceae bacterium
CTTTGGAAATATGCTTTAACTAGTCAAAAATCTAAAATTGTTGGAAAAATGGTGCAAATACATACTTTTCTATCTGCGAAAATGCTATTGAAAAGCAATACTGGAAAATGTTCCCGCATACTAATGGTTTCATTCAGAACGAATTCTGCTTAAAAATGCCAAACAGGATTTAAGCGGATTTTGAAAAATGTTTTAACTAGCCAAGAATAAAACATTTTTTCATATAGTAAAGCAAAAACATTCTTTTGTTCCCTTAAAGCTACTCAGGGAAATTTTCCCGCTTAATTATGGTAATAATATCTGATAACAATGGTTGACTGCGGAAGATTGTGGGCTACGCTTGACCCATCTCTGAATTTTTAGCTTCTTTTTATTGTAGTCGAGGTGCGTTAAGGCCGCGACTTTAGTCAGTGCTTTCGTGAACATCTGACCTATTCACCGTGGTGCAGATAGTCCTGCTTGACGCAGGGTGAGCTCAGCTTTCCCAATTCGTTTTTCCTCAGAGGGAGAAGTGGAGTGGCATTTTGGTGCTCGAGACCTGGCGAAGACAGCTGCGTGGCAGGTAAGGACGTCGAGAGCGGCTCATTCTCAGTTTTCCTTTCTACCTGCAGGTCCCTCCGCGTAGGCAAGGCGCCTCGAGCACCATCTATCATCACACCAGCCGCTCTCGTTGCTAACACCCTTTCTGCGCGTGACATCATCATACAAGTGAAGGGATTGGGCGTGTACCTTGTCCTTATCTATTTGAAAACTATCGAGAAAAATCCTGGCCCGTGAAACCATGACGAGTAAGATCTCGTTACTTATATCAGAGCTATACTCGCCACTGTGTAGAGCACCTACGAAAAACATCGTAGTTTAACTTACGTGGATTCACGCAGCACCTCGTCGTCTGCGAAATGGAGTTTGAAAAGATCAGAAAAGAAAATTTGTCCGTGCAGTGGTGACTGGATCAACTTGAGCGTCAATTCTGCCGTATCAACTTCGTCATCTTCGGTTCCGATGAAATCGCTTCGGACACCAAACCAGACGAATAAACCATGGTAAAAGTCTCGGCCTTTAAGAGGTACCCGACAACGAGACGGCTTACCGCCTTGGCAAGGCTCCAGGGAGAGTTTGCCGTCCACTCCTCGTCCTCGTCCGGCTATGCTACCAGTAGGACGAGCAGGATATCTTCTGCAACACACGAAAACTGAATGAACCAATATCTTCATCTCGGACGACCTGACAACTTAGGAGCAGGCCGTGAAGTGCTCGGTCATGTCAGTCTACAACGACGCCAGTCAGCGCAAAATTTCGTACCGAATGAGGCACATCGGGCTCCTCGTTGCCTCCCGGTTCGTTTTTTCGGCCGAACTTTGCAACCCTTCCTGGATGGACGAGTTCCACCAAATTGCGGAGGCACCTCAGCAGGGCTTAACCGAGCCCCTTGCGAAGGAAACTCCTTTTGCCTCGAAACAGTAGGTAACTGGAAGGAGCTCGGTGCAGGCAACCAAGCGCACACAAGAGAAGTCTGCCATCACACCAAAGTAACTAGATATGAAATTTAAATTCTTGTTATAAGGTGCATGAACATACTATTCTATCTGCAAACTTGCTACTGAAAAGCAATACTGGGAAATATTCCCGCATAGTAATGGTTTTCATTAAGAATGTATTCTGCTAAAAAATACCAATCAGGATTTAAGCGGATTTGGAAATATGCTTTAACTAGTCAAGAATCTAAAATTGTTGGAAAAATGGTGCAAATACATACTTTTCTATCTGCGAAAATGCTACTGAAAAGCAATACTGGGAAATATTCCCGCATAGTAATGGTTTTCATTAAGAACGTATTCTGCTAAAAAATACCAATCAGGATTTAAGCGGATTTGGAAATATGCTTTAACTAGTCATAACTCTAAAATTGTTGGAAAAATGGTGCAAAAACATACTTTTCTCTCTGCGAAAATGCTACTGAAAAGCAATACTGGGAAATATTCCCGCATACTAATGGTTTCATTCAGAACGAATTCTGCTTAAAAATGCCAAACAGGATTTAAGCGGATTTTGAAAAATGTTTTAACTAGCCAAGAATAAAACATTTTTTCATATAGTA
>JBOFYY010000099.1:0-1375 GCA_051654905.1 Propionibacteriaceae bacterium
CACTCCTGTTTAGTTTCCTCTGTTTGTGTGTAATCTGTACTCCTTTTTCTACAGAGAGAATACGGTGCTGGGATATTTTCTAATCGCTAGGTGTCACTTTCTTCAATGGCTGTTACGTATAGTGCAGTGGACTTGCTAAATGCTCCAAACAACTGCACCTTTTTCACTTAAGTTTACAATAATGTTAAGCTCGCCGCAAGTCAACACCATTAAAGCATGTAAAGACGCTTTTTAGACAATAAGCAGCAAGTTTTTGTTCTTTTTCTCTAGCATTATTGTCGGTTGATCATTATCTTTATTAGAATAATAGGCAGCATTCCCACAAATTCACAAATGTACTTGGATATACTGTTTAAAAGGTTCTGAATCGTCAAAGAAAGAAACGGGGGAGAATCTTTTTTTCCTACCACCAATACTTTTAATTTTGATATGCGTTCCCACGCAACATGTGCACGCTCCGTGTAAGAGCCCGGATAGCTCAGTCGGTAGAGCATCAGACTTTTAATCTGAGGGTCCAGGGTTCAAGTCCCTGTTCTGGCGTCAGAACATCCTTTTGTGGAGCTTTACGTTCTGCTGTTTAGTTCTAGCAACTGTACTCTTGCCTCGGGCAGCGACGCTACGAGGCTCCGAGTGAAATGAAACGCCAGAAGTCAACAGCTTGTAGTCGTGGCCGAGTGGTTAAGGCGATGGACTAGAAATCCATTGGGGTTTCCCCGCGCAGGTTCGAATCCTGCCGACTACGGTGACGCATTAGCCGGCTTTAGATTAAAACCTTCAAGAGGCCTTGCTAAACCTTTATAAAAAGGCCACTATTACAAAATTACTCTTGAAATGAGTTATTTTGTTAAGAAGCAGTTTTGTCTTCAAGCTAAAGATGACGAGGTCCGTTTGTATTCAGTGACATATTGTGGAGGCCCCTCCAAGGGCAGACAGGTAGCTCGCCGTGATCGTATAGTGGTTAGTACTCTGCGTTGTGGCCGCAGCAACCCCGGTTCGAATCCGGGTCACGGCAGGTATTACTAGGTGGCATTGAGCTCCATGCAACCACCTCTCATCAGCCCCCTTTTTTGTGCCAGGCGCGTTCTTGACGTGCTCTGGACGTTTGAGTGAATTGCCACTCTGACCTTCTTTGAGAGCCCAACCTCTCACTTTTGAACCCTTAGGGAAAGACTCAAAAGAAACACTCCTGTTTAGTTTCCTCTGTTTGTGTGTAATCTGTAGTCCTTTTGCTACAGAGAGAATACGGTGCTGTTATATTTTCTAACCGCCAGGTGTCACTTCCTTTGATGGCTGTTACGTATAGTGCAGTGGACTTGCTAATTGCTCCAAACAACTGAGCCTTTTTGACTTAAGTTTACAATAATGCCGCAAGTCA
>JBOFYY010000100.1:0-1943 GCA_051654905.1 Propionibacteriaceae bacterium
ATCATCTGCTGGCCAAAACTTGAAGAAAATTGTCCATCCATCCCAGAAAACATTTTTGTTTGGCAAATGTTTGGGCCTCATTCGGCCCTAATAAAAATATTCTGGCTGGCCTTTGGTTTAGCCATGGCTATGGCAAGCCGGTCTCGGGCCACTCGCTGCCCGAACATCATTAGCCAGAAGTATTTTAATAATACTTTGGCTGAAGTAAGGCCCGCACTTGTCACGGACGTGGCAAAAAAATCCACGGGGGAGGAAATTATGGCGCGGTCTCGGCACGAGCACGGATTGCCTGAATGGGGCTTTGGCTGTCCCATGGCATGCCGCGCGCCCGCACAGGTAGTATTTTACAACCCTTGGTTTGCACTCGGGCGACGCGAGGCACGAGTTTATTATTTTCAATGCAGATCGGAATTCTGGCTGTCCCTTGGCTGAAACTTGGCTTGCCGAGGGCAAAAGGAATTTGGGCCGTTGAAAAAAATAATAATTCCAGGAATCGAGAGAAAACACACAGCGTTGCATTGTGCAGTGAGTTGCAGCTCGCACCCAGCTGCCGCACTCTCTCAAAAAACTTAGCCGCTGGAGACGACGACGGACTTAGAAATTTTTCAGCGCGAGTGCGCGCAGCCAAAAATATGAACTTCATATATTAACGCACTTTAACGCAATGCTTTGCTAATGAGGGGCACATTTTTGGAAACCTCGTAAAGTAATTTCACTACTTTTTGAAGTCTAATCAGCGCAAAATTAAAGCTCTAGACTGCAGAGCGCCGCAAAGCATGCATTTCGTGTGTTTTTTTGGCTGGGTCAAAGAGTAAAGTAGGTGACCGCGGGGGTTTTTCGCTCTGAAATTTTGTTAATCCGCTTCGAAAATGAAAAAGCTTTCTTCCGGTGGTTCATTCAGGAAATTCTATCCAGTAGAAGTCTGGATTTCGAGCGACTTTGATTTCCGGCAATTGTCATTTTTTGAGCTTCTTAATTAGAATTTAATTATTTCTGCCCAAAATTATCCTAATTTGCCAATCAGAATTAGTTGCTATTATATTTAAGGAGCTAGGGAGATGAATTTTAACCAATATAAATATTTCCCTGTGTGAAAATATTCTAATTAAAAAGTTTATTTTCATTTTTCTTATGAAATTCGGCTACTTTCAAAAAACTTTTATAAAACAAAATTTTGCGTTACTTATCTGCCAATTAGATACAGCAACAAAATTTTACAATTTTTATCTCGTTATAGTATTAATAGCGTCTTAACTCGCGCGCGGACAAAATTCGTTGTGCTCCTAGAGGCGGCCTTACTTACTGCAGATGCAAGCTTGAAAGTTTTTATCGTTGAGCGCAATTTTAGAATTTTTAGAACTTTCTTAATTTTGAAGATAAAAGGCTGATTTAAAAAATTTAGTGAGTAAAATCTTACTTGCTTTATTTTATGTTCTATAAATTTTTTTGACAAACTCTTAGCTTTGGAGATATAAATTAATTCGGCAACAGTTTCAATATTTTGAAATAAAAATATAATGAATGATAAACTCACAAGTTTGACTTCAATAAGGCAAAGCTTGTGTGCTGTAGATTTTTTAGCGCACATAATGAAAGTTAATATTTCTTTGCTTTAATTTTAATTTAAGATTTAAAGTGTTTACGTGACTTTAGGAACGTAAGAGAGTTCTATTATCAATGAGTAAATTTTCCTAAATTCAAATACGAGCTCTATAAAATTAATTTTGAGTGGATAATGGTTAAATGATACTATAAAAACAGTATTTTCAAAACGCTCATTGGGCTTTTTCGTGCAATGCGCGCTCCTCACACTTTAAAATCGAGCGAGAGTGCATCGGCGATGAGCCCGTGATTGGCAGCGCTGCGCGCTGCAGTTACAAAAATATGGCAGCCGGAGAGAGTGCATCGCGCGATCGACTGCCGAAAATTGGCCCCGAAATCAC
>JBOFYY010000101.1:0-1454 GCA_051654905.1 Propionibacteriaceae bacterium
GAAAACAGATTTAATCTCCTTCAGCGATACCTTCGTTTCGTTGACCTTCGGAATAGAAGCCCCGCCGTCGAAAAGCACTCAGCGGAACTTCCTGCAGCTCTGAGGACGTCGGATTCCCGCCTGGTCTCCGCCTTCAGTCGCCGGCTGTTCCAGCTTCGCCATCCGGCGTTATATCCTTTATTCTCTGTCTGTGTATTTTGTGTGGTTGCCGCTGCAACCCTCCTTTCTAAAAGAGCGCGAAGCGTTGTTCCAAATGCCTCGCCCTTCCTGCGCCTCCTGCAGAGCCCCTCTCCTCGACGGGGACCGTCACATCATCTGCGTGGCATGCCTTGGACGGGACCACGCGGACATTGCACTCTCTAGGGGCGGCTGCCCCGAGTGCGACGAGATGGCGCTGCAGACCCTGAGGGCTCGCCTTGCCAGCTTCGACGTCCCCGCTCCGCCAGCGCCTCTCGAACCGCGGAAGAAGAAACGCCGCGACCAGAGGCCACCCGAGCGACCAAACGACTGCACGCCGAGTAATTCTCCACGTGCCTCGCTCTCGCCGGTGAGGTTCACCCAAGAGGAACAACGTCCCTCGCTCGCAGCGACCTGTTCTGTCTCCTTTGGTGGGCCAACTGCGGAAGAGGAAGAGGATGAGGGGGAGGAGGACATCCTTTCTATGGCTGCATCTGGCAGCGAGTGGTCAGATTCTGTCTCAGAGCCCTCCGCTTCGACGCAGATCGCCACGTGCTCTAAAGCCAGCTTCGACACGGAGCTGATCCGTGTTCTCACACAGGCCGTGGGGGACCTCGGACTCGAGTGGTCCCAGCCCCAGGAAACAACGCGGAGTAGGCTGGATGAATGGTTCCTGCAAAGCCGTCGCCTTTCCTCCCCTCAAAAGCCCGCCCCGTTTTTTCCGGAGGTACACGACGAGCTGACGAAGGCCTGGAAAGCCCCTCATTCAACTCGTGCAAGATCCTCGTTTTCCTCAGCGCTCTCTTCTGTCGACGGCGCCAAGGAAAAAGGATATGAAAGTCTTCCTCCCCTCGAAGAGGCCGTCGCTGCACACCTCTGCCCGCCCTCCTCCCGAGGATGGCAGGCCAAGGCTCAGCACCCCTCCAAGCCGTGTCGCGCCACTTCAGCTCTTGCCAACCGAGCATACGCCTCCGCTGGCCAAGCTGCTTCGGCGCTCCACACCATGGCCGTCCTTCAGGTTTACCAGGCTAAACTCCTCCGCTCACTGGACGAGTCTTTCCCTGATTCGGAGATCCTGAAGGACCTGCGCAGCGCCACTGATCTGGCCCTACGCGCTACCAAAGCCAACGCGCAGGCGATCGGAAGGACTATGGCCAACCTGACGGTCTTGGAACGCCACTTATGGCTTAACCTCACGGAGATGAAGGAAACCGACAAAGCCTCCTTTCTGGACGCTCCCATTTCCTCCTCTGGTCTGTTCGGTCCGGCGGTTGTTG
>JBOFYY010000102.1:0-1058 GCA_051654905.1 Propionibacteriaceae bacterium
CTGCCTGACAAACAGAGCATACAGGATATGCTCTATGCATCTGATTGATCAGGAGCTGGACTTCATCCGCAAGATGCTAATTAATAACGGATTTCCCGAGAAATTCATATCAAAGAATATGAAACCACCTCAAGATAAACAGACTGTTTACACAGTAAAAAAGAAGGAGCTCTTTCTTAAAGTTCCATTTAATGGTGACTCCAATGCCATGACACTAACAAATCGACTACAAAGAGCAGTCCAAAGAACCTATCCAGCTGGCAGCCTACGGATTGTTTTCACAACAAAGCCGCTCATGGTCCAGACGCTAAAAGACAAACTCCCTAGACAGACCACATCAATGTGCATTTATTTATTCACCTGTTCCTGTGGGACTAGGTATATCGGTCGGACGACTAGAAGTTTGTCAACACGCATCAGAGAGCATCAGCCGGCATGGCTTGCAAACGGTAACAACTACATTAGAAAAGTCAACAGTGCAATCACCCAACATCTGGTTGAAACTGGACACCGACCGTCGACCGATTGCTTCACAATCATCTATAAAGTGCCATTAATGTCTTCAAAAGGAGCTCGGGTGAATCTGTTAGCAATTGCTGAAGCGACCGCTATACGATTAATGAAACCAGAATTATGCAAACAAAGGTGTTTCATTAGGCAAACCTACTTAAGGTGGCCTGGAATAACAGACCAAAACTACCACTATGGACAAAGAAACACCACGCCAGTGCATGTCACATCGACACGGACAAATTGGCCAACGACTGGTTGCCCGGAGCACACACAAAGGACAATCAACTAACCAATGGCAGTTGACGAAGAGAATTAGGCCGAATAAGCCAATCGTGTCTTTGAACTAATGGTAACAAAATTAATTATTTCCTATATATGTAACGCCTGATGAAGAATATATCGAAAACAATTGTTAGCGACGCATGTGTTCTTTTTAATATTGACATGGGAATATTTACAGAAATTAGAAGCGGCAAGGACCCTTCGGTGCTCAAAGGGCTCAATGAACTCTTGAAGTTTACCATCCGCCTTGCAGTTGCAAACAG
>JBOFYY010000103.1:0-1904 GCA_051654905.1 Propionibacteriaceae bacterium
GTGCTCGCACTGAATCGTTGTTGAACTTGGTAGCTGACGGACTTCCCTTCTGCGACTCATGGAATCTCTACAGATGCCATTGCTCACAATTTCTTTGACAATAATTATCAAAATTTACGATAATAGAGGAAATATTGCATTTTCTTGTATGGATCAATGTTTTAGGCTTATTGAGTTATGTTTACTAATTACCCTGTAACTACGAAAGTAAGAGGAATTTTGACGAAATATTTCGTATACGTATTCTCAATTGCCATATGAAGCTCCATGAATTTTTTCATGACTTTGCATTTTTCGCCCTATACCACCATATATAGGGGTTCCGGCCGGCCCCCTTAAACTACAATAAAGTTTTGTACATACTTACCTGGCAGATATATACTTAGCTATAGTCTCCGACGTTCCCGACAGAATTTCAAATCTCGCGGCACACGCGACAGGTAGGTCAGGTGGTCTACCTTACCCGCCGCTGGGTGGCGGATGTACGAACCACTCCCGTAAGCTTGTCAGATTTTTCTCTGTCGCGGGAACGATAACAACTGTTGTCGGTTCCTCTCGATAGTTTTTCGATTCTCGCTTGCCTGGAGTTAATTTGGACTTCTTTTGGTGACGTATTCGCTTTGTTTGGCTTGGCATACGCTGATTGTGGACCGGTTTGATTTTGAGTTTGATTTTCTTTAACGATGTCTGATCTAGAATCGGTAGTTAAAACTTCGGTGTTGTTTAGGGTTTGCGTGAATGAAGGATGTAAGGTGAGGTTGCCGAAAGCTTCGGTAGACCCCCACACGGTTTGCATGAAATGCAGGGGGAATGATTGTGCGTTTGCTAACCCTTGTAGTGAATGTAAGGGATTGAATGAAGAAGAATATAAGGCTCTCTCTTCTTATGTTAGGAAGTTGGAACGTGATAGAGTGCGTAAGGCTTCCTCTAGAAGTTCTAGCAGATCTAGAATGAGTGAGTTGGATGTGGATCCTAATACTAACGTAGAATTAGAACCTTCTTCCCAAGGTGCAGCCCCTGCTCCCCGCACCGAAGCCGAAGATTCGCCTTCGGAGGCGGCAGCTCTGAGAGCCACGATTCTTTCTATGGATCAGAAGATTCGTCAGTTGGAAGGTAAGGAGAGTGTTAGTGATCAGTGCAGTGTCCCCAGTGTTGTGGAGGGTGCGTCTGACCGGCTCCTTAGTGCCTCTAGGCCTAGACCTCTTCCAGACTCCCAGTTCCAGTGGAGTAGGAAAGTCGAAAGCCGCAAGAGGGCTAGGGAGAACCCCCACCGGTCAGGCGTCCCCTCGGCAGATCCTGAAGTACGCTCCCAGGCTGCCTCGGATCGCTACAAGAAGGAGCTCCTACGCCAATGCTTCTCCTCTTCGTCGTCTCCCTCTCCGAAGAGAGGTTGGAACTCCCCGGATGCGTCGCGCCCGTTGAAGAGGGCTTGGAAGGCTCCCTGCAGTCCTTTGGCTTCTAGTCCGGAGGTTTTCCCGGAAGAATCGTCGGTGGAGGCGAAGAAACACAAGAAATCCTGTGATCGTTCTTCTTCTCGCGCTCCGCGCTCGGCGCCTGCTTCCGAGGAAGAATTAGAAGATTCTCCTACGAGAGTACTCGCGGGACTTCAAGCTCAGATCACGGCGCTAGCAGACTCTCTAGCAGTTAGATCACGTAGGAAGAAGGACGTTTCTCTTCCGATCAAGAGATCTAGGCGCCGCTCTTCAGAGGATCGTTCTCCTCTTTTTAGGCGGTCTCCTTCATATGGGGAGTTTTCATATGAAGGTAGGGGCTCACATGAGCGCCCTCGCTCTCCTGGCTCTCTTTCGACTTCAAGGTGCCAAACATCAGTCGGACGCTCTATGGAGAAAGAAGTTTTTTCTCCAGATTGGATTCCCGCTTCCGGTAAGCGCACTGCACCTGCT
>JBOFYY010000104.1:0-1618 GCA_051654905.1 Propionibacteriaceae bacterium
TTACAAAATATCCAAGTTACAAAATATCCAAGTTACATAATAACTAGATACAAAATATCCAGTTACAAAATATCCGAGGGACAAAATATCCAAGTTACAAAATATCCAAGTTACAAAATATCCAGTTACACAATATCCATGTTGATAGAAATGATAGCTCGTCCTCGTCGTTTTGAGTGGTGTTTATTTGCGTTCAGGTGTAATTTCGCAGGTAAACATGCCGTGCTCTACTAGTTTCGGCCGCTGGCGCAAGCCTTAGTTCATGAGCTGATAAAAACAGAGAGAAAAATAATAGCCAATTACTAAAAGTTTCACAATTTTCTGCAATTTTTTGATTCTTATAATTAAATTATAGTAATATGCAAAAAATCTAATTTTCGTTCCCAAGTTGGAATAATTTTGTGTGATTTGAAAGTGACATACCTTTTTCGTCAAGAGACGAAGTGAGAAGCGTCTGAGCGGGTGGAGGTCAGATCATCATCTGACTACCACAGCGCCGAGTGCTTTAAAAATGGGTGCTGATATATTAGATGTTTTGCATATTTTACAGCTCTTGGGCGCCTATGTGGCTCGGATTCTCATGTCATATGAGTGCGCTGCCGGTCGGCGTTGAGGCCGAGGCAGCGTCGGCACTCTTTTTCTCACATTTGTTATTGCACATTGTGCGTTGGTGACATCATCAAGGCGTGCTTTTTCACTAAAATAATTTTTGCCGCTCACAATTTTGCCATCATCTTTTATGCTCTGCCAGAATATTTTGTCAATGTTCCTGCTTGATTGACTAATTGCCTTTTCACAAGCTACCATGGCCATTGATTCAGCAACAATGCGTTTATGAAAGTTTTGCTCAAAATGAATAACTGCGGCATTTTTAAAATCAAAGTTGTGGTTCATTTTTTGTGCGTGAAGCGCCAATTTGTTGTGATTTCTGTTAGACTCATTTTGTTTTGTTTTACATGCTTCTTTGTGTTCCTTAAGTCTACATGACAGGTTTCTTCTCGTTTGTCCTATATACACAGCGTTGCATTCACATTTAATTTTGTACACACAATTTTTGAGAAGTGGTTTCTTTTTAGGTTTTACATGCATCAGAGATTTCCGTAGATTGTTTTTACATGAGAACACAACTCGCATATTATCGAAGTTTTTCTTTGCAGCTTTGTGTATTAATTCAGATACACCGGGCACATATGGGATATTCAGTATGCTGGGTCTTTGTGCCGGCGCGCGGGGCGCGCTCGCACTCACACTCGTGGCATTGACACCGCCGTCTGTTTGCACGCACACTGGAGCAAGAGTTTGTGTGGCGTTTGCTGCCGGGGTGTTGAGTTTTGCCATTTTTCTCTTGTAGCACACTTTCACTTTGTGATGCACCTTATCAATAAAATGTTGAGGATAATCATTTTGGTACAGAATTTCATATACATTTTTCAGTTCCGCTCTGCGGAGAGACTTGTCCTCACAGTATTCATATGCACGTAAAATTCCGGCGCGCACGACAGTAGCTTTAGTGTTGTATGAGTGGTTTGATTTGTAATTGAGTAGAATACCTCTGTCTGTTGGTTTTCTATACACTTTGAATGTAAATTTGTTTGTTTCTCTGGAGATGTGTAAATCG
>JBOFYY010000105.1:0-2052 GCA_051654905.1 Propionibacteriaceae bacterium
GAGCTGATCAAAGAGATCAACTCCTCCCATGTGCCTATTGTAGTGCCAAATGACGGGAGGGCGCTCTACACGAAACTGCTCATACACAACTAGGCCCTGTCGACATGTCTTCTTCCACTGTACGATCTCTTCTTGGATGGGTTCATGACTCGTTGTAATCATGGGGACGAGTCGGACACCCTTCCAACAGATGACGAAGACAGCGCCCTCCCGCCGCCACTCTGTCTCTCCTCTTGCCAGGTGTTGCGGATGACTAGCGAACCTCTTGAGGACATTCGGGGCCCCACGCACCAACCGAAGGGTACCACTGACGTGAACACCTGCTTCATACAGTTCCTGGGCCAGGGATACCGAGTTATAATAATTATCCATAAACAGGTGATATCCCTGGTTACGGAAACGTCCCACAAGATTGAATACAGTGTCACGCAGCGTGGAGAAGACCCCGGAATACACTGAAAAGTCCACAACGTATCCAGTGTTGGCCTCGGTAATGAGAAAGAATTTCACACCATATTTCTTTGGCTTCTTGGGGTTATACACTTTTATACTAAGACGTCCTTTGTAAGGCATCATCCCCTCATCCAAAGACAGGTTCTTTCCAGGAATCACGAGATTACTACACCGCTCACGGATATAATCCAACACTGTACGCACTAAAATGAGGCGATCACTGTTATTCCGGGGTATGGCCCTTCGGTTGAAGGCGTTGAAGTACCTGTCCATCGCCAGGAAATTATCACGGGACATAACGCCAGGCACATTCGGCATATATAAAAAATAACTTCTCTTCCAATATTGCCTGACGTCGATAGCAGGTGTCAAACCAAAATAAATGTGGAGCCCCAAAAAATGTGCCATGTCAATGAGGTTGCAACCCCGCCAGTAATACGACAAGGTCGTCTTCAGCTCATATCGGCAGTACCGAGCGTAGTCCACCGTCTCGTGTACCAGGTATTCCAGCAATTCCCGCGTCAGGAAAAGCTGGATGAATCCCAAAACAGTCAGGGGTACTGGTACGGTCATCCCAGGGGTTGCCGTGAAGGGGTGCATGTTAGGAGGGGTGGGGTCCTCCGTCCACCCCTCGTCACTCTCCGACGACCGACCTTCACCTTGGCTGGCGCGACGAGCCGACCTTCTACGTGCCCGTGCGCGCGCACGCGCACGGGTGCGGGCACGATGCACACTACCCCCCCCCGTTGGCCCATCACCCTCACTTAGGCCCTCACTTTCTGTATCGTCCTCTGCGATAAAACTTGAGCCCGTATCCCCACCCTCCCCCTCCTCCTCAGATTCCCCCTCGTATGCACTGAATTCGAGCTCACTTTCGGGATGTGAGCCTCGAACGGACAGTGGGGGCAAATATTCCTCCTCACTTTCATCGGGACTGATGTCCTCATCACTCGATGACCATCCGCCATCAAAATGAGGACTTGCGACATGTTCCCGATCAAGCTCCGAAAGATATTCGTCTATGTCCCTTGGTTGGAGGCCTCCCAAATGCCTACGAATGCCCCTAAGGACGCCCACATGCTTTCTAGGGGTAACCAAAGGCAAACGATGTGTTCCCGAAACACTTTCAGCCACACGTGGCCGCACAGAACGGCCTTGAGGCGCGGGGTCATGCTGGGTGCTTGGCCCCTCGCCAGCATCCAGGTCCAAAACTCGCCTTACACGATCCCTTCCGACGGGTAAAACGCGCCTTTCGCGGTTCACACGTCGTTGAGACATATCTATGAATGTCCTGTAGCAACACAAATGCTCAAAGTCTCGCACAAGTCCAGAAAAACACGCTTTTGACGAAAGATCGCTCTTGGATGATGCGCTACTGATGCTGGCTGGAGCGAGAAGAAGGGATATCACGCATGCGCACTTGGGTCACGCTTCAAAACAAAACAAGGCCTTGATCCGTGATCTCCCAGCATCCCCCAAGGCGCGTGATTCAAAAGTTTTAGGCTGGTAGGCCTATAAGTATTTTTCCGCGAATTAAAAAAAAAACTTTTGTATGTCGACGTAAAATACGTCCAGTCAGCACCCGAGAGACAAACATGT
>JBOFYY010000106.1:0-1272 GCA_051654905.1 Propionibacteriaceae bacterium
CTGTGCATGACGGACATTCCCAATGGTATCTAACCGGCCTACGGGATAATGCATCTGAGTTGCCATGTTTCTTCCCAGCACTGTGTACGCAATCATAGTTGTACTCCTGTAGTTGGCCTTGCCACCTGGCAATCTGACCTTCTGGGTCCTTGAATGTCTGGAGCCATTTGAGTGCCTGATGATCCGTGCGCAACACAAAGTTTCTACCCAGTAAGTAGTGTCGGTACTTACGGACGAAGTGGACGACTGCAAGCATGTCTTTACGCGTAGTGCAGTAGTTTCTTTCTTGCTTAGACAGCGAGCGGCTACCATAGGCAATCACCTTTTCTTGACCATTCGCGTTTCTCTGTGAAAGCACTGCCCCAATAGCGACTTCGCTGGCATCCGTATCCAGGACAAATTTACCCGCCTTTATTCCTGTTGATGGCAAAGCCAGTATCGGCGTCGTACACAACAAGTCTCTTATTTTCAAAAATGCAATCTGGCAATTTTCATCCCACTGGAATGGTGAGTCTTTCTTTAAGAGGTTGTTAAGTGGTTCTATGATATTAGTAAAACCCTTCACAAACCGTCTGTAGTAGGACGCCAGGCCAAGGAAACTTCTCACCTCGGTTTCAGATGTTGGGGTAGGCCATGTTTTAACCTTTTCGATCTTGTCGGGGTCTGTACGGATACCTTCTTGGGAGACAATGTGGCCAAGAAACTTGACCTCATTTTGTAATAACGTGCACTTTGATGGTTTCAATTTGAGGCCAGCGTCTGTTAATGCTTGCAAGACACTGGACAAATTTCTCAGGTGTTCAGTCTCATTCTCCCCATGAACAATGAAGTCATCTAAGTATACCAAGCCACAGTGTGTGATAAGGTGTCCTAGCACTTGTTGCATTAAGCGTTGGAACGTAGCAGGGGCGTTCGTCAACCCAAAAGGCATCGTCTCGAATTCATAAAGACCGGATTGCAATGTAAACGCCGTCTTTTCACGATCCTTTTCTGCCACTTCCACCTGCCAATATCCCGAGGCTAAATCAAGAGTGGAGAAAATTTTTGCACCAGCTAGGGCATCAAATACGTCATCCACAAGGGGTAATGGGAAGCTATCTTTCTACGTCCGATCATTAAGTAGTCGACGCATAATCGAAGTCTCCCGTCCTTTTTCTTGACGATAACAACCGGTGCCGACCAAGGGGACTTCGAATGTCTAATTATTCTATTTTTCAACATGCAGTCGATCAACTCTCGGACTTCTTTTTCGTAACAAGCGGGTATACGTCG
>JBOFYY010000107.1:0-1842 GCA_051654905.1 Propionibacteriaceae bacterium
GCAGGTAGGCAACCTGCCAGGGCTGTTGCTAGAAAGGATATGAATTAGATTCAAGCCGCCGGGGGTGGTTGCAGCCGGGGGTTTCGTTGGTCGTCGCCGCGCAGCACGCGGCCCTGGATGATGCGCGCTCGCGCGTCAATGTCAATGGCGCCGCTCGACCTTTTTTTGAAGAACACCAGGTCGGTGTGCTGCACGTGCATTTTTACCGACATAATATTTTGTTGGCCGGGTGGCGGCGGCCGGCGTCCGTAGATGAAGCGCTGCGCCCGCTTTTGGACGCGCTCCAGCTTGGAGGGTGGTTGGGTGCCAGGCGGGCAGCCCTAAGGTTCGCGGTTCGCACCAGCGACAGGTATGCCATGCGCTTCACGCGCGAAGTGCCCCATGCAGATTCCTGGACATTAAGCCCAAGTTCTGCGCCGCTTTCGCACGCACTATGTCCGTGTGCGCATTCCACCGCAGATCACAAATCATATTCATATTCGGAATATCTTCCCAACATATGAACACAACTTTCTGCAATTTTCAAAATTTTTGCCGGTTGCTTAATTTAAAATGGCGTAAAAATGATTTTTTGGGGTAAAAATACAATTCTTGACCTCTGACCTAGAAAGTTAATCACCGTATGTAAAATTAACTCTGGTTCATTGGCTTTAAGCTACCGTTGGAATTTTTGAAATATCTCCACTCCTTCATATTTTAAAAGTATTTTTCTCAGACCCTTAAAAATTTTGGCCGCCATCTTGGATTTTTTCAAATTTTCAACAATTTCAAAATTTTGAATGTTTGAAGTGTTGGACAGTAAGAAAATAATTTCTGTTGAAAGAATCCGCTCAACCGCACCTGCTGAAAGAAGGTCTATTTTCCTCCATTGTCGGATTTTGGTAAAACCCCACGTTTTTCTGCCTTTGAAGACCATTTTCTCAAAAAATTACACCGTCACCCCCAATTTTTATGTGCTCGAAATGTTGCTTACGATTCAAGAAATCGTATGACAGCAAAAAAGCCCATCAAAGTCACCTCCTTTTATCTTAAAAGTTGAAATGCACAAAATTTCTCTTTTTTCCGGGTAAGTCAGAATGCTAATTTCAAACTCATTTTTCTCAAAAAATTACATTGTGACCTATGGTTATTTTTGGATTTTTCTGATCATCTAAGTGTATACTAAAGGTGGCTAGATGAATTTTTTGCATTGGCACAGTACTAATCCACTTTAAGTTTTGAGCCCGAATTAATTTTTTTCACGCACATTTCCGGACTCAGCGTAGGTTAAATTATCTACATAGACACTCAATTTTTTTTAACCTCCTTAGACGGCCTTTGAGCATTAAAATTTTTAATTTACGGCTCGAGAGTAAATTTTTCCCATATAGTTTTGTGCATACTTGGTAAAGAGGCTTTTTTTATTAAGTGAGCGCGATTGCAACAAAGCAGTGAGCAGTGAGCGCACCCACTCATTTGCGCTCATTTTGCACTTTGGTAAAATTTCAGTCAAATTTCTCTGAAATGTTATAGTTCAAGGAAATATTAATGCAAAATTAATGAAGATTAAGCAAATTTATGATTTTTTTTTTTTTGAAAATTTCAAAATGAGCGCAAAATTTTGCGTGCGCTGCTAAGTATGGTTTTGTGTTACAGACGTCTCAAACTCAAATCAGCCTCACTTAATTTCGCTATAGGACGTAACCTCTATCAATTGGCTTAAAAATTTCATGCAAATTATGCAACCTGCAATAATTTTACACAAATTGTCACCAAATTTTTAAGTTTCGTGGCAGTTAAGTAAAAAAGTACAAAATTTATGCAACCCGCGCTACATTTTGTGTTGTTGGTTGCATACTTTCA
>JBOFYY010000108.1:0-1289 GCA_051654905.1 Propionibacteriaceae bacterium
AGAAACCAGTGAGACATAGCATCCCTAATAGAGTCACAAGACCCTCTTCCCCAAAGAGGATAACTCATCGGCCCTTTCACAATAGAAACAACAGAGGAAGGGGCAATAGGGGAAGGGGGAGAGGCTCAAGAAGATAGGATGGGCGCCTCCCATCACTCGGCCACACCAGTGGGGGGTTGCCTGGCAAATCACTGGAAGGTGTGGCAGGAACTAGGGGCAGAGCAGTGGGTGGTGGATGTTCTCAGGATCGGGTATTTGATTCCGTTCGAGGTAACCCCGCCCCTGACAGATCAACCATTACCCCACGTCACTTATGCCCACAGATCTCAGAAGGCCACTATTCTGCAGGACGAAGTGAAGAAGATGATGGAAAAAGGAGCTGTGCAACAAGTATGCAGTCCGACAAAAGGCTTCTACAGCAGGATTTTCCTGGTACCCAAAGCCAACGGGGAGTGGAGGACAGTAATAGACCTGTCAACGCTGAATCTGTTTATAAGGAAAACCAGTTTCAAGATGGAAACTCCGAAAACGGTTCTACAAGCAGTCAGAATCGGAGACTTTATGCTGACAGTCGATCTAAAGGACGCATACTTTCAGATACCAGTCCATCAGTCTTCAAGGAAATTTCTCCGCTTCAGTCTGCAGGGAAAGCTTTCGAGTTCAAGGTCCTGTGCTTCGGATTGACAACGTCTCCTCAAGTTTTTACAAGAGTGTTCACCCTCGTGTCGGCGTGGGCGCATGCTCAGGGGATCAGGCTGATAAGATATCTGGACGATTGGCTGGTGATAGCAAAGTCCAGGGAGAAATTACTCAGGGACAGGGCGACCCTCCTACGGTTTTCTCACAGCTTAGGTATTGTGATAAATCAGGAGAAGTCGCAGTTGGATCCAAGTCAACGTTTGGAATATCTGGGAATGGTAATAGACACAACACAAGCCAAAGTATTCCCGACAGACCAAAGAGTACAGAAATGCAAACAAGTGGTGAATGCCTTTCTGGGAAAGCAGACACAGCCAGCAAGACAGTGGCAGGTGGTGCTGGGAATCCTAACCTCCCTGGAGAAGCTAGTACCACAAGGAAGGCTACACCTTCGGTCCCTACAATGGAGGATGAAGGAGTTTTGGTCACCAACAGTAGATCACCCGTACGAGCAAATTCCCTTGTCGGCAGAAGTGAGGAAAGACTTGCTGTGGTGGGTGAACGACGACAATCTGACAGTGAGTGTCCCCCTTCAACAATCCTCTCCAGACCTCTTGCTGTTCTTGGATGCGTCACTAGAAGGCTGGGGA
>JBOFYY010000109.1:0-3106 GCA_051654905.1 Propionibacteriaceae bacterium
GACCTGGAGCTTCACGAAGACTGCTTTTACAGAAAAGTCTATGAAAGTTTCTCTCAAGTCGTTGAAAAAGCTCCAGGGGACGAAAGAGCAAAGAACTCAGCGTTATTTTACCACACCATACGCAAAGACTTTCAATCCAACATCACTTTTGTGGCCGGATTTGAAAAAACTTACAAAAATGTCTTTGACCTGATGATGAACGTTTTGACGGAAAAACTCAAAATCAACAGAAAAATCGCGAAAAAACACTTGAAATCGAAATGGGCTCGAAAAAAATAAGGTGAGTTTTCAAATTTTAGCTTATTTATTCTTCGACTCCAACCAGTTTTGTGGAAAGTTTTTTGTGAAAAAATTGTGAAAACGAGATTCGCAGAAAACTTTGCGTTGAAAACGAAATCTAGAAACATAGAGCAATGAAAATGTTCTTTGTATGCGTGTGAGCGAATTTTTTTTCTCTAAATTTTAAAAAATAATTTTTAATTTATTTGCAGGCGCTGAAGGCATAAGGAGGCAACAAAAAAACATCAGATAAGTACAATTAATCAATTTATTTAAATTCCTGATGGTTTGTGTGCACATTTTCTTCGCAGGTTCCCGAGCAGCTAGCGCACTTCCAGAAACCTCGGAACTTTCACCAATGCCTGAAAAATATTCTGGAGACTCTAACAACCTGAAATAAAACCATCCGAAACTAAAAAATGTAAGTAACTTCCCCAAAATCGCCATAAAATAATAATAGATAGTAAATTTCAAAAATTGTGACAATCGCTCCACCATCGTTGTAACTGCTGAGGCTTGTGATCTCAATCACTTCTTGATTGATTGTCTTGTGCCGTTTGTTAATCAAATTTTCTCGATCCCTTCGAACCGATGTGAATGATTGTCCGAGTGATGCTTGAACTTTGATGCATTGAAGCAGGTCCTCCGTATGCAAGGCAAATCTTGACCCATGAAGTGTTGGCTAACTTGCGAGCTTCATCGAAGATTTGGATGACCAACGGTAAGAGCTTGTGGGACGGCCAGGAATCATTGATTTGCTTTGGCTCATGATTGTTTCGAGAATGGAAAGAATGAAAGCTGCAGTTTTGCTTGAGCCTGTCTGAGCGCATCCCATCAAGTCACGCTTGGCTTGGACGGTTTCTTTATGAAGTTAACACGATTTCTTAACGTTGTCGAGCTGAACGTCGCAAATTTTAGCGTCGATGAACTTCAAAACTGCGTTCATTTCGATTTCTAACCTTTTTTCCATCCTGAGTACATAAAAAGTTGATTAAAAATGGAACAATAATCATATTTAAATGTCTTCTTACGTTATCTGATTCATGATCAATGTTAATTTTGACGTTGTACATCGCTTTGCTTTTCTTTGATGACAGAAGAACACAAGGTTTCTTGATGGTTAAAATTGAAATGTTGCACATCAGTTCTGATCAGTTTCAATCAATTCCACCAACAGTTTAACAATATTTTTCTAATTTCTTACCTAAAAATTTGATTTTTGTTGACCAGA
Organism: Propionibacteriaceae bacterium; assembly: GCA_051654905.1. Classification (GTDB taxonomy): domain Bacteria; phylum Actinomycetota; class Actinomycetes; order Propionibacteriales; family Propionibacteriaceae; genus JBOFIQ01. The sequence continues at coordinate 1,511 of JBOFYY010000109.1, forward strand.
TCAGCTTCAGCTCCAAATTCTTTTGTATTCATCGCATGCTTTCGTGAGAGCGCTAATGTGTGAAGAAAAAATGGTCACATTACAAAGAAAAAATTCTGCTCCTCCATAATTTGGACATGGGCAGACGTCTGTCGGCAGATGTCTGCTCCTCCATAATTTGGACATGGGCAGATGTCTGTCGGCAGATGTCTGCTCCTCCATAATTTGGACATGAGCAGACGTCTGCCGGCAGATTTCTGCCCCTTCATAAGGTGGACATGGGCAGATGTCTGTCGACAGGTGTCTGCCGGCAGGTGTCTGCCTCCTAGTCCATTTGGACACGGGCAGATGTCTGTCGACAGGTGTCTGTTGAGCAGTCTGCTGATAGATGTCTGCCGTCTGTCATGTCTGCTGTCTGCTAATTTGTCTGCTAATTTGTTTGGTTGTATAGAACAGAAGCAGATGTCTGCTTTCGCAACGCTGGTTTTTCTGTTGGTCGATTTACTCTTTACAGGCACAACTTAGAAAGCTCGTTGATGCTTCAAATTGTAGGTATTATATATACGGAGATATGAGAATGAGATGAGTTATGAGGTCAATGACCTTCAAGGTCAAAGGTAAAAAAACGTGATTTTTTTAGTTTTTTGTCAAGATTTGTATTCGTAGATGTTCACGATATACCCGTGCTTACACTCGCTGAATGCGCAAAGACACGTCTTTTTACGTCTTTAAAATGTGTTTTTCTTGACAAAGGTCAAAGTTTAAAAAAACTTGGAATAGATCAAAATTTAGAACATATAAAACCATACCAAAATTAGGGTTTTTTGTCCTAACACACAGAGAAAAAAATAAAGTGCGCTTATTTTGGATATTCAAGCGATATCGCGTTGCGTTTTTCTCTGTGCTTTTTCAATCCTTTTTGAAAAACTAGGCTCAATCAAAGAAGACTAAAACTCTAGAAGGTCCAATCAGGAAGTGTGTAAAAGTGAATTGGTTCTGCAAGTTTTCAGAATGTTAAATGAGCGCGAAGAGAATTTTTTTTCATAAATCGAGAAACAAAGGTATTGTGATCGGGCGGTGTCTTGCAGGATTTTCACGGCCCTTCTAGAGCTTGAGTGTTCTTTGGCTCAACTAATTTTTTCATAAAAAGACTAGAAAATTTCCTTCATTTTGAGCTTTTTCGAGGTTTTTTTGAACTTTTACTTTTGCCGTGTAGCACGAGATGTTACTGAGTAAAAAATTTGTATTCATATTAAATTTTCTTAGACTGTGAATATGTTTTAACTTTTATCTGAATTAAACTTGCAGATTTTTATCAACCTGCTGCAGCAGATGCCAACGCCGCCAGCACGGATGCCAATCCTCCCGTTTCAATTCCACCCGCCTCCAACTTGGCCGCCGCCAACATCGTCCGTCCAGCTGCACATTTTGTTCTCCCAGTGTTTCCCATCAAGCTGGAATGGAAACTGAAGTCGTTTGACCTGGAGCTTCACGAAGACTGCTTTTACAGAAAAGTCTATGAAAGTTTCTCTCAAGTCGTTGAAAAAGCTCCAGGGGACGAAAGAGCAAAGAACTCAGCGTTATTTTACCACACCATACGCAAAGACTTTCAATCCA
>JBOFYY010000110.1:0-102391 GCA_051654905.1 Propionibacteriaceae bacterium
CGGTTGGTGCTGATGGTCGTTGGGTGTTGTGGTCGAGTGTTGCTGAGGGGTCTGCTGAGTCTGTTGAGGCTTGGGTTTGGGGGAGTGTTGGTGGTGTGGATCGGTCTTCTTCGCATGTGACTTTTGCTAGATCTGGTGGCTAGTTTCTCGACATCTCACCTCCGATATACGGCTAAAAGGTAGTACTCAATTTGGCTAAGTGTCGGGGGTGGGCGCTAACGTCAATACTCTATGTCGGAATTGTTCTCAGATGAATCAGAGCCACTCGCTACTGGCGAGGGGCGAACTGTACGTGAACTTGAGAACTTATCGCCTGCCTATCCTGGTCGTGCTCCTTGGGGAACCGCGCAGAGCCTGCGAGCATGGCAAGCGGCAGCATTAGAAAAATATCTAGCTGAACAACCACAAGATTTTCTGGCCGTAGCAACACCGGGCGCTGGGAAAACCACCTTCGCGCTGCGAGTAGCTGCCGAACTTTTACATGATCGAACCATTGAACGAGTTATCGTAGTTGCCCCTACCGAACACTTGAAAGTCCAGTGGGCAGATGCTGCTGCTCGTGCTGGCATCCAAATTGATCCCGGCTTAGGATCAACAAAAAAGGGACGTAGCAGGCAGTTCAAAGGTGTTGCAGTTACCTATGCTGGAGTAGCAACTCAGCCCTACCGTTATGAAACTATGGTGCACACTCATCGCACGCTAGTTATTCTCGATGAAGTCCACCACACAGGCGACGCCCTCAGCTGGGGTGACGCAGTAAAAGAATCATTTAAGTACGCGACTCGTCGACTATGTCTTACTGGTACTCCATTTCGTTCCGACGATAACCCGATCCCATTCGTTAGCTACGATCTGCTTGCTGACGGATCAAAAATTTCACATGCCGACTACATCTACGGGTATGCCGAGGCTTTAGCTGACCATGTTGTGCGACCAGTAGTTTTCATGGCTTACGGCGGACAGATGCGATGGCGTACCAAGACTGGTGATGAATTGGCCGCGCACCTAGCAGAACCCATGACTAAAGACCTCACAGCTCATGCGTGGCGAACCGCTCTAGATCCAAAAGGTGAATGGATGTCAGCGGTGCTCCGAGCTGCTGACACACGTCTTTTAGAAGTACGGCGACACATTCCAGATGCGGGAGGGCTAGTTATAGCCACCGATCAAACAAAAGCTCGCGCCTATGCTCGACTATTGCACCAGATAACTGGAGAAAAGCCGACAACAGTTCTCTCTGATGAAGCTAAAGCCAGCAAGAAAATTGAAGATTTTTCCAAATCCCAAGACCGCTGGATGGTGGCGGTGCGTATGGTTTCAGAAGGGGTCGACGTACCGCGTCTTGCAGTTGGTGTTTACGCTACCGCGACGTCAACGCCTCTCTTTTTCGCCCAAGCCGTAGGGCGGTTTGTGCGTACCCGCCGTCGTGGTGAACTAGCAACAGTATTTTTGCCGACAGTGCCAGTAATTTTGGCGCATGCGGCGTTACTGGAAAAACAACGTAACCATATTCTTGGGAAACCAAAACATGACGACGATGGGTTATGGGATCCAGAACAAGCCTTGCTGGATGCAGCCAACAGAAAAGAATCAGCCTCTGACGATCTATTAGGAAGTTTTGAGGCGCTAGAATCGCAGGCAGTTTTCGACCATGTGTTATTTGATTCGCAGCAATTTGGAATGCAAGTTGAACCTAGTTCCGAAGAAGAAGCAGATTGGCTAGGTTTGCCGGGATTACTGGAGCCAGACCAGGTCACATCACTATTACGAGAACGCCAGCGGCGTCATTTAGCGCGGCAAAGTAAGCGAGATCGTCGGGAAAAAGTGCCTGAGGTAGAGGTATTACATCGTTCTTTAGCTACGAAACGAAAAGAATTAAATTCGCTAGTGGCGCAGTATTCAAGAATCCGAGGAGTTCCTCATTCGCATGTCCATGCTGATTTGCGACGACAATGTGGTGGACCAGCGTTAGCGTCCGCAACGGATGCGCAAGTAGATGCGCGAATCGCACGAATTAGGGAATTATTTCAACAAGGATAAACCTATACAGAACCGCAAGATAGCGATATCATCGCTTTGTGGCGATGATATCGGTGACTGTCGAAGGTGTTGATGTGCAAGCAGACGCAGCACAAGCTGCGTGCTTACTGCGAGGGCTAAGCGATCCATCTCGACTCATCGTGGTGCACCATCTTTTATTGGGAGAACATCGCGTCGTTGATCTGACAGAACATCTTGGTTTAGCCCAATCCACTGTAAGTAAACACTTAGCGTGCCTAGTTGAATGTGGGCTAGTCACCTTCCGTGCTGAAGGTCGATCTTCCCTATATTCCTTGGCATACCCCGACGAAACCATTGCGCTTTTAGCGGCTGCAGAAAAGCTACTTATGCTTACTCATGCGGCCGCTACAGCCTGTCCGACAGCGAGGCAATAAAACATGGGTGCAGGACATGATCACGGAACATACGGAGTAGACCGGCATCGCCTAATTGCGGCATTAAGTATTACCGTCGGTATTTTCTTTGTTGAAGTAGCTGGAGCAGCAATAACCGGCAGCTTAGCGCTACTAATCGACGCCGCTCATATGCTCACTGACTGTTTAGGGCTGATGGTGGCTTTAACCGCAGCCATGCTCGCGGTACGACCACCGTCGGCAAAACGAACTTGGGGTTGGCAGCGAGCCGAAGTGATTGCCGCAGCACTCCAAGCCGCGGTACTACTGGCAGTAGGTTGCTATGCGATCTTTGAAGGTATTCAGCGGCTCATTGATCCGCCACCAGTTGCTGCAGGCGGACTAGCTTTCGTAGGAGCATTAGGGCTATTAGGAAATATCGCTTCGCTGGCAGTACTAGCTGGTGGGCGCGGCAATAACCTAAATATGCGAGCAGCATTCCTGGAAGTTGCCAATGATGCCTTAGGTTCAGTGGCTGTGCTAGTTGCCTCCCTAGTTATTACTACAACTCAGTGGTTACGTGCGGATGCAGTTGCAGGGCTACTTGTTGCGGCGTTGATCGTACCTAGAGCAATCATTTTGCTACGAGAATCTGGGGCAATTCTGCTCGAATCTACTCCAGCAGGATTAGACCTTGACCAAGTCCGCCACCATATTCTGGCGCAGCCTCATGTAGTAGGAGTTCATGACCTACATGCTTCGAAGGTAGCTAGCGGTTTGCCAGTAATGACCGCCCATGTAGTGATGGAAGAAGAATGTTTCACCGACCAGCACTGCTTGATGACATTATCGGCACTGCAAGAATCAGTTGCGCACCAATACAGTGTTGCTATCGAACACTGTACATTCCAGCTCGAATCACCAGCTATCGCAGCAACTCATGAGGATCATCTGCACGTTTAAGTAACTCAACGAGTCGTTGTCGCTGGACTTTCCCAGAAGCGGTTTGCGGGAGTTCGTCGAGAAAAATAATTTGCGCTGGAACCTTATAGTGAGCCAATTGGCTCCGACAGTAATCAGTCAAGGCGTCGGTATTTAACAATGGATCAGCTACGACGAAAGCAACCGGAACTTGTCCCCACCGGGAATCTTCCCGTCCTACGACGGCAGCTTGTTGTACTGCTGAGTGTGTCAGTAGCACATTTTCAATCTCGGCGGGAAAGATATTTTCGCCACCAGAAATGATCATGTCACTCAGACGTGATACCACCCACAGATAACCATCATCGTCGAGATACCCCATATCGCCAGTATGAAACCAGCCATCGTCGGTGAAAGAAGCGTTATAGCGGTCTTGCTGGTTAAGGTATCCGACAGCCAAAGTCGGGGTACGTAACTGTAATTCACCCACCTGTCCGGCCGGAACACCAGAATCAATCCGAAGCTGCGTAGTAAATAGTGGTAAGCCAGCTGAACCAGCTTTACTTTCTGGGGTGCTATACGAACTAGCAACACATTGGCTAGCTGTTTCAGTCATGCCGAAAGAAAAAACACTAGGGATAGCAGCAGCATTAGCTCGCGCCAGCGTAACGTCGTCGAGGAAACCACCACCGATCAGAAAACACCGCACGGTATCGGGATAATTTTTTATCTGACGAGAAGCTAGGTCATCTAAAATATCGCTCAACATTTTAGTGACTACCGAGACGGTGCTCGCCCGTCCCGAGAGTAAAAGATCGTTTAAGTCTGCAGCATCAAAACGTTCCATAAGATGAATCGGAATACCGTAAATGATTCCGCGCATCATGATAGAAAAACCAGAAATATGGAAAAGCGGTACTGCGCATATCCACGAGTCTTGTGCCGGATCTAGACCAAGATTAAGAACTGAAGCCATAGCTGACCACCAGTGATTACCGAAGGTCTGCATTACTCCTTTAGCTTCTCCAGTAGTTCCTGAAGTGTAAAGAATGGTGGTGACCTCATCGAAAGACCAGTTTTCGACAATGGGTAGATCGCCGCTGGCAGATACCTGAGAAAGCTCCCCAAAAGTTATGCTCTTTGCTGACAGCGCGGTAGCTAGCGGCAAAGTTTTATCGTCACACAGAAGTAATTTTAATCCGGAATCATCAACCTGACGTTGCAGTTCGTTAGCAGCTAAACGTGGGTTAAGCAGAACCATCTGAAGCCCCAACTGCTGACAAGCAAATAGCCAAAAGTAATGCTCAACACTATTGCTGGCAAGAAAACCGATCCGATAATTGGCAGGAATGCCATAGCTAGCTAAAGCAGCGCTACGCAGATCAGCAGCATCGCGTATTTCAGAAAAAGTCCAAGATTCTGTGCCACAAACCAAACCAACACGATTAGGAGTGAGCTGGGATCGTCGTCGCAACCAATTAGTTACAGTCTGGCTCACAACAACCCCTTTCTAGGCGCTTAATTTAAAAAACACACGTAATGTCTGAACTAACTTTATGAGGTTTGAAGCATTTTATTGGTATGGCTATGGACTTCGCTATTTATGGAAGGAGTATGCTCACATTCAACATGTCGAAGGAGACTAGGTGAAACGGCGCAATATCGGAGTAGCAGTAGCGATACTGCTGGCGTTTTTTGCGTTGGGAGCTAGAGCCGCTAGCTCGGCTGCGGAGGCCTTTCATAGAACCCAAGGATCGCAACGAACTTTGCCACCTCCTCCGTCACATCAAGCTGCAACATTTTCTGTTAATGGATTAGAAAACACCACCAATAAATCGTCACCTCTTTTCGGGATTTTCTTAGTGACGGTGCTAGCAGTTTTTCTGATGGTTATCGTTTTCTTCGTTGTAATGATGCTGCTAAACATGAAACGACGGCTTGCCGCAAAACGGAAAAAAGCCTTAGATGATGACGGCATATATCTAGTACTAGATGATGAAGATAAAAACACGCTGACAACCCGCTTTGAAGATGCGCTATCGCGGTTACGTGCTGGCGGGAATATCGATGATGTGATTCTGGATTGTTGGGTGACGCTACAAAAAGTAGTAGCTAGACAAGGCGTTATTCGCGACTCAGCCCAAACTGCTGAAGAGTTCATCGTCGAGGTGCTTTCAGAAACTGAACTACCTCGAACTGACTTAGAAACTTTGGCGTCGCTATACCGTTCCGCAATGTTCTCAAATACTGAAAGCACAGCTGACGACCGAGTCCGGGCAATAACAGCTCTAGAAAATGTGACGGCGGCACTGTCATGAATGAGCCACGTATTAAACCGATCGTCGTAGGGATCTTGTGGGGGCTAGGGCTGTTCCTAATGGTTGCTATTTTTGGATATCCGATCGGATACCGTATCGAGTTGGTACCAGTCCTGAGCGGCTGCGTAATAGCTTGTATGGTGTGCCGCTTTATCTACGATCTAGCTGACACCACAAATCCACCATCTTGGCCACACCCACCTATCGAACTAACCCTCCCTAACGCTCCCAACGAAGTCCGTGCCCGACGGCTGTTCACTTACCTGACAGAATCTACCGAACTAGGGCGACAAGAAATAGCCAATGCTATTCGAGACTTAGTCATTGAACGATTAGTTGCTAATCATGGTGCTGATCCAGAAGATCCGTTCCAGCATGCACACGCCGTTTTATCCCCGGACCTTAGTAACTACCTAATTACAGCAGCAACTGCTGACGCTAAAGCTCCGAGTCTTACTCGCTCTGCTATTCACGCCTATTTAAAGGAGATTGACGCACTGTGACTACGCCACTTCCACTCCCTGAAGCAGCCGCACTAGCTAGCGGAGTTCTCGATCAAGTTGATCGAGCCGTCGTCGGAAAACGTTCCCAACTAGCACTCGTGCTAGCAGGAATTATTGCCGGCGGACATGTACTTTTAGAAGACCTTCCAGGGTTAGGAAAGACGCTGGCAGCGCGCTCACTAGCGCAAGCGCTCGGGCTAGATTTCACCCGCGCCCAGTTCACCCCGGATCTACTCCCGGGTGATCTAACCGGATCGTTTATCTTCGATCAACGGGAAGCTACTTTTGATTTCCGGCCCGGCCCAGTATTCACCGGACTTTTACTTGCCGACGAAATTAACCGAACCCCACCCAAGACACAGTCAGCATTATTGGAAGCGATGCAAGAACATCAGGTAACTGTTGAAGGTCAAACCTTTAAGCTGCCAAATCCCTTCCACGTTATTGCGACGGCAAACCCCATCGAACACGAAGGAACCTATCCGCTACCAGAAGCTCAGCTAGACCGGTTCTTGCTTCGGTTATCGTTCGGTTACCCAACCGTCGATCAAGAATGGGAAGTACTACAGCGTCGTATCAGCCGGCAACAAGAAGAACAAACAGTTGATCGGGTACTAGACGCGGAAGGACTATTGGCGCTCCAAGCTACCGCAGAACAAGTACACATTTCAGAATCAGTAGGCCGCTACGCTATTGCGCTCGTCGCTGCTACCCGAGCTCACCATGAGGTACTAGTGGGAGCTTCTCCGCGTGGCTCGTTAGCGCTGCTGACCTGTTCGCGAGCGCTGGCTCTTATCAATGGCCGCGACTATGTGATTCCTGAAGATATTAAAGCTTTAGCAGTACCAGCATTAGCTCACCGAGTGACAGTTCGCCCAGAACTATGGCTCAATAACGTTACGGCAGAATCAGTAGTGACGCAGGTGCTTTCTGCTGTTGCTGTCCCCGACGCAACGGATGTGCGCAGCTAATGGATGTTCGCCCCACTGAGGCATGGCTTCGGGCGCTAACCATCGGACTGGTTGCTTCCTGTTTAGGTGCTTTTTGCGGAAGAATCGATATTTTCCTCCTCTCAGTGCCATTTCTAGTGTGGCTAGTCGCAGGTGTGCTACTACGTCCTGGGGCGAAACTGCGTATCCGTACTTGGCCAAACGGGCGAGTATCGGCAGTAGAAGGAACCAAAATCCAGCTAGGGGTATCCACTGATGCGAAAACTCCTACGATTCTTACCGCAGCTTGGCCAAATATCGAAGGTGTTAGCTTTGATCCCACCTATGCTGCCGCTAGCTACGTATTAGCGTCGCAAGAACGGCTAGATATCGGGATAACAGTACCGCGCTGGGGTAATGAAATGGTTCCTAGCGCGGTCGTAGCAGCCAGCGATGTCTTAGGTGCTTGGCGCGGAGTAGGTATTAGTGATCGAGTCTCTTTGACCTTGCGCCCCACATCAGGAACCCTTCACGGACCAACTGGGGTAGCACATCCGATTGGTATTGCGGGAGCCCATACGTCACCGCGACGTGGCGACGGTTCGGCATTAGCTGATGTGCGCCCGTTCCAACCCGGAGATCGACTTCGTCGTATCAACTGGCGAGTGACCTCTCGTACCCGTCAGTTACATGCAACTTCAACACTTACCGATCGCGATACTGAAGTATTAGTGCTGATTGACGGTATGTACGATCTCAGCGGCCCAGTTATTGATGCGCCCACCACACTAGATGTGTCAGCTCGAGCGGCAGTGGCAATCTCACACTACTATCTCACCTTGGGTGATCGGGTGACGGTAACCGATTTCGCTACCCGTATTCCAGAGATTCCTGCTGGAACTGGAATGAAACAAGCCCGGTTAATTGCCGATATTTTGGCGCGCGCAGAACGAAACATATCGTTTTCGCAAGCTCGAAAAAGAGCACGACTGCTACCTGGAACCCTAGTTTTTATCTGCTCACCCTTGCTTAGTGAAGAGATTGTGACTGAAATTATTCGGTTACGCAGATTAGGTGGTGAGGTCGTCGTCGTTGATACTTTGCCGCCAGAAATGGGAGAAGATGCGCTCAACTATGTTGATCCAGACACCGTATTAGCGGAAGCCTGGCAAATACGTTCGCTAGAACGATGGTCAACAATTGAAGCGTTACGTGCTGCTGGAATCCCAGTTAATCCTTGGCGCGGGCCCACAAGCCTTGGAACAGTGCTGTTAGCGATGGAAGCAGCTAGGTCAGCACCCAGAAGGAGCCTAGGGCGATGAGAGTCCATGTATCATCGAAAGAAGCATTAGATGCAATGCGCTCTTGGCGACTAGCAATGACGCTGGTACGACTAGGAGTAGCTGTTTCAGGTGTGGCACTCTTTGCTGGATTGGTGTTGCTACTACCGATGGCTTTCCCATTTTCGATGGCAATTATCGGTAGCTTCTATCTGATTGGGTTACTAGCTGCCATAAAATCCCCAACATCTTCGGGGGCAAGTACTGTTTTAGTTGCTGCGATCATATGGTGTTTTGTGACTGGACGTAGTGACCTAATGCTTTGGAAATTAGCAGTAGTTTGTGGGCTGATGCTGGTATTTCATCACCTGTGTTCTTGGGCGGCTTCGGCTCCATTACATGCAGTGACTTCAAGAAAAACTATTCGAATATGGTTACTGGGTTTGCTGGCAGTTGCAGTAGTTTCACTTGCGTTAGGAGCTTTCACCGTCGCTATCGGGAGACTTCCGTTGGGGAACTCGGTGGCATGGATCGGACTTTTTGGATTGGTTGTTCTTGCCGGTGTCATCTACTTCACTCTGATAAGCGACGATACCCCGCCAGGAGTCTAGAAAATACCTGAAATCAGCGCCAAAGCTGCAATAGATTAGTCGAGATATTCGTCGAGAAAATCAGCAAAAATATTGTCGGCAGATAGCTGCGGCCAACTTTGTGGAACTGTCGTAGCGAAAGTGCTTTCTACCCAAGTACGTAGCTTAGCTAAAGCCTTTACAGTGTCCTCAGAAGTTGGGTGAGTTCCAAGATCTTCCGAAGAAAGCTCGTCATAGCCAACAGCTAGTAGCCGTAGAAAATCTACGACGGTATCAGCTAAAACCCATGCTTCATTCGTCACATCATTGAGTGCAGCAACACAGACACTGCCGTGTCGTAACCACAAAAATGCGGTAGTGCCGTCGTCATCAATTTCAGCGATAGGGATCAGCGCTGAATCGGGAACATCTGCTGCCAGATCAGGAAGCTCCAAAGTTGCATCAAAATAAACCCCGTCAACTTCGTCAGCTAATGCCAGAAAATAGCCATCAGACTCACAAAAGCCCAGCTCTTGCTGTTCCAGCCAACGCCAAGCCTGCTCCAGCTCCTCGGGAATCGGAAACGGCAAAGTTCCCAGATGGGCGACAAGTTCTGCTTGCATACGTGACATAGCCTCTAGCCTAAGTGCTACAACCACCAGATGAAGAAAAGGAACCCTCATTAGACCTAACCCCCATCGCAATGGTTGGATAGGAAGTCCGCCCATATTCCCTTCAGGAGGATTTCTTTATGCCCGCTTTCTGGCGCGACTACGATCGTTCAACTGTTACCGTGCAGGAAGCGATTGGTGAGTGGTCCTTAGAAGCGTGGCGAATTTTAGAAGATGTGGCGGCACGCTGGCGCAAAACTATAACCGGCCAGCAATTGGGGATTGAAGTCCAAAAACGCACCGGAATCATGACTTCGGTGCCGGAGGCGGAATGGATCGGTTTTGTGATCTCGCTCGTTGCGCAACGAGCCCATGAATCACATGGACCAATTCTGACGTCATTCATAGTTGATGATGCTGGGAATCCTCACGAAACCTATCGAGAAGTGTTGGGATTTGAAGGAAACGCTAGCCCCAACCCCGGAGAGCTACGTGACCATGCGTTGGAATCACGTATGACCTGCCATCGAGCATACGGAGCTAAAATTCCTGCAAGCGCTACGGCACTTCCACGTAAACGCGTAGCAGCAGCCCCCGCGACAGTCGTCGCACCGCGCGAACCACGACCGACGCCGGTATGCCCGCGCTGCTACCTAGTGTTACCGGCAACAGGACAGTGCGATAACTGTTTTTAAGTTTTCCTCCTTACGGAGGAGGTGAAAGAAGCTAGAAAACTCTAGAGTCATAACTATGAAGTGGCTCGAGATATTTGGCAGCGATGATGATTGGGAGAGACAAGCGCCCCCGCTAGGCCGCCACGACATAATCCTAATAGCCATATTTTTTCTGCTGTCAGTTTTTCTTCTCGAATGTTTGCGGTCGTTTTTGGACTTCAGCAGCTACCGTCCCAGATGGGAAGAATATCTTGCGCTAGCGTTGTCGATATCGCCGCTGATATGGCGTCGTAGATTTCCTATTGCTGTGATGTATCTGTCGCTAGCAATGATGATGATTTCCTACAGCTGGGTGCCAGAAATATCGCAGCAACTGAATTACTCATTGATCATTTTCTTCGCTATTTACTCAGGCGTAGCATGGGCTAAAGATCGGCAGCATGTTGCACTATCGGCGCTGCTATTGATCCTGATCTTTATGCTATGGGTAGGGTGGGACATCCTCGAAGGAGGATCCTTAGATCGTTATTTAGTCCAATCTAAATCTTTCAAAGTACATGGAATATTCCCACAAGTAACAGCATGGGTGCTGTACATGGTGGTTTTCAATTTTCTTTATGTTGCTGGTGCAGTTGTTATGGGAATGCTTTCATGGCGAAAAGCCCATAGCGAAGGCCTGCAAGAACAATCAGTAAAAAGAATCGCTGAGCAAGCAGCTGTGTTGAAAGATCAAGCAGTTATAGAAGAACGTCTTCGGATAGCGCGAGAACTTCACGACGTCGTAGCGCACCATGTTTCGGTTATGGGAATCCAAGCTGCCGGAGCTCGACGGGCATTCGTCGCAGATCCAGAAAGCGCGACATTTGCACTATCGCAAGTGGAATCCTCTGCCCGGGAAGCAATTCGACAAATGCAGGGACTGTTAGGAGCATTGCGCGCTACAAACAGTTTCGAAGAAAATCGTACTTCTCAACCAACTCTGGCGGACATACCCAAGTTGATTGCTGAAATGGCGGTCCAAGGACTCACCGCGACAGTGACAGTCATTGAGTCTGAGCCAGGAGGTGCAGCGACAGTACCAATGCCGGTACAACTATCGCTCTATCGGACAATCCAAGAAGCTCTAGCTAATGTTCTCAAACATTCCACAGCCACCACCGCTACTGTGACGATTCGACAGGGCAGTGATAGTGGCGGACAAGCATTTATGGAAGTGGAAATTCTTGACGCGGGCACTCCTCGGAGCGGAACCAGCGGTACGGGATTGGGGTTGTTGGGGATAAGAGAACGTATTGCTTCCCACGGGGGAACCTCAGAAATTGGGCCGCGGATAACAGGCGGCTACCGAGTGCGAGCCAGATTCTTGACGGCGGCGACAGCGACATCACATCGAGGCGCCCAATGATTCGAGTGCTTATTGCTGATGATCATGCCTTAGTGCGGTCTGGATTTTCGATGATTCTGGCGGCAGAGCCAGATATTGATGTAGTGGGTACTGCTGCTGATGGAGTTGCCGCATGTGAGATGGCGCGACAGCTTCGTCCCGACGTCACACTCATGGATGTCCAAATGCCGTTACTGGACGGTATTGAAGCCACCAGAATAATTGCGGCCGAGGGACTGTCGAAAGTAATCGTGCTGACAACCTTTGATCGAGATGATTATTTATGTGCATCTCTCGACGCGGGTGCCGCCGGTTTTCTACTGAAAAATACTGAACCAGAACGGTTGAGCGATGCTATCCGCGTAGTCGCTGATTCTCGAGCGCTGCTATCGCCCGATGTCACTATGCGAGTGGTACCGCAACTACCACAAAGAACAGCCCAAAATAGCGCAATAGTTATCCCGCAGCTGGAGCACGGCGTCGAATTTACGAGTCGAGAAAAAGAAGTATTCCAACTGGTTATCGAAGGGCTATCGAATGCTGAAATTGCAGATGTGATGGTGTTGGGTGAAGCCACAGTAAAAACCCATATTTCCAATATTCTCGCCAAAGTAGGAGTGCGAGATCGAGTTCAAGTAGTGGTCTGGGCATATCGACATGGTTGGACTATTGCGTCATCTCGGTAAATGCCTGAAACAAGATAAAAAGGAGGAGAAGCATGTTAGAAGTGAGTCATCTGATCCGTCGTTTTGGGGAACACCTCGCTGTTGATGACGTGTCATTTACAGTTCCTGATGGGCATATGGTTGGTTTCGTAGGCGGTAATGGCGCCGGAAAAACCACCACCATGCGGATTGCAATGGGGCTGTTGAGCTCTGACGCTGGCGAAGTTCGCTGGAATGGAAAGCCAGCCACTTTTAAAGATCGTGCTGCCTTCGGATATATGCCAGAAGAGCGAGGACTCTACCCCAAGCAAGTTATCCTCGATCAGCTCATCTATTTAGCGCGACTAAAAGGAATGGCAGTTGGTGACGCTCGTCGCGAAGCTCTCGAAGTGCTAGAACGTTTTGGGCTAGCTGACCGGGCAAAAGACAAATTAGAGAAACTCAGTCTAGGAAACCAGCAGCGCGTACAAATCGCGGCAGCAGTCATGGCGTCGCCAAGTATGTTGATTCTAGATGAGCCATTCTCTGGGCTAGATCCCAAAGCAATCGACGAAATGGCCAACTTGCTACGTAGCCGGGCTGCCGATGGTATCGGAATCCTTTTCTCCTCCCACCAGCTAGATCTAATCGACCGGCTCTGCGACGGGCTAGTTATCCTTTCACAAGGACGCGTTGTGGGATCAGGGACTAAAGAAGAACTGGAATCCCAAGGCCGACTTCGGCATCGTATTATTGCCAGCGCCGACACCGGATGGATCCGAGATATTCCAGGAGTAGTTGCCCTTGATATAGCAGGAAATACTGCTATCTGTGAGTTTATTGATCCGGCCGCTGAGCGAATTGTTCTCACCGAAGCAATGCGACGCGGTGAGGTAATCGAATTTGCTCGTATCCGCCCAACCTTGTCCGAAATCTATCGGGAGATGTCAGCATGAGTAAGACAAATCGTTCTGGCGTCCAAGCTCCTTGGATCACAGTCATGACCCGAGAAATGCTGGTCAAACTTACTGATAAAGCATTCATTGTTACCACCTTGGTCACACTGCTACTGATGGTAGGAGGTATCGGAGCAACTGCATTCTTTGGTAATCGTGCCGAAGAAACCACTGTTGCTGTGACTACTACCGAGGCCGAACAGATCGTCGCTGAATGGGATGAGCTAGTCAAAGTTGGCAATGCTAAAAGTGAAGTTACCGTTGTCCAGGTTGCTGATGTTATTGCTGGGGAGCAGCTGCTAGAAGAAGGAAAAGCTGACCTGTTGTTAGCTCCAAGTACCGGTGCTAGTGCTTGGGAAGTGGTAGCAAAAGAAAACATAAGTGGCTCGAAGATTGCAACGTTAAATCAGGTTTTATCTGAGATAGCTACAACCGAAGTGGCGCAGAAAGCCGGAATCCAACCCAGCGAAATTTCCCGTAAGTCTCATGCCAGTACGAGATCACTTAAAGTCGAAGGTGATCGAGGGACCATAGCTATGATCATGAGCGGAGTGTTTTCCGTCTTGTTCTTGATGTCGGCGTTGGGATATGGAATGCAGATCGCTCAATCGGTTTTGGAAGAGAAACAGTCGCGGATTATCGAGATTCTAGTTTCTGCTATTCCCGTGCGACACCTTCTGGCTGGGAAAGTCTTAGGTAATACTGTTATGGCGCTAGGGCAGATGATATTAATGAGTGCGGTAGGTCTGATCGGAGTTCAGTTCACTCCTATGAAAGATATCTTGCCGGCACTGGGGAGCGCGGTGTTCTGGTATTTGGTGCTTTTCGTAGCAGGATTCCTAGCACTAGCCTGTTTATGGGCAGCCGGTGGAGCTCTTGGTACTCGTAGCGAAGATTTACAGTACACACTTCAGCCACTATCTATGTTGATTATGGGGTGTTATATTGCCGGTTTCATTGCCCGAGGAGCTTGGCGCGTTGTATTTAGCTTTGTGCCAGTTATTTCAACAATTCTGATGCCAACCCGAATGGTTGAGGGGACAGCACACTGGTGGGAAGCAGTAATTGCAGTCGTGCTGAACGTAGCTTTTGCGGTTATGACAGTTTGGGTTGGTTCCCGGATTTATCGCAAAGCCCTGCTGCAGACTAATGGTCGATTGTCTTTCCGTAAGGCGTTGAAACTGAAAGTGTAGGAAAATCTCTGCCTCAGATTGCCGAAGATTGTCGAAATGGCTTGTTAACACGCTTTTTGACAATCTTCGGCAATCTGAAGCAGAAGTGGGTAAGGTCAAGGGAACATAGTTACTCAGCGATGAGGAGATGTTCATGCAGATTGCAATAGTTGGTGCAGGCGGTGTTGGTGGATTCATCGGAGCATTGCTGACTGAAGCAGGCCACGATATTACCTTCATTGCACGGGGAAATACTGCTGCGGTACTGCGGAATCGCGGTTTGCGGTTCACTGATGATCGGGGCACTCGGATCATTCCAGTGAAAGTTATTGAAGGCGAATATGACGCCGATATAACGATTTTGGCGACGAAAGTGACAGATTCTCTATTGCCGCCACTACCGAAGACGGGATTGGTTCTTACTACTCAAAATGCGGTGGAGTTCCCAGACAAAATCGCTGAGCAGATAGGAGCAGCGCGAACTTGGCCAGGAGTTATTCGGGGCTACTTCCATCGAGAAGGAGCTGCTGATATTAGCTTCCGAGGCGGTCCTAAAACTCTCGGCTATGGGACTTTTGATGGATCAGATCACCCATTACTTGAGCAGCTAACACAAGTATTGGAAAGTTCTGGCATAAACCCGCGCCCTATGAAAGATATTTGGGTTGATCTATGGCTCAAAGCTATGTTTATTGGTCCTTCAGGAGGGCTAGGTGCTTTGGTGCAGCAGCCTATGGGAGTATTACGGACCCAGACGCGAGGGACTCTAGAAGGTTTAGCGACCGAAGTAGCGACGGTAGGTCGTGCTAATGGTATTGATCTTCCCGATGGTGCTGTGGGAAAAGTGATGGAGTTTTTTGATCTGGCGATGCCAGAAGCAACAAGTTCAATGCATCGAGATCTTAGCGATGGCGCTCCCGATGAACTAGATGCTCAGATTGGTGCCATTGTCAGAGCCGGCGCAAAGACAGGTGTAGCGACCCCGTTACACAAAATGCTTCTAGAAGTGCTTCGAGCCAAAATTAATTAGACGTTATTCGCCATATCAACGAAGCGGGAGTAATGCCCTTGGAAGGCAACTTCGATGGTCTTAGTAGGACCGTTACGATGTTTGGCTACGATGAAGTCAGCTTCACCAGTGCGTTTTTCTTTGTCGTAGACGTCTTCGCGGTGCAAAAGAATTACCATGTCGGCGTCTTGTTCCAATGATCCAGATTCACGTAGATCACTCATCATGGGGCGTTTATCGGTTCGCTGTTCTGGGCCGCGATTGAGCTGAGATAGTGCCACGACTGGGACTTCAAGTTCTTTTGCCATCAATTTGATTTGGCGAGAGAACTCAGAAACTTCTAGCTGGCGACTTTCAATTTTTTTACCAGAACTCATGAGCTGCATGTAGTCGATAACGACAAGACGCAGATCATGTCGCATTTTCAGGCGACGGGCTTTAGCGCGAATCTCCATCATGGTTAGGTTGGGGGAGTCGTCGATAAAAAGTGGAGCCTCTGAGACGGTACTCATCTTTTTGGCTAGTCGGCTCCAGTCCTCTTCATTCATTTTTCCGCCACGAATATTCCCTAGTGGGATTTGGGCTTCTGCGGAGAGCAATCGCATGACGATCTCGGACTGGCTCATTTCCAGACTAAAGAAGGCGCTGGTCAACTTATGCTTGATGGAGCAGGAGCGAGCAAAGTCTAGTCCGAGAGTGGATTTACCCATTGCTGGTCGGGCAGCCACAATGATCATTTGCCCCGGGTGGAGACCGTTAGTGAGATCATCTAGTTCAATGAAGCCAGTTGGGATACCAGCCATTTGATCGCCGCGTGATGAGATAGCTTCGATTTCATCGAGGGTGGGCTGCATTAGCTCCGATAGCGGTTTGTAATCTTCGCTGGTTTTTCCCTCGCTGACAGCGTAGATAGCTTGTTGGGCTTGATCGACGATGTCAGCTACTTCGCCGTTTCCGGAGTACCCCATTTGGGCAATCTTTATGCTGGCTTCAACTAGGCGACGAAGTGTGGCCTTTTCTTTGACGATGTCAGCGTAGTAGGAGGCATTGGCGGCAATGGAAACTGTTGATAGTAGATCGTGGAGGTAGACAGGTCCACCGATTTTTCCGATTTGATCTCTTTTACTTAACTCTGCGGCAACAGTAATAGCATCTGCAGGTTCACCGCGACCATAAAGATCAAGGATAGCTTCGAAGATCATTTCGTGGGCTGGCCGATAGAAATCGATACTTTTGACGATCTCTAGACAGTCTGCGATGGCGTCTTTGCTCATCATCATGGCGCCTAGAACGCTTTGTTCGGCGGCTAAATCTTGTGGTGGAGTACGGTCTAGCTGTGACTGACGATCTTCTTCGGGATATTCCGACACAATGCCTCCTTTGATCTCTTAGTCGATGACGTTACTACTGGCCATTGACAGTTTTAGATCTTCGCGTGCTGGTGAATCTAGTTGGCAAGAAGGCTGGTATCAAGCCAGTCGTCCACAAGGCCTGTGGACAATATGTGGATAGCTGTGGAGAGTTGACGTAACTACGCGGATATATCGCAATGAAGCAGTGGACGGTAATGTGGATAAGTGTGGATAACTTTCCAAAAGTGTCCTTTGACTAGGAATAATGCCATGTGTATAAAACTTTCCCAGAAATAAAATATCTTGACGTCAAGGGTAACTATAGGTCCTATAGCATCTTTTTGTTGCACAGGGAACCCTTTTCTCAAAGTAATTTATGATTACTTATCCACATGATGTGTGGATAACCATTGAGGTATTGGTTTATCTGCGATAGTGAGGGAATAGGCTGTGCAGTAATGATGTTGTACTAGCACAGTCTTTAGCCATATCAAGGAGTCCTCATGATGATCCAGAAGTACATTATTTCCGGTATGACCTGCGGTAACTGCGTCAAGCACGTCACCGAAGAAGTTGCTGACCTCCCCGGCGTAACAAAAGTAGAGATCCTGCTTGACGGTGGACATATGACACTGACAGTTTCCGAACCGCTAACTTTCGACGTCGTTAAAGCTGCGGTCATCGAAGCAGGTAACTATGAGGTCGTTGCAGTCTAATGTCAGATAATGCTCAAGTCAGCCTGCATCTATCAGGCATGACTTGTGCCTCATGTGCAGCAAGAATCGAAAAGAAACTTAACAAAGTTGCTGGTGTTAGCGCGATCGTCAATTACGCAACGGAAAAAGCACAGGTCACTTTTAGTGAACCGGTGACAGTTGCGGATCTGATTGCAACCGTACAAGGTGCTGGCTATGGCGCTAGCGTTCCTGACCAAGGAATAGAAGCCTCCGCAGACCAGCGATCGAAAGTATTGCAGCGGCGGCTTATTGTGGCAGCAGTGCTATCGATTCCAGTCATTGTATGGGGAATGTTCAGTGCATTGCAGTTTTCCGGCTGGCAATGGGTGAGTTTAGCTCTAGCAACTCCAGTGGTGTTGTGGGCGGGTTGGCCCTTTCATCGTAGTGCTGCGCTTAATCTGCGACATGGTGCGTTCACTATGGATACGTTGGTATCTGTGGGCACATTGGCCGCTTATGGCTGGTCGTTGTGGGCGTTGATTGGTGGCGATGCTGGATCCTTGCATATGCGTCATGCGATGGCGTGGCGATTAGAACGCCATGCGGGCGCCGGAAGCGTTTATTTTGAGGCAGCAGCAGGCATTATTACGTTCATTTTGCTGGGGCGATGGCTTGAATCTCGGGCTAAAACTACCGCTGGTGCTGCAGTGAAAGCGTTGCTTACAGCTGGAGCTAAAGAAGTTACAGTTTTGCGGAGTGAGAATGATGGATCGGTGACAGAAGTCCCACGTCCAATTTCTGCTTTAGTCGTAGCGGACCTTTTCGTCGTAAAGCCGGGTGAAAAGATTGCTAGCGATGGGGTAATAGTTGAAGGGCGTGCGGCTATTGATACCAGTGTTGTGACGGGGGAGTCAGTTCCTCGCGAAGCAACAATTGGTGATGCTGTGATTGGTGGGACGGTCGCTACAGACGGCCGATTAGTTATCCGAGCAACTGCGGTGGGCGCTGATACACAGCTAGCTCATATCGCTAAATTGGTAGAGCAAGCTCAGACTGGAAAAGCTCAAGCGCAGCGGTTAGCGGATCGAATTGCTGCTGTTTTCGTCCCGTGTGTGATGGGAATTTCTCTGGTTACGTTTATCGTCTGGTTACTGATCGGGGCGCCGTTAGCTACGGCAGTTGGTGCTGGAATTGCGGTTCTGATTATTGCTTGCCCATGTGCTCTGGGATTAGCTACGCCAACGGCACTGCTGGTGGGGACTGGTCGCGGCGCCCAGCTGGGGGTTTTACTAAAAGGCCCAGAGGCATTGGAGCGCTCTGGTGGGATTGACACGATTGTTCTTGATAAAACAGGGACAGTTACTACCGGCGTCATGACGTTAGTGACGGCAGTTCCGTATGGGGTATCGCGACAGATCTTATTGACTGCCGCTGCTGCGGTAGAAAAGGGATCGGAACATCCGTTGGCGAGGGCGGTAGTGAAGGCGGCAGGGGATCGAGTCGGAGCTATTCCGTTAGCAACAGATTTCCGTACCCGTGCCGGTAGCGGGGTGAGCGCTATTGTCGACGGCCGTGAGGTTTTTGTAGGAGCGCCGCGATTTATTGAAGCTGATGTTATTGGTCGCCCACCTGGCTACGATGCCGCTTTGGCTGAGGTGCTAGCGGCTGGGCAAACACCAGTAATTGTGGCGTGGGAACATCAGATACGAGGCGTGCTAGGTGTCGCCGATATAGTCAAGGAAACGTCACAGCAGGCAATTTCTGAGCTGCGGAAGCTTGGCTTGCAACCGATTCTCTTGACTGGGGATCATGAGACGCCAGCTCATAATATTGCCTCCCAAGTTGGAGTTACGGAAGTTATCGCAGGGGTGCAGCCAGCAGAAAAAGCTGCCATAGTAGTTAAATTGCAGTCCCAAGGTAAGAAAGTGGCGATGGCTGGTGATGGCGTAAATGATGCTGCTGCGTTAGCTCAAGCAGATCTTGGTATTGCGATGGGGTCAGGCACTGATGCTGCTATTGAGGCAGCAGATATTACGGTAATGGGTGAAGACCTTGGCCAGGTTGGGGTTGCGGTGCGGCTTGCGCGGGAAACTCTAAAAACAATCAAGGCAAACTTATGGTGGGCTTTTGGTTATAACGTTATTGCAATTCCGCTTGCGGCGGCCGGGTTTTTGACGCCAATGGTTGCAGGAGCATGTATGGCGTTTTCATCGGTTTTTGTAGTCTTACATTCTTTGCGATTGCGGAACTTTGATCGCGGTAAGTAGCTTTATAGAAAGCTGAGAAAATGCCTACTATTCCTGAGAAGTTTTCAGATATGGCTTGGTTATTGTCTATCGGTAAGTTACTCTAGATAGAGAACGACCCCACGGTGCGTGACGAAGCGTACCAACAAATCAACTACCCGTGGAGCCCTTTTGTCTAAGATTATTCCGCTTGCTGTTGCTGGTGCAGTTCTTACTGTTTCAGGCGGCATGATGGGCGCCTCCCAAGCGTTCGCTAAAGATGTCACCCTTGTTGTTGACGGTATCCCAACGCATGTTCGCGTGATGGATGCCACCGTCGCACAGGTTCTTATTTCGCAAAGAATTTCGCTATCAAATCGCGATGTTGTTTCCCCGGCTGTGACCGAAAAGGTTGCTGACGGCTCCCAGATCACCGTCAATTTTGCTCGTCCGATTGAGATCACCTTAGACGGTAAGAAGCAAGAGCGCTGGACGACTGCCACGAACGTAGATAACGCGTTAGCGCAGTTGGCATTGCGTGCAGATAATGGACGTCTTTCGGTTTCACGTTCAATGGCTATTGGGCGCGATGGTTTAGCTTTTTCTCTCGATACTGCCCGTAAGGTAACGTTATCTAGCAAAGATGGCGACAAGCAGCTTGAACTAATTGGAACCGTTGGAGATGCTCTTGCTGCAGCAGGTGTGGCTATCGATGCTGATGACAAAGTTGATCCAGGCACGAGCGAGCAGCTTGTCGATGGAATGACGATCAAAGTTGTTACTGTTGAAGTGAAACGTACTTCTAAAGCTGTCGAGATTCCATTTACGTCTTCCTCTAAAGAATCTTCTGAACTTGCTAAAGGTAAGACCCAAGTTGAAATAGCTGGTAAAGCTGGTCAGGTTATGGAGATTTGGGAAGAACGCCTAGAAAACGGAGTGACTGTTTCCAGCGTTAAGGTGGCAGAAGAGTCCCGTACCGAGCCTGTTAGCGAAGTTAAGCTCATAGGTACGAAAGTAACTGCCACTCCTGCTGCTGGCACAACTACTACTACGGATGCGGCGGTTGCAGCTCCGGTTGTTGCGGTATCTGGATCCCACAGCGATTGGATGGCTGCTGCCGGGATTGCAGCTTCAGACTGGCCTTATGTAGAGAAACTAATCGCTAAAGAGTCTGGCTGGAACCCCAATGCCATGAATGCTTATTCTGGTGCATGTGGGCTAGTCCAAGCTCTTCCGTGCTCGAAGCTAGGTGCTAACTGGAGCAATCCAGTGGTTGCTCTTCAGTGGGCTAACTCCTATGTAGCTCGTTGGGGTGGCTGGGCTGGCGCTTGGAACCACTCAGTTTCTTACGGCTGGTACTGAGTTTAGAAAATATCTAGTTGAGTAGGGGCTTAATTTCATAAAGAAATCAAGCCCCTACTCAACTAGTAAGAAATACTTTTCGCTATACGATTCCTAATGCTCGTGCCTGAGCTATAGCTTCAGCGCGATTGCCAACATTCATTTTCTTGTAGATGCGGCGTAAATGTGTTTTTAGCGTATTTTGGGTAATGAAAAGTTGTGCAGCAACTTCTCTAAGCGGAAAATCAGAAGCGATATGTTTCAGGACCTGACGCTCGGCTGCTGTTAGTGGAATCTGATCACGTCGGATAGAACTAGCTGAGCGAGTATGAAGAGCTCCTGGATTATTTAGCCCAAGTCGCTCAGCTATAACTCCTGCTCGCTGGAAAGCCAACATAGCAGATTCGCTGTCGCCAATCTGGTTAGCTGCAACACCATAGGTCATGAAAACTTTGAGATAGTGTTTATTGGGCACCAACAAGTTGGGATCGTCAATATAGCTACGAAGTATGGTCATAGCTGTCTCTGGTTTTGCTCGAGAAATCTCTAAGCGTGCTCTACAGACTTGCGTAAGGATTTTTAGATCAGTTCTGTTAGCTGGTTGCAATTGCATTGTCATGATCTCGCGCTGAGCACGAATGCCATCCCCTAGTTCCATGGCACTGTTGTAAATTGCGTAAGCCAAAACATAGGATTGATATGGAGTAAGGGTATTAGAAGAACTAGCTCGATAACTTTCACAAAGTGTGATTGCGTGAGAGGCAGATCCTTCTTCTTGTAAGATCAGCGCTTTTAGCATGACGCGAAGAGGCTCTAGATAAGACTTAGATGCCTCTGGTAGCAAATCTTGTAAGGTCTGGTAATAGGTTCTTGCGGCAGTAGTATCACCTCGGTCAAGAGTGATAGTGGCTAGTGCCATAAGCGGAAATTCAGAAAACTGAGGAGCATGGTTAGACTCTTTAGTAATATCAAGAATTTCATTTGCTAGTCGAGAAGCAATATTTGTTTTTCCAATTAAAGCTTGTAAATAAGATACTGTTGCTTGAGCGAAATAAGAAAGCCATGATACTGAAAGTAATTGAGAATTAACCATAACTATCTGCATAACTTCACGGGCTTCAAAATGTTCACCATGAGCAAGTAGATATAGTCCATATTGTTCAAGGACTAAAGCTTTTTCTAGTGGGCGTAGATTGATTTCCCCATTTAGGACTTCTTTAGCAAAATCTGTAGCTTGATTAATAATTTCTGCCTGTGTTGTGTAATTTGAGATAGATGCTATTTTAAGCAACATAGCAAACATTCGAGCGCGATCTGAATAGTTAGCATCTCTAGGTAGTGTGCTGAGAATGTCGGACATTGTTGCGGCATGTAACATCTCTGGAGATGTGAGAGAAATTATAAATACTCTTGCAATGCCTAGTAAAAAACTAGGTGGTAAGTGATGTGATAACTCATCAAACCATGTGGGTAAGTCTTTAAGATTTTTGCCTATTTTCTCTACAACTAGCTCAGTGGCAATATCGTAGGCAAGCTCGTGATCTTGGGCTGAAACTGCTTGGTCTATGGCTTCTAGGGATCGTCCATGATGATGAAGCCAAGTTACTGCCTTATGACTTTGTAGATGATGATCATTTTTACCTCTAGAGTGTAAGGATTTTAGAAGGTAGCGGTGCAGAGCAGGATTCATGCCAATAGTATTTGCAGATGTCCATTCCAAGGGGATGCCAGTAGCAGCTAACCGGGTCAAGCGAGCTGAAGCATCGCTATATCCCGTTAAATGAGCTGCTAGTTGTGGGGTGATATCGGTGGTTACTGCTAGATTTTCTAAGAAAGATAAATCATCGGGTGTTATATCGCGTAGAACTTCTTCGTTTATATAATTATGGACGGCAGAATCAATTTGTTCACTGTGTCCCCAGCGAGGAGTCATTGATGAGTTAGCAATAAGCTCGGTAGCGATAGGCCAGCCATGGAAATAATCTTCAATTAAATCTAAATCCGTATCATTAATAATATGATTTTTACGAATAAGTTCTGCTGACTCATCTTTGGTAAGGCGTAAATCAGTGGAGTCAATCGTAACTAGATTGCCGCGAAGTGTAAAATATCTTAAAGATATAAGAGGCCTGTTGCGACCAGAGATTATAAGGAGAATCCTAGGGTCGGACTCAGTGAGATTAATTATATCGTCGAGAAGGGAAGGTTTTTTTAGTCTGTCGTGATTATCTATAATTAGAAGAAAAGGATCGGTTCCAGTGTTATTTGATACTAACTCGGCTATGCGATCGATATTATCTGATTGTTTCTCTTTTTGAATAATTACATTTATTCCGCGATCGTGAATCTTGGGATATCTTTCTGACCATGTTCTAATTAGAATAGATTTATTGTAGCCAGCTGGAGCAATAATAGTTGCAACCCGGCGATCAAGCAGATTATCTAACTGCGTAATCAGGCGCTTTGGTACTGGAGTACCAGGATAAAATAGCGTCTCATTACACATGAAGTTTCCTTATGATAGGTTCGATCACATCAGTAAATACCTAAAAGTTACCTGCTATGGAAGTTATTAGCTAACTTCTTAGCTTAGTTTACGGTGAATAGTAACTTCGCTATGACACTGGGCTACCACATAAGGATCATGGGTAATAACCATGCAGGGGGCAGTTCCTACAGCTTTCCAAATATCAGCCATCAGTGCTTCGGCAGTTTCAGCATCTAAATGTTCAGTCGGTTCATCAAGAACCCAGATATCGAAATCTCCGATCAAAAGTCTTGCCAGAGCCACTCGACGAGCCTCGCCACCAGAAAGCGATGCGCCATGAGCTCCGACAGTCCGTTGCGGTGAAAGATTTAAACCGGCACGTTGTAAAGCATCAAGGACCTGCTCATCGGTGGCGTCCTTGTTACCTATTCGCACATTCTCGGCAAGAGACGTCGAAAAAATATAGGCATTCTGAGCCAAATATCCCACCTGGCCATGCACCTCAACTGTGCCAGCTTTGGCAGGGATCATTCCCAAGATCGTCGCCGCTAACGTAGTTTTTCCAACCCCAGAAGCTCCCGTAATCGCAATCCGATCGCCAGAAGTAAGCTGCACCTTAAGATCCTCGACAAGGACCTCAGCTGCTGGCCAGCCGAGACTGACATTTGCTAACGCTATCTTAGGTGCACCGTCTGTAACGGTAGTTGCTTGCTGATCGCCAGAACCTACCCGAGGAGTCAGCAATACCTCATTCACGCGTTGTAATGCAGTATAGGAACGGGTCCAGGTTTGGGCGGCTTTAGCGAGATCGGCAAGGACTTCATGGAGTGCTAGCGGCGTCAATGCTAATACCGCCACCAGTCGTGGTTCCATAGCGCCACTAGCTACCGCACGTCCCCCAAACCACAACCCAGCACATACCGCTAAACCAGTGGCTATCATCTGTGCCCCAGCAGCTAGTCCGCGAACCCATGCCGACTGCGCTTCGGCGTCGCGGAGTCGTCGATCAGTAGCTAACAAAGCATTGTGTCGCTGATCCCAGCTACCGTAAGCGACAAGATCGACAGCATTACGATGCAATTCCGAGGTTTGCTGTGCCAACTGCCCACGAATATCGACGGTGCCCGCATCGGCTTTTTCGGAAAGTCGCTGCGCACCCCATGGGGCAATGATTCCGCCAAAAAGTGCTGCTAGTAGCAGGATTACAGCATCGGGGGCATTAAAACATCCGAGGATAGTAGTGGTGCCACAAATAACAACAAGCGCACTAGCGAATGGCAGTAGAACTCGGACGATGAGATCCATGACTGCATCAACATCAGAAACAATACGTGTTAAAAGATCACCGCGACGCTGCCCTAGAAGGGTAGTGTCTGCCAAGCTGCGGTAGATACGCAACCGTAGCGAACCCTGCATGCGCAATGCGATGCCATGTCCAACTAGCCGTTCCACGTAGCGCAAAACACCTCGGAAAATGCCACAAGCACGCACTCCCACAATCGCTACATTCAGATACATGATCGGGGGAGCTTCAGCCGCTCGCGACAGCAACCATGCCGAAATAGCCATCAACGCCACACTGGCGCTAGATGCGCCAGCAGCCAGAAGAATAGCTAACAAAATGCGACGTCTAGAAGCTGAAACATCAGAGAGCAGATTGCGCCAGAGAACTATCATCACTGAACCTCCACAACTGTGTCGGCAGCAGCAAGAACCGCGGGGCGATGGGAAACCACTAACGCACTCATGCCAGTACGACGTAGCGACTTCAGTACGGTAGCTTCTGCATCAGCATCTAACCCGGCAGTTGGCTCGTCAAGAATCAACAAGCGTGCGCCGTGATCTAACCGCAGCAATGCCCGAGCAATACCTACTCGACGTTGTTCGCCAGCAGAAAGACCCTCGCTATCGTCGCCAACTAGACGTGATGGATCTAACGAAGCGCCACCAGCACGCTCCAAAGCATCAATAACCTCAGCATCAGTTGCTTCAGCAAAACCTAGCCGCACATTGTCGGCGATAGTGCCAGCAACCATACCCGGGTTTTGCCCAACCCAAGCAATATGGTTAAGCCATTGGCGACGATCAAGAGCAGCAATATCGCACCCAGCTACAGTGATCTGTCCCTGCGTGGGCTGAATAAACCCCATTAATGCGTGCAATGCCGTAGATTTTCCGCCACCAGAATGTCCTGCGAGAGCCACAATATGCCCCAGAGGGATTGTCAGATTTAAGTTATTGAGAGCAGGATCGGCCGCATCAGGATAGGTGTGCCCTAAACCTTCCATACAGATTGTCGCGGCAGCAAAATCAATATCGGAATGAACTTCCGTAGCATGCTGAACCAACTCGCCTGCTTCAATGAGAGCGAAAGCTGAATTAGCCGCTGCAATTCCGTCAGCCGAATCGTGATAGTGCATTCCCACCTGGCGAACCGGAAGATAAACCTCAGGAGCCAACACTAAAATGAAAAGTCCGGTTTCAAAAGGTAAAGCGCCAGTAAGCACTCGCAAACCAATCCCTACCGCTACGACAGCAACCGACAATGTTGCAAGTAGCTCTAGGGCAAAAGAACTAAGGAAAGAAATCCGCAACGTAGCCATAGTTTCGACGCGGTTACGGTCCTCAATATCGGCTACGCCACGCTCTTGGGCACGTGCGCGACCGAAAGCCTGAAGAGTAGGTAATCCAGCAATCAGATCAGCAAAATGACGTGCTAGCCGCTGCTGTAACGACCAACGCTTATCAACTCGAGATTGCGTAGTCCACCCAATTAACGCCATGAAAACTGGTATCAGCGGAAGCGTAACTGCCAAAATTACTGCTGAAATCCAATCTTTAGTCAAAATGGCAAAACCGACAATAAACGGAACAGTAGAAGCTAAAACAAGCTGCGGAAGAAACTTGGAAAAATAACCATCAAGAGCATCAAGCCCTTTAGTTATAAGCGTCACCATATCCGCACCGGAATCAGGTGCTACTGGGGATTGTGCTCGCGCAGCAACCACATCAGAACGTAGCTGAGACTTGACCGCTGCCGCAGCTCGGTGAGACAAAATCTGATTCAGCCAAATCAAAGCTGCTCGAGCTATAAAAATAGCCGCCAATCCCAGCAATGGGGCAAGCGGCGGCAGCTGATGGTTACGGAAAATACCTACGATAAGAACAGACAACAGCCATGCTTGGCCAATGACCAAGATGGCTGTTGCAATGCCGACCCCGACCCCGGCCACCAGATATGTTCTGGTGGCGCGGGCTCGACGAAGTAAGCGCGGATCGACTGGAGGAGCCACTTAGTTAGTGATCTCCTCAGTTAGGGCGTCAACATCTACAGCGTTAACAACCTCAGATTGTTCCTTTGTTGAAACAGCAGCTTTTTGGGCTGGAGTCTGCAAGAACGTAGGAATAACAGGGAGGTTCTTGTCGGAAATACGACGACGGAAAACCCAGTAGCTCCAAGACTGGTAAGCAAGTACGATCGGAACAAAGATCACCGCAGCGATCGTCATGATGGTTAGCGTCGTAGAGGTAGAAGCAGCCGTCGTAATATCAAGGGGCTTGCCCTGATTGGCGGAGTTTTCAAAACCTAGGTTCGGGAACATGAACAGGAATGTCGAAACAATCAGCAAAATGATCGACAAGCCCGTCGAGATGAAGGCCCAGCCTTCGCGTCCCTTCTTGGCGAAGAACGCAGCAGCAGCAACAGCTACCGCAGCTAGGAGCGACAAAGCCCAAGTCAACACTGGAAGCGCCGAATGGTGAGCATAGGCAAGGTTTGCCCAAACTGCGAATATCGCAATCAAAGCTGCCGATACCAG
The DNA here is from genome assembly GCA_051654905.1 of Propionibacteriaceae bacterium. Lineage (GTDB taxonomy): Bacteria > Actinomycetota > Actinomycetes > Propionibacteriales > Propionibacteriaceae > JBOFIQ01. Next base: position 27,265 of record JBOFYY010000110.1, read on the forward strand.
TGCTGCCTGAATAGCGAAGTTACGGGCTGAATCACGTATATCGCCCTTAGTTTTCAACGAGATGAAAACTGCACCATGGGTAAGGAAGAGCGCTACGAAAAGCACACCACCCAGGAGTGCGAAAGGCGAGAACAAACCTAGGAAAGTTCCAGCAAAGAGCTGACGAGAATCCACTGGTAAGCCGATGATGAAGTTAGCGAAACCAACACCAAAAACTAGTGACGGCAAGAATGAACCAACCGTAGCGAACCAGTCCAGCATGCTTCGCCAACGGGCGTTGTCACGCTTAGCACGGTACTCGAAAGCAATACCACGCAAGATCAATCCCACCAGAACCAACAACAACGGTAGGTAGAGAGCTGAGAACAGCGTCGCATACCAGCCGGGGAACGCCGCGAAAGTAGCGCCACCAGCAGTCAGCAACCAAACTTCGTTACCGTCCCAAACTGGGCCGATAGTGTTGATCATGACTCGACGGTCCTTGTCGCGCTTGCCTAGAATCGGCAGGAGCATAGCGACGCCGTAGTCGAATCCCTCTAGGAAGAAGAACCCAACCCAGAGAACAATGATCAACGCAAACCAGATCAGCTGAAGTGCGCTTGGCTCAACAGCTAGGGGAGTAAGCATGGGAAACATAGCCATTCCTCCTTATCAGTATGCGAAGGACAGAGGAGCATCCTCGTCCTTCACAACCTCGACGGGGGCTACCTCAGTAGGTAAGCCCAGCTTCACATACTTGAGCATGAGGCCTACCTCGATTACGGCGCCAACGCCGTAAAGCAAGGTGTAGACAATCATGGAGAACAGCACCTCACCAGCTGAAACGGTGGGAGAAACCCCAGCGATCGTCGGGAGAACACCAGTTACAAGCCACGGCTGACGTCCCATTTCAGCAAAAATCCAGCCAAATGAGATACCAAAGAGCGGTAGCAGCGGGGCACACCACATAGCGGCGTTCCAGAGCTTTCCACCCTTGGGGCTCTTGCCCTTACGCAGCGACCAGAGAATCCACATACCGATTAGCACAGCGACACCGCCGAAAGCCATCATGATGCGGAAAGTCCAGAACGTTACCGCGACATTAGGTTTGAAATCAGTGCGATCTGATGTCAAAGCAGCAGTATTGCCAGCATTCTTAGCAGTGTTCTGAAGTTCGGTGTAATGCTTGGTGAGTTCGCTTGTCGAGGAATATTCACGGGTGTAGCGCTCGTTGAGGTCGTTGATGCCTTCTACGTGGGCATTGAAATCGCCCTTAGCCATGAACGAATAAACACCAGGAACCTTGATGGACCAGATTTCCCGGCTGCCATCAGGAGCGAAAATTGTCACTATCGAGAATGGAGCTTTGGTCTGTCCTTCGTAAAGACCTTCAGCGGCAGCCATCTTCATTGGCTGCACTTCAGTCATTACTTTGCCTTGAAGGTCGCCAGTTAAGAACGTCAAAGCGCCAGAAATAATGAGGCCCCATGCGCCGAACTTCATCATCCAGCGCCATGTGGAACGATCTTGCTGTAGCGTCTCATCTTCCATAGGCGTACCGGCCTTAGCAAGAGCTGCGGCTTCGCGCTCAAGACGAGGTAGGTGCCAGCCAGCAATGCCAGCGAAGAACCCACATGCCATCATCCACGAAGCGGCGATCATGTGGGGGAAAGTCGTCAAAAAGACTGGATTGCTGAAAACGTCGAGGAAGTTAGCCAGCTCAGCGCGGCCACTTTCTGGATTGAAGACTGCGCCAACAGGATTCTGCATGAAGGAGTTGGCGGCCAAAATGAAGACCGAGGACACCAATGTTCCGATCGAGGCCAGCCAAATGGTCATCAAGTGGAGTTTCTTAGGGAGGCGATCCCAACCGAAGATCCATAAGCCGATGAACGTCGACTCCAAGAAGAAGGCTAAGAGGGCTTCTAGTGCCAGCGGGGCACCGAAGATGTCTCCGACGAAGCGGGAGTATTCTGACCAGTTCATACCGAACTGGAACTCCTGGACGATGCCAGTCACAACGCCCATGGCGAAGTTGATCAGCAGCAGCTTGCCGTAGAACTTGGTCAGTCGGAGGAATTTATCCTGACCGGTTTTGACCCACAGGGTCTGAAGGATGGCGACTAGCATGGATCCGGCGATCGTCAACGGCACAAAGAAAAAGTGGTAAACCGTTGTGATGCCAAACTGCCAGCGCGCAAGAATTTCCGCACTCATAAATACTGAGGCTACTTTGAGGCACTGATTACCTGCAAATGACGGCTCCTGATTGTGGCTAATTTTTAGGTAAATCTGATTTAAGTACAGACAAAAATTTGCCTTAGATTGCCGAAGATCTCTTAAATGCCACAAAAAGAGCCATATTTGGCATCTTTGGCAATCTGAGACAGAATCTCATCCACAAGAGAACCCGATCTGAAAATCTGTTATCCACAGAGCAGAGGTGCAGCTGAGTTATTAGATGGGTTGATCACCCATCTTGAAAATATGTATCTCTTAGAAACTCGTGGCGCAGCAGCTGCTGCTGATCTGCGTAACTCGCGATACCGAATCGCTAAACTTCTTGCTACTGGTGATCTATATAAGCCATTTCCAGGAGTTTATGCTGTCGCATCGCGCTCCCATGAAACCTCAGTACGACTAACGGCTGCCCAAGCGTGGCTACCGAAAGCGGTTTTGATTGGAGAAGCTGCGCAATGTGTCTTCGAGCCGGGGCGTCCTCTTAAAGAGATTGAGATGGCGTACCGAAACTGGACTAGTGCCTCGTATGGAATAAAGATACACCGCATTGTCGTACCGGAGTATTGGGTCTGGGATGGGCTGAATATTCCAGACCCAGCATGGAATGCACTCTGGTTAGCTCCTCGTGATGAAGGTGCTGCAATCGATAGTTTTTTAAGGAAAGGCGGTTCTCTGAATCTCCTAACCGAACAGGCGCTTTCTTTTAAAGGAACTGCGGGGAACCAGCTACGAGCGAAGATCTTGTTAGCTTCTAGAGACTGTCCTTGGTCAGTAGCAGAGCGTTACTTTCATACATTTCTTCGCGAACGAAAGTTCACTGGCTGGAAAACGAATGTACAGATTGTTACTAAGGCAGGCACCTTCATAGCAGATGTGATTTTTCCTAGTCAGAAAGTAGTTGTTGAGATAGATGGCTGGGAGTTCCATGGAGATCGGAAAGCCTTTGAAACTGACCGTTTTAAGTCCAATAATCTGACTAGCCAAGGTTGGTTGGTTATTAGAGTGACCTGGCGGCAGCTCAGCGAGAATCCAGATTGGGTAGAAAACATTCTGCGAAGCACTTTGAAGCAAGCTGCAGCGTGATTGGGCGAAAATGATTCTGCCTCAGATTGCAAAGGATGGCTCATACGCTACAAAAAGTGGCATATAAAGGGATCCTTGGCAATCTGAGGCAGATTGTTTTACTCAGCGACAATCACAACAAGAGTACGAGGACCGTGCACACCCTCCACTCGACTCAACTCGATATCGCTAGTGGCACTAGGACCGCTGACCCAAGTAAGCGGACGACCGTCACGAACTTGCGTTACAAGGCGTTGCACCGCTTCTGGAACATCAGAAACTACTTGGTCAGCATTTACGACGCAGATATGTCGATCTGGGACAAGAGTCAGCGCTCGTGGACCTTGATCTGGCCCATGATCGAGAATAATCGTCCCAGTCTCGGCAATACCTACTGCAGCTGCGGTGACAACAGCATCGGTGTGATTGAGAGTTGCTTTATCGGCTTGGCTATCGATGCAAGTGAAGTCACTCAAATATTTAGCCCACGGTAAGGCTGGCGGTAAAGCCACTGAGGCAACTTCAAGATTACGAAGTTGTGTGACAATTTCAGCACCGACATTCTCTGAACTACAACGTACAACGGTTGCTTTGTAGTCTTCGACGCGTTCCACAAACCGCCCTAGTACATCGGGCATATCGGTGAGTTTGCCGTATGTCCGATCGACCGGTCCAGGAGCTGTCTTGATATCGACGAGAGCAGTTTTGATGCGAGAAAGAATCTCGTCACGAGCGTTCATCACTTTCCTCCTCGGTTCTGCTTCCACCACTGTCGGAATGATTGAGTAGGTGGCAGGGGCACGTCGCGGGCATTAGTCCATTTCGACAAAGGCCACGGCATGGGGCCGATATGGTCGGTAGCTTTCCCGGTAACTTTCGAGAAAACTCCAGCAAGGTGCTGTAGGAAAGCTAGTCGTCGATGGTTTCCCATCACAAAACTTCCGCCGGCCATCAGGATTGGTTCCATGTGGGGAACTTTGCTTCCTTCGGCTTTCTTTGCTTCGACGACCTTGTGTCGCAGATGTACTAGCAGGTCGGGGATAGGAATACGGACTGGACATACATCGCCACAAGCCCCGCATAAAGTAGATGCGAAGGGTAGTGATCGATCAACTTCTGACACCGTCCCGCGTAGCTGCGGATTCAGAATTGAGCCGATAGGTCCTGGATAGACTGAGCCGTAGGCGTGCCCGCCAACTCGTTCGTAGACCGGACAGATGTTGAGACATGCTGAGCAGCGGATACAGCGCAGTGCTTCTCGCCCAAACTCGTCGGCAAGGGCTTTGGTGCGCCCATTGTCGATGAGCACTACGTGCTGAGTTTGTCCTTCGGTTGGGCCGGTCCAGATTGAGGTGTATGGGTTCATGCGCTCGCCGGTAGAGGAGCGAGGTAGTAACTGTAGGAACACTTCTAGGTCGGCTACTGTCGGGATGGTTTTTTCGATACCGACAACAGAAATGAGCGTTTCTGGAAGGGTCAGGCACATTCGTCCGTTACCTTCTGATTCGACGACTACCAGTGATCCGGTCTCTGCGACCGCAAAGTTTGCGCCCGAAATAGCTACTTTTGCACGAAGGAACTTTTCGCGTAGGTGGGTACGGGCTGCTCCGGCGAGGTGGGCGGGAACATCGTCGAGATCGGCGGGGGCTGGGGTGCCGTAGGTTCCCATTTCTTTAAGGAAAATATCGCGAACTTCGGAGCGGTTGCGGTGGATCGCTGGTACCAAAATATGGCTTGGGCGATCATGGCCGAGTTGGACGATGAGTTCGGCGAGGTCGGTTTCCCATGCCGCAATTCCAGCTTCTTCAAGAGCCTCGTTCATATCGATCTCTTGGGTTGCCATCGACTTTACTTTGACGACTTCAGTTTCGCCGGTGGCTTTGACGATATCGATGATGATGCGGTTGGCTTCGGCTGCGTCTCGAGCCCAGTGGACGTGGGCGCCACGCGCGGTTAAGGATTCCTCTAGTTGCATCAGGTAGTGGTCGAGATGCTGTAAGGATTCATTTTTGATGGTTTCGCCAGCTTTGCGAAGGTCTTCCCAGTCGGCTACTTCGCTGACGACTCGCGCCCGCTTATCGCGGATAGTGTGGGTGGCGTGAGTTAGGTTGGCGCGTTGTTGGGAGTTTCCTAGCTCGATGCGAGCGGCTACGGGGAACCGCGGTGAATCAATTAGCTGCCCGGGTGGGGGAGCCGGAGTGAGTCGAGTGCTCATGCTGCTGCACCGCCTTCACTGTGGGCGAGAATTTCCGCTAGATGGATGGGTTTAATGGGGGACTTTTGGCGTGCTAAAACTCCCCCGATATTGAGTAGGCAGGCATTATCGCCAGCTACTAGATATTCGGCGCTAGTGGAGACGACGTTGCGGGCTTTGTCGCTGGCCATAGCGACGGAAACGTCGGAGTTTTTCATGGAGAAAGTACCACCAAAGCCACAACATTGGTCAGATTCTGGCAGATCTACCAGGGTTAGTCCGCGTACTGCTTGAAGTAGTTGGTAGGGGCGGTCTCCTACTTTGGCGACGCGCACTGAATGGCAGGTCGGATGGTAGGTCACTTTGTGGGGAAAATATGCCCCAACATCGGTTACCCCAAGTACGTCGATAATGAATTCGGTGAAGTCATAGGATTTTGCCGCGACTTCATCGACAGCGCGCATGAGACCAGCGTCGCCGGTACGTTTTGCCAGCATGGGGTGCTGGTGGCGTACTGATCCGACGCAGGATCCAGACGGCCCTACGATGTAATCGTATTTTTCGAATGCTTCCACGTAGGTTCGTACTGACCCAAGAGCTTGGTCGAAGTAGCCGGTGTTGGTGAACATCTGTCCGCAGCAGGTTTGCGCTGGCGGGAATTCCACTTTGCACCCTAGTCGCTCGAGAACGGTAACGACCGCTTTGGGCGTTTCTGGGAACATGGTGTCGTTAACACAGGTGGCAAAAAGCGCCACGGTTGGGTTTGTTGACATTTAGTGTCCCTCCTTTCACTTTGGAAGCATCCAGCTGAGGATGGGGGTAGATTGCAAACCGATTAGTAAGCAGAGGGCGATTAGTAGTCCGATGCTCCACCACATGGCGCGACGTAGGATGTCGGATTCTTTCCCGACTAGGCCGACGGCGGTTGCAGCGATAGCTAGGTTTTGTGGGCTAATCATTTTTCCGACGACACCGCCAGAGGTATTGGCAGCTACCAGTAGGGTCGGGTCAATGCCGGCTTTTTGGCCAGCAGTTTGCTGCAGGGTTGCGAATAGGGCGTTGGCGGAGGTGTCAGATCCGGTGACGGCAGTGCCAATCCAACCTAGGATCGGGGAGAGGAACGCGAATGCGGCTCCGGTTCCGGCGATCCAGGTTCCGATGGCGATGGTTTGTCCAGAGAAGTTCATAACATATGCCAGCGCCAGAACTGATCCAATAGTTAGGAATGTCCAGCGGAGTTTCTTGACCATCGCTAGGAAGCAGCGGACGACTTCAGCAGGGCTTACTTTGTAGACAGCGGCAACGATGAATCCGGTGATTAGGAGCAGCGTGCCAGGTCCAGAAAGCCAAGTGAAGTTGTACATTGTGGAGCTGGATACTTTGCCAGTAGAGGTGATGAGACGTCCGTTTAGTCCCGGCCAACCGAATTTAATGTCGGTGCTGGCGAGCCATTTGCTGATAGTGGGAACTAATTTGGCTAGGGAGAAGATGGCGATAACCAAAATGTATGGGAATAGCGCCATCGCGATTTGGGCTGGGTTTGGGTGGCGTACTTCAGTATTGCTGGTGGCATTGGTGGATACATAGCCTTGGCTAGCTTCGGTATCACGCAGGGATGCTAGCCGCTTTTTGGCGGCTGCGGTGCCTTTAGGGGGAGCAATACGAATGACGAGTACGCCGACGGCTAGACCTACTAATGAGGCGATGACGTCGGTGAGTTCTACCGAAATCCAAGTAGCGGAAATCCATTGGGTTACTGCGAAACTTAATCCGATAGCAGCAGCGATATGCCAAGTTTCTTTGATGCCTTTAACTCCGTCAGCTACAAGGATAAGCAGCAGCGGAACGAACCATGCCAAGAGTGGGGTTTGGTGTCCGACGTAAGCACCGATGGAGTGGTAATCAATTTTGGTTAGGTTGCCGGCGGTAATGATCGGGATAGCGATAGCGCCGAAAGCTACGGGGGCGGTGTTAGCGATGAGGACAGTAGAGGCTGCGCGTAGTGGCGGGAAACCTACTGCCATCAGCATGACGCCAGTGATAGCTACGGGGGCGCCGAATCCAGCGAGGGCTTCGAGGAGACCACCGAAGCAGAAGGAGATCAGGATCGCCAAGATTCTGGGATCATCGGAGATGAGGTTGAAGGTTCCTCGTAGGTCTTCGAATCGTCCTGAGATGACGGTTATTTCGTAGAGCCAGACGGCGGTTAGTACGATCCAGGTGATTGGGAAAATGCCGAATGCGGCACCTTGAGTGGCAGTTAAGAGCGCCATATCGACGGGCATCTTGAATGCGATGACTGCGACGATTAGGGCGACTGCGAGAGCTGAAAGTCCAGCCCAGTGAGCTTTCCATCGGAGAGCTCCTAGAGTGATGAACATTGTTAAGAGCGGCAAAAGCGCGATTAATGCTGACAGCCAGAGGCTGCCAAGCGGAGCTAATGACGGAGTAAATGTGGACATGAAAACTCCATTGTTTAAAGGTCAGACCATTGTGATGATAAAAGAATGGTCTGACCATGTAACAAATAGCAAATCAGTTACTGAAAATGATGCTAAAACGTAATAAATACCCTTTTGGGGTAAGGTTAGCCTTACCTTTGTGATAAAATTGTATAAGAGGTAACAATATGATGTTCAATAAGAGATATTGCGTGTGAAGAGTTGCGAGAAATAATTGCTTTAGCAATCTCTTCGTGCTGGGAGACGAGAGTATCTCGGAAGCTATCCCAGTCGGGAAGCTGTAGTGAAGCATCATGGATTGGGCGTTCCAGGGAGGCGCGCACAGCTAAGGTCAGATCGGTTGCTAGCTGATTATGTCCCAATGTTGCTATTTCAATATGAAATTGAGTATCTAATTCATTAAATCGAGCCATATCGGGTGCTTTATTCATCTGTTGTAGCAGTGTTTGTAGCCGCTGGTGATCTTCCGGGGTGGCATGAATACAAGCTAATTTAACATTTGATGTTTCTAACGTAATACGAGTTTCTTGTACATCATCAATATCGAATGTACCTAAAGCCACATGGAGGCTCAGAATTCGAGCTAACGCAGTTGCATCGCCGGGTACTAACCGCGTACCAGAATCATGTCCTGCTCCCACATTTGCTTCGATAACCCCCTGTGCTTCTAGGGTTCGGATCGCTTCTCTAACTGCCGAACGACTAACTCCTAGCTGAGTTGCAAAATCACGTTCTGCTGGCAAAGCAGATCCTGCCGAGAGAGTTCCATTAGCGATACGAGTACTGATGTCATCAAGAACTCGCTCAAAAGCCTTACGGGTGGTCACACTTCAGCTTCTCATATGGGTTAGGACAAAGGTACGGGGGCGTGCAGAAGACGTCCCCGCACCTTAGGAATTAGTGTGGTTATGCAGCCGAACTGAACTGAGACTGGTACAGCTGATAGTAAGCACCCTTAGCGGCAAGGAGGTCATCATGGGAACCTTGTTCGACGATGTGCCCACTTTCCATCACTATAATGACGTCCGCGTCCCGGATCGTCGAAAGGCGATGGGCAATCACAAAGCTGGTGCGCTCAGTCTGGAGCGCATTCATCGCTTTTTGTACCAGAACCTCAGTACGAGTATCAACAGAAGACGTTGCCTCGTCGAGAATCAGGAGCGCTGGATCTTTCAAGAAAGCTCTAGCAATAGTGATGAGCTGCTTTTCGCCGGCAGAGATATTGGAGGCTTCCTCGTCTATGATTGTGTCGTATCCCTCCGGTAGCGAGTGTACGAAACGATCGACGTAAGTGGCGCGGGCAGCTGCGAAGATTTCGTCTTCGGTAGCGTCTGGACGACCGTAGGCGATGTTGTCGCGGATAGTTCCACTAAATAGCCAAGTATCCTGTAGCACCATGCCGATCCGAGACCGTAACTCACTACGGGGAACCGTTTGAATATCAGTGCCGTCGAGAGTAATAGCGCCATCTTGAATCTCGTAGAAACGCATCAATAAATTAACCAAAGTGGTTTTTCCAGCACCAGTAGATCCGACGATAGCTACGGTCTGTCCCGGCTCTACGTTAAGAGATAGGTCAGTGATGAGCGGCTCGTCAGTGTAAGAGAAATCGACGTGATCAAAAACAACCTGACCATGAATAGTTTCCAAGTCTCCGGTAGCTTCAGGTGACTGTTCGTTAGCGTCAAGAACTGCAAAGACACGTTCGGCAGATGCTACGCCAGATTGCAACACATTAGACATAGATGCCACCTGGGTGAGCGGTTGGGTAAACATTCGGTTGTACTGGATAAATGCTTGTACATCTCCCAAACTCATTTGGCCGTGAGCAAGACGTAGCCCACCTACTAATGCAATGAAAACAAAGCTCAGGTTTCCTACAAAAAACATGATGGGCATGATCAAGCTGGAGAGGAACTGTGCCCCAAAGGAATGCTGGAAGAGTTCGTCATTGCGGGCTTTGAAGGTGGCGATGCTTTCCTTCTGTCTCCCAAAAACCTTCACTAGCGAATGCCCAGAATAAGACTCTTCAATATGCGAATTGAGATCTCCGGTTGCTTTCCACATGGCAGCAAATCGCTTCTGGGATTGCTTACCAATAATCACAACCAGAACGATTGAAACTGGAATAGAAATTAGGGCAATGCCTGTTAATAACTTAGAAGTCTGCAACATCATTACTAAAACACCTATGACAGTAAGTAAACTAGTTAGTAGCTGTGTCAAGGTTTGCTGTAGTGATGAAGAAACATTATCGATGTCATTGGTTACTCGAGATAGTAATTCTCCACGAGGTTGCTGATCGAAATATGATAACGGTAGCCGATCCAACTTTGCCGATACTTCTTTACGCATCCGGTACATAGATCGTTGGATAGCACCATTGAGAAGCTGTCCTTGAATGAGAATAAAAAGCGCAGCAACCAAATAGATAGCAACACCCCACAGTAGAATGTGGGCAAGACGAGTGAAATCAATACCGGCTCCAGGAACAACATCCATTCTGGCGAGCATGTCGGCCAGAGTTCCCTTGCCTTCAGCGCGTAATTTGGCAATTAGAATCTCTTTAGCAACCCCAGCGGGAAGATTTTTTCCTACTACTCCAGAGAAGATCACATCAGTGGCTCGGCCAATAACTTTAGGGCCGATGACGTTAAGGGTGACTCCGATAGCTGCTAGCACTATTGCTAACAGAATAGTTACTCGCTCGGGGCGTAGATGAGAGAAGAGTCGCTTCAAGCCAGCAGTAAAGTTTGCTGGTTTTTCTACGACGCGTCCAGCGCCCATCGGTCCACCATTCCTGGCGCCACTACCTGCTTGGCGTTCTCTAACAGTAGTGATTTTATCGTCGCGAGAAACAGCGACTTCTTGATGAAGGCTCATGCTGCCTCCTCCTGCATCGTCAACTGGGAGTGAACGATTTCGCGGTAGGTTTCGTTCGTAGCTAAAAGTTCTTTATGAGTTCCTTGTCCTACGATCCGACCATCGTCTAGAACTAGGATCTGGTCAGCATCCATGATGGAACTGACTCTTTGAGCAACAATCAGAACAGCTGATTGTTTAGTTTCAGCAGCTAGCGCCATACGAAGTCGGGCATCGGTAGCGACATCAAGTGCCGAGAAAGAATCATCGAAAACATAAATGTCAGGATCTTTGACGAGCGCGCGGGCAATTGCAAGCCGCTGTCGCTGGCCGCCAGAGACGTTGGTGCCTCCCTGGGCGATGGGTGCTTGGAGCTGTTCGGGCATTTCGCGTACAAAGTCGGCAGCTTGGGCAACTTCTAGTGCATGCCATAGCTCTCCATCGCTAGCGTCAGGTTTGCCGTGGCGTAGGTTTGATGCGACAGTTCCACTGAAAAGGTAAGGCTTCTGTGGCACGAACCCAATATGTGACCACAAGGCATCTGGGTCAGCATCTCGAACATTAATGCCGTCGATAATTACTTGTCCGGCGGTAGCGTCGTAGAGGCGGGGGATCAAGTTAGTGAGCGTGGTTTTACCTGATCCGGTGGAGCCGATGATCGCGGTAGTGCGACCAGGTAGTACTTCGAAAGAAATATCATGTAATACCGGAGATTGAGCACCAGGATAGGTGAACTCGACGTTACAAAGTTCGACGTGTCCGTGGTCTCCTAAATCCTGGCGACCATTATCTTCCCAAACTACGGTGCTGTCAGTGTCGAGAACTTCCCGAATACGACGGGCACAGACGATAGCTCGGGGCACGATAATAACCATCATGGTGGTCATCATGACGCTCATCAGAATCTGCATAAGATAGGTCATGAAAGCTGTTAACTGGCCAACCTGCATATGTCCTTGGTCGATGCGATGAGCACCAAACCAGAGCACTCCAATAGTCGATATATTCATAACGAGCATGACGATGGGGAACAAAAAGCTCATCCAGCGACCAACCTGAGTGGTCGTAGTGGTGATATTGGTGTTAGCGACGTCGAATCTGTGTTTTTCGTGGTCTTCGCGAACAAATGCACGAATAATACGAATGCCGGTGATTTGTTCTCTTGCTACGCGGTTGAGGCTATCGATTTGGCGTTGCATCTTGGCAAAGAGTGGCCCGACCGAACCGACGACAATTCCTACAAGGGCAGCAAGCACAATGACAGCTACTACGATGAGCCACGACAGTCCTGCATCTTCGCGTAGTGCCTGAATTACACCACCTATCATCATGATGGGAGCAGAGATCAGCATGATGCAGCTCATCAAAACAAGCTGCTGCACTTGCTGGACATCATTGGTGGTGCGAGTAAGCAGGCTAGGGGCACCAAAGCGATTAACTTCGCGGCTGGAGAAGCTCAGAACTTTATCGAAGATAGCGCTGCGAAGATCTCGACCTAACCGCATCGCAGTTCGGGCACCGAGAAGTGCTGCAGCTACTTGCGCAACTATCTGCACGGTGGAGAGTCCCAGCATTTGCCAGCCTAGTAGCCAGATGGTGGCAGTATCGCCTTTAGCAACCCCTTCATCAATAATGCGGGCGTTGCGGCCGGGGAGTTCTAGAGAAGTAAGGGTGGCAATAATTTGGAGGGCAATTACTCCTAATAGGAGCAGCCAACTAGGGCGTAAATACTTTTTAAGAAGTGCTATCACTGGGCGTCTTTCATAGTGCCGTAAAGGAGGAAGGTGACGATGTCGTCGATATTTTCTAGTTCGCTATCGGGTCCAATTCCGCGAGTAGCGATAGCTGCGTATCCGAGCATGATGCCAGCGACTCTTTCGGGGCTAGTACGAAGTTGGTCGGCAAATGGGCGTAGCTGTTGCGCGACGGCATCGATTACGAGGGCATGGTTTCGTCGTGCCATCTCGTGATCATGTGGAGGTCTGGGACAGGAAGTACTTGGCTCATCGCTGCTAGGCGGCATAGATCGTAGCGCGTCGAACATAGCAGCTGCTTCAGCGAATCTGATACATAGCTCTGTCATGATTGACCGGGTGCAGGTAGGGAGATCTCCGGTAATGGTTGCAATAGTGGCAACTAGGGGATCGGGGTTTAAAGTTTCTTGGATTGTTGCGGTGACTATTTCAGTTTTAGAGCTGAAAACTCGAAAGAGAGTTCCTTCGGCGATCCCGGCGGCTTCAGCTATTTGAGCTGTGGTGACCTGGTGTCCATGTTGGGCTACCAGTGGTCGTGCTGCAGCAAGAATTGCGGCGCGACGTTCGTTGGGAGGAAGAGGTTTGGCTCGGGGGGACATACCATCACTATAAATGAGTGAGCACTCACTCACAAGTTAGTGGGGACTTACGTCGCTCGTCGTGCAATATCTGTTCTTATACAGGCTTTGCACGCATAAGACGACGTCCTTTGGTGCAAAACCTGCTTATCTGAAGATTTTGCACGGGGGTAGAGGCAGAAGTTAGGAAGGGGAGCCACTGTATCGACGAAAGAAGTCGCCAGCTAAGGTAAGCGACATGCCTCTAGACCGTGCTTTCGACGTCGTCATATTTGGCGTCGACTCAACTCTTGTTGATTCGCGGGCTGCCGTCGTCAAGGCTTGGGAACAGTGGGCAGCAGAGTTCGACGTCAAAAAAGACGATATCTCCGACCTCATCGGATGTTCTTCCAAAGAAATTGTGCACCGACTAACAGCTTCTCGCGCTAAAGAGGCTCGTGCTCGTATTGATGAACTAGAACGACAAGACAGTGACGAAACAGTAGCAATGCCCGGAGCTGTCGACGCGCTGACTGCGATCCCGCAAGATCTACAAGCTATCGCTACCTCTAGCACTAGAGCAGTAGCGACGCGACGATTAGCAGCTGCCGGACTAAGAGTTCCCCCCATTTTTATTACCGCCGACGACGTAGATCGAGCAAAACCAGATCCAGAAATTTTCTTGACGGCCGCCGCGTGGCTAGGGGCAGATCCTCGGCGCTGTCTGGTTATCGAAAACTCTCCCAATGGTTTAGCAGCAGCCAGAGCTGCTGGTTGTGCCACTCTTGCCGTAACCTCAACCCACCCAGCCCACCGACTAGATGGTGATTTAGTTATCCCTGACCTATCGGCAGTAACTTTTAGAAGTCGATCATCAGGTATTTACATCACGCGGCAAGAAAATTGAGTTAATAGCTCGTAAGTAATTAAAAGAGGCGAGCCGGGTCTTGCCCCGGTAGGATGATGGAGTGACCGATCAAAACACTCCTGTTGCTGTTGACGACCTCCCTGAGCAGTTGCGGATTCGTCGTGAGAAACGCGCCCGCATCATCGACTCAGGTCGTGAGGCTTATGTCATCTCCGTTCCGCGCACGCATACGCTCCGCGCATTCCGGACAGAGTTCGAAGATAAAATCACCGAACCTGGCGGCCAAACGTCTGACGTAGTCGGTGTAGGCGGTCGCGTCATTTTTATCCGGAACACAGGAAAACTATGTTTTGCTACCCTGCAGGACGGATTTACCGAAGACGAGAATGGCGAACGTATCCAGCTGATGCTATCGCTTGCTGAAATTGGCGACGAGGCACTAGCTAGCTGGAAATCTGACGTAGATTTAGGAGATCACGTCTTCGTCGAAGGGCGTCCAGTCCGTTCCAAGCGCGGTGAACTATCGGTAATGGTGACGCGTTGGGAGATGGCCTCGAAGGCATTGCGCCCATTGCCGACGCTACACAAAGAACTATCTGAAGAAACCCGAGTACGTCAGCGCTACGCTGATCTGGTCGCGCGAGAAGAAGCTCGCGATATGGTGCGGTTGCGTTCTCGCGTCACTCGTTCCATCCGAGAAACTCTTCATCAAGATGGGTTCCTTGAGGTAGAAACCCCTATCTTGCAGTCAATCCATGGCGGCGCAGCAGCTCGTCCTTTCAACACGCACCTTAATGCTTTCGATCAAGATATGACGCTACGAATTGCGTTGGAGCTTTACCTAAAGCGTGCCATGGTCGGTGGCTTAGATCGAGTCTTTGAGATGGGTCGTATTTTCCGTAATGAGGGTATTGATTCGTCGCATTCAGCAGAGTTCACCATGCTTGAGGCATATATGTCTTGGGGGGATCAGCACACAATTGCTGACGTGATGAAGCAAGTCATCATGAATGCTGCCGACGCAGTTGGCAAACATCAGATTGAGACCGCAGCTGGTGTTATTGATCTTGATGGTGAGTGGCGCTGGTTACCGGTCTATCCGGGATTATCAGAGGCACTTGGTGAAGAGATCACGCTAGAAACTCCATTAGCACGGCTACAGCAGATCGCTGATGAGCGCAATATCGAATACAACCCAGCTTTTGGGGCAGAGAAGATGGTGATGGAGCTATTCGGTGAGATTGTTGAACCAACCTTACTGCAGCCCACTTTCGTCTACGACTACCCAGCTATTGCACAGCCCTTGGCGCGTAATCATCGTAGTGTGCCAGGGCTAGTTGAGGCATGGGATCTGATTATCGGTGGTGTGGAACGAGGAACTGGCTTTACTGAACTTATCGATCCAGTAATTCAGCGAGAAGTTCTTACTGCTCAGTCGTTAGCAGCAGCAAAGGGCGACCCAGAAGCAATGCAGCTGGATGAAGATTTCCTCGCAGCACTCGAATTCGGTGCGCCACCGATGGGTGGGCTAGGGATGGGTGTTGATCGTCTGATTATGCTCTTCACTGACGCAGGTATCCGAGAAACTATTCTTTTCCCGTTGCTAAAACCGCAAGCATAAACTGTTAAAAAGCTATGGTGCCGCGACCATAATTGATTCGGGGCACCACAGCTTTTTAGTTGCTAAAACTTATTTATTCCCACATAGTGGCTAGTCCAAAACTGACTGCCATAAAGCCCATACCAATAGCCATATTCCACTGGTTTAGGTTTTTCATAATCGGAACGTATTGCCCCGCAACGTAGTAAACCACGAGCCAGAGCAGACCAATGAGAAACATCGTAATCATGACTGGTGGCACCCAGCGTCGCTTCTGAGGCGAAGCAACCTTTTTCTTCTCCTCACGAGTCGTGACGAGATCATCGTGTTGCTTGCGCTGCTTCTTGGCTGCGGCTTCCTTGCGGACGCTGCTCTCCGGCATGGTGCCTCCTTAGTCGTGTCAGTATCCAAGCCTAGTTCACAAAAGTCGATGTAGATAACTGGGATAGGTTATTTGGGAGTAGCCCAGCTCAATGTAGCAGGAGGATTCCATGCTGGCATAGCGACAGAATCTATAGTTTTTACGTTCCAGCCCAGACCGTGAGTATCGACAACTTTGCGATAAGCCTTGAGATAGTTGGAAGAATCCAAGGACTCTAATAGCCGATCTTGATCGCCAATTCCTACGATGTTGTAAGGGGGAGCGTAAGGTACACCGTCAAGAATTACGGTATTACCTACGCACTTAATACCAGTTGTTGGACCTACGCGCTTGCCTTGGATAGTGGCAGCTTCTGCGCCACCAGACCACAACGCATTAAGTACGGCTTGAATATCTTGCTGATGAACCACTAATAGATCTTCATCGATACCTTTAGCGATGGCGTCGATGGGAGCATCACTCAAAGTGACTTCGACAGCGCTGCCGGTAACTGGAACAGCTGCTGCTGCGATAGCAAGCTGGTTATCAGATTCGACGAAGGAAACAGTAGTGGCTTGTTGCTGAGTGAAAGAATCAATATCGTCTTGGAGTTTAATTACGCGCGTCTCCAGCGCGTCATGGTTCTTTTTTGCGTCAGTTACTAGCGTTACCAAGTTAGCGTGACGATCTGGGCGTAAATCAAAGCCTCGAGAAGCCAGCGAACTAGCAGCAAGCATTCCACCTGCAATAATACAGATTGCGAAAGTAGCTATTCTGCCAGTAAGCGAGCGCCGAGTCATGACTTAGTTGGTGTGGGAGTTACTGGTGCAGCAGATGTAGCTGCTGAAGGAGTAGGAGTGCTGCTAGCAGTAGCTGAAGGGGTCGCTTTATTACCTACTGTGATAGTAATAGTTGTGGTCTTAGAAACTGAAACACCATATCCAGGAGATTGATCTGTAACTATTTCGTTAGGTAATGAGCCAGGATTCTCAACTTTATGAATATCTACGAATCCAGCCTTAGCTAATTCGGCTTGCGCTTCTTCCCAAGTCATACCGCGAACATTTGGGACAGTTGCTTTCCCGGTTGCTACTGAAAGAATTATAGTACTTCCCTTCACCACGGGAGAACCTTCTCCAGGGCTAAGAGATACGACAGAATTAGCCACTGCTGTTGCGGGCTCAGTTGTGGCAGGTTGTTGCTGAACTTTGAACCCTAAGTCGGTCAGAGTTTTGGTGGCAGATTCAGCAGTATTACCGACCATACCTGATGGAATAGTGACTGTTTCTGGACCGGAATTGATAGTGATTGTGACTGGGGAACCTTTAGCAACATTTGTACGTGATGTTGGATCTTGAATGAGAACGAGTCCTTTTGTATCAGCAGGACCAGTCACTGTTTTTACGACTACCGTAAGACCTGCCTGATCTAGAAAAGTCTTTGCTTGAGCTTCAGTCAGATTTAGAACCATCGGTACTGCTACTTGCTCAGCTACTGGTGCTTGACGAGACTTCATCAAAGCCCAACCGCCCCATACTAATCCGCCCAGAAGTATTAAGGACAAGAATGTCACAAGTGCAGCTACAAAAGGATTAGTGCTCTTTTTTGGGGGTATTGCTGGCGGTATCTGAGTAGTTGTTGCTACGGTGGTACTTTCTACCTTAGCAGCTGGGATTACAGCTGTGTTAGTAGCTGCTGCAGGAGATACCGGTGGTAAAACTTGGGTAGCTTCACTCGTGAAAACAGTGGGAATGCTAGCGGTAACTTCGTGCCCAGAAAGTACCCGCTGGATATCGTCCTTCATGGCTTGAGCATTTTGATAGCGGTCAGCAGGATCTTTGGTTAACGACGTTAGAACGATCGCATCCATTGCTGGAGTGATCGATGAATCGTCAGCAATTTTCGAGGGCGCAATAGGTGTTTCTCGAACATGTTGGTAAGCAACAGAAACTGGAGAATCACCTTGGAAAGGTGGTCGATGAGTGAGCAATTCATATAGGAGACAACCTGCTGAATAAATATCAGAGCGAGCATCAACAGTTTCACCACGAGCTTGTTCAGGAGAAAGATATTGGGCAGTACCGATAACAGCTGCAGTTTGTGTCATCGTCGCTGAAGTATCAGCAACGGCTCGGGCAATACCAAAATCCATGACTTTGACTTGTCCAGTTTTGGTCAGCATAACGTTAGCTGGTTTGATATCGCGGTGGATAATGCCAGACTTGTGGCTATAACTAAGGGCATCAAGAACACCGGCAGTAAGTTCCAGCGCACGTTCAGGCAGGATTTTACGACCGTCGCGAAGAATATCTCGGAGCGTGCTGCCTTCTACCAATTCCATCACAATATAAGGAATTTCAGATCCGCTAACGGGGTCATGACGTACGCCAGTGTCGTAGACCGAAACAATAGTGGGATGGTTTAATCCAGCTGCAGAATGTGCTTCGCGGCGGAAGCGAGCTTGGAAGAGTGGATCTCCAGCAAGATCAGTACGCAATAGTTTGATTGCAACATCACGCTTAAGGCGACGGTCATGGGCTCGGCGGACTTCAGCCATGCCACCACGTCCGATGATGTCACCAAGCTCGTAGCGATCACTAAGAATAATTGGGTCATCAGTCATAGTTGCGTGCTCCTTTTGGAAAGCTGTAAATCTAGAGTTTCCGGGTCAGGAAGAATATCGAAATGAAATTGAGTATTAGCCAAGGCTGGCCGCCAATACTTTTTGTGCGATAGGTGAAGCAATGGAATAGCCAGCATGAAGCTGCGCATCAGAGGTATACCCGACACTTTCTTCCACAAAAACTGCTACGGCAATCCGAGGATTTTGGCTAGGGCCGTAAGCAACATACCAGCCATAAGGGTTTTTGGAATCACCATGTTCGGCAGTACCAGTTTTTCCACCAGTAGCTACGCCTGGAACTTGGGCTAGCGTGCCAGAACCTTTAGTAACTACATTTCTCATCATCTGTTGTAGCAATTTGGCATTGTCGGCACTCATTGCTTGACTTAACTTACTAGGTTCAGTTTCTTCAATAGTCTCTAGATTCGGGCCTTTTACAGACTTAACTAGATAAGGTTTCATTAGCGTACCGTTGTTAGCAATAGCTCCAGCTATCATTGCCATTTGCAGTGGAGTTGAGTTGACATCGTATTGTCCGATAGCAGACATCATGACTTGAGCATTGCTCATATTGCTAGGGAACTGAGATGAAACTCCGCTAAGTTCTGGCAAAAAACTTTGCCCAAAACCAAATTTGCTAGCTTGCTCAGCTAACTTACTTTCCCCTAGCTCAAGTCCTAAATTAGCGAAAGTAGTATTACAGGAAAGCTGTAGTGCTCGGTCAATACTTTGTTGAGTGTTGCCGCAGCGAGAATCTTGATTACCTAGCGTATTTGTTGTTTGCGGAAGAGTGAGTTCGCTAGGAGTAGCCACCAAAGTTTCAGGCTTTTTACCAGCTTCTAGGGCGGCTGCTACCGTCACTAATTTGAAAGTAGAGCCAGGTGGGTAAATCTCGCGCACTGCCCGATTTGTGAGCGGAACATTAGGATCCTTTTCAAGATTCGTAGCAGCTTCACTAGCGGCAGCAAAATCATGAGTGGCTAGCTGGTTCGGGTCGAAAGTGGGAGTAGTTAGCAGAGCTAAAATTGCGCCAGTTTGTGGATCTAGCGCGACTATAGCTCCCTTATTCTTTCCCATCGCATTCACGGCTGCTTCTTGGATTTTAGGAACTATAGTGGTTTCGACGCTAGCGCCCTTGGGTTCTTTCCCAGACATTTGATCTATCAAACGCTGCATCCACTGGCTGTCGGAAGTACCAGCTAGCTGAGAAGAATAACTTCGCTCTAGCGCAGTAGCCCCATAGTTGTAAGCAAAATAGCCAGTGACAGATGCGTAGACAGAGCCTTGCGGATAGGAGCGCTGATATTCGAAACGGTCGTTACTGGCTTTACTTTTGGCAATAGCAAGAGTGCCAGCCAGAATCGGGCCACGATTCTGCGTAAACTCTGCGTCGTGAACTCGTCCGTTGTAAGGGCTGGAATGTAGCTGCTGATGCCGCACGACGGTAGTTAAAGTTAGGTTCCCAAGTAGCAGAGCAAACATTATCGCAATAACTAAAGCGACACGACGGATCGGACGGTTCATCGTGATATCACCTGCGTCTGGTGGTTTTGCTCCGAAAATGATGGCAGAGAAGCGGTACTAGGTACGGTCGGAACTAACTGTGTTTGTTGATTATCTTCTGGTGTTGTAACTAATGCTTGCTGCACCGTAACAGGACGACGAGCATAGTGGCTGACGATTAGCAGAAGTGCAATGAGAACCCAGTTAGCTACCAGTGAAGTACCACCTTGGGACATGAAAGGAGTGGTGAGTCCAGTAAGCGGAATTAACCGGGTAACCCCACCTATAATGGCGAAAACCTGCAATGCGAAAGCAAAAGAAAGACCAGAAACAAGTAACTTTCCGAAAGGTTCTCGCGAGATAAGAGCAGTTCGCAGTCCGCGAGCGATGATAATGCTGTAGATCATCAGGACTGCAAACATACCTACCAAACCTAATTCTTCACCAAGAGAGGTGAAGATCATGTCAGATTTAGCCAGTGGGACCCGCCATGCAGAACCTAAACCTAGGCCAGTTCCAGAGATACCGCCCCAATCAATCCCAAACTGAGCCTGAATTATTTGTAGATTGTGGTCGTAGTCCTCGAAAGGGTACAGCCATGCATCGACGCGACGCTGAACGTGCCCGAAGGTACGCCAAGCAAAAAGGGCTGCCGCAACGAAAAGCACGGATCCCAGAATTGGCCAACTGGGACGCTCGGTTGCGATATAGAGCATTGAAACGAACAGGCCGAAGAAAAGTAGCGATGTGCCTAGATCTGTCTCAAAAACTAGAACGCTGACAGCAACAACCCACATGATCAGGATCGGCCCTAAATCCCGGGCGCGAGGAAAATCAATACCAAAAAGATGTCGGCCAGAAAGGCTGAGAACGTCACGCTTTTCAACAAGATATCCAGCGAAAGCTAACGCCAACACAATTTTAGCTATTTCAGCAGGCTGGAATGAGAGCGGACCAAAATGAATCCAGATCCGAGCCCCAAATTTTTCTTGCCCTACCCCAGGCACTAGCGGTAGCAATAAAAGAACAAGTCCCAAGATGAAAAGAAGATAGGGGAAGCGTCCCAACGGACGGTGATCACGAACCAAAGCTAAAACAACAATGAATGCGATCAGTGATAAGACAGTCCACATGAGTTGCTGCTGAGCGGCATGGTTGTATCCTTCGCGAGATGCAAGGTCAAGCCGATTGATAGTGACTAGCCCAAGGCCATTAAGTAGTAATGCACAAGGAAGCAGCACTGGGTCGGCGTAGGGTAGTAAAAATCGTACTGCCAGATGAGCGACGACGCCCAACGTCAGCCATGCTCCAGCTAATAATGACCAAAACTGTGGGAAAGGCTCTTGGATATTCCAATAAGTCACCAAGAAACCAGCTAACGAAATAAGCTGGGCAACAATCACTAAAAATAGCTCGACGTTGCGACGCTTCCGGTAGCTATACACAGTATCGCTGGAGGACATGACTAGCAGCCCTCAATGGGGTTGGGGCTAGGTGTTGGAGTGGGAGTTGGTGTTGCTGTTGGATCTGGCGCCGGTGATGAGGTAGCACTCTCTGATGGAGGAGCAGTTACCGTAATCGTAGGGGGTGCGCTCGTCGGTGTAGGACTAGGAGCAACGGTGGCTCTGGATCGTTCTTGGCGCTGATGTAAGCAAGCTTGAGCAGCAGATTTCAACTCAGTTACCGTCTGCTGGAGAGACTCTGCCGAACCGCTAGTGAAATCATTACCGATTACTCGAGTGGCATAACCTTTAGGGAGATCAGAAGTAACAACATCGGTAGTTGATAGTGGAGAAGACAGCTGCCAGGAGCCGATCTTGCCGGGGATTCCTCGATAAATTGTGACGCGATCTTGGGAATCACCCAGATAGTAGCGAGAATTGGCGTAATAGTATCCACCGCCGATTAACGCTGCCACGCTACCGATAGCTAATAGCAGCAACAGAATAAACCGTGCTAGCCAACGATGCTTTTTTCGAGCTTTCTTAGGAGCTGAATCAGACTCTTCTTTGAGCTGTTTAGCGGCAGCAAGCGGAGTGATCGCGGCAGCTGTAGCAGCAAGAGGATTAGTTATGGTTGCATTATTGAGAGTGGGGATAGTTACATTCTCGGCAGCTCCTAAAACTAAAGAATCAGGAATACTGCTGGGGGCGTTTTTAGTGACATCAGCTAGCACGATAGTGATGTTGTCAGAGCCGCCCTCTTCATGCGCGGCAGCAACAAGATATTTAAGCGACTGATCTGGATCTGTTATTTCCATTCCAGCGAAAATTACATCATCGTCGACCAGTCCGCATAGCCCATCAGAGCAGAACATAATACGATCACCATCTTGCAAGCGCACATGGAAAAGATCAGGAGTATTTGCTGGCTGGCCGTTAAGAACTTTCAGTAATAGTGAACGATGTGGATGATGGGGGGCATCCTCGGCAGAGATCCGACCTTCATCAACAAGCGACTGTACCCATGTATGGTCTTTAGTGAGACGAGAAATCTCCCCATCTCGCAACAGATAACTTCGCGAATCACCAATATGTGCGATCCCGATACGGTCGCCATCAAAAAGACCACCGCAAACAGTTGTTCCCATACCTTCAAGATCTGGGTTCTCGCTAACAAGATCAGCGATATGGTGATTAGCTTGCGCAACCGCTATCTCAAGAGCGTCGAGCATATCGGTGTTGGAATCCCATGCGATATCGGCTTTTTTGAGATCAGCAACAGCCACTGCAGACGCAAGATCACCTGCTGCTGCACCACCCATACCGTCAGCAACAAGAAGCATGGTAGACGAAGCATAGGCAGAATCTTGATTATTCTTGCGAACCAAACCAATTTCAGAATGAGTTACGTATGAAAGATGCAACATATTAGGACACCAACTTCATTACTGTTTGCCCAATACGAAGAGTGTCTTGCAACCCGAAAGAGGTTGGAGCGGTGATGCGATGTTCGTTGATGAAAGTACCATTCGTAGAACCAAAATCCTCAACATAAAAACCACCATCCCCATCAGATTGCAAAGTAGCATGCCGGGTTGAGACGTAGTCATCATCAAGAACTAAAGTGGATGTGGGATTGCGACCGATATCTATGGGGTGAGTCAGGCCTACTTCAAGGCCAGCTTGTCGTCCTTCGATAATTGCTAGTGCGCGAGGAATCGCATTAACTTGGCTAGCGCGTTTTTGTTTTTTCGGCGCACTTTCGCTATCAGCATCAGAAGGTTTATTGGAAAGATCAGTTCGTATTACTCGCGCCACGATTAGAACAAAAAGCCATAGCAGGATAAGAAAACCGATCTTAACTCCAATGATGACAAGATCACCCATGGTTCACTCAGCCATAGGGGAGTGAACGAGTAGTCGTGTAGTACCAATTTCGATACGACTACCAGATTTCAACGTGGCATGATCCACTTTGATCCCATCTACGATAATGCCGTTTGTTGATCCGAGATCAACAATTTCGATGGTCTTGCCGCTGCCTTGGCCGATAACTGAAATTTGAGCATGGCGACGGGAAATACCAGGATCATTGATCCGAAGATCTGCTTCAGTACCTCTACCGATTACTAAACCAGGAGCTACAAGTGGATGTCGAACCCCATTTACTTCAAGAACAAGTCCAGCTTTTCGTATCTGATCTTGTTCATTTTCGCGCGGGTCATCGTGGGCTGCGACAGCTTCAGAGGTCACAGTGAAACGTCCTGTGGGAAGTGACTTTTCTCGAACATAGCGAATAGTAATAGGACCGTTGAATACGTAGCCATTGTCGTTAGCGTGTTCTCGTAACTCAGGAATGATCTCAGAATTAAGGGTTTTTGAGTATGGAGTGAGTCTTTCATAGTCATGATTGGACAGACCTACAACAAACTCATTGGGGACAAGACGCTTATCGCGTGCCAGGATTTTAGCTTCAGAATCAAGTTCTCGTTGGAGACGAGCAGCTATCTCAACTGGTTGTACCTCTCCCTTGAACGCACGCGCAAACACGCTGGAAACGGCACCTTCGATGCGCTTCTCGATCTTGTCGAATGCACCCATAGCTGCCTCCTCTCATCATCGTCCTATTAGGGAATCATCTTCTATCTTAGTCGGTGGTGTGAAGTTATGGCAGTTCCATAGATGCGGGTTGCATAGAGATATCTGCCTCAGATTGCCAAAGATCGCTAAAAACACCGAAATTAGCCAGCTTTATTGATCTTCGGCAATCTGAGGCAGAGTTTGGTATAAAAAAGTCCCGAGACAATTAATGTCCCGGGACTTTATCTGTGCGCGAAAGAGGATTTGAACCTCCACGCCCTTGCGGGCACACGGACCTGAACCGTGCGCGTCTGCCGTTCCGCCACTCGCGCTTTGCTAGCAAAATCAGTTAACTCGACCAATTCTAGCACCCAAATTAAGCAGAGAGAAACTGTAATAAATCATTGCTAGCTAGGGCAATAAATAGGTGTTGGGCTAGGGGTTGTAGATGGTGTTTTACTCGATGGAGTAGGTGTTGGGGTAGGGTCCGGGGTCGCACTAACGGTAGGTCGCGGCACACAGGATGTAGGTGTTGGAGTTGGTAAAGATTCAACCGGAGTCGCTTCAGGAGATGGAGAAAGAGTCTCGGAAGCAGAAATATTCTCTGGAGTTGGGGTGGGTGAAGGGGTAGGTTCGATTAGTATCGGAATCGAAGTGACAGCTGGAATTGGTTCTACAACTGTAGGGGTCGAAGTTTTAGTATGGGCGCTAGGAGATCCAGTAGTTGGACTAGCTGAAGGAGTAGTTATCGACGCTACCGGCATGACAGATCCTACTTTTACTTTAGGATCATTGGTTGTTTCGCCAGTGAGCCAAGTCCAAGGATTCGTGAACCATCCATCAAGAATTACTTCAAAATGAAGATGGCATCCGGTGGAGTATCCAGTAGTTCCCATATCGGCAATTACATCGCCCTTTTTCACCTTCTGCCCATCTGTAACTTTGATAGCGCTGAGGTGAGAGTACGTGGTGAGTAGTTCTTTAGCTTCACTTTGTTCATGCTTAACTACAATGCGGTAGCCGTAATCTCCAGCAGCACCTTGTGAGGTGACAACACCATCGGCGGCGGCATATATGGGAGAACCGCAAGCTGTAGCAAAGTCAGAACCAGTATGGAAAGCTGGTTTGAAAGTTATCGGGTCAAGTCGAGGGCCATAAGCCGACGTCATGCTACGAACATCAGTTGGCCAACCAAGTCTGTCAGATACGCGAGGTGCTGGAGCTGGAGAAGCCGTGACGATCGTAGTCGGATCTAATGAACCACCACGGTTTACGCCAGGAACATTGACAGTAAGAGGTACGGCTGAAGCTGATGCTTGCGGAGAATTCATTGATTGGGCAGAGGCAGTTATAAGTAATGGGCTGATAGAAATAATTGCCGCACTAGCTATGCCAGGTAGCGCAGACCGAATCGCGGCACAATTCATCATCCCCCATCTCTTAGTATTTCTTTATTACTAAACAATCATGACCTGGCAAACACATCTTAGGATATTGATATGAGGAAAACCTGACGTTTTCTTAGACTCTGTTTAGTCTTAGTACATGAGCGATGATCTTTTCTATGTACTTGAGTGCCACAATGATCAAACCTATGACGATCCGGACCGGCTTGTTACCCTTGCCCATGATTCCGAAAATCCAGCATTAGCGGTTGCGGCAACTGTTGTTTTACTTAACTACGGTGACCCGGAGCTCCATGCTCAAGAACTAGTTGCTATCGCTGATGTAGCGACAAATAATGTGTCAGAGCTATCAAAAAATTGGGCAGATTTTGCGCAAGACCATGAACTAGTGGCAGATCCGCCTTATGTCCATGTGGCGTTAGCGGCGCTACGGCATGTTGAAGATTCTCGCTACGAGGAACTGATCCAAGAATGTATTGCTGGTGATGAAGCCCAGCAGATGGCGGCGCTACTTGCTCTTGGCGATGACGATTCAGAGTGGGCGCAGAAAATATTGCGGAAAGAGAATAAGGAAACTGGCGATGATGCAGCAACAGCGTCGCTCTTAAATGCGGTAGCGTTGGCAGAAAATATTTCGTGGGCCAGCGCTGCAGCACTGCTATTTCAGGAAAAAGACTGGTCCAGGCGACAGGCAGCATCATTTTTACGGATGGCTGCCGAGCTGATTGCTGATTCAGAAGATTTGTCACTTTATGACGATCTGGTGGAGCTAGCTGAAGACGAATCGTTGCCGCGGGGGTTACGTCGTTTCGCCTTGGGATATGCGTTGAGTTTTGATCTAGAGCCTGAAAATGACAAAGAAATCGCAATTCAGCGTAAACATGTTCGTCGCATAATTAAGGTCTCAAAAGCAGGCATTGTTCCTCTGGTCGAAACTGAAGTTCCTTCTTGGTTCAAAGGCAAGGTCGATGTCGCAGTTCTTGACTGAAGCTAGTTTTAGCCGCGATAGCTGATCAGTGTGTAAACACGATTTTTCCGTGCTGCTTTCCAGTCAGCATTATTTCGAAGCCTTTTCGGGCTTGATTGAGCGGCATAACTTCAGAAATTGCTGGTTGAATTGCGTGATCTGTCACAAAAGAGATCAGGCTTTGTAGCTCGTCGCGAGTCCCCATCGTCGAGCCAAGAATACGAAGCTGTCGGAAGAAAATATCGGTGAGTTCGGGGCGAATATCATCGCCAGTTGTAGCTCCAGCTATTACGAGCGTGCCGCCAGATTGGAGGGACTTAATAGAGTGCTTCCAAGTTGCTGCCCCTACAGTTTCTAGCACGGCATCGACGCGGCGGGGGAGCTTAGCGCCAGTCTCAAATACGGCATCAGCGCCCAGCTTAAGGGCGTAAGAAAGTTTGGCCTCATCTCGACTTGTCACCCACATGCGCAACCCGGCGGCAGCACCTAACTGGATAGCTGCTGTCGCAACCCCGCCACTAGCTCCCTGCACTAAAACCGTATCGCCGGGTTTAACGTTGGCTTGAGTGAAAAGCATTCGATAAGCAGTTAGCCATGACGTGGATAGCACCGCTGCGTTTTCCCAGCTCATTGCAGCAGGTTTTGCTACGACATTGCGTGCCGGGACATGAACATATTCAGCGAAAGTCCCAGCGTGAACTTCAGATAGGAGAGAACGCTTTGGGTCTAGAGTCTCGTCTCCTGCCCAGTCAGGAGTAGCGATGACGCTATGGATAATAACTTCAGATCCATCGTCGAGTTTGCCAGCCCCGTCACATCCTAGAATCATCGGAAGACGAGATTCTGGTAAACCGACACCACGTAGTGACCACAGATCATGATGGTTCAAAGAAGACATCACAACTTTGACGCGCACCCAGCCCAGCGGTAGTTCGGGTTCGGTTAGTTCGCCAACAACAAGACCATCAAGTGGTGCAGTTGCAGAAAGTGAGGCAGCATGAACAGTCAACATGATCTGAGGTTACTCTGCTTTTATTAGCAAAGTAAGGACTCACCGCGTATAAAATTACGACTAATCGCCATAACAATGGGCGGGTTTGTCTAGGATAGGGACTATGAACGAGACCACGAGCACAGCCAAAGGCATACTTGACGCTGATCTCTATAAAGATGTCTTAACTAAGGCTGCCCGATCCTATGGGCAGATTCTTGGTGGGGCAGGCCTAATCAACGGCGTGCTTGCTACGTCCTGGGCATGGGCGCCTAGACACATTGCAATGGGAATAACCGTGGTGGGGGTCATCGGAGTGCTGGCGGGTCTTATGTATTGGGGTCGCAACAATATTTCGACGCTACGGTCACTAACCAACACCAGCAAAGGATATTTGGGTGGCACGTTAGGAGTGTGGCTAGTCGGTGCTATTGCCGGATTAGTTAGCAAAGCAAGCTGGGTCTGGTGGGCGATGGCTTTAGTATTAGCCGTAATTGGGCTATGG
Organism: Propionibacteriaceae bacterium; assembly: GCA_051654905.1. Taxonomy (GTDB): domain Bacteria; phylum Actinomycetota; class Actinomycetes; order Propionibacteriales; family Propionibacteriaceae; genus JBOFIQ01. The sequence continues at coordinate 55,222 of JBOFYY010000110.1, forward strand.
GGTGCACGTCGTGCTTATGACACAGCTGACCAGATAGCTGCCATGGAGTTACCCGAAGCGCATTTCTAAGATTTTTAATACTAATTGGGGTGGGTTCCTTCTCGATATGAGAGGAACCCACCCCAAATTTAGTTATTCAACCTTTTGTTTTTGTTGACGCTACGGTGAGGCGTGTGCAAAATCTGCATAGGTGTAAGTTATGTGCGTAATACGTATGTAAAACGCGTGCAAAATCTGTTGTGATGCAGGTTTTGCAGTGATCAATATTTAATCCTTACAAGACCTGATCTCGGTGTCGTAGCATCATCGCAGCAATGAAACCAAGCAAGATGCCAGCTAATGGCAGCCATAATGAATGAGCCATAGCTTGCGAGAAAGGTCCTTGCAGGAATTCGGGTAAGCGAGTTCCACTAGTACGGGTAGCGCCCTCTCCAATTGGAGATCGTCCGCCGGTAGGAAGACGATGTACAAGTTGCCATTCCATCATGGCGGCGATAGCGGCAGAACCAAGAACAGCTCCTAGTTGGCGAGTCGCATTGTAAACACCTGAGCCAGCGCCAGCCATACGTACGTCGAGCGTGCGAGAAGCTGAATTAGCCAGTGGACCCCACAAGAAACAGCCAGCTGTTCCGACTAGGAAGTTAGCTAAAAGGAACCAAAGAACAGAAGTTCCGGGAATGATAATAAGGAAGAACTGCATCACAAGTGAGATGCCGAAAACAGCAAATCCTAAAAGGATTACTGGCTTATTGTCATGGATGTTTATCCATTTACCTACTAGAGGCGCCCCAATCATAGAGATCAGAGCTGACGGAATACCTAGCAATGCAGCTTGAGTAGGAGTTAGTCCGCGAGCAGTCTGTAGGAACAACATGACCGGGAAGGTTATGGCTACGCTCACTAATCCCATCACAAATGATCCGACAGTAGCGACGGAGAAGTTATGTGAGGAAGTGAATAGTGATAGTGGCATGAGCGGTTCGCCACGATTCAGTTTTTGCCACAACACAAAAGCACCCAATATCGCGATACCGGACCCTACTAGTAGCCAAATCCATGGCGCCCAATTGTGGGATTGTCCCTCTTGTAGAGCAAAAACTAGACAGAAAAGACCAGCAGCATTAAGGGCGACTCCTGGCCAATCCCATTGATGGGCATGAGTTTCTAGGCGGGGCACCCAACGTAGCGCAAGGATGAGAGCGATGATTCCGATAGGAACATTGATGAAGAAAATCCAACGCCAGTTCACCGTATCGGTCAAGATTCCACCAAGAATTGGCCCTAGCAAGCTAGCGACGCCAGCGGTAGCTCCCCACAGTCCCATTGGGGCGCCGCGTCGTGATGGTGGGAAGAGTCGGGTAGTTACTGCCATAGTTTGTGGCGACATCATGGAAGCCCCAAAACCTTGTGCAGCTCGTGCGGCAATAAGGGTGATTATGCTAGGAGCTAATCCACAGCCTAGCGACGCTACCGTAAAGATAATTAGTCCGATTAGATAGATGCGACGCGGTCCAAAGCGGTCACCGAGACGTCCCATAATCATTAGAGGAACAGCAGTAGTTAGCAAATATGATGAAGAAACCCACACAATATCGGCAACGCCAGCATCGAAAGATTTCATGATGGCCGGGATTGCGACAGACACTACAGTGCCGTCAATCATCAGAATAAAAAAGCCGATCATGAGTGCCCAGAGAGCACGCCATGCTGAGGGGTCTTCTCGCTCGGCGGATTGAGGCATAGGTATTGCGGTCACACGATCTCCAATCGAGAGGGGAACGCTGCAGCAAACTCGGTATCGCCATCACATAACGTGGTGGCCGAGGGACTGGATTGGGCAGTCGAAAGTACGGAAATTAACCTGTGCTTAGCATGAAATACGCCTGCCAAGCACGAGTTAGTTTATCGCATATAGCTGGCTGCGGTAGGGAGCATAGCGGGACAAATACCATTCCATTCAGCTCTTAATACCTCAAAATGCCATTCTTCATTGAGATAACGACGACATAGCCCAAACTCAGTTTGATTAGCTTCCAGCCATGCCATCGATTCTTTTGAAGGCCCGACGTCGATCGCTAGTCCCCGTACATGTGCGGTTTCCCACGGCAAGGCAACCCATTGGCGGGCTGCTTCAGCGCTGCCATATGTAATGGTGGCTTCAGCAAAGGCTTGTTCTTGCCATTCTCGGGTGCGGTAAGAAGTAGTGAGCGTTAGCTCGACGCCAGCTGCTTTAGCGGCAGCGTCAGCTTTAGCCCAAGCTGCTTTGAGTTCGAGAGTCATATCGCCGGCATCGTCGATCTGCGGAGGTAACGCAAATGGTGTTGCAGGCGGTAGCGCTGGAGCCTTAGGTACATATGGGCCGACAGTATTAGTTGTGGAAGTAGAAACTGTTGAGACTGGCTTGGTAGCACTTGGTTGTGGAGGGCCTAGAGTTGGCGAAGACCAGCTTGGGGTAGCAACAGTAGCCGTGAGAATAAAAGAAATAGCTACGATGCCAGCTAGCTTACGTATCTGCGACATCATCACTCCTTTCATCTCAGCTGAAGGTGTAGCTACTTCTTTTTCGCACCTAGATCATCGAGAAGCTGCGTAAATGACTCGATAGGTAAGGCCCCTGATACCGGAGTGGTATCGACTAAGAAGAAAGGAGTGGCATTGATACCTAGTTCTTGAGCTTGCGCAGTATCTGAGGCGACGGCTGCGGCGATTGCAGGATCATTGAGATCGCTTAAGAACAGCGTCATATCGGGAACGCCAGCTTTTTCGGCAGTAGCTCGTACCTGTGAATCGTCGAAAGTGGGATGTCCTTTGCCAGTATGAATCTGCCAGATAGCGGCCGCATATTCGTGATATTTACCCTGTTTTCCGGCTGCTCTGGCTGCTTTTGCTGCGAGGGTTGACTCGTCGCCAAAAAGTACTAGATCCCGGAACTCAATGCGCAACGATCCAGCATCAAGATATGGCTGGAAGCTGTTGGCCGTCTCTAAGGCATGTTTGGCGCAGAAGGGGCAGCGGTAGTCAGCCCACTCAATCATCACTATTGGAGCATCAACTTTCCCACGAGCTAGCGGATCATTTGGGTCACGTCGCGCTAGTTTTTTCATTGCTTCGGCGCGTTCGCCAGTAGTTGGAGCCGGAGAAATACGGGTACTAGGTTTTTTGGTTTCTGTAGCAGCAGGTTCTGAACCCCCTTTTCCAGCTGCTTGCTGCCAAGTATCTCGCTCAGCGCGTAGCTTGGTGATTTCATTAGTTCGTAGCCCAAGCATCATCGTCAATGCCAAAACAAGCACGCTCAAAATAGCAACAAGAATCCAAGGGAGTTTTGGCTTTGCTGGTGTCGACGGCGTATCTGTAGCCGGGTTAGACATATAAAACTCTCCCTAGAAGATTGCGAATGCTAATTGCTATAAGAAGAGTCTAACGGTCTCCTCTGGCAAAAAATGCTGTTGCTGCTACACCAACTGCCCCAGCCAGAGTTGCAATAAGAGCAACCACGTAAGGAATCGGAATGCTAGGTAGCTTTCCGCTGGGTACTGAAGTTTGAGTAGAACTAGCTATGGCAGCGATAGTTGGAGTTGGAGTGGGGGTTTGGCTGGGAGATGCGGTAGGTGTAGCTGTTTGAGTAGGGGTAGTACTCGGTTTAGGAGGTGCTGGTTTCAGAGAAGCAGAAAGTACCGTATCGGTTCCGGTAATACCGTCAACTCCAGCAAAAGTAACATGGATAGCTAATGAGCGAGGTTCGGTAGCTACGGGGGCCCCGATACTGATACTGAAGCTACCGTCGGGACCGCTGAGGGCATTACCCACAGGAGTTTTATCGCCATCTAGAGCGACATTAACTAATTGCCCAGCAAGAGGAACCTCAGTTTTAAGGTGACCTTGGATGACGATGACATCACCAGCAATTACGTCAGGTGTGGTGAGGTTTGCTTCAATTTTACTATTTTGAATAGTGGGAGTTGGAGAAGGATTATCGGCAACTGCTAGACCGCCTTGGAGACTCCCCGATACTGCGATTGGAGCATGTTTTGCGTCACCACCATAGCTAATGCGAAAACGATTGGCGCCACGGGGATTCTGGCCATCGGAGCCGAGTGGTTGGTTCCAGCTGCCGTCTGCTTGCGTAACTGGGTGAGCAACTTCTACGCCGTCGAAAGTAAGAACTAACGTGGCGTTAGGGATAGGTCTCCCAGCATTGTCGCTAAGAGTTCCTTGGGCGTTAATGAATCCGCCTGCTTCAGTGGTGACAATAAGAGAAATACTGGTTTTATTTTGTGCTTTTGGTAAAGCTATGGAAGCCATTTCTGCGGGGGTAGTAGCCTGAGAATTAATAGGAATCGCGACGAAGCCGGCAACTAGCAGCGCTGCTACTACCGTCTGCCACATAGTGTCTTTCATATGGTTACTGTACTGGCATGGTCGGGTTAGCAAGATTTTTGACCACTGCTTTTGAATACTTAAATTATTTGGTGGAATGTCAGTAAGGGAGCGATATAACGCCATTGGTAACAGCTTGATATACCTCATGAGGTGAATATTGCAAGAAATATGGTTGGATATGGGAGCTTTTTCATGCTAATCTTGTTGTTGCAAGGGCAATAGCAGTGAAAATCTGCAAAACAACTCAGTAAGGACTACGTCTAAAATGCTTCCCAAGATCCTCGATCGCCGCCATCGCTCCAATGCGAAGGTTCGTGTTCTCGCGGACAACACCGTCATCGTGCGCGGGCAAGGTACCCAGGTTTACCGCAGCCAGGTTATCCTCTGATTTCACGTTGACTCAGTCTTAGGGCTGATCGTCATCCCCAGCTCCCATCGTCTTGGTGGGAGCTTTTGTTTTGCCTTTATACGGGCGTGTGCAAAATCTGCATAGGCTCACGTTCTGCACGCAGTGGACAGGAAAATAGCGTGCAAAATCTGTCTTTATACAGGTTTTGCACGATGGGTAGTAAGACTTTCCGACTAGGCTGGAACCATGAAGCCCGTCGATGCCACCACCACTACCGCATGGCAGCGCCTCCAAACGCTGCATGATGACACCACCGTTGATCTACGCGGATGGTTTGCGCAAGATCCAAAGCGAGCAGCTCGGATGACGTTGCCCGCCGCAGATCTTTTCGTCGATCTTTCCAAAAACCTTATTACCGACGAAATAATTACAGCTCTTACTGAACTTGCTGACGAAGTAGGTCTAGCGACACGTCGCGACGCCATGTTCAGTGGTGAGCGGATCAACGTCACCGAAGATCGGGCAGTTCTACACACTGCACTACGACTACCGCGCGACAAGAAACTTGTTGTCGACAAAAAAGATGTTGTCACTGACGTCCATGCGACTCTCGATGCCGTATATGCCTTCGCCGATAAGGTCCGCTCAGGAGAGTGGAAAGGTAGCACCGGGAAGAGCATCAAAACTATTGTCAACATCGGTATCGGAGGTTCTGATTTAGGGCCAGTAATGGTCTATGAAGCGCTCCAACCCTACGTAAAACCAGGGCTGGAATGTCGATTCGTATCCAATATCGATCCCACCGATATGGCTGAAAAAACTCGCGGACTTGACCCCGAGACCACCCTTTTCATCGTCGCATCAAAAACATTTACAACGCTAGAAACTCTCACCAATGCTCGGATGGCGCGCGACTGGCTGCTAACTCAGCTAGCAAAATCTGGGGCAATAGCAGCAGGTACTACTGCTGAAAGTGCCTCTGGGAAAGAAGCCATCTCCAAGCATTTTGTCGCAGTCTCAACAGCCCTAGACAAAGTAGCTGCTTTTGGAATTAATCCAGCTAATGCTTTCGGATTCTGGGATTGGGTAGGCGGACGCTACTCAGTTGATTCAGCTATCGGAACAGTTTTGGCAATCGCGATCGGGTCAGAACGTTTTGCAGAGTTCCTTGCCGGATTCCATGCCATGGATGAACATTTCCAAACAATGCCATGGCAGAAAAATGTTCCAGTATTAATGGGTCTTCTCAATATTTATTACGTAAACTTCTGTGGCGCCCACACCCATGCGGTGCTTCCGTACACCCAGTATTTGCACCGATTCCCCGCCTATCTGCAGCAGCTAACAATGGAATCCAATGGAAAATCTGTACGTTGGGATGGCAGCCAAGTTACTTGCGATACGGGCGAAATCTTCTGGGGAGAGCCAGGCACTAATGGACAGCACGCTTTCTACCAGCTAATCCACCAAGGCACTCGATTGATTCCGGCAGATTTTATCGCCGTAGTGAACCCGGCTCACCCTGTAAAAGATGGCGAACAAGACGTACATGAGCTTTTCCTTGCCAACTTCTTTGCTCAGACAGCTGCGTTAGCTTTTGGAAAAACTGCCGACGAAGTTCGTGCCGAAGGAACTAAAGAAGAAATCGTTCCAGCGCGCGTATTTACCGGAAATCGTCCTACGACATCGATCATGGCTTCAGTGCTCTCCCCAGCGGTTATGGGACAACTTATTGCACTCTACGAACACATCACCTTCGTACAAGGGGTGGTATGGGGTGTCGATAGTTTCGATCAGTGGGGCGTCGAATTAGGTAAGAAACTTGCATTAGAGATTGCTTCAGCGATCAGTTCCGATGATGCTGCATTAGCTAAGCAAGATTCTTCGACGCAAAACCTCATTAACTACTACCGCAAGAACCGTATCTAAATGGCGAACCGGAGACAGCGTCAAGGTGGCGGGGGACGGAAACCTCGCCGCCTTTGGCTACCGATAGCAGTGGTATTTGTAGTTTTGATGCTGCTAGCTTTAGCTCCGACGATTTGGGCTTGGACAGTAGCGCGACCACATGAATACTCGGTAGAAACTGTGTCCGAACAGCGGGTTGCATTAGTACTAGGTGCCTCCGTGAAAGCCGACGGTAATCCGTCAGATTTTCTTGCAGGCAGGCTCGCTGTAGCACAGCAGCTTTACCAAGCAGGAAAAGTTCGCGCAATTTTAGTTAGTGGCGACAATGGCAGTAAAGGCTATGACGAACCTACTGCCATGAAGAACTGGCTGGTTACCCATGGCGTACCTGCTGAACATATTGTGACGGATTTTGCTGGTTTCGATACTTATGATTCGTGTGTGAGAGCCGTCAAAATATTTGATGCTCACGATGCCATTGTTGTGACTCAGAGCTATCACTTACATCGAGCATTAGCGACGTGCCGTAGCGTCGGTTTGACGGCGGTCGGCGTCGGAGATAGTTCAGTTAAAAACGGTAACGAAACATGGCAGCGGGGAGTCGTACGCGAACTGGGTGCGGTATGGAAAACCTGGTGGGATGTGGGAACTCATCGGGAACCTACCCTTGGCGAACCCGAGGATGGGATCGCCAAGGCGTTAGGCGAAAAGTAAGTCTTAAAAATCGGCTAAAGCAGGATCTGGGCCGATGCGGTTACCTTCATCAAGGGTATCGATCAGAGCTAGATCTTCAGTCGATAGTTTGACCTCGAGAGCCCCAAAGTTTTCTTCAATGCGGGCGGGGGTAACCGACTTGGGGAACACAATTATTTCGTGCGACAGATGCCAAGCGAGAATCACCTGAGCAGGGGTGATGTTGTGTCGCTGCGCAATGTCGATGATGGTGGGGTTCGCTAATTCTTTAGCTTGCCCTAGCGGACTCCATGCTTGGGTATGAATCCCTAGTTCAGCATGTTTGGCACGCAACTGGGTTTGCGCAAAAGTTGGGTGTAATTCGATTTGGTTTACAGCAGGAATAACATCTGAATGCGTAGTTAAGCGTGTTAAGTCTTCTACAGTGAAGTTTGAGACACCGATAGAACGCACTAAACCTTGGTCGCGGAGGGTGATAAGGCTTTCCCAGGCTTCAAGGTAACGCGATCCATTGATAGGCGATGGCCAATGGATCAGGTAGAGATCAACGTAGTCTGTTCCGAGCCGGGATAGGGACTCTTTACAGGCTGCGACTGCGTCTTGATGGCGGTCGTTCCAAAGCTTAGTGGTTAAAAAGATGTCTTCACGCTTTATTTTGGACTCGCGGATTGCTTGTCCGACGCCTTCTTCGTTCTTGTAGATAGCCGCAGTATCGATGTGGCGGTATCCCACGTTTAGGCCATATTTTAGTGATGAGATGACATCTTCAGGGTTGACTTGCCATACTCCCATACCAAGCTGAGGTATTGCGTGACTGTCGTTGAGTTGGAGCGTAGGAGAAGTTGTCATAGGTACACCTTATGAGTTCTCTGCCTCAGATTGCCACAGATTCAAAAAAGAGCTTAAAAAAGCTCGATATTTCGATCCTTGGCAATCTGTGGCAGAAATGGACTGGGATGTGTGAAGAAACAGTGAAAGAATAGGGCTATGACGTCTCTTCCGCAGCAGATCAATGACCGTCTCGCGCAGGCAGCAGGAGCCGATCCTGAGCTACGTGGTGCTACCAAACCAGAATTTGGGCATTTTCAATCCTCGGTGGCAATGAGGTTAGCGAAGCAACAAGGAAAGAATCCTCGCGAGGTAGCGGCACAGATTGTGGCGGATGCTAATCTCGACGATCTGTGTGAGCCGCTAGAAATTGCTGGACCGGGATTTATTAATATTCGTCTGAAACCACAGGTTTTAGCGGCAGCAGCGACAGCGGTTCTAAATGATCCGGCATGTGGAATCTCCCTAACTTCAACACCTCAGCGGGTTGTGATCGACTATTCGGCGCCTAACGTTGCTAAGCAAATGCACGTGGGACATCTGCGGACCACCATCATTGGAGATTGCTTTAACCGAGTGCTCACTGCCAAAGGACACACAGTTATTCCCCAAAATCATTTAGGTGACTGGGGTACGCAGTTCGGTATGTTGGTAGCGCAGATTATTGAAGAAGACCTAGATGTTTCGACGCTGACTTTAGATCAAGCTGATGCGCTTTATAAGCGTTCCAAAAAGCATTTTGATGCGGATGTAGATTTTGCAGATCGGGCGCGTAAGCGGGTAGTAGCGTTGCAAGGTGGCGACGAAGAAACACTAAAGATTTGGCAGTCTCTGATTGATGTTTCGATGGCGGGCTTCAACGAACTATATGCCCGACTAAATGTAAAACTTACCGACGCAGATGTTGCTGGCGAGAGTACTTACAATGACGCATTGCCCCAGGTCGCAGCAGATTTGGAGCAGCGCGGTGTCGCGGTTATCGACAATGGTGCGTTGTGCGTTTTCGTGGAGGGATTCCAAGCGCCACTCATTATCCGCAAGGGTGATGGTGGTTTTGGATACGACACGACCGATATGGCCGCAATCAAGTATCGTTGCGAAGAGCTAAAAGCTGATCGGGTGATTTACGTTACCGATGCGCGCCAGTCGCAGCATTTCCAGCAGATTTTTGGAGCTGCTCGCAAAGCAGGATATTTGCCAGAATCAGTTGTAGCCGAACATGTTGGTTACGGCATGGTGTTGGGTAATGACGGTAAACCGTTTAAGACTCGTGAGGGAACTGCGGTTGGACTGGCTGCTTTACTTGATGAGGCAGAGCAGCATGCGGCACCAGAGATTGCGTTAGCAGCAATCAAGTATGCAGATCTTTCTAATGCCATAATCAAGGATTATGTTTTTGATGCTGCCCGGATGACGGCAACTACTGGAAATACGGGACCTTACCTACAGTACGCTCATGCGCGAACCCAGCGTATTTTGCGGCAGCCGGAGTTGGCTCAGGTGCCAGCAGATGCAGTTACGATGGTGACGCATCCGGCAGAAGATGTCTTGGCGATGGCGTTATCGCGTTTTGGTGAAGTAGTTGACGAGGTCGCTGAAACTTTGCAGCCTCACAAGTTGTGTGGCTACCTCTACGAGGTTGCGGTGGCATATTCGACGTTCTACGAAAACTGTCCGATTCGCGGTGCCGAAGGTGAAACGCAATCGTCGCGGTTGGCGCTTAATGCTGCTACTGGCAAGGTGCTGAAGACCGGTCTGGAATTGTTGGGGATGGCTGCTCCCGAGTCAATGTAAATATCAGCTTTTAGTTGGGGGTTACGTTACCTGTTTTCAGGAACGTAACCCCCAACTGTTTTTGAGCTACTTTTGTGAGTCAGCTGCTAGACGAGCAGCGCCAATGATGCCAGCACGGTTCTGTAATGTTGCTGGGACGATAGGAGTTTTAAGATCAAGTAGTGGTAAGTATTTGTCAGAGTTTTTGCTGACGCCACCGCCGACAACGAAAAGGTCAGGGTAGAAGAGACCTTCTAAATACGAGTAGTAGCGCTGTAGGCGAGGTGCCCACTGTTTGTAGCTGAGTTCTTCTTTTTCTCGAATTGAGGCAGCCGCAACGGTTTCGGCGTCTTTACCATCTAGCTCTAAATGCCCAAGTTCACTATTGGGGATGAGGATTCCGTTATGGATTAGAGCAGTGCCGATACCGGTTCCTAGCGTTGTGACGATTATCAAACCGTCAATATCTTTGGCGGCACCGTAGTGGACTTCAGCGATGCCAGCCGCGTCGGCGTCGTTATAAAGAAATACGGGACGACCAAGTTTCTCGGAGAAGAATGTGTTGACGTCGAGGCCTTCCCAAGCTTTATCGAGGTTAGCGATACGGGGCACTTTTCCGCGTACTACTGGGGCTGGGACGGTGATACCGATAGGGACAGTGGTGTCGATATCGGATGCGAAATGTTCGACGATTTCTTTAACTACCGCCGCTACATTTTTGGGAGAGGATTTTGTGGGAGTGGGGATCCGAAGGCGATCTGCGGAAAAATCTCCAGTAGCTAGAGCTACTGGGGCGCCTTTGATCCCGGAACCGCCGATGTCGATACCTAATACTGCGTGCTTACCCATGATAGGAAGCCTAGCGCTGATATGTCGTTGGAGTGAAGATCATGCAGGACAAATAAAAGGTGAGGCTTAATCATTTCCAAAGAGTGCAGAAATAGTTTTCTTAATGACGCCAGGTTTTGGGCCTTTGACGCTAACTGAACCTAGCAAGCTGTAGCCCTTCAAGATGAGAGTAGGACCGGTGATATTGCTGGTATCGATATTTCGAATCTCGGTGTCTCCCAACATGTTGCTCATATGGTTAAGGACTTGAACGCCTTCGGGGACTCGGATATCGATATTTCCCAAAATTACTTGAATGTGTAGAGTGCAGGTTTTTGCTTCAAAAATAGCCTTGCGCATATCGAGGTCTTGGTTACCCATAACTACAAGGCAGGAGCTTTTTTCATGGATTCGCCAGTTGCCGTTCCGGTCAGTATTACCAAGGATTGTTGTTATCCGGTCGGTGCTGGCATTGGGATTGGTGGTATCTACCTGTGGTGTTGGAGCGACGTTGGGAGTTGCTAAAACATGTTGATGTGGTGGTCGATTGAAAGCAACTAGATCCCGGGTGAGGGGGATTAGATCGTCGAAAGTGTGTGCTTGAAAAGTAAGTGAAAGTCGATGAGCTAGTTCTTCGTCGGTGAGGCGACCATCGTATTTGGCTGCTTGGAGGAGATCAGCAACATGATTTCGGTCTTCTTGAGTGACGCGTAGGTTTCCGCCAACAATAGGTCCGACATCGCTTGGCTCAACATTGCTCATACGAATTACTTTAAGTGCTGAGGGAGTTTAATTGATACTGCTGTAGCAGAAAACCATTTAGTTTTAGGGGAAAACCCTGATGCGAGGGTTGCCCGTTGATGAGGGGAGCTGATAGCGCTATGCTGAGTAACGCATCTCCTGCGGGCGTAGTTCATTGGTAGAACGACAGCTTCCCAAGCTGTAGAGGCGAGTTCGATTCTCGTCGCCCGCTCCACCTAAAAGCTGACTAGATCCTTTATTTAGATAGCTAAATCATCCTGCTTTCGCAGACCAACCTTGAAACTTTCCTTAGACCCAAGTGACGAGTTTGCCGTAAGCTCGGTAAACAGTGAACATCATTGCGGAGTTCAACGCAGCAATCATGGTGCCGTTAGCGTCGATGGCAATAACGCCACCTGTCATGGAGCGTGAGTCTAATTCAGTCTCGATAGCGTGTGTTACCGCATCTCGTAGTGATTCTTTGCCATATTCCATTCGGGCGTAAACATCATGGCAGAGGCAACCCATGATGAAGCCTTCTCCGTCGCCAGTGCCGGAGATAGCTAAGGTTGGGCGGCAGAATGTACCAGCACCGACGATAGGGGTATCTCCGATTCGTCCCACCATTTTGTTGGAATGTCCGCCGGTGGAGGTGGCGGCAGCAAGATGTCCAGATTTATCGCGAGCCACAGCTCCTACTGTGCCGTGCTTTGGCTCAGCCAATAACTGAGCTTGGATTTTGGCTAGCTGTTCGGCTCGCGTAACGGTAATGAATTGGGTGTTATCAACTAACGGAACATCGCAGAGTTCGGTTACGACCGTATCGCTGGGATCGCCAAGTAGCACATGTTTTGAATTTTCCATGACCGCCCGGGCAACTCTAATGGGGTTGAGTGCATGGCGAGATAGTGTCACTGCTCCGGCGTTCCCGTCATCGGTACAGATACAGGCGTCATGCTCGACTTTGCCATTTTCGGCGAGCGTTGCCCCAGTTCCAGCATTGAAAAGCGGACAGTTTTCCATAGCTACTACGGCAGCATCGACAGCATCGAGTGCTGATCCACCAGCCCGTAAAACCGTAGCGCCTTGCTCGTAGGCGTAGCTGAGCCCGGCAGCGTATTCTGCCTGCTCTGCCTCGGTAAACTCATGCAGACGTCCGCCAGCGCCTCCATGAACCATGAGGGAGAACCCGTCATTAGGATCTGCAGGTATTTCGACGAGTTTAGTGATCGGCATGGACAGACTTCCTCATAAGCAACGTAACTAGATGAAGCTGACATTAGCAGGAGTCATGCTAAATATAAGTTGGCGCTAGGTCGTTAAGAATCAGAAGAAAAACCCACCATAGACCGGAAGATCAGAGCCCATGGCGCGCGACAGTCGTCGAATAGCGCCGGAGGTATGTTCGGTAATCATGCCTGAGTCTGAAAGTGCGAGGAAGCTCCGTGCGCCCATATAGCAAGCGTTGAGATGGGAGATATCACAGGAAATATCTGGGGCGCTCGTTGTAGCGGTACAAGTTGCGACACCATCATCACCTGCATGGAGTCGCCATGTTCCGGTGTTCCAGGGGCATAGGTTGTCGGTCACAGCAATAGCGACATCAACGGGGGCGTTATAGCCTCGTTCGGTCATTGCGACGGGAAGATCGACGATCCGCAGCCAGACTCCGTCTTCGGATTTAGGGCTACCGTAGGAACGGGGGCCGGCTGGGATCATTTGGGTGATCGGATCATCCAAATAACGATGGACGAAAGTGAATTCCGTACAGAGGTCGAAGCTCGTAATGTGTTTGATTAAAGAAACCAATGCTGCTTGGTCGATCGTTTCTAGTTCACTAACGAAGATTTTCCCGGTAGGGCTACCGTTCTTCCAGTCACTTTCTCGCTCGATTCGTGCAAAGCCAACATCGACTCCGTCGCGAGTAGCAATAAGAATTTCTTCGGGATACCACTTGCGTAACGGGTTGGGGAGCTGGCTCTGATCGGCACGCTGATGCTCTAGATTGTGGGCAAAACCACCGAGATGGGTAGCGGCGCAGGCCGTCTCTAAAGTCGTGAGTCGTTCTGCAAGCTCGACGCCCATATTGAAACTGCGCACACGTGTCTGTTTTGTTAATTCTGCCACCGCATCAGGTATGACGAGATTTTGATCCTTACCGAGCTGGATACTGTAGGAAAAATTGCTGATCGCGTAGCCAAAACGACCATAGATTGATTCTTCGGAAGCCTTATGGACAGTTATAAAGGAACCCAATTTGTGGCAGCGCTGCAGGTGGGCAGTAATCATGTCCGTCAATATTCCCCGACGACGAAACTCCGGGTGAACTGAGCACCACGTCGCACCCTCGATGTGCTTTACTACGACAGTATCGAGCGGTCCTGGCAAAGAAAAGGCAAGATCGTACGCGCCCCAGATACCGACGAGTCTTCGCTCGCCCTCATCGTCTGTTTCTGCTCCCAACAGTGCTCGCCAAGGAGCTCGTTGCGTTGATTGTTCTGCTGTCTCGTGACATGGTGACATCCAGACGTAGCGCGAAAGGTTACCTACCGCGGCAGAATCAGTTTCCTCGGATAGTAAACGTACAGCAATATCAGACATGTTCCTCAGTATTGCTCTTGCCGTAGTGAGGCTGCAAGTGATTATTTAGACGGAATAGCTATATAGGAGCTTAAATAATCTAGACATATCTTTACAGTTTCAGCTAGTGACGAACTTTGCTCAGGATATATGAAACCCATAGCAAAACTACGCCTAATATCATTAGACCAAGAAAGATTGCATACCAGAATTTTAGCCCAGAAGAAATAATAATTGCGGCGATAATTATGACGCTTATAGTCCCTAAAATTGCAGTAGGTAGCAAACCTACACTCGGTCGTGACGCAAGGCTATAGGCAAATCCGTGAGGGTCGCCAAACTCTTCAAATAAGTTCGTTTGGGTGGCGAAGGCGTATTCCTTAACTTCATCTAGTAGTTCATGGATTTGCTTGCTAGTCAGATCGTCGCGCTGGTGTAAAGCAGCTTCGGCATGCGATAGCCACTCATCGTCACTACTTACTTTGGCGATAGCTGGTGTATCGACGGGAAAGATACGTCTTACTAACAAAGCAATTGTTATGAAGATTGCAGCGATGGCAAACCACCAGAGGTTGTAATGTGTTCCCCAGCTTCCAGCACGGTAACTTGCTGCCATTAGTGAGGCAATAATGAAGGGCAGTATGGCGAAGCTGGCTCCTAAATCTGCAATTAATTCGCTGTGACGTAGCAATAACCGATCCTTAACTTTCGATAAGAAAATAAGCGCCAGCATGATACTTAGCAGTTTCAGGAGATCGCCAGGACCCCAATCGTGAACCATCGACTTCGTGGAATCTATTACACCAAAACTGATGGCAAATGTAGCTGCCCCCCAAAGTGCAAGAAGAATTGATTGGCGCCAAGTTGTCTGTGGTCTGATGAAAGTAACACCAGACATATTGAGTTCGCCTATTTGGTCAGCTGCGTATTGATCGGCGGAACCAAAGATTTGCTGGGGAGTATTTCCGGTACGTAACACTTCCTCGCGTATCTCATGCAAGATTTTGATTGCTTCAGCCTCTGGCATACCAGCCATAATTAGGTTTAGCTGTAGGCGACAAATCCATTCGCCGGATTTTCGATCTCCAGTAAGCTCGGTAAAATCCTTCATCCAATTACTAGGTTTAGATAGCTCAGTCATGCAGCATTCCCTTCTGATTGAGGGTGTTTAGGCTGGCAGTTAGGCCATTCCAAGAAGCAGATAAGCGATCTACTTCGACAGCACCAGCAGGGGTCAAAGAATAGGCTTTACGCCCGGGGCCAGATTCTCCCGGTAACCAAACTGCTTTTATGAAACCGGCATCTTCTAGTTTCGACAGAGCTGGATAAAGAGAGCCGCCTTTAAGGCGCCCCATACCAATCTGTTCTAAACGTTCCGCGATGGCGTAACCGTGGAGAGCTTCATTACTCAAGCTAGACAAGATCGCCAGATCGAGTGCTGCGCGAACCCAAGGTAGCGGCCACTGCGACAGGGAGTCATTCATATACCTAAATATACACTGTACCTAGCTGTGAATGCAAGAGTTTCTCAGGAATTACGTCAAGGAAAGCGTGAGCCAGCTAGCAGCCAAGTGCTTGGCGAGAGGTGAGATTATTCCTACGAGATCTCTCGATTTCAGGGCATTTCTAAGACATGAAGATTATTGATTAGTGTACAAAATATTTAGGTTACGTAAGTCATTCATATAAATAACTGCGTTATGATCAATCATGCACGCGCTTCGAAAAACGCTTCCTGGCAATATCGTCGAGTTGTTGAAATCGGGATCTTTTGAGCAGATCACCACAGTGTTAGATCGCTGTGCTGTAGGAGCATATCTGCGGATTTTCAATAATCCACAGTTGCTGCATTTAAATGAGTGTTCCGATGAGGTAGTGAGGTGGGCGGTAGCGCGTGGCGAGGACATCAACGCTGGTGATTACTACGGGAATACTCCACTTCATGAACGAGCTTGTGAGAACGTAGCTCAAATACCATTGTTTTTGTCATTAGGTGCTGAGGTGGATGCGCGTAACAAAAATGGTGAGACCCCGTTGATGTACGCTGCGTTGTATCATCGAAGTAACTCGTTGCAAATATTATTGCAGGCGGGGGCAGATCCTAATGCGATAGACGCTCCAAGATGGGATTCAGAAAACCCAAAGGATGCTCTTAGTCTGTTGTTCAAGCGCGCTACGTGGTCTGATCTACCTAGCATCGTTTCAATGGTGGAACAGCTACTTGCTGCGGGCGCTATACCTAAAACAACTGCCCACGAGCCTTTGCGGTTATTCGGTGAAGAGTTTGAGTTCTGTGCTGCGAACGTTACCGATTGGAATGGAGAAGATTCGAAACCGTCAGACACTCCAGAACAATATCGTTCGCAACTGAACTGGCTATATCACGTCTTTGGTGTATCTCCAGTGCCGTCGATACACAGACATGATGGCATGACTCAGATAGTTATTCCGTCCGGAACATGGCAGCAGCAATATCAAACACTATGGAATACTTTAGTTCCAGCATCAGGGTCAGCAGATACGGTATAAGGAGAAGCAATCCGTATTGTTGGGAAAATAAACAATGAGCTATGGGGAAATGGGGGCGGTAACTGGGATAAAGCATACCGACGGTTGGTAGTGCAGTTGGGAGAACTTTTAGTATCGGAGACTCCGCTATCGGCACCTGAACTAGTTGAAGCGCAAACCATTCTTTCCACAATTCGCAGCGTTACGCCAGATCGTATTGATCGACTGATACAGCTTGTATTGGTATGGATTGGGCTCAATCCGCAACCTAAGCCAAACACTTTCCCTAGCGTTGGTCGTTGAACTGCTTCTAACTTTAGTTATTTTGTGAGCCAGCTGATATCAGATGTTAGTTGACTTTTCTGCGTTGCTGGTAAGTAATTCCCCATGCTAGAAGACTGTCGAGGACTGGTTTCAGACTTTACCCAAGCTCGGTAAGTTGGTATTCGACGCGAGGAGGAACCTCGGCGTAGATGTGCCGAGAGCATCTTCGCCGCCAGAGATAACTAAGATGCCATCTGGTGAGGATTATGCCCACTCTGCCAGTTGTTGCCCGGTTCCCAAGTAATAGCCATGAGTAGATTCTGGCAGATCAAAAATTGGTTTAATGAGGTTTTATTAAGCAAAAGTGGAAATCCTGTGATGAGAAGCTACGACGTCAAGGAATTGTCTTGCTCGCTCAGTTTGAGGATCGGTGAAAAATGATCCAGGAATCCCACTTTCAATGATCTGACCCTGATCCATAAAAATAATCCGATCAGCAATAGTACGCGCAAACCCCATTTCGTGAGTCACAATAATCATCGTCATACCATCGTGTGCTAGCTCAGAAATTACATCAAGTACTTCACGTACCATTTCAGGATCCAACGAAGCAGTTACCTCATCAAGCAGCAACACCTCCGGCTGCATCATTAACGCCCGAACAATAGCAACACGTTGCTTTTGCCCACCAGAAAGTTGGCGCGGAAAAGCGCTAGCTCGATCGAGCAACCCAACTCGATGCAGTAATTCAGCGGCTTGGCGCGTAGCTATAGCACGATTATCCTTACGGACAGTCAACGGCCCTAACAACAGATTTTCCATCACAGTTAAATGCCCAAAAAGTTCATAACTTTGGAAAACCATCCCAATTTTTTGCCGGGCTTGATGCCACGGAAAACTTGCTGTTCCCAGCAGTTCTCCGTCGAGAGTAATAGTGCCTTCTTGAGTAGTCTCTAACCCGTTAAAGCACCGAAGCAGCGTCGATTTTCCACAACCGGAAGGGCCAACAAGTGCTATGACTTCTCCGCGGGCAACGTCAAAACTAACACCGTTAAGAGCAGCGACGCCACCGTCGTAAACCTTATGGATATCGCGGATCTTTAGTATCGGATCAATTGAAGATGAGGTCATGAGTTATTCCATTTCTGTTCTAAACGACGAGAAAGTAACGACAGTGGCCAACAAGCAAAGAAATATAATGCAAAAATCGTGCCGTAAATCCACAACGCAGCATTAGGGTACGTGAAACGATTTGCATCAATAATTTGCTGACCAGTTTTCAAAATCTCCACTACGCCAATCAGCACCACTAACGAAGTAGTCATAATCATGCGAGTTGTCAGATTCATAGCTAAAGGCAGGAGCCGACGAAGAGTTTGCGGCAAAATGACAGTACGTAATGCTTGCTGTCGCGTCATACCCAATGCCAGCGCACTATTCATTTGATGCGATGGGATAGAAATAATCGCACCTCGCACCAGATCGCCCATATCGGCAGTGCCCCAAATGACGAACACAATAATGGCAGCAGTTCGAGCACTAAGATTTATCCCTGCGGTCGTAGCTAAACTGAAATACACCACAAAAAGCATTACTAACTGCGGCATAATTCGTACCACGTTTAGATAAAACTGAGTCAGAAAACGAACGCTTTTCTTCTTACTGGTCATTACCATACCAAGCAAAGTTCCCAATATTGTAGAAAGTGCCATCGCGGTAAGTGCGATGCTGATACTGACCCAAAGTCCTTGTAATAGCCGGATAAAATTACGGCCTTCAAAAAGTACTTCATATCCCGAATTCAGCATGGCGAGCCTTCCGTTCTAACCATCTACCAGTCAAAGAAAGCGGCAACAAAATAAGAAGATAAAAGAACACCAAAAGAGCTAATGCTTCAGCAGTGTTATATTCGCGCCCGATCAGTTCCTTAGCGCGAAAAACTAGATCTGGAAGCGCAATAACGCTAACAACGCTAGTTTCTTTTACTAAGAAAATGACGGTGGCTACAAGAGCTGGAATACAACGAGTCAACGCCTGCGGAAGAATAACCTTACGTATGACCTGGAGAGGTTTCATGCCTAAACTGACTGCAGATTCCCACTGGATTTTCCCTACCGCATCGAAGCCGCTGCGGAAAGCCTCTGCCAAATAACCGCCGCCGAGGAAACCTAATCCTGCGATGGCGCTGGTCGTAGCAGAAAGCAGTATTCCTACTTTTGGTAACCCAAAATAGATAAAGAAAAGCTGCACAATCAAAGGAGTATTGCGTGCTATTTCTACATATCCGGTAAGGAAATGTGACGCTATTGGGATTCTGGCATAGCGTATTAGTGCAGACCCCAGCCCTATAGTGGTAGCGAGCAAAATACCGAGCAAAGAAATCTGCACCGTAACCAGAGCCGCTTGACCATAGAGCGGAAGATAGCGTTCTATGACGTCGAAATTCATTGGTTTAGACCTTGCCACCTTCGACGACTAGATCGTCGGCTCGCGCAGATTCGCCATAGGTAGGTTTGAGAGTTTTCTCAAAATTATTGTGAAAGAAGTTCTCATTTCCTAGCGCTACGAGATCTTCATTAAGCCAATTAAGTAGCGAAGTATTGCCTTTGGTTACTGCTGCAGCAATAGTGTCTTGCGGTCCTAAAGTCGTCACTCCGACAGAGAATTCCTTATTCTGCAATGAAAAAGCTAGTGCTTCAGTATTGTCCGTGACCCATGCAGCGCCACGGCCATCTAGCAGAGCATTAGTTGCTTCGGTGTACTGTTCAAAACTCAATAACTCCAGATCGGAGTGCTCGCGAGTCAGGTATGTTTCGGCAGTTGTTCCCTTAACTACAATAATTTTCTTGCCCCGTAGTTGAGAAATATTGGTAATGGTGCTTTCGTTAGGACTTACAATTCCCAAGGAAACTTTCATATACGGATTGGCGAAATCAACTTTGCGAGCACGTTCGGGAGTGACCGTGAAATTAGCTAGCACGGCGTCAACTTTGCCGCTGGTGAGAAATTCGACGCGACTAGCGGCTTCGACAGGAACCAGCTCTAGTTTTACGTGAAGATCTTGGGCGATGCGTTCGGCGTAAGTGATGTCATATCCGACGTAAGTTCCTTGAGAATTGACAGATCCAAAGGGGGACTTATCGCTGAAAACTCCAATACGGATGGTGCCACTGCTCTTGATTTCGTCAAGAGTGCGAGCATTTCCGGTAGGAGAAGTTACGTCAGAAGAAGCATTGCTGTTATTAAGATTTTTTCGCTGACCAAGCCCCAAAAGTGCTGTTGTGATGAGTGCTAAAACTACGGTTATCAAGATTGGAATGATCCAACGCGGGCGACGTCGGGTATGGACTGCAATGACGCTATCAATATCTACGGGTGTGTTAGTAGGTGGCATAGACATAGTTATTCTCCAAAAGTGCAGACAGGGGAGTGCGACGAAGAGATCGTCGTCGCTAGGTTTTGATTAAGACGGCAGGAAAGTGCAGCTTGAGAAGATAGCTCAGCTGTAACTAATCCAAAGGAAATATGGTGATTTTATGATCACCTACGGGATTCGATGTCCCTGGCTAAACGAGTAAAAGTTAGCGTTTAGCTTCCGTAACGCTACCGACAACAACAGCGAACGCAAGAGGCGTACGCAGTGTGCGATAGGTGACGAATCAATAACATGGGATTTATGCTAGCACAGAAAACCCGGTGCAAAATCTGCATAAAAACAGATCTTGCACCGGGTAAGAGTAGAAAAAGTGTGCAAAACCTGCCCTAATGCAGGTCTTGCACACTGGGTTAAAAAGCGACTATAAAGCTAGTGATATAGCCAAAAAAATAATGGCGAGCAGTGGGAATAGTCCTTGCTTAAAAGCAGCTCCCCGCTTGTCGGCAAATTTGAGAGCTAAGACGATAGCTGCCGCCAGCATCGACGCGATACCGGCAAAAACTAAGGTCAAGCCAACTGCTTTACAACCAACTACGAGGAATGCCGCACCTACAAAAACCTCGATAGCAAGAAAGAGATTGTAGAAACCCTGGTTGTAGGCAAGGTCGGTGGTTCTCTTGGCTTCATCAAGTGACATGCCAAAAACAGCTCTAGCTCGTTGCGATGTCCAAGCAAGTGATTCTAGATAAAAAATAAAGCAATGTAGTAGCGCCGCAAAAATAGCTAAAACAATTCCTGTAACAAATAAAATCTTGTCAAGAGTAGGCATAGAAACCCCTAAATATAGTTAGTTCACAATTGTGGAGTTAGCTATTGATACTAATTGGATAGCGGAACTCCATTAGCGTCAACTCCCCATGGTTGAGATCCGGGAGTTGCGGTAAGAATAAGAATACCTTCAATAAATGCCCAAACTGCAACGATGGGGGCAAGCATGAAAAAAGAAAGCAACGTGAGTAAAAGCTGGGTTATTCCCCTAGTAGTACGCCCCAAATAGAAATTGTGAATACCAAAATATCCTAGAAAGATGCCAAGAAGTCCTGCAGCTACTTTTGAATGTTGATTCATTTGTACAACAGGGTAAGGACTCTGAAGGTATTGGTTTTGGGGTTGTGGAGAGGCTTGCTGTTGATACTGCATGTAGGGGTTTTGCTGCGAGGTGGGAGCTGTATGAGGAGTAGCTGGTTGTTGCGGATATGCGTTCGCATACTGAAGATAAGGGTCTTGCTCTTGTATATAAACTTCAGGCGGGCTAGCTGCGTAGGCCCCTTGGACTGACGTCTCTGACTCGTCAGCTGGAATATATGACGGTACGGATTCAGTTGATCCGTAGGGTTGCGACGAACCAAAAGAAGGAAATGAGTTCTCTGGATAATTAGTCATAGTTTAATGCACCTCACAAGAAGATTCTTTATCAACTATAGCTGAAATGCGGGTTAGCTATAGTCGAACTCCGCCAAATATCGCGATGGAAATAAGGAAAATAACGAAGGTTCCGATAGCCCATTTAGCTGATTTGCGCTGCCAAGTTCCCATATCCACGCCGGTAAGATGCAATAGCAAATAAATGAATCCAACCAGCGGACTTAGCAAATGGAATGCCTGCCCAACCGTTGAAGCTACTCCAATATCTATAGGAGTAAAGCCGTACTGGGTGCCAGTCTGGGACAGAATTGGCAACACGCCAAGGTAAAACGCATCATTGCTGAGGAAGAATGTTCCGGGTGCAGAAACTAGAGCTGTGACTAAAGCCCAATGGGAACCCATTGATGAGGGCACAACGTGAGCAAGCCCGCTGCCCATAGCTTCAGACATTTTGGAACCATTCAAGATGCCCATGAAAATACCGGCAGCAAGCACCATGATGATGACATGAATAGCGTTAGCACCATGCTCTTCAATTATCGAACGCTGGTCGGAGAGCTGACGGTAATTGATAAGTAGCGCGAGTGAGAAAGCAATCTCAAAAATAACTGCAGCGCTAATCTTGGGAATGAACCAGGTCCCACCAAAAACAAGTAGTGCCATAACAGTTAGCGTCAAAATTAGATTAAGCCAAATAAGTTTCGGACGTTTTAGGACTTCAGCGGTTTCAACGTTTCCGTGACCAAGAATGTCAGCGGCGCGTAGCTCGTCGATTTCAGTAGCAGTTAATTCGACGATCCCAAGGCGCTTACGTTCTGCCATACCACGGAATATAGCAACCAGTAAAACCCAGATAATCGCGATAATCATGCCTGGAAGGATCCGTCGTAGTAGCTCTCCCTCGTCAACCTTCAGTGCGGCAATAATGCGGGCAGTCGGACCGCCCCATGGTAGAAGATTCATGACTGAGTTAGCAAGAATTATAATGATAGCTAAGTCCATCATCTTCATATTTAGCTTCTTGTAAATCGGAATCATGGCGCTACAGACGATCATAGTGGTAGTTGATCCATCACCATCCATTGAAACTACAGATGCCAAAATAGCGGTTCCAACTAACACTTTAAGAGGGTCTCCTTTAACGATCCGCAAAATAAAACGGATGAGAGGATCAAAAAGTCCCGCAGTGATCATTAGACCAAAGAACAAGATAGCGAAAAGCAGCATGACAGCAGTCGGAGCGACAGTTTTAATGCCATCAATTGCAAAAGTTGGTATCTTCGAGTGGAAGCCAGCAAGCAGAGCAATCACTACGGGAGTGAGTGTGAGCGCCACAAAAGGCGATACTCGTTTAGTCATGATTAAGATCATGAAAATAATGACTATAAGCAAACCCCAAATAGCAAGCATTTCAATACCTTCTTTCGCAACGCGGATATAGCGTAATTGTTGCAGGCTAGTTTAGGTGTGCCATTTATGAGAAATATGTCTCTCTATGTGGACATATCCTTAAGTGAGAATCACAGAAAACTATCGATAGCAGGTGTGCCAACAGGGAAGTTTTTGCTACGAGAATCAACAAAACGACAGCGAGAGACTATGCCGCTAATGCCATGAGGGCGAATAAGTACCCCAATTACCAGCGCCGCAATCAGGAAACGCGACAATTCAGGGAACCACAACGACACAACAATGTAGGTACCTTGGCAGCTAAGAGCACGAACCATATGCAATAGGCGAGGAGAGCTAGCCGTCGTCGAAGGTTCAAGATAAACAATACGTTGCCCACAAGACGCCCCATTGCCAAGGAACGCTGGGACAATAACGCCGAGAATTCCAGCTATTGTTGCCCCAATAGTTATCCAAAGATTCTGAGATGCGGTGAAGCGCCGGGTCGTTTCTAACGTGTTCCAATTAGCCAGAACAATGGTGAGCCATACCGAGGCGGCTCCTAAAAACATCAAGAAATTAAGGTAAACACCGTCAAGCAGCATGCCTGTTAACCGGCGTGCCCGCGATACCTTACGCGCCTTGTCGCGGCGAGACTCTAAATAATCTTTTCTGCTTAATAACCGCGGAGTGATGGCTTCGAATAGCAACCCGATTAAGGCGCCGCTGGTGTTGGTAATCAGATCAATAACGTCAGTTACCCGATATGGGCAGGGCGCTAAGCCGAAATTGGCTGTGAGTTGAGCCGTTTCGATGAGCAGCGACATTCCCAAACCTAGTGCGGCAACTCGTAGTCGCGGACACTCTGTGAGCCGCCGAACTAAAAACCCAAAAGGAATAAAAAGAATCACATTTAGGAGCGGTTCTAGAACAACCCAGCTACGAAGAGTTCTCGTAATCCCAAAATCAGAAAGAGAGGATTTTATTTCATGAAAGCCTCTAAGCGGGTCAAGACTGACATGGTTGACGTGTGCTGCACAGAATGCTTCAGTGAAGTTCGGGAGCGGAAAAATAGTGTAGGCAACTAGTGCTGAGAAGTAGATATAACAACTCGCAGTCCAAAGGAGTCGCCCTTCGGCAAGCTCGCCGTAGTGGCGGTAATGCCAAACCAGTAGCGGCAAGAAAGCCACTGCTGATATTAGGAGCCCGATAGCTATCGACACTATTGCTTGGTAGAGCACAAAAACCTCTCGGCGGGGTAACTTCTGGCGACTGTTTATTTTAGAGAGTTTTGCCTGAGATTGCCGAAGATCGCTAAAACAGCTCGAAAATGGCGATTCTATTGATCCTTGGCAATCTGAGGCAGATTTTCGCGGAGTGGGGCGCAAGATCTCGCAATGCGATAGGCAATAGCAATCAATAAATAGATATTGCTACTATGGAGAAGCCAGTTGCTCCAAGAGCCAGGGAATCCGGTATGAAACCGGAACTGACGCGCAGCGGTGAGGCAGACGACTACAAGATAAGCCACTGGAGTTTTACTCTGGGAAGGACTTGTAGAAGAAAGAAGCCGAGTCCGAAAACCTGCTGGTGACTCGTCCGTAGCTATGCGGCTTGATCGTTGTTGATGGTCTCGCGTTCTAGACCACTCCAGTCGAGAGGTTTCGTTGTGTCTAAAAAATTGTCATGTCGTATTTTTGCTGCGACAGTTGCTATAGCTGCGTTGAGCGCATGTGCTGGAGCTCCTACTGAAAATAAGACAGCAGCCCCATCTTTTGCAGCAGTTACCTTAACTAACTGTGGCGAAAAAGTTGAGGTAACTAGTGCTCCCAAACGACTCATAACTTTGAATCAAGGTGCGACGGAAGTTGCTTTGTCGCTGGGTCTTGCTGATCAGATGGCTGGTACTGCTTATCTGGACGATCAGGTATCTGACAATCTGCGAAGTGACTATGACAAGGTGAAAGTTTTGTCGGCGAAATATCCGACCAAAGAAGAGTTCCTAGCAGCTACCCCAGATTTTGCTTACGCGTCATATTCGAGTGCTTTCACTGGCAAGGGTGTGGGAGAACGAGTCGAACTATCCGGACAGAAAATCGGTACCTACCTGAGCCCATTCGGATGCCCTAAAGGAACTGTCAAGGCAGAAGCTACTTTTGAAGCCGGCTGGGGAGAAGTAAAAGATGTTGCCGCGATTTTCGGAATATCTGATAAAGCAGACAAACTCATTGCCGATCAAAAAGAACAACTAGCGAAGATCAAGTCTCAAGCTGCTGGAAAAGGCAAAAAGATTCTTTGGTACGACTCGGGAGATAAAACTCCGATGTTTGGCGCCAGCGAAGGCGGCCCACAGCTAGTTATGGATGCAGTAGGGGCCACCAACATTTTTGCTCAAGAAAAAGGTGGCTGGCTTGACGGCTCTTGGGAAAAAGTTGTCGCTGACCAGCCAGATGTGATTGTGCTTGCTGACGCCAGCTGGGATACCGCAAAGAAAAAGCAAGAATATTTGGAGTCAGATCCTACGTTGAGCAAGCTAACTGCCGTAGCCAATAAGAAGTTCATCATTGTTCCCTTTAGCCACTCGACGCCTGGTATCCACTTGGTTGATGGGGCACAAAAAGTAGCTGAGGAGCTCTCGAAGAAGTGACCAACTTTGCCAGGTCACGATTGCGGATAGCAGTAGTTTTCGGTGTATTGCTGCTACTGCTAGCAGTCAGTCTGGTGCTGGCTTTAGGGGTTGGTGCTGTGACGTTACCTCCAGATGCGGTAGTTAGTGTGATCGCTCGACGCATGCGCCTCATCGAGGGAAATAATGTCACTGTTACCCAAGACCAGATTGTGTGGCAGTTGCGACTGCCACGCATTATTGCCAGCGCCGCGGTGGGGGCATGCCTTGCCGAATGTGGTTGTGTACTACAGGCCCTCACTAATAATGAGCTTGCCGACCCCTACCTATTAGGGATTTCCAGCGGTGCCGCGGTGGGTGCCGTATTCGCCATTGTTTTAGGCTGGACAATTCCATGGGTAGGGGGCGGTATAGCTGTAGGAGCTACCGCTTTTTGTTCAGCGCTCGTCGCTATGTTGTTGGTACTTGCGTTAGCTACTGGGCGTTCTGGAGCATTGCCAACGGGTCGTACTATTTTGGCTGGTGTGGCAGTCGGGCAACTTTCTGGAGCTATCACCTCGTTGATCGTGATGGTTTTCGGCACCACAAATAGTGCTCGTGGTGTGATGGCATGGTTATTGGGATCTTTTGCAGGTATCCGCATCACCAGCGGTCTCGTCGTCAGCGGCGTCGCTATTGTCACAGTGGTGTGGCTGAGTATGCGTGCTGGAATTCTCGACGCTTTTGCTTTTGGAGAAACGCAGGCTAGGTCGTTGGGAGTGAATGTCACCGCGGTGCGATGGCGATTTATGGTATTAACAGCGCTGGTGACAGCAGTGACAGTATGCGTAGTGGGGCCTATTGGCTTTGTCGGGCTAACAGTGCCTCATATTGTGCGACTTATTGCTGGGCCGCGGCATCGAACTTTGTTGCCATTATCAGCCTTAGTGGGGGCGATCCTATTACTGTGGTCGGACACAGTTGCTAGATCAATTGCTCCGGGGCAAGAAATCCCTATTGGTGTTATTACTTCTGTGGTGGGGGTGCCAGTACTTGTGGCATTGCTGCGGCGTCAGGCGAGAAAGACATGAGATTAGAGACACAACAGCTTGCTTGGGATATCGGTGGCAAGCAGATTTTGCGGGGTGTCGATGTCACTTTTAACACCGGCGTGATGACTGGCATCGTAGGCCCTAATGGTTGCGGAAAAACAACTCTGCTACATCTTTTAGCGGGGTTACGGAAACCCTCGCGAGGGAAAATTGCTGCCGATGGGAAGAGCACCTCAGGCTGGTCGCCGCGAGAGTACGCCCGTCGAATGGCATTAGTGGAACAGCATTCGCAAACAGATTTAGAAGTCACAGCGCGACATATCGTCGAACTAGGGCGATTACCGCACAGTCGCAACTGGAAGGTAAGCCAAGCAGATCAGATCTCAATCTGGCAGGCTATGGAGCTAGCCGAGGTTGATCATCTAGCTGAACGTACTTGGCAGACACTATCTGGGGGTGAGCGACAACGAGTACAGCTAGCTCGGGCATTTGCACAAAAACCAGAATTACTACTTCTCGACGAACCGACAAACCACCTCGATCTGAGCCATCAGATTCGGCTTTTACAACTAGTTAAAGAGCAAAAATTGACGTGTATTGTTGTGTTACACGACTTAGATTTAGCGGCAGCTTTTTGTGACCAGCTAGTTGTGATGTCAGCAGGGAAAGTAGTTGCGTCAGGGGCTACTGAGCAAGCGTTGACTGCCGCAGTTATTGAGCAGGCTTTCGGTGTTATCGCCTCAGTAACTAAAACGGATCGGTTGCGAGTGGCATGGAGCGGGGTGGTAAGAACATGATGGCAACTATTACCTGGGATGATGAAAATGCCCCTACTTCGCTGATTGTTGTCGATATGGGATTTAGCGGTTGCAGTGAGATGTTAGGCGAGTTGGCTCGTCGATGGGGAGCTACCCCGGCAGCTATTCAAGGAAATCACGCGACAGCGGTCGTCGACGCGTTGACCTCGGCAGTTGCATTTGGGGAACGCAATATCGGGCTAATCCCAGTATCGACAGGGGATAAAGCTACCGGGGCATCGTGGCTTACTCGGGTAGCGAGTCATTGGTTAATGACACATCCAGATATTGCGTTGTGGATAGCAGTTGGTACTAGTGAAGACGTAGTCCTAAACCAGCCAACATTTACTTGCTGGCGGAGAGTAGCGTCCCGGGAGTCATCGTTGCGATCTCCTGCTTGGGAAGAACCACCTCAACATACGAAACATCTTTTTGTTTGTCGCGGGCCACGTTGTAACGCGCAAGGTGCAGCAGAGTTGGCGCAGGCACTGACTACAGAGTTGGCGCGTCGAGATGCTCTTGATGATCCAGTTCTTGTTGCGCAGACAAGCTGTCTCTACCCCTGTAACAATGCGCCCGTTGTCGTGATTCACCCTGAAGATCGTTGGGTTGGGCCATTGCTGGCAGAAAATGTGGCAGATTTTGTTACTGAGCTATTGGACTTTTGACTCAGATTGCCGAAGATCGCTAAAACAGCTCGAAAATGGCGATTTTATTGATCCTTGGCAATCTGAGGCAGAAAAATGATGGCTAGGCTAGAGGGGTGATTATCGATTCCTTCTTGCTGAGCGATGGGCGGGTTACTGGTTTTGACCGGCATATCCGCCGATTTGGGCAGGCTACCGGCATCGATTCTGCTGCTTTTATTCGCGATTTTTGTGCGACAGCCCCGCAACTTGGGCAATGGTTTCCGCAATGGCGGTACCAAGACAACACGATGTTATGGGTATTGCGACCAGCTCCGCTTCTGACCTCGACATTGCGTTTAGGCTCTGTAATCGATGATGAGCGAAGCGTGGTTCAGCTAAAAGGACCAGATCTAGAATGGCTCACAACGCAGGTGGATGTAGCTCGTTCCAATGGTGCAGATGACGTACTACTGGTAGGCCCAGAAGGAGTTCGAGAGACTGGAACTTGTGCGCTCGTCATTTGGGAAGATCGACAGTGGCTGTCGCCGAGGGTAGCGATGCCTTCATGCACGATGGAGTGGTTTGTTCAGCACCAAAAAGTCATGCGCTGTGACTTGAGCGTAAGTGATGTGATGACAGCAGCACAGGAAGGTCGAGTCCTTGCATTGAACTCGCTACATGGTGTGCGAAAAGTTGTGGTAGCTAAAAATTTGCAGATGGAACCTTCCAGCCAGATGCAAGATATTTTTGCGGAGCTACGTCGCTGTTGGTTCGCTGAGGCGGAGCCAGTTCGGTGAAGATACTTTTAATTGATTTTCATGATTCTTATACCTACAACGTTCGGGATTTGATCTACCGGGCGTTAGGGGTTTTGCCGCAAGTTGTATTGTTCGACGATCCGCTGTTGACCGCCGATTTTATTGCTGACTTTGCCGCGATAGTGCTGTCTCCAGGGCCAGGAGATCCTCGACTGGGAAGTGATGTAGGGCAGATCCCAGAACTTATTTCTGGACAGAGTGCGCCGGTTTTAGGAATATGTTTTGGGCACCAAATTTTAGCTTTGTTAGCTGGCGCTAGGGTCAAACATGTGGTGCCTCAACATGGCAGTATTGAGCGACTTATTCACTATGGTGGTGGACTCTGCGCTGACGCAGAAGGCGATATTGAGATTGTGCGCTATCACTCGTTGGCAGTGATGGAGCCGCTGCCAGATTCGCTCGTGGCTGATGCGTGGACCCCAGACGGAACTTTGATGGCTTTTCATTCGCTTGAAAAACCATGGTGGGCGGTGCAATTCCATCCAGAGTCGGTATGTTCTGATGGTGGCGTAAATATGATTCGGGCGTGGGGAAAAGCGGCAGGTTTTGACGTGGTTCCTGCGACAGTTACTGTCTCGGAGTTGGTTGCAGATAAGACTTCCCGCTCGGATCTTGTTTGGCGTGAAATCCCAGAACCGACAGATCTTGCTGCGGTTCATGAAGCATTATGCGCTGATAAGCCGCAACACTTTTGGTTGGATAGTTCGCTGATCGATGCAGGACGTTCGCGCTGGTCATTTATTGGTTTCCCGCATGATGGACAGGCAATTTTTGACGATTTTACGCAGCTTCGGCAGCGCATGGTTATTAACCGGCATGATGAGACTTTTCCAGTCCCGCTACAAGGTGGTTGGGTGGGTTATCGAGGTTACGATTCGTACCGAGTGGATTTAGCTCCCCGATCGTTGTGGCTCCGCGCAGCTAGGTATCTTGCGGTCGACCATATCGCGCATCGAGCCTGGCTAGTTGCTGAAACTGGCGACGATCCAACGAGCGCACATACTTGGTTAGTTTCGGCAGCTGAAAAAGTTTTGGCTGTGATACCTCCAAGTGACGATCTTCCCGAATCGTTGATGAAAGCTGTCGCTAGTACCCCAGAATATGTGGCAGATTCTGCGTCGGAATATCAAAATAAAGTACGCCGGGCGCAAGAGTTTTTAGTTGCAGGAGATTCCTACGAAGTCTGTTTAACGACGCAAGCACAAGTTCCATTGGTGGCTACGCCTAAGCAGCTTCGGGCGATGTATCGACGTCAACGAATTGCTAATCCAGCGCCATATGCTGCTTTTATAGCTACGCCGGAAGTCACGGTTTTGTGTTCTTCTCCGGAGCGGTTTTTATGGGTGAATCACGAGGGAGTCTCCGAAACTAAACCGATCAAGGGAACTGCTCGTCGTGATGATGATCCAATTGTTGATGCGACTTTGGCGCAACAACTTATGGATGAAGCTAAGACTCGTGCGGAACTTTTGATGGTGGTGGATCTGTTACGCAACGATATGTCGCGAGTCTGCGAGCCGGGTTCGGTAGCTGTCCCTGACGGGATGGTTGTCGAGAGTTATCAGAGCGTACATCAGCTGTTAGCACGGATTACTGGGCAGCTTCCTGCGTCGGCTAGCGCAGTAGATCTAGCGATGGCGATGTTCCCAGGTGGTTCCATGACAGGCGCTCCAAAAGAGCGAACCATGCAGATTATTGATGAATTGGAGCAGCGTCCGCGCGGAGTGTATTCGGGGGTGCTGGGGTATTTCTCTGACGATGGTGCTGCTGATCTAAATATTGTGATTCGTAGCAGTATTTACACTGAGGGAGTTTTATCGACATCAGCTGGCGGAGCGGTAGTGCTGGCTTCTGTCGCGGAGGCTGAGTTTGAGGAGATGCTCCTCAAACTCAACGCTCCTATCGCGTGGGCGATAACCTCGTAGTTATTTTCTTATTCGGCTTTTTTGCAGGCGACGATAGCGATCGCGCCGAGCTGATCGGCATGTTCGCGGAAGGTTGCACGCATGGTTTTTACGCGGGCGCGGGCGGCAGGGTTCCGTGCGACATTGAAGAAGAATCGCATTCCGCCAAAGAAACCTTCGTCGGCAAAAATACGTGATGGTTCTAGGAGTCGCATGGGGGCATGGTCGCTCCAAATAATCTCGAATCCTTGAGCGGTTAGGAGATCTTGCCAGCCTTGGCAGGTGAGCGGTCGGGCACCAACTTTGATGCTGCGCGATACGTCTTTGCTGACGGCATCGGCGGGGCTGCCTACGCAGTCCAGATCAACCTCATTGGTGCGTTCTAGCTCGTGGATAGCGTAACGACCGCCAGGTTTTAGTAGGCGGTAGGCTTCGGCAACGATTTGTTCTTTTTCGCTTTGGGATTGCATGGTGAGCATGGCTTCCCCGACGACAAGAGTTGCTTGCGCGTCAGGAAGTGGAACATCATCGGCGCCGCTTACGACAAGTTCAGCTTGTCCGTAAGGTGCGATAACTGCTTTTAGAGCCGGGGTTCCTTGCGGGTTTGGATCTACGCCGATATAACGTTCGGGTTTGGCGGCAAGAAGTTCGGCAGCAGTTTTTCCGACGCCGGGACCAAATTCGATGATGCTATCGTTGGCGGCTGGTTTAGCGGCAGCTAATAGTTTGCGGGTTAGCTCGACGCCGCCAGGACGTAGTACGCGTTTTCCTAGTTGGGCAAGTAACCAATGCCCTTGCATGGTGTGCTCGGGTGGTTTCTGTCGAGATTCGTTAGTGGTTTCTTCGCTCATGCGATGGTCTCCTCTTCGGTATCGACCATGACGAGGGTGAGGCGGCAAGGAGATTTAGCGATGAGTGAGTGGGGAGCGTTCGGAGCTAGGTAGATGATATCTCCAGCACCCATGATGTGCTCGGTTTCCTCGACTGTGAAGCTCATGGTTCCTTCGCTCAACAGCACCATGACGGCTCGGGGGGAGCTGTGCTCGGTAAGTAGCTGTCCGGTATCGAAAGTGAATTGGACGGTACGGACTGGGCCTGCGTCGACAAGTACGCGAGATGTCGTGGAGTCAGTAATTACTGGTAGCGCTTGAGCCATTCCCAGGTGTGCTGATGATATCTGTGGCGAGGTGTTCTTCATAGGGATTGCCTTTCGTAATGGCGGAGAAAAATTGGCGTTGCGCCGTAGCAATAGCTTAGATCGAGTTTGGCTTTTTAGGTAAGGCGAAGCTAAGACTTATTATTTTTAGTTATTGGAACTGGCATAGGCGTGGTCAAAGGTGCTTATATAAACGCACATGTGCGATAAGGATTGAGGGAAAATGGACATCGCTGTTATCGGGTCAAATATGGTTGATCTCATTACCTACATCACACGTATGCCGGTTTTAGGGGAGACGGTTGAGGCGCCAGATTTTCAGATGGGCTGTGGTGGTAAAGGCGCTAATCAGGCGGTAGCTGCCAGCAAACTTGGTTCTAAAGTTTTAATGGTGACTCGGATTGGCGATGATGCTTTTGCTGACAATACGTTGGAGAATTTCCGTTCGCACGGTATTGATACCACCCATGTGCTACGTACTAGAGCGTCTTCGGGTGTGGCGCCAATCTTTGTTGATGAGCAGTCACGTAACTCTATTGTGATTGTGAAGGGTGCTAATGCTTTGCTCTCTCCGGCTGATATCGATCAAGCGTTGCCGGAGATTATGGACTGCGGGCTAATTGTTTTGCAGTTGGAGATTCCGTTAGAGACGGTTTACTACGCTATTGAGGTGGGTAAGAAGCATGGTATTCCGGTGCTTCTTAATCCAGCTCCAGCTACCGCTGATCTTGATTTTTCTCGTATTGCTAGCGTCGATTATTTTGTCCCGAATGAGTCAGAATTAGCGCTACTGACGGGGCGCCCAGTAGCGACGTTGACTGATATCGATGCGGCGGTTGCTGACCTGATTTCTCGGGGAATGTCTAATGTGATTGTTACATTGGGGGAGCGGGGCGTGTTGTGGGTTAGCAAGGATGGGCGTCAGCTGATCGAATCAGTTTCGGTGGCTGCTGTTGATACCACTGGCGCAGGAGATGCTTTCATTGGGTGTTTCAGCCATGCGCTAATGCGGGGATATTCAGTGCCAGAGGCGCTACAGCTAGCTAATCGTTATGCGGCAGATTCTGTGACGCGACGAGGGACTCAGCTTTCTTATGCAACAGCCCAGGAATTGCAAGAGCGTACCGGGTTAGTGCTGTAGCCGTCGCGAGGTGTAGGAGTCAGCGTCGAGAGCGGTGCGTAATACTCGCCCTTGGAAGGGCGGCAGGTCGTCGTCAGCTAGTTCCTCATCGGTGATGATTAGGTCTGCGCTATTGGTAGGGGAAACGAATCCTACGCAGCGAATTCCAAAAACATTAGATGGGGCGAGAACGCATTTTCGTTGGGCAGAAGCTAGCAGTGCCCGCTGAGTTGCTACCGACCACGGCGTCGAAACGGTGAAACCGCTGAATGGGTGGATTCCTTGTACCTCTATGAAGGACCAGTCGGCAGATAAGGACTCAATATAGGCGGCGGTATGCGGGCCGGAGGTTGTGGCGCGGGCGGGTGCATCGCGTAGTTCTCCGCCAGCAGCTAGCACAGTGATGGATGCGTGCTGTGCCAGAATGTCTGCAGCGCGTAGATCATTGGTGATTACGGTGATATTAGGTAGGTCGAATAGGAGTGGAACTAGCTGATCAATGATGGGGCCTGAGCCCAACATGATGCGTTCGTTTCCGCGTAACATTCGTCGGGCGGTACTGGCAATAGCAGTATTGCTGCGAGTTATGGTTGTAGTGTCGGGGCGTCCTAGCCCGTGGAGGCGAACTCCGCCGTGGAGGCGTTCGACGAGCCCCTCGCCGGTGAGAATTTGGAGATCTCGGCGGATGGTTGAAACGTCAACTGATAGCTCGGTGGCTAGGTCTTTTACTTCTACATAAGCGCCACCGCCCAGCGAAGCTAGAATCATTTTCTGCCGTGAGTTTAATCCCATCTGCGATCTCCTTTCTTTACTAGGCGAACTGATGCTATCTGGAGCTGCTGTAGGGCTAAGCCTAGCCCGTTATTAGATGTGGGGTATTTCACATTTTCTAAGGCGCCTTGACTTTCCATGAAAAGGGTTTCACACTTTCATCTAAGACATTGCACGATTTCGTGCACAGGATGACATGGACTCGCGCAGAAGCGAGAGGCATGACAACAGACTCAAGGAAGAGTGATCACATGGGTGCACGACGCACAATGATCGCAGGGCTAAGCATTCTGGCTATGTGCGCTGCTTGCGGTACTACCAACAATGCAGCTCCTAACAATGCTTCTACTCCAGGTGGAGCAGGCAATGGTGCCCAGGTTTCTGAAGGCGCTTACGTAAACGTAGTAAAGCTCACGGGTATTGCATGGTTCGACCGCATGAACACCGGTGTCCAGGAGTTTGCCAAGGAAACTGGTAAGACTGCTAGCCAGACCGGTCCTGCTACCAACAGCCCCGAGCTTCAGGTAGGCATCATTCAGGGTCTCATCGCTAAGAAGCCAGCGGCTTTGGCGATCATTCCTTCTGATCCTTCTTCCCTTGATGCAGTTATCAAGCAGGCTACCGGCGCTGGTATCAAGGTCGTAACTCAGGAAGCCCCAGCTCTTACCTCCCCAGATGCCGACATCGAGGCCTTCGATAACGCTTACTACGGTGAGCAGATCATGAAGGGCATGGCAGGCTGCATGAAGAACCAGGGCGAATACGTCCAGTTCGTCGGCTCGCTAACTGCTGCCAGCCACATGGAATGGACCAAGGGCGCTCTTGCAATTCAGGAGAAAGAAATCACTGGTCTTAAGCGGATTGGTACTCAGGTAGAGTCCAACAACTCTGCTGATGTTGCTTACCAGAAGACCAAGCAGCTACTTCAGGCTAACCCCAAGCTCACCGGCTTTGAAGGTTCAAGCTCTGAGGACGTCATCGGAATCGCTCGTGCAATTCAGGAACTCGGTCTCCAGAACGACACCTGCGTCTACGGTACTGGTGTTCCTTCGCAGTCCAAGCAGTACCTAGCTGATGGCTCCATCGATCAGATTTACTTCTGGGATCCAGCTGCTGCTGGCAAAGCCATGATGAAGGCCGGACAGATGCTTTCTGAAGGCAAGAAGCTTGAAGCTGGCACAGACCTTGGTGTTGAGGGCTACCACAAGCTCACTCCACTTGCCGGTAACCCAATCGCCTTCACCGCTGAGGCGATGCTGACGGCCGATAAGGATTCCGTCAGCAAGTACGATTTCTGATCCGAATCTAAAAATCAAGGATGATGACTATGCCCTCCACTACGATTACGTCGCAGACCGCTTCGGTCGCTGACGTGGAGCCGGTGCCTTTCATCTCAGCACGTAACATCACGAAAAGTTTTGGTGGTGTTCATGCGCTAAGAGGAGCCAGCATCGACTTCATGCCCGGCGAAGTTCACTGTTTAGCAGGAGAAAATGGTTGCGGAAAGTCCACACTGATGAAAGTAATCAGTGGGGCTCATGCACCAACCAGTGGACAGATCTTAGTGGAGGGTAAGTCATACGATCACCTCACTCCACGCACTGCCTACGGACTAGGGTTGGAAGTTATTTACCAAGACTTCTCGCTGCTACCTAACCTCAGTGCTGCTGAAAATATTGCTTTGCCAGGACATTTGTCGCATGGCAAAAAAATCATGACCAAGAAGCAGATGTTTGAAACTGCTGATGCTGCGGTTTCGCGGCTAGGGATTTCACTCGATCTGAAAACTCCGGTCGGTGATCTCACCGTAGCTGAACGTCAGCTATGTGCAGTAGCTCGAGCATTGGCTCATAGCGCACGTTTCATCGCTATGGACGAGCCGACGACCGCACTCACTTGGCGGGAAGTAGATGCGCTATTTGAAGCTGTCCATACTCTTCGTAATGACGGAGTAGCGCTAGCTTTCATTAGCCATAAAATGCAGGAAGTTTTCTCGATCTCTGATCGAGTTAGCGTGATGCGTAATGGTGAAGTAGTTTCTACCGGTTTCCCGAGTGAATTTACCCATGCTTCCTTGGCAGAAAAAATGACCGGACGTGCTACGCAGGAAGCCGACAGCGTCACTCCTATCGAACCAGACCGCCCGAATGCTCTTGAAGTTCGTGGTCTGGCTCATGAACCGCTCTTTGCTGATATTAGCTTCACAATCAAACTTGGTGAGATCGTAGGACTTTCCGGGCTTTTAGGCTCGGGACGTACTGAGATTGCTGAAGCTATTGCTGGTGTTAATCCTGCTCCTAAGGGTGAGATTTTTGTTGATGGGGAGCCGGTAACTGTTCGTCGTATGACTGATGCGGTTAAGGCTGGTATCGCCTATGTTCCTGAGGATCGTCTAACCCAAGGTTTGTTCCTAGAACAACCTATTGCCGACAATATGGTCGCCGCCCACCTGAAGAAGGGATCTCGTTACGGGTTCCTACGCAAGAGTGTTTTGCGCGACATGGTGACAAATATGGTGCGCGATCTTCGGATCAAGGTTGGCTCAGTCTCTGATCCAGTGCGTTCACTTTCTGGTGGAAATGCCCAGCGAGTTCTCCTAGGCAAATGGCTTATGGGTGACCCCAAGGTATTGCTGCTCAATGGCCCTACGGTCGGGGTCGATGTTGGCTCTAAATTCGATATTCTCTCCGTGCTGCGTATGCAATCTCTG
The DNA here is from genome assembly GCA_051654905.1 of Propionibacteriaceae bacterium. GTDB lineage: Bacteria > Actinomycetota > Actinomycetes > Propionibacteriales > Propionibacteriaceae > JBOFIQ01. The sequence continues at coordinate 91,826 of JBOFYY010000110.1, forward strand.
CAAGGCATGGGAGCACTCGTTATCTCTGATGATGTTCCAGAACTAGTCTCAACTTGCCACCGCGTACTTATTGTTCGTGGCGGTCGAATTGTAGGCGAAATTGCCGGTGAGGCTCTGACCGAATCCGCTATTGTGAAAGCGATTTCCGCATGAGTAAGTCCACACAGAATAAGTCCGGTGCCTCGTTAGCGCACCGTCTATTAGCGAATCAAGAATTACTACTGCTTGTTTTGATCGCCGCTATTTTGACAGCTGTAATTATTAAGGTTCCAGATTTCTTTAGCGTCGAAACGCTTTTCAATATCCTGCGGGCTTCGATGGTTAACATCATTTTTGCTCTCGGCGTGCTGCTAGTGCTGGTTTCTGGCGGTATTGATGTCTCCTTCCTAGCTATTGGAATTGTGGCAGCTTATATTGCTTGTACGGTGACTCCGCAGCATGGCGGTATCTCGATGGCGATTATTCCCTTTATCGTCGCTACCGTCGTGGGTATTGGTCTGGGGCTTATCAACGCTGCGATTGTGCTGAGCGCAAAAGTTACGACGATGATTGCTACTTTGGCAACAGCAGCTATTTTCGTAGGTGCGCTCTACAGCATGGGTGGCGGCGTTATTATCAATAATTTGCCAGAACCGCTGCAGGCATTGTCGCGAACCAACCTCATTACTGCCCAAGGTGCAGTACGCGGTACAACCCGACTAAATGTGTTGATTCTGCTAGTAGTAGTTATCTGTATCATCGCTTGGGCGTTCTTGAAGTGGACGGTGTTAGGCCGCAGTATTTACGCTCTCGGTGGTGGCGAAGAAGCAGCAGCGCGAGCAGCTATTTCAGTACCTAAGGTACGCACATTGGTCTTTGTGATCGCCGGTGCATTAGCTGGTTTAGCTGGTATCACCCATGTGACGCTGGCACAGCGTGCTGATCCAGCTACTTTCACCGGCCAAGAGCTGGGCACGATTGCTGCTGTGGTTCTTGGTGGTGCTGCTATTACTGGCGGTAAGGGAAGCGTGCGCGGCACAATTTTGGGCGTTATCTTGATTTCGCTAATCAACACGTCATTGGTGCCATTGGGTGTCCCCGCTATTTGGCAGCAAGCAGTTGTTGGTTTGTTACTTCTCCTTGGTGTGACCTTGCAGGCGCTATCTGCCCGTACCCGTCCTGCTAGACCTATTTTGGATGCAGCTGGGGTATCACATCTAGATGCAGCTATGGAAGGAAAGAACTGATATGCCATCGCTACAATCAGTGCGTAACCTGCTCACTACGATGGGTTCACGTTCTAGTTTTATTCGCTTGGTAGTAGTAACTCTTGCGATCTTTATCGTGTTCTCGTTACTTAACCCAGGAGTCTTTCTTTCCGGGGCTAACTTTCAGTTCATTTTCCTTGCTGCCCCTGAATTAGCGTTGCTGAGCTTAGCTATTTCCCTCACAATGCTGACGGCAGGTATCGACCTTTCTGTGGTTGGTATTTCTAATGTGTCAGCTATTGTGGCAGCGCAATTTATGGTTCAACATGGTCCAGGATCAGTTCCAGCAGCTATCGGTATCGCACTGTTGGTTGGAGCTGCGTGTGGTCTGCTAAATGCTGCTTTAATTGGTGGTCTAGGAGTTCCGCCAATTCTGGCTACCTTGGGTACGCAGCAGTTGTTTAGCGGGTTAGCTTTGGCGATCTCTGGTGGCAGCGTCATCATGGGTTTGCCGCAGTCTTTCACGAACGTGGCTTTGACGACGGTCGCCGGGATTCCACTGATTTTCATCATCATGTTGGTAGTTGCTGTTTTGGTAGCTGTGGTAGTTAATCGCACTTCGCTAGGTTTCAAAATGCGGCTAGTTGGGGCTAACCCGAATGCAGCAGATTATTCGGGAATTCGTCGTGGACGAGTCTTGTTAATGACCTACTTAATGTCAGGAATGCTCGCTGGTATCGCCGGTCTAATCATTAGTTCTCGTGCCAGCGGCGCTAACTCGCAGTATGGTGCTTCTTACGTGCTATTGGCCATTATCGTGGCGGTATTGGCTGGAGTTAACCCAGATGGTGGTTACATGACAGTAGCCGGAGTCATCATTAGCGTGCTGGCATTGCAAATGTTGTCGACAGGTTTGCTGTCGATCCAGAACAGTCCTCACGTAGTAAATATTGCTCAGGGTTTACTGTTGATTGTTATGGTGCTGTGGAATAGCCGCAGTAGCCAAATCACCGCCAAATTAAAGAAACTGCTAAAAGGACGTCGGGCGTGAAGCTCACTTTAGGCATAGACATTGGAACTGGCAGCGCGAAGGGGCTTCTGGTCGGACCTGAGGGTCAGATCATAGCGACGAGCCGCGTCGATCTTGCCATGAAAATGCCCCGGTCGGGCTGGGCTGAAATGGATGCCCAGTCCGATTGGTGGGGGTCAGTTGTCACTATCTGTCAAGAGCTGATGACTCAGCTTGGAGACCACGAGCTAGTTGGTATGTGTGTCTCTGGTTTAGGGCCAGCTTTAGTGGTTTGCGACGAGAAACTTACCCCAATTTCTCCAGCGATTCTGTACGGTATCGATGCACGAGCTGAGTTAGAGATTGTTGAACAAACTGAGGCGTTGGGCGAAGCCGCAATCCTAGAGCGTTGTGGCAAACTGCTATCTAGCCAAGCAGTAGGTCCGAAGTTGGCTTGGGTGCGTCGTCATATTGCTGCTTATCGACCAGATATGCGCTGGTATAGCACTCATAGCTACGTCATTCAGCATTTGACGGGGCGCTGGGTTCTTGACCATCACACCGCCAGCCAATGTGATCCGCTCTACGATGTTTATCAGCAAGAGTGGGCTCATGATTGGGCAGAAAAACTTTTACCAGGTTTGGTGTTGCCCGAGCTGGTGTGGCCTACCGAAATTGTAGGTAAGGTCACTGCGGAGGCAGCAAAGATTACGGGATTGCCGGAAGGCATCCCGGTGGTTGCTGGAACTGTTGATGCATGGGCAGAGGCTTTCAGCGTGGGCGTATGTCGTCCCGGTGACTTAATGCTGATGTACGGTTCTACGGTTTTCATGGTGCAGGTATTGCCGGCGGTAACTGGTGATTCGCGGCTGTGGACAACATCTGGAGTAGTGCCAGGATCACATACCTTAGCTGCTGGAATGTCAACATCAGGCAGTTTAACTACTTGGATGCGTGATCTGATGGGATCGCCTTCTTTTGAAGATCTAGTTTCTGAAGCTTCTCAAGTCCCAGCAGGCAGCGATGGTCTGGTGATTTTGCCGTATTTCGCGGGAGAACGTACCCCTCACTACGATCCAGAGGCTCGCGGGGTCATCGAGGGATTGTCGCTACGGCATACGCGTGGTCACTTGTTCCGTGCTGCCTATGAGGGTATTGCTCACGGAATCCGAGACATTCTGGATTTACTTGCTGATGTAGCAGGCCCTGCGGCGCGAGTAGTTGCAGTTGGTGGTGGAACCCAAGGCGGTTTGTGGACGCAGATCGTTAGTGATGTGTGTGGTATCGAGCAGATTGTGCCGACAGTAACTGTTGGGGCAAGCTACGGTGATGCTTTGATGGCAGCTATCGCAGTTGGGCTAGTGCCAGAGACTACGACGTGGTCGCAGGTAGATCGGGTAGTGACTCCCGATAGCAGCACTGCTGCTATCCACCAGCGGATTCATGAAGTTTTTACGCAAACTTATCCAGCAACTAAAGAGTTAGTTCATAAACTGAGCCAGATTCAGGAAGAGAACGCATAGTCATGTCTGCAACCGTGTCGAGTACAGCTCGGATCCAGCTTCGTCGGGAATGGTTCACTCCGCAACCTTGGCGAATTGTTGATGAAGATACTTGGCAAGTAACGCTCTTTCGGTACCCTTCGGGGATCGAAGCGTTAACTTTGGATGCTCCACACGGCAGCATGACGGTTTTACCGTTCATGGGACAAATGATCTGGGATCTGACTATTGATGGGGTAGCGATGGGCATGGAAGATGCCTTTACGCAGCCGCGCCCAGCCCAGACCATTGTCGATACCTATGGTTGTTTCGCATTCCATTCTGGTTTGTTAGCTAACGGCTGTCCTACCCCAGCTGACAATCATCAGTTACATGGAGAGTTCCCCTGTTCAGATATGGATACTGCTTGGATTTCAGTGGTTGAAGACCAAGTTGTGATTGGCGGATCCCAAGAGTACGTGAAGGGTTTTGGGAATCATTATCTAGCTAAACCGCAGGTTTCTTGGCGTCGTGACGAATCAGCGATTGAAATGTCGATGGAGGTCACTAACTTGTCGGCTCGTCACGCTATGCCGCTGCAATACATGTGCCACATGAACCATGCCTATTTACCGGGGGCAGCTTTAGAGCAAGATTTTGCTGCGGATGCTTTTGTGGTTCGTACTTCAATTCCAGACCATGTGAAACCTACCGCGGTATGGCAAGAAACGATTACCGCGCTGGCGTCAGGAGAGAGCCAACTAACATCCTTAGCTGACGAGAGTCTGTTTGATCCAGAAGTAGTATTTTTTGCCGACCAGCTCCCGACAGATAAACCCACAGTGACCTGTTCAATGGTGTCGCCGTCGAATCAACGTATGTGGGTAACTTTTGATCCTCGCGAATTACCAGTTTTAACGCGCTGGTTCTTTAGCGACGGAGATCAGCGGGTAGCAGCTTTTGCTTTGCCCGGAACTAGTCGTCCAGAAGGACAGCTAGCTGCTCGGGAAGCCGGGACGCTGATCCAGTTAGCACCTGGAGAAAGTAAGTCATTTACAGTGAAAACAGGGCTAGCTAGTTAAGCTGCATTTACTGCTCTAGTCTAGGTATTTGTGTTGCTAGGGTAGTTTCGTAAACATGATCGATCAGATTATGGCAACATGGCGAGCCCTCCCGTATGCTGCTCCGGCTATCCTTGGCGGATTTGTGGTAGCGGTCTTCTTTTGGCGGCGCGGCAGAAAATATCAGCGAGGATTCTGGGATCGTCTCGGGATATTTATACTCTGCTGGTGGGGAATAGTTACCGCTGTCACCGCGACCACCCCTTTTAAGGGCTGGGATTGGAATGCCGACGTCGTCGCCTGTAGTTGGTCTCCATGGCTGCCGCTACCGCCATCTCAATGGCTAGAAACCAGCTCGGATGCGCTAAATATCTGGTTCTTTGTGCCAGCAGGTATGGCAGCAATGTTTCTGGTTACTAAGAAACGACGATTAAGTGCTGCATTTTTAGTGATGTTAGTGCCTGTCATATGTGAGACGGCACAGCATTTCTTTCCTGCGGCTGGACGAGTATGTATCGCTGAAGATATAGCTAATAACTTGGTAGGGGTAGCAATCGGATTTTTGATCGGAATTGTTCTTAACCAGATCCGAAAGCTATTTGGGTTCGTAAGGTTTTAACTAGCAGCGTGCTGGTGAACTGCTGTAACAACTCGTGTGAAAGTATCCTTGGGAATTACCCCTCCGATACGACGCACCTTATTAGGATCTACGCGAATAATACGATTAACGCGTACTTCGCTAGCCTTCCCACGCTGATCCCAAGGCCCAGTTCCTAGATCAACCCAGTAACGATGTTCACTAGCTTCTTGTGCTGCATCGCGGTCATGATCTTTGCTGGTAAGCGGCAACGCTAGTAACCAGTCATTATCGGATCCGATAACTAACACTGGACGGTCTTTGCCGCGCGAATAATCCTCTTCAAACGGCACCCAAGTCCACACAACTTCGCCAGTGTCGGCGCTGTCGCCTGCATGAGGGGCGTAGACCATCTTGGGGATGCCGCGATAATCGCCGGGGTAGTCGGTCGTAGAGCTGCGGGAAGTAGTTTTGCGACGTTGGGTTCGTTTGGGGCGAGACTGTTCTTTTAAGAAAGCTCGGATACCAGCTTGCGCAACCCGAGAAAGAATATTCCACAACCAGGACATGAGAGTTACTTTCTATCGGAATCGCGCTACCGGACCGTACTGAATGGTTTCAGGAATGTCATTGCGTGGCGACTGCTCAGGAACATGTAATAAGTCTGTCTGTTGCTGGCAGTAACGTCGTAGTGAAGGTAACCAAAGCAGTGCATTACCGATTAAATGGCCAGCTATTGAAATCCAAGTTAGCGGTCCACCCACTAGAAGCCCCAGGAAGCTGACAAGAATCGCTACTAGAGCCCAGCGTCGTGCCCACAATTTACCGTTCCAGCTATGGAACGCCGCTAAACCAGAAGCAACAACTGCTGGAATTAGTAACGATGCTGTCATTAGCGGCATCAATACTGCTTGCCAGCTGGAAGGTTCAGGGTTAATCCGAGATACCAGCCAACCAGATTCCGGCAAGTGTTTGTAAGCCATTAGCAACAAACTCATGATTAGAGCAGCAATAGAAGCTAAAGAACCGATCGTCGAGATAGCTGTAGCAATAACTACCAGTGCTGGGCGAGTTACTTCGCCAGTACGAGGGCTGATAGATACATCGGAAGGCATAGCTCGTCGGGGGGCAATAATCGCAGGCGCAACCGATACTTCGTTAGCTGTGGTTCCAATAGCTGGTGACGTCTCAGTCATGATCCTCCGGTTATTACTAGGTATCACCAGCCTAGCTGAGCCAGAGCAAACCAGCCACGTATTGGGATAGTTTGCTCTGGCTGGTGCTGGGTTAATGTAGTTGTGCTTGTCGTCCTAGAGTTCCTTGCAACGCATCACGGTAATGATCGCTAGCTACGAGTTGCTGCTGGCTACGGATATGGTCAAGGCGATCGCTAAGCCCTACCTGCTCGACAGCATCACTATTACTGGGTTCATTCATGAATATGGTGAGGTAGCTAGCTGCTGCTGTTAGCCGCTCCTGATCGTATTCCTGTTTGGCGCTAATACGATCCTGATACCAGTTGGAAGCAAGGATAGCTTCGCGGGTAAATAGGTTACGGAACTCCGGTGAACTGAGCGTCCAACCTTGCGACGACGTCCCGGTAGCCATGATCTCTAGCAGAGCTTTAATTGGGGGCGTCGCCAATGAAATAGTTCCGTCAGCAAAGTACATCTGCGCAACGCGACGATGGGTGGCACAAATAACGTCAACGCTTTCTGCAAAAACAGCAAGGTCTTGTAGTTCTGGCGCCAACATATCAGGAGTGAAAACGACATTGGGATGTAAGAAAATCCGACCGAAGTAGGTGGCAGCAAAGCGTTCATTCATCCGGTAGCCCAACCGAGATGCCTCAATTATGCGACCTTCAAATTCAATATCGTTGATCTTCTCTAGATAGCCGGCTTCAATCAAAGTATGAGCGTCTCGTTCCTGGGGAGACATTCGGCAGAATAGTTCTGGAATGAGCAACGAAATATCGTGATCGACGCGATGGTGAGGTCCAATCACTCCCGCGCTAGAAATCCAGCCATCAGAACCGGTGAGAGCATACGCCAGCAGGGCAGCATTCAGATCGTAGATAGCGGGGAGTGCGTTGAAGGGGCCTTTAGTCATGGCGCCTTCAGAACCTGCCCCGGTAGTGGAAGGGGATTTACCGGTCATAGAGCTGATGAACTCCATAAGGAGTTCTGGCAATTCCATGAAATGGAGCGGATTGTAGGCACATAGTGGTGGTATGCCCGGCTCGGCAGCATTATTGCGACGTCCAGCAATTACCGCATTGACAGGCATTCGCAGGCCGTCGCTGAGACCTATACCTTGGTTTAGACGGCTAGCAAGATAGGCTTCTGCAGTTTCTACCGGGTGAGATAGATCTGGGCGAACCTGTAGGTAGCGAGGATTTTTAGTGCGAGCACCATTGACGATACGAGGTTCGGAACTTACTGCAAGGTAGCGGGGCGAAAGCTCATCATCTTGGGCTGCGAAAGTTTCAATAAGCTGACGCATTGGAGCAGTGAAGGTACTCATAGCTGGGGCGTTACGTACCAATTCCCGTGCTGTTGGACGATCGATAGGCTGGAAATTAGAGATAAAGGTGCCTGGCAGCGCCATATCGTGTTCAGTTTGTTTGTCGTAGCCACGATGAATGGCGTCGTCGGGACGCTGGAATAGTAGCTGTTCGCAGTTGGTGACAAACTTTTCTGATACTTGGTCAGCAGCAAGAGCCGGAGCTACCACCGATGCTGTGATGTCGTCTTCAGTTTGTACTTTTCTAGATGGAGAGAAGTCTGGCCGGAGGCTGAAAAGTCGCCAAGCGCCATCGTCGTCAAAACCTACCCGCAGCATATTAACCATGATTTTTTCATCATGGAGACGTAGGGCATTACCTTTACGGCCATTCATAATTCCGACGCTGAAGTGGCTGCGCCAATCGTCGCCCCAGCTGGGCTGGTAGTAGCGCTTGACGTGATGTAGTAGCTCAAAAATGTGGGCGGGGATCGCGGCAAGCCACTGGTTGTAAGTATCGGTGTAGTCCGGGCTGGGGGTGAGGAGCTTAATTACTGATCCCAAGGTACGCTCTGGTGACAACAGTGGACGATGATCCACAATGGTGGGGTCTTTGAAGCGAGTTGAGTAGTCAGTGTTGAGAAGTTCAGCGACTTTATCCATGTCAGCGTCAGCATCGGCAACATAAGCATTACCGAAGACGAAAGCGTCCAGAATGGATTTAGAGATCTCGCTCTTGCCGCCGCCAGAAACAGTTGCAGGCTTGTGGCATTGGGTGCTTTGGGCTGAGATTCCAATCAGATGCCATTGGGTGGGGTCAGCGTCGCGCGCCTTAGCGTGAACACGGTATCCATTGGGGGTTAGGTAGGTGCGGTCGGCGGAGAGCGGAATGTGGTGGGTTCCTTGTTGGTCTTCCCAACTGATGGTTTGCTCTCGCAGTGAATAGGTGGCAGCTGCGGGAACTAGCACAATTTGGGGATAATCAGAGCAGGTAGCGTATCCGTCGCCATGATATTGCCATAGCTTTGGGTCTCTAGCGATGACGGAGCTGACCGTAGCGTCAGTAGGAGTAACGAAGTCATACCATTCTTCGCCGAGATTCCATGCTTGATAGGCGATGGTTCCGCCGGAATGTTCTTCTTCGGCAAGCCCAAAAAGGTTCGCTGCGTAAGAGAGTTGGGTTTTGACTTCTTTCTTGCAGTAACCAAAGTAATTGTCAGCAATAACAGTGACGATGACTCCGCGCTCGTCGCGAGCACATACTTTGAATGCTGAACCGTCGTTGTAGAGTTCGTCGTCAGATTCCCAGCACATACCATCTTGTTTTTGACGCTCAGTAGCGGCTGAAATGTGCGGCAAACCAACAGATTTTTTGGTGACTTTAGTGAGATGTGGTGCTAAAACTACTAGCCCGGTTGCGCCGCACCAGTGTTCAGGGTCTAGCGCCGCATCATTATCGGGAAGGCTAGGGTCGCCGGCATTCCCGAAGATTCCTTCAACGAAATCAAGGTTGGATACTAACCCGCCGGGGACAATAAATCGGGTTTCCATGACGGTAGTTTCAGTGAACCCTGGTACGGCAGGAACCACTATGGGTTTGAGATAGAGGCTAACGAAGCAGGCCGCAGCGTCGTCATTTTCGCTAGTGAAGGGCAATATCATGGAGTCGCGAGGCGGCTGGAACGCTTTTTCTAGCAGCATTCCAAAAGTTGCGACAGGGACGGCTTTTTTGTCGTCGGGAATGGGAAGCCCACCTTCGGCGATATGGAAAACGCCAGCAGTAGTACGCCGATCGTTGCTGGGGTTGTGTAGTACGCCGTTAACTAGCCGGTAGGAGCTGACGATATCGGAGGTGAAGGTGTCGCCATTGACTGGGAGGCTAAGTTCGCGCGCCAAACCGCTTTGGTCAAGAACTAGTGTGCGACGCGGTAAGCGAGGGGTTATTCCGGTGTCAGCTAAATAGTCGGTTAGGAAGGCTTCGATACGTTGATCGGGGGCGCTGAGTTGATCGTCGAGTCGGCGACTGAGTTCGCGCTGTCGGGCAATCAGCGGCGCAGCAACACGGCTAGCGTGTTCGCTGAGGTCGGTTCCGCTGACTGTCGGAAGTCCTAGTAGGGAGAGACGGAGGTTGATTGCCGTCAAGGTTTCTTCTCGTGTAGTGCCCATATCTCCACTCAAGCACTCTTGACGCCACTTTGTGAATCTTTTCTCAAAGTATGGTCATTGTTTGATGTCGAGAGAAGGTTCGCCGGTAACGTTTCGATTACAGCGCTGGTGTTGAAGCGAGGGGTGTGATTAGATAAAAAAATGAAATTATCTCGGATGAGAGATATCGCTTATCTAGTAATTATTGCAGCCATGCTAGTTACAAGCGGTCTGTACTGCTGTGTGCATAAAATTGATAGAGATCTGCACATGACGCTTACTACTGCTTATATGTTAATTGGCTGTGCTGTGACTTTTATTTTCCGTAGGTTAGATAGAAAATAATAACTATTTATTGAATATCACTTAGGAATATCTATGAAATTATCTCAGATAAAGAATGCTGTTTATATTTTCTGATTGGGGCATTGCTTTTAATTATGGGGCTATGATGGACCCATAAGATTAATAAAGATGTGTGGTTATGGGGTGTAGCTATCTGTAATGTGCTGATAGCTACTGTAAGTGTTATCTTCTGGAAGCTAGAAAAACAAAAATAGCTAGTGAATGTGGTGGTGGGGTGAGGTCTTAAAGACCTCAC
>JBOFYY010000111.1:0-265245 GCA_051654905.1 Propionibacteriaceae bacterium
TCATTGCCAAAAAATACTACTCTTGTCCTTAAATCTACCCTTGTCGCTAATTTTACTGAGTGTATTGTAGGTGGGGAAAAATTATCTAATTTTAGAGCCCAGATATCAAATTCAGATAGCACAGTAATTACTGGAAAAACTATTGCTGACGCTATTCCAATAGTTTATAGCATGTTTGATGTTTCTACTTCAGTGATTTTTTCAGATAATAATCCAGTTCCGGGATCTGGGTTGAGTCTTAGCGCCACAGTTGCTGGAGTGTGTGGTACTGCAATTAACAAGGATTTTAAGATCCAATTGCCTATCGATGGTTTTGTTATAACTGATGTGGAGCCTAAGTGTGTTGCTAGTGGTGATGCTATATGTCCTAGAGATTTGTTAGTTGATAAGAAAACTATGACGGTTACTGGTACTATCCCTAGTTTGCCAGCTGGCGGTAAAGTGTTGGTTGATTTAGAAGGTAAGACTGGGATAAAACCACCGCGTGGTGGTAGTTATCCAGTGGTGTTTGAAATATCAGCAATTGGGGATATTTATCCAATATCTAATACTGCTACTACTTCGTTCGGATTCTCCAATAGTAAAACTCATATTAGTGAACTGATTGCTATCGACAACCTTGCTAATAATGCGGTGCCGTATGATCTTGAGTTTATGGCAACTGTTAATTGTCAAGGTAGCGGAAATTTTACTGAAAATATTATTTTACCAGCAGGTAAAGCTAGTATTGAGAAAAATTGGTCTGATTCGGTATGGTTACACGATAACTGCACTATAACTGTTATACGTCCCACAACTCCTCCTCAAGGATATATCTGGGAAGCAGACAGTGCCGAAAACATTGAGATAAGTTTTAACAATATTGCTGCTCCAGCAAAAGTCATTCATCGCTTTGCGGTCACCCCAATCTCAACTCCCACGATATTCCCAACCTCAACTCCCACGACAAAACCAGTCAATCAAGTAGCCAACCCAATACCACTTGCAAGCACACTACCTAAATCTGCACCCCAGAAAACCGAAATCAAACTAGCTAACACCGGAGGAATCTCTCTATTCACAGTTATCAGTGCAGTCCTACTGCTCCTAGCCGGTATTGCCCTAATTCAAATACCACGTCGAATTCCTAAAAAAACTGGCAAACGAAGCCTATAAATCCACCTAAAACAAGTAAAAAGCTATTCCGCAGATACTTAGTTAAGGATTTACAGGTGAATATTTTTTCTATAGCTGCCGTAGAGTTCCCTCTTGGTACCTTACAGCGGTAAGGTTTGCTCATGACCGCGTATCACGCTGACTCCAGCGACCTTAAAGGTAAAGAAGTTCTAACATGGCAAGGCTTTGGTGAAGCCAACCGAGAACTAGCTCAGACTATTGTTGATTCTGGTTTTGAACCTGATATTGTGATTTCAGTAGCTCGTGGCGGCATGATCCCCGGTGGTGCCTTAACCTACGCTATGGGCTGTAAATTAACCGATGCTATCAATGTTGAGTTTTATACCGATGTGCATGAAACTCTGCCTGATCCTGTTTTATTAGCACCCATGCTTGACGTGGAAGCAATCAAAGAAAAAAAGCTTCTTGTTGTTGATGATGTTGCTGATTCTGGACGTACCCTAGATCTAGTTATAAAACTACTTGAAGGTTTTGGAGCAGAGGTTCGTAGCGTTGTGCTTTACGCCAAGCCTACGACGATCGTCGAACCTACCTATGTATGGCGTCATACCGATAAGTGGATTGTTTTCCCATGGTCCTCAGAACCGCCAGTAGTGCGTCAATCCTAGTTTTTATTATTGAGCAGAAGAAGAAAGGTTCCGATACGTGAATGTATCGGAACCTTTCTTCATAAAACTTAGTTTTAGTTATCGCGATCCAGCCCGTTTGCGGTTGCCTGGATTGCTTTGTCGTCCGCGCGATGTGGGAGCTGACGGGCGACTACCATTACGGTCTTTGCTATGGGACCGATGATTTTTACCACCTGAATCTCTAGAACCAGTTGCATTAGCAGGGCGTCGACTTGGCACGGTGCTACGTTGCTGTGGAGTTGGAGAATTTGGATAAGCTAGTGCTTCGGCTTCTTGCGGAGAGAACCACACTCGCTCCCCCGGAGCTAACTCGCGTAGAGCTCCTGTCATATCGGTATGAGTAGTGGGAGTAATTTTTGCAGCACGCATTAGGTCACGTACTTCTTGCTTTTGCTCAGGCATAGCTAGCGTCAAAACAGTTCCAGATTTTCCAGCACGAGCAGTACGTCCAGAACGATGTAGATAAGCCTTATGTTCAGCAGGCGGATCAGCGTGAACTACCAGCTCAATATCGTCGACGTGAATGCCACGAGCAGCAATATCGGTAGCAACAAGCGTAGTTACTCTACCTTCGTGGAAAGCAGCAAGATTTCGGGTACGGGCATTTTGAGACAGATTTCCATGGAGATCTACTGCTGGTACACCTTTAGCAAGTAACTGCTTCACTAACTTTTTTGCGCCATGTTTGGTACGAGTAAAAACAATAGTTCGTCCCGGAGCAGCACCAAGATCAGCTACTGCCGAAACTTTATCTGTTTTACCAACGATAATGACGTGGTGATCCATTTCTGCTACCGATGATACTGCCGAATCAGCTTCATGGACACAAGGATTATGTAAGTAACGCTTAACCAGAATATCGACGCCATTATCAAGAGTCGCGCTGAAAAGCATACGTTGACCTTGGGTAGGAGTAGCGTCAAGAATACGTTTCACCATCGGCAAGAAACCCATATCTGCCATATGGTCAGCTTCATCAAGAACCGTGATCTCTATCTGTGATAGATCAAGTAAACCTTGTTCTTTTAAGTCTAGAAGTCGTCCCGGGCAGGCAATGAGGACATCAATTCCCTTACGCAAAGCACGAGCTTGAGGATTTTGATTAACGCCACCAAAGATCGTCAAATATGTTAGTGAGGTGCCAGAAAGCAAAGTGGTGAGTGACTCTTCAATCTGGGCAGCTAACTCACGAGTTGGCGCCAAAATAAGAGCTCGCGGTGCCTGCGGTAGCCGACGTTGTGAAGTTGCTAAAAGCCGAGATACCAGCGGTAGTAAAAAAGCGTACGTTTTTCCAGAGCCAGTACGGCCACGTCCTAATACATCACGACCAAGGAGAGTATCGGGCAAGGTTGCTGCTTGGATGGGAGTAGGTTCAGTGATATCGCGTTCTGCAAGAGCACTAACCAGCAACGGGGAGACCCCGAGGGAAACAAAGGAAGTCAAGGATTACCGTTCAGATTGAGCGAGTCAAGCTACCTACTCTAGCTGTTATTTAGTATTTCTGCACTATTGCTTAATTCTAGGTAGGCTTTTGCGAAAGCTAGTCCTCGTATAGCAGCCATCTGTAAAAAGGCAGGAAAATCAGTGTGAGCAGTGCTGTCGGCAGAATCTGAAATCGAGCGAACTACCACGAAAGGGACTGTCAAACGATCACAGATATGGGCGGTAGCAGCTCCTTCCATCTCAGTGCAGGCAGCATCAAAGGTGTTCCGTAACCAAGAGACTTTTTCCGCAGAAGCAATAAATTGATCTCCGCTGACAATCCTCCCGATATGAACTTGAGAGCCCTGACTGATTAGCTGCGCTGCTTTATAAGCTATTTGGGTAAGTGTTGGATCAGCGTTACGAGCAACAGGCTCGCCAATTAGTTCACCAGGCTCTCGACCTATCGCAGTGCAATCAACATCGTGATACACGCAATCAGTGGAAATCAAAATCAGTGGAAATCAATATGTCGCCGATGGCAATGCCATGACGTACTCCTCCAGCTACTCCAGTGAAAACAAGATTACTTGCTCCGGCATGAATAAGAGCAGCAGTTGCTAATGCGGCGTTGACTTTTTCCCTACCCCGCTACAGGCAACAAGTACTGGGAAATCAGCAAGGAAACCTTGATGGATTGTTGTGCCTAACACCACAGAATCTTGCCGCTGAGTTAATGCTTCTCGTAGTAGGGAAACTTCTGCTTCAATGGCTCCCAAAAATGCTGTGGTCATATGAGCAGCCTAGAACATTTCATATCAGATATAGCAAAAACCGGCTGGTTGCTTATCTTGATAGTGATAAGCAACCAGCCGGTTTTGGTAATTAAATTTTAGAAGTTAATCATGTGCCCAAGAGTGCCTTCGGCTGCTTCTTTGATCGCTTCAGACAAAGTCGGGTGAGCGTGGATTGCTTTACCGATTTCTTCGGCGCGTAGATCCCAAGTTTGGGCAAGTACGATTTCGGGAAGTAGTTCAGTGACATCTGGGCCAACCATATGAGCACCTAAGATCTCATTAGTAGCTTTGTCGGCAAGGATCTTAACGAAGCCAGTTGCCTCGCCTAGTCCATGAGCTTTGCCATTAGCTACGAAGGGGAACTTTCCGACGGTGTACTCAATATCTTTTTCTTTGAGCTGAGGTTCGGTCCATCCCATAGAACCGACTTGCGGCTGACAGTAAGTAGCGCGAGGAATCATGATGTAGTCAATGGGAATAATTTCTTGTCCTGCAATAACTTCAGCAGCAATAACTCCTTGGGCTTCGGCAGTGTGAGCTAGCATCAGCTTGGCCGTCACATCTCCGATAGCGTAAATGCCGGGGACATTGGTGCGCATGTGGTCATCAATATCGATAGCCCCACGGTCAGTAAGTTTGACTCCGGTATTTTCTAGACCATATCCCTGTGTGCGAGGGGCAAAACCAACTGCTGACAGCATTTTGTCAGCTACTAGCACCTGTTGGTCGCCGCCCTTTGCTGGGGAAACGGTAACTCTTACACCTGCTCCGGATTCATCGACGGATTCAACTTTAGTTCCAGTAAGAACTTTGATTCCCAGCTTCTTGTAGGCCTTAGCAACCTCAGCAGAGATTTCAGGATCCTCGTTGGGGAGCATTCGATCTAGGAACTCGACGATCGTAACGTCAACGCCGTAGTTAACTAGAACATAAGCGAACTCAGATCCAATAGCGCCAGAACCAGCGATGATGATAGAGCCCGGAACCTGATCAGCAAGGATCTGTTCTTCGTAGGTCACAATCTTGTCAGACTTCTGGATACCTGGAAGCATTCGGGTAGTAGCACCAGCAGCGATAATACAGTTATCGAATGTCACTACCTTCTTGGTGCCATCTGCGCCAGCAACCTCGATGCTTTTTGTATCTAGGAAGGTTCCCCAGCCGTCAAACTCAGAAATCTTGTTTTTCTTCATTAGATAATGGATACCTTTGACCATTCGGTCAGAGACGCCGCGTGAGCGTGTGTAAGCTGCGTTATAGTCAACGCTGATATCACCAGAGATGCCATATGTCTTGGCTTCTTTAGTCACTATATGGGCAAGTTCAGCATTGCGAAGAAGTGACTTAGTGGGAATACATCCTACGTTAAGGCAAACACCGCCCCAGTACTTTTTCTCAATGATGGCAACTGATTTGCCTAGCTGTGCAGCACGGATGGCGGCTACATATCCACCCGGGCCTGCGCCCAGGACAATAACGTCAAAATGCGAGCTCATGATCGATATGTTAGCGCTGATAGCAGCTATCTGTGACAGAGACGACTTGGTGGCTAGGATTCTGTATCAAAAAGATCACCATATTCTTTCAGATAACACATTTATGAGTTATTATTTATTTCGTGACTGACATTTCTCCTAGCAGCCTTGGCGCCATGATCCGCGATGCCCGTAAGCAGCGTGGCATGACTCAAACTCAGCTTGCCGATATTCTTGGAACTTCTCAAGGAGCTATGACGCGTATTGAAGCTGGTGGACAAAACCTTAGCTTAGATATGATTAATCGCATTGCAGCGGCGTTGGAACACCCATTAATAATGAGTACTGACAAGAAGATTGAAAATCTTCGTATCGTTGGTGGAAATCCGCTTTCTGGACGTATCGAGACCCGTTCTTCCAAGAATGCTTCGGTAGCAGTCTTGTGTGCTTCACTTCTCAACCGTGGCACAACCACTATTAAAGGTATTGCCCTCATTGAAGAGGTAAATCGAATCCTTGAAGTTTTAGAATCAATGGGTGTTAAAGCTCGCTGGTCAGCCGATAAAACAGAACTTATTCTGAACCGTCCCGATACGTTAGATCTAGAACGTATGGATATGGAAGCAGCTCGTCGCACTCGTTCTTTCTTGATGTGTATGCCTACGCTCATGAAAGAATTTACTAACTTTAAGCTCCCTTACGCTGGTGGTTGTGATCTAGGGGCGCGGACTATCGAACCGCATCTAGCGGCGCTACGTCGCTTTGGACTTACCTGTGAAGCTCATGATGGTTTCTACGATTGCACTATTGTGCCTTCGCAAGAGCGCGATATTTCTTTGACTATGACCGAGCGGGGCGATGTTGCAACAGAAAATGCCATTCTTGCGGCTGCCTTACATGAGGGCACAACTATTATTCGTAACGCTTCTCCAAACTACATGGTGCAAGATTTATGCTTCTTTATTGAAGATCTCGGAGCAACAGTTGAAGGTATCGGCACTACAACCTTAGTAATTACTGGACATGACTCTTACCAGAAGGATATTACTTACTTTCCTTCAGAAGATCCGATTGAGGCTATGAGCCTTATTACTGCGGCTATCACAACTAAATCAGAACTAACAGTTGCGCGAGCACCTATTGAATTCCTAGAAATTGAGTTAGCAATTTTGGAGTCTATGGGACTGTCCTACGAACGTAGTTCTGAGCAGGTATCTCATAACGGACGTACTAGATTGGTAGATCTTACGATCAAGCCTTCAGAGCTCAAAGCTCCGTTAGATAAAGTCCATCCAATGCCTTTCCCCGGTCTGAATATTGATAATTTGCCACTCTTTGCAGTGATCGCAGCATGTTCACAAGGACGTACGCTTATCCATGATTGGGTTTATGAGAATCGTGCTATCCATATGATGGAAATGAATAAGCTAGGCGCTCATGTTCAATTACTTGATCCACACCGGATCATCATTGACGGTCCAACTCGTTGGAAGGGAGCAGATATTGTCTCTCCACCAGCACTACGACCAGCAGTATGCCTAGTATGGGCAGCTTTGGCCGCGCCTACCCCAACAATTTTGCGAGATGTCTATGTTATCAATAGAGGATATGAAGATTTAGCTGGACGTCTTCGTACTATTGGAGCAGATATCAGCATCTACACTGACTAAAAACCTGTATTTTAGAGCAGCCGGAAGCAGAATTTTCTTCCGGCTGCTCTTCTTTTCTTAACGGATCTGGGACACTTCAAAATGTTGACGAGGATTAACTAACTCTTCTTGAGCTGCTACTAGCTGTAGCTCAGATGCGCCAGACTCCACTGTTGCTGCTAGAACACCATGCACAATAGCTGCAGTACTTCCAAGTGCGGTGGCTAAATCACCAGTGCGTAGTAAATGAACTAGGAATGTTGCGGCGGTGAAATCTCCAGATCCTACAAAAGCTGCCGCAAGACGAGGAGTGACTACGCGCCAAGCCCCTGCTTTGGATACAGCGATCATTGACACAGTTTCGGGGTCATCTCCTTCAGCTACCGCTGATGTCACCAAAATAGTGCTAGGCCCGCGAGCCATAAGATCATCAGCTGCAGTAAGAATTTCGGTCACCGTATGAGTTTGATGTCCGCTAAGAAAATCCAGCTCAAAATGGTTAGGGGTCAAAACCTGGGCATGAGGTAAGACATGATCTCGGAAATATTCTGGGATTCCGGGCTGGACGAAGAACCCTCGACCTACGTCTCCCATTACTGGATCGCAGCAGTAGATAGCTTTCGGAGAACGTTCTTGTGCGGTAGCAACTGCATTAAGAATTACTGAACCCAATTCTTGGGCACCCATATAGCCAGTCAGTACGGCATCTAAATCAGCTAGAGCTCCTCGCTCATCAACGCCAGTAATGACATCAGCAACATCGGCAGCACTCAGATGCGGTCCACGCCAAGCTCCGTAGCCGGTGTGATTTGAAAAATGGACGGTATAGACGGGGATCACGTCAGCACCCATACGTTGCATAGGGAAAACTGCCGCCGAGTTGCCGGCATGTCCGTATGCCACGGAAGATTGGATTGAAAGGATTCTGCTCACGGAACCCATTCAATCATGGGATAGGTATGTTTTGATACAACAGGAGCTATCTTCTTCTGTAGAAGTATCACAAAAGGTTATTTTTCTGCGTGCCGTTACCTGCTTAACCAGCAATAACCTGACATGCTTCACTGGTGCATGCAGGTGATTATCCTTATTTCGACACAGCGTTTACTGCGCTTGCCCATCGAGGTGGTCCATTGCTGCTAGGCAGCGAAGGAAAAGAGAATACGGTGGCAGCTTTTCGCGCCGCTACTAAACTTGGCTATCAATGGTGTGAAACCGATGTACGGGTTACCGCAGACAATACTCTCATTGTTTTTCATGATGACCGTCTAGATCGAGTAAGCGATGCTCAAGGAATAGTTGCTGAATTACCGTGGTCACAAGTAAGACAAGCGAGAGTATCTGGAGAACTGATCCCTACCTTTGATGAATTACTAGAAACTTTCCCCGATACTAACTTCAATGTAGATATTAAGACACCATCAGCAGCGCTGCCGCTACTAGATGCTATTAGGCGACATAGTGCTCAACATCGTATCTGTGTTGCAAGTTTTTTACCTAGACAAATCCGTCGTTTTCGTCGAGTTACTGGAACTCAAATTCCTACTGCTGCTTCTGTACTAGGGGTAGTATGGACTGCAAAAATGCCACTACTATCTAGGATTTTTCCAGCACGAGGTGTGGTTCTACAGGTGCCAAGATCTCATCGCCAGGGAGCTATCGAGCTTTCTATCGTGACTAAAAGTTTTGTTGAGCGTGCTCATAAATGTAGGCGCAAAGTACATGTATGGACGATTAATGATCGTCAAGAAATGATTGATCTGATCGACTTAGGAGTCGATGGAATCATGACAGATTGTCCTGATGTCCTCAAAAACGTTCTGTTGGAACGTCATATGTGGAAGGAAAGTTAATGCCAAAGTCCCCGCGTACTGCCTTGGAGGCAACGCCAGGTGGATCTCTTCGAAAGATTGTTTCATGGGCAATGTGGGACTGGGGAACTCAGCCTTTCAATGCTGTTATCACAACATTCATTTTCTCGGTGTATATTACCTCTTCTGCTTTCGGATCCGGTGACGGACCTTCGCAGGCTCTAGCTTTCTCCACAACCATTGCTGGATTTTTAGTAGCGCTGTTAGCTCCTGTTTTAGGGCAAAGAGCGGATCGTCAAGGCAGTACCGTTAGTGCCCTTAAATGGCAGACATGGGCTTTGGCATTTGTATCAGCTGCGCTCTGGTGGGTTAAACCATCCCCAGGATACCTATGGATAGGATTGATCCTGCTTGGTATTGGATCACTTATTAGTGAAATAGCATGTGTTAACTACAATGCTCTTTTAGAAGAAGTGGCGACTGACCATAACGTTGGGCGTATTTCTGGTTTTGGTTGGGGCTTGGGATATCTCGGTGGCATCTTCATATTACTCCTGCTAAATTATGCTTTTATAGCTCCAGAACATGGTCTATTCGGAGTTAGCAATAACGACGCCACTAACATTCGTGCCTCGATGGTCGTATGTGCTGTCTGGATTCTACTATTTACGTTGCCTACTTTCCTCAACTTACGAGATCGTACAGATAAACCAGATGCTCACTATAAAAAAGCATCTCCTGTGGGCATTATCGAAAGTTATCGGCTGCTAGGACAGTCCCTATTACGGTTATGGAAAACATCACGCCATACTGTCTGGTTCCTATTAGCTTCGGCATTATTCCGTGACGGTCTTGCAGGTGTTTTTGCTTTTGGTGCAGTGCTTGCGGCAGGAACCTTTGACTTTAGCGGTGGTGAAGTTATCATGTTCGGTGCGGCAGCTAATGTCATCGCTGGTATTGGTACTATACTTTTTGGGCTTCTGGACGACAAGATTGGTCCCAAAAAGGTGATCCTCTTGTCGTTAGCTTCCTTGGTATTTTTTGGACTCGTAGTGTTCTTTGGACATGATCAAGGAAAAACTCTCTTCTGGATCTGTGGTATGGGAATGACTGCTTTCGTTGGACCAGCTCAGGCCGCGTCGCGTTCGTTCTTGGCACGACTTATTCCAGAAGGTAAGTCTGGAGAAGTCTTTGGACTCTATGCAACGACTGGTCGAGCTATTTCTTTTCTCTCTCCGTTAGCTTTTGGTTTAGCTATCGCATTAGGGAAGATGATTCATCCGAATCAGAACTCTCAATACTGGGGTATTTTGGGTATTGTTTTGATTCTTGCAGCAGGGCTGATAGTTCTGATTCCAGTAAAAGAACACAACGATCACGTAATTAGCTAAAAATCTTGCGAAGAAATAGTTCCAGATATCTTACGAACAGTGGCGATGTCTGCAACGATGGTAGATGTAACGATAAACCAACATTTCGTAAGGTCTATCGAGATCGGAGATAACTCATGGCTTCTAACAGTGGCGGGTTACGCGGGAGCGGGCTAGGTTCCAAAAGTCTTCAAGACGAGACTGGAGTCGAGTTTGCTGCTCGACAAGAGATCGGATTCAGCTGTCCTAAAGAGCATGCTTTCTTTATTACTTTCTCAGCCGAAGCTGAACTTCCGCTAACTTGGGAATGTCCCCGTTGCGGAGAGCTATCAGAACGCTTAGACGGGACACGTCCCGAAGAAAGCGATCAAAAGCCAGTACGTACCCATTGGGATATGTTGCGGGAACGACGTTCGGTAGATGAATTGGAAGAACTTCTGCAAGAACGACTAGCTGAGCTCCGGGAAAATAATCATGTTATTTACTGACATGGATCGCTAAATAACGCGGCCATTACTATCTTCAATAGTTCCTTCAAAGACATCATCTGCTACGACTTCCCCTTCGATAACCGTGGGGTGGTCATTAGCAGACGATGTTGTTTTTCTAGTTGCTTGAGGAAATTTTCTAGCAATAGCGTAGAAGATTATGTTGCGCGCAACCCCACGAGTAATGGGCATTAAGAATAATAATCCTACGATATCACTGACAAAACCAGGGATTAGTAACAAAATAGCGCCTATAGATACAGCAACCGCATCAGCGATTTCTACTGCAGGAAGACGTCCTTGTCTAGAAGCTTGACGTAACCCTTTCCAAGCGGTGTTACCTTCTCTTTTACCTAGCCATAGTCCTAAAGTAGAAGTTAAAAACATCAACAAAAATGTCTTAAGAACGCCGATATTATGTGCTGAATATATGAAAACTATGACTTCAAGAATCGGTAGCCCAATAAAAAACCCTAGAAGAAACCAGTGCACCCACGAATGTTTTCGAGGTGAAGCAGTTGTATTTCCGATACTGATATTAAAGCCAAATAAGTTCATGAACTAGAGACCTTTCCTATTTACTGGTTCTAACTTCTAGTGTGCCATCTCAATCCACAAGTTCTAGCTAGTAGCTCGGGCGCGACTTCCATAGCGCAACAATAATGGCTCCCCCAGCTACGATAGTCACCAGCAAACCTAATGGCTCAGCCAAGATAATCGCTGGGGTACGGCTAGCACGTAACGATACTTTTTCGGTAGTGCTCCATGCCTCAAATTCATGACTTTTAGCTGCTACCGAACCATCTGCTCGAATAATTCCAGACAAGCTATCGGTAGTTGCTACCGCAATATCTCGACCAGTCTCTAAAGCGCGAGCTCTTGTCATCTGCCACTGCTGCGGTACTTGAGGAGTTCCCCCATAAGAAGCATTATTTGATTGAACAGTAAGAAATTGTGCTCCGTTACGAACGGTATCAAAAACAGTGCTATCCCAAGCTAGTTCAAAGCAGATAACATCGCCTAGTACCTGTTTCCTACCGTCAGATAGTTCGATTGGCAGTGCGCCTGGAGTAGTACCAGGAATTGATTGATCCCCCACCAATTTTAAAATAGGAAAATGTGGTAATAACATAGTGCGACCTGGAATATATTCCCCAAAAGGAACTAGATTGCGTTTCACATAACGTAGCGGAACCTGATCTACGTCTTGCCACCATAGCCCAGCTGTTTGCCGTTCGTCAGTACCTGGCCCAGAAAGAACTGCTCCCACTAAGATTGGGACTCCCGCAGCAGAACGAGCCGAATTAACTAGCTCTCTAGTTTGTGAGTCTTGGAATGGATCAATATCGGTAGAGTTTTCTGGCCACAGAATAAAATCTGGCGCAGGTATTTTACCTTCAGCTACTTTAGCTAGTAATCGTCTAGTTTCAGCTACGTGGTTTTGTGTAACGCTACGAGCTCTTCCTAGCGGATCTCGCGGATCTCCCCCAGTGATATTGCCCTGGATGACTCCTACGGTAATCAAATCAGTGCTAACAGGATCAAAAACTGGTCTAGTAAGCCAACCTACGCTTGAAAGCGCTAACGGAAGAATGACAATAGCTATTCCCCATGGACATACAGACCATAGCGAACGTTGCAGATAACACCAAGCCAGTAATGCTGCCCACAACGCCAAAACAAGCGATACCCCAGTAACTCCTAAGATTCGGTACAGTCCCATTAACGGCGAATCAACAGCGGTAAAGCCCAACCTAAGCCAGCCAAAACCACCGAATGGAAATCGACAACTTATCCACTCAGTAGCTACCCAAACCAATGCTGTCCATAGCGGCCAGTGAGTTAGTCGAGAAACAATAGTCAAAGCAATTCCTTGGACAAGGAAAAATAATGCCATTACCGCACACAGCAACGCTGCGATCCACCACCCAAGACCTGTTAACCATGAAATAGCAGTGCCACATAAACCAAGCCCAAAACAGTACCCAAGTCCAGCAGCTCGTCGCCATCGAAGTGATCTAAGTAAGCAAATCTGTCCGCTTAATCCGATAATTGCTACTAGCCACCAAGAAGTTGGTGCAAAACCTAGCCCAACCATAGCTCCACATAGAACAGCTCCTAGCGCGCGCAGCAGAACCGAAGATTTGATTCGATTCGATATGCTCACGCTGGGAGCCTATCTGTCTTAAGTGAGATTGTCAGCTTTTAGCTTGTGGAACAACTACCGTTCCACAAGCGGTAACTGCGACGATGGGTTCTGCTAACTTCACTGAAGCAGACTCTGAGCTTTCTTCAGTCAAACCAGCAGCAATACGCTGCTCAGCTGTCAAATATGCTGCTCCTCGACAAACAACAACAGAAGTAAACTCCATTTCTCGGGAGCGCCTCCCCTGTCGAACCAGAGTTGCAGTGATTTCTAAAATATCGCCAGCATAGACGGGGGCTTTGAAGGAAATATCTGAGTACCCGACAAAAAGCCCTTCATCACCATCGGTGACAATACATAGTTCTGTTGCCACATCACCAAAAAGTGCCACGGAGAATGCGCCATCAACAAGATTTCCTGCGTAATGGGCATAGTTGTAGCCGACATAGCGACGATGGACAACCGTAGTTCCGGTCATATCGGTCATCAGTTATTTTCCTTACCTGTGACGAGAGCATGGACAAGGTAGCTTGCAACTTCAGCAGGTTTAGTACCTCGGGTGAAAATGCGATTCACTCCTAGTTCTTCAGTCATAGTTTCATCAAACCGTGGGCCGCCTACTACTAATAACGGTCGGTCTTGGTCGCTATATGCTTCCCGGAACGCAGCTACACACTCTCTAGTGTTGTGAAGATGAGTATCGCGTTGAGTAACAACTTGTGAGATCAAAACAGCGTCAGCTTTTTCAGCTTTAGCTTTTCGCACCAAACTAGGTACGCTCACCTGAGCTCCCATATTTATAACTTTGATCTCGTGATAAGACTCCAGTCCTTTTTCTCCCGCAATACCTTTGATGTTCAAAATGGCGTCAATTCCTACGGTATGAGCATCAGTTCCAATACAAGCTCCCACCACAACTAAGGGGCGTTGTAATCCGGTTTTGATTGCTTTATCTGCCTCATATTTAGTTAAGTCAGCGTAATCTTTTTCGATAACTTTCACCGCATCGGTATCAACAAGGTGATTCACCGGGCCATAAATAACGAAGAAGGTATGTGTTCCGCCCATTTCTTTGGCATGAACTAGCGTTGCTGGATCCATTCCCATCTTATTGGCGAGTTGAATGGCAGCACCTTCAGCTCGTTTGTCATGTGGGATAGGAAGCGTAAATGACATTTGAACCATGCCATCACCAGTAGCGTCACCATAGGGTCGAATAATGCTCATTTTGTTGCCTCCTTTGCAGCATTCTGATCAGCCTCTAGTTGTTCGCGGGCTGGGTTGTAGTAGTCGTCTGCCATCTGGGCAACACCGTCAAGACCTTTACCACCGTCGGCAGGTCGTTTCATGAGTCCGAAAGTACCGTCGGCAATAGCGTTTAGCATGCCATCGTCAGCAATTTTTCCAAGTAGATCAACAGCTTCATTGAGAACATCTTTTGCTCTAGTAGCGATGAAGCCGTTGGGAGCTGGGTGGAAATCTTCTCGGAGATTACCGACAGCATTACGAACATATTTGACGTTATCGAGAGCTAAATCTCGATCCGAAAGCCATGGTGTAACCACAGCTTCAGTCATCATTCCGATTAAAAGAATCCCTTGATCGGTAAGTTCACCAGCTAGATTAAAGAAGGCATCCAACATATATCCGCGGAAAACATCGCCAGTCATATGCTTTGTCGGAGGCATCCACTTCAACGGGTAACCAGGGAATAACGCCCGAGCCAGCATGGCATGTGCTAGTTCCATTCGGAAACTATCAGGGATATCTGGATCAATTTCGAAGGCATGTCCTAATCCAAGCTGCCAGCCTTCTAGCCCTGCTTCAACAGCAAAATATTCATTTAAGAGCTGCGAAACCGTAACTGTATGTGCCGCTTCAACCGGATCAGCTGTGGTGAGGTAATTATCTTCACCAGTATTAATGATGATGCCAGCACGAGCATGAATTTGACGACTAAATCGCTGATCTACGAAGGTGCGAATAGGGTTAATATCGCGGAACAAGATGCCATACATAGAGTCATTGAGCATCATGTCGAGACGTTCTAAGCCAGCCAATGTTGCGATTTCTGGCATACATAGCCCTGAAGCGTAGTTCGTGAGACGAACATAGCGACCTAGCTTATGTGAGGTTTGGTCCAGCGCAGCTCGCATCAAACGGAAGTTTTCCTGGGTAGCAAAGGTGCCTGCAAAACCTTCCCGGGTAGCGCCTTCTGGAACATAATCGAGTAGTGATTGCCCAGTAGAACGGATCACCGCGATAATATCGGCGCCAGCTTCTGCTGCTGCTTGAGCTTGCGGAATATCTTCATAAATATCGCCAGTAGCAACAATCAAATAATTCCACGGTTTCGTAGGAGCATCACCGATGGTAGCAATCATTTGTTCCCGAGTACGCCGGTTAGCGTCGATGATAGCTAGCCCAGCTTTGATCGATTCCAAAGAGGCATTCTTAGCAGCAGTGCAAGCTTTGCCCTCTGGCACTACAAAACGAATATCTCCAGCTGCACCTTTGTGAGCTACTTGATCCAACGTCAAATTATGTTCGATCATGGCATGCCATACTGGCAGCGCAATTCCATGTTCTAGGCCAACATCGCCACGTACTGCGTCAACTAGTCGGTTTGCCCAAGGAGTACCTTCAGCGTCAGCTCCAGCTAATCCTGCTAACCGTAAGGTGGCGCGCTCTACGGAAACTGTGGTGTGAGATTTAGTCATCTCAACGATTGGTTTACCTGCCCGAGCGGCTAAGGTGCGAGCTTTATCGACCGTATTTTGGTCGAGTTGTAAAATGGGGGCACTCATCATGCCTCCTTATGGAATCGGTTGTTGAATAGTTGCTGTACGCCTTGATGACGACGGTAAGTGTCGAGAGCAAAATCTGCATGCCCTGGTACGTAACCATTACCGATGAGCATGGTTACGTCGCTGGCTAGCCCTTCTGCTCCTAGTGCTGCTGAAGCAAAATGAGTTGCCATGGAGAAGAAAATGATTACTCCACCTTGGGTGGTAGCCAAAATAGCGCCGCCTTCACAGCCAGAAACGTTAACGCAGACTACGGTGATATCAGCTTCTCGTCCTACCGCATCAATGACAGCGCTAGATAGCTCAATGGGGTTACGAGCATCAGCCATCACAACATGATCAGCGATCTTAGCTGCGGTTAATGCCTCATACTCACTAACTACCGGCACCACTGCGACTGTGATAGCTCCGGCATCTTTAGCGGCAGCTAGCGAAAGGCAACCAGATTTTCCGGCACCACCAATTACTGCCACTATGGGTTGTTCTGTTGTGCAGTTCTTGACCCAACGTGAAGTAAGAGCAGGTGCGCCACAAACATCCATAACTGCGAGGGCTTCTGCTGCAGAAAGATCTTTGGGAAGTTTCGCGGCGATAGTACGTCCAAACAGGATGGCGCGACCGCTACAAGGAATTTGCTCGTCTTGGCCATCCCAGCTGCGTAATTCATCATCGATACGTAGCGGGGTTAGCGTTAGCGAAACGAGAGTAGCAACTCGATCCCCTGGTACTAAACCGAGAGTGTTGTCAGGGCCAACTTCAGTAACAGTTCCGATCAGCATGCCGCCAGATCCAGTTACTGGATTATGCATTTTGCCGCGAGTGGTAATTATCTCCAATACCTCAGCGCGGATAGCATCAGCTTGTCCGCCGTGTTTGTTGTGGATTTGAGTAAAACTTGCCGCGTCGATATTCAAACGCTCGACGCTGATTGCAATTTCATCACGATTTAGTGGTGCCAAAGCATCAAGTTTTTCGGCGGCCTGTGGAAGGACGCCTTGTGGGGATACGACTCGGTTTAAGCCGATACCAGAAGGAGCAGCCATTGATCCATCTCCATTTTATTGTGGGGTTTTTATGAGTAAACGTGGACAGTAAACCCAAGATTCTTACGGTAAGCCTACTTGCAGCAACAGGTCTTACCGTCTTAGCCTAAACCCACGCAAGGAATATTAAGTAAAGGACATCCCCATGACAGATGCCAATGCTGCCGCCACTGTTGTCGAGCAGCCATACGTCTATAACCACCGCGAGTTGGTCGAACCCGACTGGACCCGCTTCCCAGGATGGCGTGATATCACGTCTGCGCAATGGGAAGATGTCCAGTGGCAGCGCACCAACTGTATAAAAAATGTCACGCAGCTACATAACGTTATGGGAGATCTCCTTGACGATAGTTTCTACGCTGACTTTGAAAAAGATCAGGCAGAACGAGCAACGATGTCGATGCTGGTTCCGCCACAGATGATTAATACGATGACGCCAGAGTCAGTGCCTAACACCGAAGCTTTCTTAACTGATCCTATTCGTCGTTACATGATTCCAGTTTTCTCGGATCGGATGACTGAGTTCCCGTCACATCCGATGGCTTCGCGTGATTCGCTACATGAACACGATATGTGGGTTGCTGAAGGACTTACTCACCGTTATCCCACCAAGGTGCTTGCAGAAATGCTGGCAACCTGCCCACAATACTGTGGTCACTGCACCCGTATGGATCTAGTGGGTAATTCCACCAACCAGGTCATTAAACTCAAGCTAGCTGGAAAACCAAACGATCGCTTTGAAGCGATGCTGGAATATCTACGTCGTTCACCGCAAGTACGCGACGTTGTTGTCTCTGGTGGCGACCTAGCAAATATGCCTTGGCCACGAGTGGAAGGTTTTGTCGATCAACTTCTCGATATCGAAAATATCCGTGATATCCGACTTGCTTCCAAAGCTGTTATCGCGATGCCGCAGCATTGGTACTCTGATGATGTTTTGGCAGGTATGGAACGTATTTGCGCCAAGGCACGTCAGCGCGGTGTCATGATTGCGGTTCATACACACGCCAATAATGCTCAGTCAGTAACGCCTCTGGTAGCTCGTGCTTCTAAGAAACTTATTGAGGCTGGAGCTCGTGACGTTCGCAATCAAGGCGTTCTTATGCGCGGAGTTAATGACTCAGTTCCCCAACTGCTGGATCTATGTTTCTCGCTTCTTGATGGTGCTAACATCACGCCGTACTACTTCTACATGTGCGACATGATTCCTTTTGCAGAGCATTGGCGAGTTTCTTTGGCCGAAGCCCAGCATTTGCAGCATTCAGTTTTGGGATATCTTCCTGGCTTCGCAACGCCTCGCATCGTATGTGATGTTCCCTTTGTTGGTAAGCGTTGGGTGCATCAGGTTGATGAATATGACAAGGTCAAAGGCATAAGCTACTGGCGCAAGAATTACCGTACTGGTATCGAGCTAGATGATGCTGGCGCTATTAACCGTGACTACACCTACTACGATCCGATCTACACGCTGCCCAAAGAAGGCCAGCAGTGGTGGAAAGCTAACAGCGAAGACAATATGGATTCGCAGCTTGCGTTAGCAGCGGCTTCTCGTCAAGCTAGCGTTGATCGAGCTGAATCATAGAGCTAAGTTATCGCTAGTTAAGACCGAAGGTGGGATTGGATAATTCCAATCCCACCTTTACTTGTTATTAAAAACTACTGAGGCTTAAACAGTGATTCGATCTTTAAAGGGAACTGAAAGTACTAATGTGGTGTGAGTACCACAGCCTGCTTTAGTACGAATCTGTGCTAGCAAGGACTCTAGAGCCAGTGGGTTCTCCACTTCGACCTTAATAAGAAAACTTGCATCCCCTGCTACCGAATAACAACTAATAACTTCAGGCATCGCAGTCAAAATAGCGACAATCGGCATAGGCTCAGTAGGGTCGCCAGGCTTTAAAGAGATGAAAGCTGTCAGCATTTTTCCTAGTGCTTCTGGATTGATCTCTGCCCGATAGCCAGTAATGATGCCTCGTTGCTCTAACCGACGTACTCGCTGTTGAGCCGCAGAGGTCGATAACCCAGTCTCTCGCCCAATTTCAGTATACGAGATACGTCCGTCCTTGGCGAGCAACCTAAGGATTTGTCGATCGATGCTTTCCATATGCTCCATTGTGTCACTAATTGGGGCAGGTGTGTATTAGAGACTTGTTAGCAAGGACACTAACTCAAACTCAGTAAAAACCTTGTGGCTTAATCCGAGCCCATGCGTTGAAAATACGGCGACCAATTTTTTCCCATAGCTGATAGGTGCGTGGTGATCGAATTAAAACGATGGCTCCCAAAGAATCGCTGGGCTGTCCAAAGCCTGTTTTGAACTGAACTAAGCCATGTAGTCGATGACTTTCGTCATCGATAAGCCACGACGGCGGCATACCAAACATGTCATAGCTAGTGCAGCCTTGTGTTTTAGCCCATTTCATGGCTTCCCATTGCACAAGATATTGCAATCCATTAGCTTCGGGAATTCGTAAGGAGCCGCCATCTTTATAGAGCGCCCGGTCACCATCTCGCCAAAGGAAAGCCCCCGCAGCAATATCGGCATCTGGACGTGGCCGAGCTAATACAAAAACTCCTTTGCCAGCAGCAAGCCAGATCCGCCATGTTTTTTCGAAGTAGGTGCGGGTTGGGATCTCTAATCCGGCTCGTTGCGCCATAGTTTCATAGAGATTCCAGAAAACATCAAAAGCCGACTCATCGGTAACAAATTCGACAGTAGCGCCATCTTTGAGAGTCTTTTTCAATGCGCGGCGAGTGCGTTGTTTGAAACTGGCAAGCAGATCTTCTTCGCTAGGACGAAGATCAATAAGAACTGTGTGTGCAGCAAGCTGAACATCACCTACTGGGGATAATCCTGGAATGCGTGAACATAGCTCTTCTTTAGCGTGAGCATCATGAGCAGGCAGCGTCGGTTCCATAACTGTCACAAAAGCTGAGTTAGTACGTAGCTCAGCAACTACGCTGTTGAATTGGCTTTCGTCAGCAACGCGCGGCCCCATCGGCGCATACCAATATTCTCCGAATAAGGGCAGCTTACGAACTAGATAGAGACAAGGAACATCACCAGTAGCAGTTTCATGCACTAGATACTTAGCTTTCCAGCTGGGAGTCTTCATAGCGGCAAACTCTGGTAGCTGCCAGAAATGTTGATCGCCTGGACGAGCGATCATAAGGTCACTCCAACTAGCTATTTCTTCTGGTGTTGCTTGACGCACGATAAATCCTCTCTCATTCATATGGAGGGTAGCACGGCAAACAGCTAAACCTTAGGAGGTAAAAGGAAAGAGCGTTTGCCACTCCCCTACGACCTGATAGCTGAGAGAATCTGTTGGGTAAGGGTCGTAGCTAAGGTATTCAGCTAGCTCCTGCTCAGAAGCTACTTTGAAAATAAGAAGTGCGCCAGAATTATCAGTCAATGGGCCAGCATTGATGACAATACCTTGCTGATGAAGTTGCATCAGCCATTCTCGATGGGCTGGACGAGCAGCAAGACGCTCCTCATCATGTGCGTGATCATATTTGCTTTGAACTACAAAAATAGCCATAGCAATAACATATCTCTTAACTGGCTACCTATATTTAACAATCGCATCTACAGTGGATAATGAAGATATCGATGAAGAAGGTGTTTTATGTCACGATCTGGTTGGCTTGAACTACCCAAACTACCTCCACTCGGGCTGCCTGCTTGGCCGTGGAGTCGCGATGAAACAGTTACAGTTCCCCTCCGCGAAGGACTAGTTCTTTCTGGTGGTGGTGCTCGAGGTAGTTTTGAGATCGGTGCATTGCTTTATCTTTACGGGAAAACAGATTTTCACCCCACAGCTATCACCGGTACATCGGTAGGATCGATCGTAGCAATGTCGCTTGCGCAATATGCTGAGCGAGAAGAGCAATATCAAGCGCTGCAGAAACTTGAAAGTATCTGGCGTCAGCTGCAAGACAGCAGCGAAATGTTTGCTCCCCGACAGTGGTATCTCCGCCTATTAGCATCAGCTCCGCAAGTTTCTTCATTACTAGATAGCGAAAATACTGCAATTAAACCGCTAATCGATGAAGATGATGATGAGAAAACTAGTGATGATGGTGTCGGTGTTCGTAGTTGGTTTGGTTGGGGGCCACAACGTAAACGTCCTTCTAAAGAAGATATAGCTGCTGAAGAAGCTAAAGAACCTGGACCTGACCAGCATTTTCATCCATTACTTGGTTTCGATAATGAAGCTGAAGAACTTGGTGAAGGACAAGGCTGGACAACTCAAGCCTTTATTCAAGCAATGGGAGTACTGCCAGCACTAGGAAAAGTCAGTAGCGAGATTCCGGCAATTTTATATGGAGCAGAACGTAGCAGATCCATGTATAGGCCAGGAACTATCTTACGTAAACTACTAGATTCAGAGGTTTTTGAAGCTCCTCGTGTTGCTACTTCAGGTATTGATGTTCGTATTGCAGCCGTATGTCTGGAAACTGGGCAGCTACGCTACATTCGCCATGACGGAGTCATAGTAGACCGCAATGATGTACCTGTGGGTGGTGAAGAACCAGTTGATCTGGTAATGGCTATGTTAGCTAGTTGTTCAGTTCCAACAGTATTTACCCCAGTACCACTGGGGTCGTCGCACTATGTCGATGGCGGAGTTCGCGAGAATCTACCAGTTGAGGCATGTGTGGGACATTTAGGTGTTGAAAAACCAGTTGTTATTGTCTGTTCTCCTGCCGGATTAGCAACTGATGACAATATCGCTGAAGCTTCTATCTTGGGAATTATGGGTAGGTCAGTCAATATTCTTTCTGACGAATGTTTGCGCGACGAAGTTGCTTATGCTAGATCTATTGGCGCCGATGTGATCGAGCCAGAAATTGATGTTCACGGCAGTATGACTATTGATCCAGGATTGATAGCTATCAATATCGATTACGGATGGCTACGTGCTCAAGAAACCATGACTCAAGCTAGCGACGCACTAATAAAGCGACATCGTGAGATCATCATGTCTCGGCAACGAGCATGGGCCTTAGAGAATGAACTTTTTGCTCCGGATTCAGCTGCTACTAGTGATAACGTCGAAGCTTTAGCTGACTTAGCAGAAGCTAAAGCTCGTCTCGCTGCGCTCGTAGCAGGATGCGCTGATGAAACTCTCCCTCATGATGCTAATCAATGGGCGCACCGTTTTGAAAAGCACACTTGGGAAACACCAGAGCGTCCCACCTGGAAGTTAGGTTAATTCCTAGGTGGGACAGCTTGGGTTATCTGTTACTTTCCTACGAGAGTAGTCCAATTATAGGTATCTGTAACCTGACCATATTGAATATCAAGAAGGTGCTGACGGATAGCTGTAGTACGCGATCCGATAGCGCCGTCAGCTACAGTAACTTCGTCACGTCCAGGAGCCTTGAAGCCAATTACTGGAGTTACTACTGCGGCAGTTCCACAAGCAAAAACTTCTTGTATGGAACCGTCAGTTACTCGTTCAAATACTTCATCAATAGAGATACGGCGTTGAATAGGTGTCAAACCATGTTCTGCTGCCAGCGTCAGGATTGAATCTCGAGTAATTCCGTCCAAAATAGTACCCAGAGCTGGGGTTACTAGTTCGTTATCGGAAGTGATGAACATGATATTCATAGTTCCGCATTCTTCAACCCAATGGTGTTCGGCGCCATCGAGCCAAATAACTTGGTCGCAACCATTTTCATGAGCTTCTTCTGCAGCAATCAGCGAGGCGCCATAGTTGCCACCACACTTAGCATCTCCGGTGCCACCTCTAGCAGCACGAGTGAAGTTCGGGGTAGCCCAAAGTTTTACTGGATGTGGATAGTACGGCCCTACCGGGGTAGCAACAACACAGAATGTGTAACGTTCGGCGGCACGAACCCCTAGGAAGTTTTCATCGGCAATCATAAATGGTCGTAGGTAGAGAGACTGCTCTCCTTGTGCTGCTGGAACCCATTCTTGGTCTACTTCGACCAGCTTCTCAACAACAGCTAGAAAATCGCTCTCATCGAGTGCTGGCATCGAAAGACGTCGAGCAGATTTAGCAAACCTAGCGGCATTCTTTTCTGGACGAAATAGCCATACTCCATCAGGACGACGGTAGGCTTTCATGCCTTCAAAGATTTCTTGGGCGTAATGGAAAACACCATTAGCTGGGTGCATGCGGAACTCAGTGAGTGGACGCACGCAAAGATCATGCCAGCCTTTATCGCGAGTCCATGTTCCAAAACCGATGTGATCACTGTAGTGAGCACCAAAGGCAGGCTGACGAATCATGGCGGCACGCTGCTCGGCTGGAACCGGGTTCGTGCTGAGTTGTACATCGATACGAGTCACGCGCTGCACTCTAGCCCTGTGACTAAGATCACTTTCACTGAGGGTCTACTTTAAGCCATTCATCAACTTCCAATAGCCACCGCTGCTTGGATTTAGCAGAGGCTAAACTTGCTTTAATTGATGATCTAGCAAGTTCAGCTAACTCGTTATCATTTAGGCCATGATGCTCTCTAGCTATCTGATACTGATCGTTGAGTCGAGAAAGAAATAGCAACGGATCATCGGCTCCTAATGCCACAGTAGCTCCGGCAGAAATCAACTTTCGAAGTGGAACATCTTGTGGATTGGGAAAAACCCCCAACTGCACATTAGATGCCGGGCAAACTTCTAACGAAATACCACGAGAAACAAGATCATCAAGAACCCGCTGATCTTCTACTGCTCGTACCCCATGTCCTATTCGAGTTGGTTGCAGCCATCGAATTATCTGTTGGATATGTCCAGCGCCCCGTAATTCACCACCATGAGGAACACAAGCCAGCCCTGCATTACGGGCAATACGAAACGCGCCTTCCCATTCACTAGTGTTTCCATAACGTTCATCATTGTTGAGTCCAAACCCGACTACTTCGCCAGCATTCTCTCCTGCATGACGAGCAGCTAACCGAGCTAGCGTACGAGCTTCTAGCGGATGTCGGATTCGGCTGGCAGCAACAATGATGCCAATTTCAATACCAGTATTTTGGGCAGAGATTTGCGCTTGATCCAAAATAATCTCTAAGGCAGCTACGATACCTCCAACGCTAGGTGCATAAGACGTAGGATCTACTTGAATCTCTAGCCGTCTACTACTTTCAGCTGCATCGTCGGCAACAGCTGCTGCTAATACGGTACGCAACGCTGCTTCACCACGCACTACCTTGCGCGCCAAATCATAAGAACGTTGAAATCTCCCCCAACCTCGTTTAGTTGCTGGAACTGATAACGGATCATGATCAATCAACTGTGATGGCAAAACAACACCTTGTTGCTGAGCAAGGGTTTCTAGAGTTGCTGTACTCATTGATCCAGTGAAATGCAGATGTATATGAGCTTTAGGCAAGGTAGTGAGATCTCGCATTATCCAAGCTCCTTCGATATAGCTGAGTTTGCTCAAACTTAGCGCGTTTAGTCACATTAGATGTCAATATCTCAATACTTTGTCAGTGCTCTTGTCTATGCTGAAAGTCGATGACAGCTCTGTCGAAAAGAAAGGAAGCCTCATGGCTTTGGACTTCACTGCTATAGACTTTGAGACTGCAAACTCATTTAGAGGATCTCCTTGCTCGGTAGGAGTAGTAAAAGTTCGTGACGGCAAAACTGTGGCAGAAGAATATCTTCTAACTAAACCACCGGTTGCTTATGCTCATTTTGATGATTTTAATGTTGCGCTACATGGCATCAGTGCAGCAACTGTTGCTGTTGCTCCTTCATGGGGAGATACATGGCAGCAGTTAAACGATTTTATTGGTGATGATGTTCTAGTTGCCCATAATGCTGCATTCGATATGAGTGTTATCCAACGAGCTTGTCAAGCAGATGGCATTACGTTTTCGCCAATAACGTATTTTTGCACGCTACAGTTATCTCGCCGGATATTAAATCTTGAGTCGCACTCGCTTCCTTATGTATGCCAAGCCTGCGATGTCTCTTTTCAAAATCACCATAATGCGTTAGCAGATGCTCATGCTGCCGCAGCTGTTGCTCTGGCTTTTGCTCAGCTAACAAAGTCAACTAACTGTCATGAATTAGTTACTTCTTGCAGAACACAGTTACGAACCATACCCGTACAAAATTGAAGGTGATTCCCTTGTAGTTGATATGCCAGAGAACCACCTTCAATTACGAGACTGAGAAACTATGTTTTAAGAGACATCAGTTTCTTAGCACCATAGGCTGCTGCAAGTAAAACAATCCATAGTGGACCAATAATGGTGGCAGCAAGCTGATATTTAGGATTAAAAATCATCAGAATATAAACACCAGCCAAGAATGCCAATACAACGTAGTTAATAACTGGGTAAAGCGGTAGTTTGAAAGCTAACGGCAGTGAATCACTACTACGCCGTTGCCGGAACCTGAGCTGAGTAACCATAATCATCGCCCAATTGAAGATACCTGCCACCAACGCTACCGAAATAACATACAAG
Organism: Propionibacteriaceae bacterium; assembly: GCA_051654905.1. Classification (GTDB taxonomy): domain Bacteria; phylum Actinomycetota; class Actinomycetes; order Propionibacteriales; family Propionibacteriaceae; genus JBOFIQ01. The sequence goes on from JBOFYY010000111.1 coordinate 25,271, forward strand.
AACACATTAGTTCCAGGCATCAAATAGACCAGCAAGACCGCAATAGTTGTCATTAGCGAGCTAACTAGTACTCCTACCCAAGGACTGCCAGATTTATTAACCTTTGCCAATACCGCAGGAGCATTACCTTGTTCTGCAAGTGCTTTTAGCATTCGACCATTGCAGTATAACCCTGAGTTATAGGCACTCACTGCAGCAGTCAATACCACCACATTGAGGATAGTTGCTGCAGAAGCAATTCCTAGTTTGGAGAAAATTGATACGAATGGTGATTCACCCTTACCTAGCTGATTCCATGGGAAGATTGCCAACATAACGAAGATAGATCCGATGTAGAACAGTAAGATCCGATAGACAACCTGATTAATAGCTTTAGGAATCGAACGTTGCGGATCAGCAGCCTCTCCAGCTGTAATACCAACTAGTTCCACCCCACCAAAGCTAAAGAGCACCACTACCAATGCCATCGCAAAACTCTTTGCATCAGTAGCAAAGAATCCACCATATTTCCAGATATTAGAAATACCTGTTGGTTCTCCAGATCCCAAATCAAAGAAGATAATGCCAAGCCCAAATATAATCATGGCAATAATTGCCACTACTTTTATGATGGCAAACCAAAACTCAAACTCACCATATGCTTTGACTCCCACCAGATTAATCAATGTGATGACGATCAAAAATACGGCGCTCGAAACCCAGGTAGGAACCGAGGGGAACCAGAATTGAACATAAGTACCGACGACAACAAGTTCAGCCATTGAAACTGCAATGTAGTTAAACCAGTAGTTCCAACCAGAAAAGAACCCTGCAAACGGTCCTAAGTTTTCATAAGCGTAATGGCTGAATGCTCCTGAGACTGGGTTATCAACACTCATCTCCCCTAAAGCACGCATGATGAAGAAAATAACAATGCCACCCATTAGATAGGCCAGCAAAATAGCTGGACCTGCCATCGAGATGGACTCGCCAGCACCGTAGAACAACCCAGTGCCGATAGCACCACCCAGCGCAATAAGCTGGATATGGCGGTTTTTCAGCCCGCGTTGAAGGTCTTGTTCAGTGCTGGCAACAAGATTCTTCTGCGGGGAATCAGGTTCGATAACACCAGTCATCAGGAGCGTCCACTCTCTTTAATCCTGCTTAGGTGTTACTGGCTTGAGATGAGAGGTGAAGTGACGCAAAACTGGGGGCTCCCACGTAATTTCGTAGCCCGGGACTCGCTGCGGATTCTGCTTGATACGACCAAGCGCTTCCGCGATCTGATCCATATGAGCTTGGGTATAAACCCGACGAGGAATTGCTAGTCGAGTGAACTCGAAAGGAGCCTGCTGCTGCTCATGGGTAATTGGATCACGATCCATCAAGTAGGAGCCAATATCGCAGGAACGAATACCGGCTTCTAGGTAAAGCTCCATCGCTAATGCATGTCCTGGATACTGATGCCATGGAATATGCGGCAAAAGCTTTCCAGCATCAACAAAGACACCATGACCACCAGTTGGAGACTGATACGGCACCCCTAGTTCATCTAAACAAGCTCCAAGATAGGCAACCTGTCCAATACGATAGTTCAGATAGTCCTCATCGAGACCTTCTTCTAAACCAGTAGCAAAAGCTTCCAAATCTCGGCCAGCTAAACCACCGTAAGTAAGGTATCCCTCGAAAGAGATAACACAAGACTTAATCCGGTTGGATAGTTCTTCATTATCACGAACCGCAATCATACCGCCCATATTAAGAATGGCATCTTTCTTAGCAGACATTGTGAAAACATCTGCATAGGAGAAGAACTCTCGCGTAATTTGAGTAGGGGTCTTATCTTTGTAATCATCTTCGCGCTGCTTGATGAACCAAGCATTTTCAGCGTATCGGGCAGCGTCAATAACCATGAGTAACCCATACTTCTTAGCGATAGCAGAGGTAGCTTTCATGTTTTCCATAGAAACTGGTTGCCCGCCAGCAGAGTTATTCGTGATAGTCATCACGATTCCGCCGATATTAGCTACACCAACCTCAGTAATAATTTTTTCTAGCTGAACTAGATTCATATTGCCTTTGAAGGGAGCATACGAAGCCGTATCGAGACCTTCTTCACAAATACAATCAACGGGACGACCACCAGCAAGGCCTACATGGGCTCGCGTCGTATCAAAGAACGTATTCGAGATAATAACTTTACCTTGAGAAGCGATCAAGGGCATCAAAACTTTTTCGGCTGCACGTCCCTGATGAACTGGCTGAACGTAGTCGTAACCAAATATTTCTTTAGCAGTATCGATCAGTCGGTAGTAGCTACGTCCACCAGAATAAGACTCATCGCCACGCATGATGCCAGCCCACTGGCTATCGGACATTGCTCCGGTACCAGAGTCTGTTTGTAGGTCGATGTAGACCTTATCTGCGGGGAGGGCAAATGCATTGTAGTGAGCTGCTGCAAGGATCTGTTCTCGTTCAGGGCGCGTTGTCATCTTGATGGGTTCAACCATCTTGATTTTGAACGGTTCTGGGATGTACTTCATCGGACTTTTATGCCTTTCCATAGTCATTTTTTAGAAAATGAGGTGACATATGAAGTCTTTAAGCCAGCCCCCACACTTGTCAATAGGTGTGGGGGGCTGACTTTGTATTAAAAGTGACAATTTTATCTTGGTAACTGAATTTTTCTCGAAACAGCAATAGCTGCTGATCCGCAAATCCCTAGCAAAATGAAATTACCTAGTATCGAGGTTTTAGTTGATACCTGCCCAGTATGAGCTAACTTAGCTGGTGGTTTAGTTGCTGAAGTAGGAACTTTAGTCAAAGCTATCGCCATCACATGAGCGGTATGGGAGTACCCTTCATGTCCGGGAATATCGATTACTCCATCACCACCAGCAGCAAGCGTAGGAACACCTAGATAGTTCCCCACAAAAGCTACTGACCGTCCGAAACGAGCTTGCGGTCCGGTAGAAGCAGTGATGGTAACTTTATCGCCTAGATCATTAACTGTAGTTACGCCGGCAGGAATGGCACTAGCACGGAAACTATAAACAGTTCCATCACCTTCGCCCCAAGCTCCAACCGCAACCAAGCGTTCAGCTGCTGGACCATCTGATTGGGCATCAGCAGCATATCCAAATCCAGATCCGGCAGCATTTCCTAATACAATCGAAATGCCAGAATCAGTGGATCCGCTATTGTCTCGACGCGTAATACGGGGTTGAGCCAATCCCATTCTTGCGCCAGCAATCATAGGCTTAGCAGCTGGCTTCGTTGGATTTATGAAACGCTCCACGCCAGTAGTTTTAGTGCCATGAACTAATGCAATACCGCCAGTAGTTTGGTGGGCCACTTCCCCACCATCAAAACCAATGATGAAATCTCCTAACCCATCACCATCAACGTCACCAACTGATGCTGTTGAGGTACCAGCACCTAACCGATAAGAATAGTCATCAGCCATATGTAACTGATAGCCGGCAAAAGTTGCACCCAAGTCAATACGTTGCACGCCAGACTGTCCATATACAACCCAAGCATGTCCCGGAACTGTGTTAGCAGTGAAATGATTGAAATCAGCTAATAGAAAATCTGGTTGTTTATCTCCATTCACATCACCTACTGGTGCAAAGCTACTGAGGGTAGATCCCTCCGGTAAATCAATACGTAATAGAACATCTGGGTTTGGATTATCGATAGCACTCAGGTCTACTGGATCGGCACTCTTGTTACCTTCTACTACAAAAGCAGCACCAGAATTAGCAGTTAGGTTCCCCGCAGCCAAGCGAGCATTACCAACGACAAACCCTACTTCAGCTAAACCATCACCGTTAAGATCTCCGACACGAGTAACTTGGAAACCCGGAGCACCTTCTGCAGGCAGCACAATACTGCGTCCTCGATTAGCAGCTAGCTTATTTAGATCAGTCTTGGACATATCAGCGCCACCAAAAATAATCCATACCCGAGCCATTGAGAAAGACGTCACTGCAATATCATCGATATGGTCACCATTGGTATCACCAAGACAAGCTACCGATAACCCAATAGCTGCATCAGTTCCCAGATCTCCAGTATCTCGCGGACCATTGATTGTGATAATCCGCTGATCAGGAAGAGTAGTTCCAGGTGTACCACCAGGGATAATTTGCACCTGTCCAGTGACATTAAAGACCCAGCCCTTTGTTGGAGTGGAATCTGCGTAGTACGGATCAAATTTCCATTCTGAACGCGGTGCACCGCTGGAAACAATGTCTGGCTTACCATCACCAGTAACATCACAAGCTCCCCGAGCTAATGATCCACCCATTCCAGATGTAAATTCTCCTAGCCAGCTCTTGGCGTCAGCATTATCTAGTGGGGTAAGACCTGGATCGGCACTAGGGTTTGGAGGCATCGGGCTAGTAGGAGTTACTGGACCTGTAGTTGGCGCATCCCCTTGACGGGAAAGATCAACTGTCCAAACATCTACCTTTTTAGCAGCATCACCGGTATAGATCGTCGTCAATTTATCGTTACCTCGACGCGGAACAATACCTACTCGTAACCCACCATCGCCAGCATCACCATCTTCGCTAGCTAGCCAGGCTTTTTGCGAAGTGGGAATATCATCAATACCACGCCCCGCCGACCAGTTTTGCTTCAATGCCGCCGCAGAAATGACTAAAGCTCCCGGATGCTCTTCATTATCAGGGCGCCCAACTACGAGAGCTCCCGGATGCTCATCATCGGTAATAAAAGCTAAACTGCTGCCGATTCTACCGCGAGCAGGTTGCCGGATTAAAAGACCAGCCTCCTTATTGTCACGAAGAACTGCTGTTTGAGTCGTCGCAGCAGTATTGACGCTTACAGGCGAAGCTGTTTCGCTACCGTAAATAATCGTTACGGCGCCAGTGCGCCCATTGGCTAGTGGAGCGCCGATAGCAACATCATCAATGCCATCTGAGTTAAGATCCCCTACCCCGGTAAGTGCGCTACCGAAATCTTGGCCAGCTCCGGCTGTAATAGTGACGCCAACAGCTGAGATATCTCCAGTTGCAGCGTTAGCTGGAATCAGCCACACGTTACCTTTGACCGCGTCAGATGCCGCTACTACTGGTGCAGCTTCGCCTCTGACATATCCAACTGAAGCAAGAGTAGTAATAGTCGCTCCAGACCAGCTGGCAGTTGCTGTCGCGGCAGCTACCGTCCCTGAAACAGGAACTGTATCGAAATAGTAGGTTGTATCGGCTGCTGCTATGACAAAGCCACGATCATCAGGAGAAAATGTTGCCCCCATACCAGCTACAGCTTTTGGTGCTTGTGGAAGCGTTACCGTGGCTTGAACTGGAATCTCGCCGCCACTAGGTTTGCTATTGAGTTGACTCAAAATCAGTGAATTATCGGCACTAATTCCTAAAACTGCTTTGCCTTGCGGTCCAGTAGGAATACAGGAAATCTGATCGCCAAAGTTAGTTACTCCAGCTGGAGCAGAATAGAGAATTGCTTCCGGCTGTTCTGCGATATTACGGATAACTTCATCAGTAGCTGACCCATAAGGAATATAAGGAACAACAGCAAGACTCTTAAGTTCAGCGTCAATAAAAATCATATCTGCTAGACCGTCGCCAGTAGCATCACATGCTATTGAAGGAAACTTATTAGCATCTGGATAAGTAACTCGGTCAGTTTTACGAATAACATCGTGATATCGAGAAGGGTTGATCTGAGACCAACGAGTTTCTTGTGAATCAGAATCAGTTGCATGTTTCTCAGTCGCTGCAATAGCGCTCGAAGGTATCGAGGAGAACACTAATGTCGCAGCCAATCCACATAGGATTGTTCGAGACAGATTAGGTAAAGATCCGCGGCGCGGATTAGTCATGGAGATCCTCCAAAAGAATAATTAGGTAAGGCTATCCTAAAAGTTTCCTTGGGATGAGACAAGTTCAACCGTACCCCGCCTCGTTGCCACAAAATCTTGTGTCGTAGGGTTTGTATTCTCATTGAAATTACTTTCATTGGGTAATGAGTAAATACACAAAAGCCTCGCTATGAAAGGGACAACCTCATGTCAGAAGGCATCACCCTCGCACCAAAGCGCCGATTCAAAATCGGTCTACTCGCAAAAATCTGTATCGCGATCATATTAGGCATCATTTTTGGACAGTTCTTCCCAGAATGGGCCGCCCGTATTTTTGCTACCTTTAACTCTATTTTCTCGCAATTCCTTGGGTTCACGATCCCACTCATCATTGTGGGCTTAGTAACTCCAGCCATTGCTGAATTGGGTAAAGGAGCTGGCAAATGGCTTGGTATCACTGCCGGGATCGCTTATATCTCAACGATTATCGCCGGATTCTTTGCATATGGCGTGGCAATGGCTTGTTTCCCAGCTTTACTCAATGGATCACATGTTAAAGAGTTTGCTAACCCAGAAGACAGCTTCCTCAAGCCATTCTTCACTATCGAGATTCCACCGGTATTTGGCGTTATGACTGCCCTTATTTTGGCATTCTGTATTGGTGTAGCGCTTACTCTCATTAAAGGTGATACTTTATTAAAGGCAAGTATCGACTTCCGCGATGTAGTTACCAAGCTCATTGAGGGAATCATTATCCCGCTACTGCCCATCTATATCTTTGGCATGTTCTTGCTAATGACTATGAATGGACAAATCTGGGCAGTTATTAGTAGCTTCGCCAAGATCATTCTGGTTGTATTCGCAATGACATTTGTTATTTTAATCTTCCAGTGGAGCGTAGCAGCTGGATTCGTCAAGCGTAATCCGTTCATCATGTTGAAGAATATGATGCCAGCTTATGCCACTGCTCTTGGCACTTCGTCATCTGCTGCTACCATTCCAGTTACACTGCGCTGCACCAAAAAGAATGGTGTTCCTGAAGCTGTTGCCGATTTCACGATTCCACTTTGTGCAACCATTCATCTTGCTGGTTCTACGATCAAGATCGTCTCCTTCGCGCTAGCCATCTGTATTATGAGTGGCAAAGAACTATCTTTTGGCACCGTAGCTGGCTTTATTTTGATGCTGGGAATCACCATGGTGGCAGCTCCTGGCGTCCCTGGTGGCGCTATTATGGCTGCTCTGGGAATCTTGGCCTCGATGATTGGTTTTGGTGCTCAGGAACAAGCCTTGATGATCGCTATGTACATTGCAGTTGACTCCTTCGGAACCGCTGCCAATGTTACTGGTGACGGCGCTATCGCTTGTATAGTTGAGCGGCTCTCACGCGGCAAACTACACTTCGTAGATCACGATGGAATGCCTACAGAAGCAGAAATAGCTGCCATAGATTGATCCTTAGCTGTTATTGAGAGGGTGATACCTGATATTGGTACCACCCTCTCAATTATTTTGCCTCAGATTGCCTGCTGTCTAGAAAAACACCAGTTCTTGACCAGTTTTAGCAATAGCGAGCAATCTGAGGCAGAACTATTAAAAGTAAAAGGGGTTCGTAGTAACTGCTACGAACCCCTTTTATTGTCGGGATGACAGGATTTGAACCTGCGACCCCCTGACCCCCAGTCAGGTGCGCTACCAAGCTGCGCCACATCCCGATTTTTAGTTAAACGCTTCACGCGTCGGTCATGAACATTACTACGTCTACTGCTGCAACGCGAATTAAGGTCAGCTAACTTCTCTTACTGAGCCTTGGGGGGTGCCCTGAAATTAGAGTTCAGAGCACCCTCATAACAGCACTTTAGCGTTGACGATTCTTGTGCTTTTCCCTAGCACGTACTTCGACATGAACTGGAGTACCAGTGAAATCGAACTCTTCTCGAAGTCGGCGTTCTACGAAACGTACATAGCCAGGATCGAATTGACCTGAGGTGAAAAGCACAAATGTAGGTGGGCAATTATGTGCTTGTGTCGCAAAGAGAATTCGTGGCTGTTTTCCGCCACGTACTGGGTGCGGATGGGCAGCAGCAATACGACCTACGAAGGAATTGAGCTTGCCAGTTGGAATACGTGTTTCCCAGTTCGTTAATGCCTTCTCCAAAGAGCCACGTAGCTTATGAACGTTACGACCAGTCAAAGCTGAAATATTTACCGATTCCGCCCAAGCAAAGGGATGAAGATCTCGCTCGATTTCTCGCGCCAGATAGTGCCTACGCTCTTCATCAGTCAGATCCCACTTATTAAATGCAATAACTAATGCTCGACCAGTTTCTTCCACATTGGTCAATAAGCGTAGATCTTGTTCGCTAACTGGCTCCGAAGCATCAATTACCATGACACATACTTCTGCCCGCTCAACAGCAGTCTGAGTACGCAGGCTGGCGTAATATTCATGTCCGCTGGCTTCTTTTACGCGTTTGCGGATACCGGCTGTATCAATGAACCGATATACGACCCCATCAACTTCTACGAGTTCATCAACTGGATCGACAGTGGTTCCGGCCATATCGTGTACAACAGCGCGTTCTTCTCGAGCTAGCTTATTGAGCAGGGAAGATTTACCAACATTTGGTTTACCAACAATGGCGACGCGACGCGGTCCAGTTTCTTCTTTAGCGACTTTACGAGGTTCGGGTAAAACATCTAGCAACGCATCTAGTAGATCGCCAACACCACGTCCGTGGAAAGCCGACACTGCCCAAGGCTGTCCTAATCCTAGATTCCACATTGAGGCAGCTTCAGCTTCAGTACGCTGATCGTCTACTTTATTGGCAGCTAATACAACTGGTTTCTTCGAGCGACGTAGTACCTGAACTACAGCTTCGTCTTCGTCAGTGGTACCGACTGTAGCGTCAACAACAAAAAGCACTACGTCAGCTGCTTGGATAGCCACTTCTGCTTGCTCTGCGATTTGTCCAGCAAGACCGCGAGCATCAGAGATCCAACCACCAGTATCGACAAGGGTAAAGTCACGTCCTACCCAGTCAGCATCATAAGAAACGCGGTCGCGGGTAACACCTGGAACATCTTGTACTACAGCTTCGCGACGACCCAAAATACGGTTAACTAGGGTAGATTTTCCGACGTTGGGGCGACCTACTACTGCAATAACTGGTCGTTCCCATTCCAGCTCTTCTACTGACCGAGCATCAACATAGGTGATGTCATCAATGTCATAGTCTTCTAGCGACGAATCTGATGGTGTCATGTCGTTGGTCACGGCACGTTCCTTTGCAATGGTGGGATAGAGCTCTCCTGTAGTGCTCGTAAAATCCCGGCAGTTCCATGCCGAACATCACATGAGTTATACCGCGTTGCTGCTCATTTTGATCGTGAGCGACAGCACGCAGACTCGCGTCACAAGGAAATGTTCGCCATGCTGATTTAGCTATAACGGTACACGAGAACCGCCAAAATAGCTTTATTTTGCGGTTTTGTTACTTACTAACAGTTCGCATAGGTGATCAATAACTTGCGTTAGATCCATATGGGTGGAATCGACGAGAATAACTCCGGGCGCTGGCGTATCAAATTGGCTAACTGTGGCATCATCGCGATCTCGACGTAGCACTTGATCGGCAAGATCTGCTTCGGAAATTGGTTGCCCTAGTTCTTGTTGGCGTCGTTTCATCCGAGCCACTGGATCAGCCACTAGCAGCACTCGCAGATCAGCATCTGGAGCAACCACCGTAGTGATATCGCGACCTTCCATCACGATCCCCTTGCTAGTAGTAGCGATATAGGAACGCTGTAGTCGCTGAAGCTCCTGACGTACCGGAATCATTGTGGCAACATCACTTACTAATGCTGAAACTGCTGGGGTACGAATTATCTCGGTGACATCAACACCATTGACCAGAGTGCGTTTTACATCAGGATCTGTGGCAAGAACCAGATCCCATTCTTCGCGAATCCTCCGGGCAACTTCTATCCCATCGGCCGGTGTTAACTGCGCATCTCGATAAGCAACAGCTACCGCGCGATACATGGCGCCCGTATCGACATAATCTAGTTTTAGCCGTCGCGCTACCCCTTTGGCTGCACTAGATTTACCTGAACCACTGGGGCCGTCAATAGCAATAACACAATGTTCACTACGCGGTTGGTCCAGAATATTCACGCACAACTCCACTTCACGACAGAAACTATTTACCTAACAGATACCACTACTCGCCGCCTTTTTGCACAAAAGACTTCACGAACTCTTCAGCATTAACTTCAAGAACCGCATCTATCTGGTCCAGAATATCGTCTAAATCCGTGGGTTGAGTACGAACAATAGTTTCTTCACTATCGCTGGTCTGGTCAGATACCAGTTTTTCTTCTTGTTTACGCCATGCCATGGTGATGATCCTACGACGTTAGTGCTGCGACGATGTCATCGACTCGCGTTGCTTCTGCCACCGTAGCCCCCAATTTAGCCTGGGTGAAGGCATGTGGATCGCTCATACGGAGTGTGCGCATTCGACCATCAGCAGTTACCACAGTTGCAGTATCCCAACCTAGGCTCATCACATCGGTGCCAAACTTTCGTAGTAGCTCTCCTCGTAGCCATGCTCTGGTATCTACTGGAGGATTAAATATGGCTTGTTCTAAAGATTCTGCAGTCACTAGCTGTCGCAGCTTTCCAGTTTTTTCCAATGTCAAAGCTAACCCACGAGAAGGGTCAATATCTGCCCATTGAAGATCAATCGCAGCTAATTTTGGGCTATCCCAAGAAAGGTTTCCTCGTTCTCGATAAGTTTCTAGCAATCGTAGTTTTGCTAGCCACTCCACTCGATCAGCAGCTGCCCACCGATCTTTACGTAATTGATCCAATACCAAAGACCACTCATCGAGCAACACATTAGTTTCGTCGCCAAGTATCGGCTCATCGGATAAGAAAGCTGCTGCACTATCGTGTAGTGCTTCTTGTATATTGATTGCGGTTAGACGACGACCGTCAACAAGTTCTACCAGCTGGGTTAACGAAATATCACGAGAAAATTGCTGTAATGCAGCTACTGGATTTGCCAAGGTCAGGTCACATAACCGCCCTGCACTTAATGTTGCTGCGATGGCAGCTGTGGTACCTATTCGTAAAAATGTAGCAAGCTGCGAAGTTGTTGCATCTCCAGTAATTACATGTAGCCGTCGATAGCGCGATGGATCGGCATGCGGCTCGTCACGGGTATTGATAATGGGGCGACGCAGTGTTGTTTCTAGCCCTACTTCACGTTCAAAAAAATCCGCACGTTGCGTAATCTGAAAGCCAGCTTCTTGGCTGTACTGCCCCAGCCCTACCCTGCCAATGCCGCAGATGATCCCTCGACTCACTAAATGCGGCGTAAAACCTGTAACAACTTGAGTAAAAGGTATAGTTCTCGAAATTAAATAGTTTTCGTGTGACCCGTAGCTAGCCCCTTTGCCATCAGTATTGTTACGGTACAGCCGAATATCTACGCCGCGAGTTTGCTTAACTATCGCAGCTGATCTTTGCATGATGATGTCTCCGGCACGATCGTAGCGCACCACATCATAAAGTGATCGACATTCTGGGGCAGAAAACTCTGGATGAGCATGATCGACATAAAACCTAGCGCCATTGGTGAGCATTCGATTCGCCATCGGATTCTCATCAGTGAGCACCGAAACATCTAATTCCTCGCGCGGAGCCGTGAACCCCCACATATCGCTAGCGACCTGTTCACTGGCGTAATCAAATCCCACATGGTCGGCAGCAACATCGTCACGCCATGCCCGAATAATGGCGTTTGACGAGTACATCGGATGTGGAGCAGCATCGGAGGTAACTCCTGCCACCCCAATTCCATATTCTTGTTCAGTGCCGTAAAGCGGCGAAGTTTTCGTCACAAAGCTGAGCTTACGGGTAAACTTCCCAAGTGCGCATGCAAACCCCAGTAGCGGTGGCTCTTGACACCGCAGTCGTCCTAGCTTTTACCACAGTAGGACGAATCTTTCATCATGAGTCGATGAGCCCTATGAAATGGTGGCAGACCGCTTGGCCATTTTTAGCAGGTTTAGCATTGGGCTGGACATTAATTATTACTACGGGGTTAAGGCGTAGCCCGCTTTTCACTAGAGGCATGATTGTTTGTGCAGACACGCTATTACTAGGAATGTTGCTACGTGCGCTAACGCAACAAGGTACTGCGCTTCCTTTCGTCTGTGTAGCTGTAGTTTTCCTAGTTGTTATGTTTTTAGGATGGCGAATGGTGTGGTGGCTCATAGCTGGTAAACCACCACACCGCCCTCGACGTTATTAAAGGTTAGTTACCGGTTCCCACCAGCGTTCGGATATGAACAATTCTTTCCCCACGTTTGCCGGAAATTCTTGCCCAATCATCCGGATTAGTTGTGTTAGGAAGATCCTCATTTTCGATAAACTCGGCACGAATTGCTTGGCGCAGATGGTAGGAACTAACTCCACCTTTTCCATGTGCTAGTTCATCTTTGATAGCTGCTTTTTTAGCTTTAGCAACAATATTGTTCATCATTGCTCCGGAAGCAAAATCCTTGAAATATAGTATATCTGTAGCACCAGATGCGTAGCTGACCTCAAGGAATTCTGTCTCTTTAGTAGTGGCATAAAGTTGCGTTACAGCGCTATCGATCAATGCTGAAACTGTGGCTTTGCGATCGTGATTATGGGCAGCAAGATCATCTTCATGTATTGGAATCTCGCTAGTTAGATACTTAGAAAAAATCTCTTTCGCAGCAACCGCGTCGGGACGTTGTAGCTTAATTTTGACGTCGAGTCGTCCCGGTCGCAGAATCGCAGGGTCAATCAAATCTTCTCGATTTGAAGCACCAATGATAATGACATTCTCTAGCCCTTCAACACCATCAATTTCGCTCAAGAGTTGCGGAACAATAGTATTTTCGACGTCAGAACTTACCCCTGATCCTCGGGTTCTAAAGAGCGAATCCATTTCGTCGAAAAATACGATTACGGGCATTCCTTCATTAGCTCGTTCGCGTGCTCGCTGAAAAATTATCCGGATTTGCCGTTCAGTCTCCCCCACATATTTATTGAGAAGCTCTGGCCCTTTCACGTTGAGAAAGAAGCTACGTGCATGTCCACCAGTAAGTTCTGACATACGTTGGGCAAGAGAATGAGCTACTGCTTTAGCTATCATGGTTTTACCGCATCCAGGTGGACCATAAAGCAGCACACCTTTGGGGGCAGTTAATCCATAGCGACTAAACATATCCCGGTGCAGGAAAGGAAGTTCTACTGCATCGCGTACCGCTTGAATAGCATCGGTCGCTCCGCCAATAGCACTGTAATCAAGATCTGGAATTTCTTCTAACACTAGATCTTCTAGATCATGGCGAGCTACCTTGTCATAAACCACGAATGCACGGCGATCAACTAGCACTGAATCACCATGACGTAGCCCACTACGTTGTAGTGCTGGGGCTACTTTCACTACCTGATCTTCAACGTTAGTGCCCGAGATGATAACTCGCCCCGGCTCACCAAGCAGCTCTCGTACTACCGCAATTTCGCCTACTTCGCGGTATAGGCCGGTCGCAACCACCACCATGGATTCGTTCAGTAAAACTTGTGATCCTGGTGTTAACATCGCTGCTTGGATCGTAGGATCGCAAGCTACGCGCAAGGATCTTCCGCTAACTGTCACATCGACAGTGCCTTCTGGTCCAATTGCTACTACCGTGCCAAAGGTAGCTGGTGGCTGACTCATTGCCGCCAGCTGTTCCTTAGCTAAAGCGAGTTTGTCACGAGCTTGTCGCAAGGTTTGGTTAAGTTGAGTATTCGTTGCCGCTAGTTCTTTAGCATCGCGTCGAGCTTCCATCGCTCGACGTTCTGCTAACTGTTGTCCACGTTCGGCAGCTGCTAACCGATCATTCTCCATCGCTGCCCTCAACAACAGTAGCTGTCTCGACAGCTATACCACCTTCTTGTGTCGGCAGTCCATGCGGTCGTGGACCGTTATAATCTGGCCCGTAAGCGCCAGGTGCTGGACGACGTCGACGGATTGGCGTCATTACTCCTGGAGCAAGCCGACGAGCGAAAATCAAGAAACCAGTATGTGAAGAAGTTCCATGTCCTGGGCGGATCGATAAACCTTCCGCATGCCAGTCTCGCACAGTTGTTTCTGATGCGGTCGGCTCAGTAAAACCACCATGTGCTCGGATAGTGTCCATACAACGTCCCAACTGGGTTGAAGTAGCTACATAGCAACATAAGACGCCGCCGGGGACTAGACGCTCTGCTACGACATCAACACACTCCCAAGGCGCCAACATATCTAAGACTGCTCGATCGATTTCTTCGTCTGAAATAACTTCGACCAGATCACCAACAGTTACTTCCCATGCTGGATGAGTTCCACCAAAGAACCACTCCACATTCTTTTGTGCGATCTCAGCAAAATCTTCTCGACGTTCGTAAGAATGAAGACGACCTTGCGGACCAATTGCGCGCAAAAGCGACATTGATAATGCCCCTGATCCAACTCCTGCTTCCAGAACACGTGCTCCGGGGAAAATATCGGTCCACATCAAAATTTGGGCAGCATCCTTGGGATATACCACTGCTGCACCACGAGGCATGGAAACACTGAAATCAAAAAGTAGTGGTCGCATTGCAAGATAAGTTGTGCCACCAGCAGAACGAATCGTGACACCTTCTGGACCGCCAATTAGTTGATCATGTTCGATGCCACCTTTTGACGTGAAAAAGATCTTGCCTTCTTCTAGAAGAACCGAGTGGCGTCGTCCTTTAGGGTCAGTGAGCGTAACTCGCTCTCCTGCCACTAACGGACCTCGACGTACCCCTGAAATATCAGACATGATTAGTTATCCCTTCTTGAGACCAGAGAGGCTTAATTGAAAACCCGGGCCAAAACGCGGATCAGTAAGGTTGATTCCTGACGCAAGAAATGATGTTTCATCATCATGCGACAACGGTAAAACGACAAGATCTGCCGCTGATTGCTTTTGAATCTCGGTTAAAGCTATCAGCCGAGCTGTTTTATCGCTGCTAGTTCGCCAGGTCTTATCAAGCTCAGCAATTTTACTCGCAGACCCTGGTGGTGGCGCAGAAATATAGGGACTTAACCAAGCTTTAGGAGTGTAAACCCATGCTTTCAAATCAAGTAATACTAGATCTGCTTCACTAGAATTAGGAGTTAGCTGAAGACTCACGCCTGCTTTTGATTCAATTTGATCCCGAATTTCTCGTGCTAAAGCTGCTTGGTCGGGAGCTTTATCTGCATAACTCAAGGTGAGCCGCGGCCGAGTCTCAACCAGCGGTGGCATTGAAGCAGTACCACCCAAACTAAAACTAACTACATGACCTTCTACAGTCGGCGGCAACAAGGAATCTAAGGTACGAGTTTCTTGTAACGCACCAGCAATCGCAGTACGCAATGTTGCATCAAGTCGTAGCGGAGAAGTTGGATTCCAGCGCAGGATTTGATGTCGAGAACCCGTAGTCACAACAGCCCGATATTTAGCGCTAGCACCATCTTCATGTTGTGTGCTTTGAGCTTGCAGTCTTTTAATTGCAGCAGCAGATAACCCACGCCATACATAGTCAACACTGCCCTGATTCATAGCATCTTCTAATGCAGCTGAATCCTTGACATAGCTTATTTTGATAGGGGTAATAGTCGGATTATCTGACCCACGATAGTTGTCATACGCCGATACGATCAGACCAGCGTCATCTTTTTCTTTTAACTGATATGGGCCAGACCCGCTAGGTATTTGATCTGATGAACGCACTACATCAGGATTGTAAATTTCTTCATTAACGATCGAGCAAGCAGCAGAGGTAAGCGCAAACCCAAAATGAGTATCTGGCCATCGCAAAACAAATTGCACTATTTGATCGCTAGGAGTTTCGATTCGTTCTAGTGAGTTCAATGCTGAGACTGTTGTCTGATCAATACCTAGTCGTAAGACTCGCAAGATTGAGAACCTTACATCCGAAGATGTCAGTGCCGCGCCATCGTGAAAATGTAAACCTGAACGAATCTGGCACTCATAGACAAGTTCAGTTTTAAAAAGACAATCTTCGGCTGCATCAGGTTTCAATACTTGTTCCCCAGCAGGAGCAGTCATTAGCCGCTGAAAAAATTGGTACGCCATATCGTGACTAGGATTATCCACAGCAGCGGCAGGATCGAAAGCTGTCGCAGGTTCAGTAGTAGCTACCGTAAATATTCTAGGGGTAGCAGTAGCTGAAGGCGTATCCGAAATAGTAGGTTCGGTGGTAGCACGTGTAGTACAACTCGTAACAAAAATAGCGATGACTACTGCTATGACGCGGCAAAACCTCTTAGGCATAGCACCGCCATAGTTCGGTAAGGGTTTCGGGGGTAAAACCTTCTAAGGTGTCGCAAATAATACGTCTAGGAGCTTGGGGCGGCGTCACAATGCAGGGAACAGCAACCACAAAACAGCCCGCAGCATTTCCAGACGCAGCTCCCGGCCCAGAATCTTCAAAAACTACACAGGCTGTGGGATCTACTCCCAGCCGTTGTGCACCTAACAAAAATGGTTCTGGGTGTGGTTTTCCGTGTCTTACGTCATCTCCAGAAACTAATGCTTGGAAAGTGTTTATCGGAAGGTGATCTACCACAACATCTAATAAACATCGATAGCTCATAGAAACTATTGCCTGCGGCACTCCAGCATGAGCCAATGCTGTCATAAGTTCGTAAGCGCCTGGGCGCCAGATAGTAGCTACTGCGGCTAATCTTCTACGCTGTTCGGCTACTAAAATATCTACCAGTTCGGCAGCTGAAATAGTGGCATCAGGAACTAATGTCAGCATCATTTTTGCGCTATGAAGCAGTGTCTGCCCTACCAGCTGCTGCTGGAACCCTTCGGGAATATCAGATATCCCCAACTGCGATAACACCATGAGTTCTGATTGCATCCATTGTGGTTCAGTATCGACTAATGTTCCGTCGAAATCCCACATCACTCCTTGAAACGGAAATGAATTAGCAGTAGCTACAGCAGCAGAAAAAGTCATAGTCAGACCATCTTATGGCTAAAAGACAGTTCGTGACAGAATCCCTGCTAGGTAACTGTCTTTTAGCTAACGCAATAAGGCTAGTGATTATGCGCAACTAGTTCGGCAGCTTGACGTAGTTGCCTGACCATAGCGTCAGGATCATCAGCTTTGAAAACTGCTGACCCTGCCACAAAGGTATTAGCTCCAGCTGCTGCACAACGCTCGATAGTCTCTGGGCTTACTCCCCCATCAATCTGTAACCAGATATCGCGATCGCCTAAAAGCTGTCTAGTACGACGAATCTTAGGAAGCACTAGATCAAGAAACTTCTGTCCTCCAAAACCAGGCTCCACCGTCATCAATAGCACCATATCGACTTCGTCGAGCATGTCGCTAAAAGGTTCAATAGGGGTAGCAGGCTTCAAAGCGATAGCGGCGCGAGCACCTTTGGCTCGTAGATCGCGAGCCAGTCGGATCGGGGCTCGACATGATTCGACGTGGAATGTTACCGATTCTGCCCCAGCCTCAGCATATGCTGGTGCCCAACGATCAGGATCTTCGATCATTAGATGCATATCCAACATCAGATCAGTATGGGACCGTAGCGATTCAACAACTGGCAATCCAAAGGTCAGATTTGGAACAAAAACTGAATCCATAACATCAAGATGAATCGCATCCGATGACGGGATTCGAGCAATCTCGCCAGCTAGATTAGCTAAATCAGCATTCAAAATACTTGGTGTAATACGCATACCCATGACATAAACCTTATCTACGACGAAGCAGAGCTAAAAACATTGCATCGGTACCATGTCGATGCGGCCATAGCTGAACATAACTACCGTTAGCAGCTTGCCGAACCTCTGGCAGATAGTCAGGAGCATTCAACAACTCGACATCGTCATGCTCTGCCAATACCGCCTCAACAATATCGCGGGTTTCTCGTTGGTGTGGCGAGCAGGTGACATAGGCAACTACCCCACCAGAAACAGTTGAATCCAATGCTGACAACAGCAAAGACCGCTGTAGCGGAGCTAAATCATCAATATCTTCTGGCAGGCGACGCCAGCGCGATTCTGGACGACGACGTAGCGAGCCTAGTCCGCTACAAGGAACATCTGCCATAACCCGAGAAAAAGTTCTAGGTAACCAAGGTGGCTGCGTTCCGTCAGCACATATCACTGTCGGTAATCCCAGGTAAGTACGTAGCGCTTGTCGTACTAGAACTGCTCGGTGGTGAGTAACTTCACTGGCGATCAAAGTATTACCACTTTGCTGGGCCAGACCAGCAAGTAGCGATGCTTTACCGCCTGGGCCAGCACACATATCTAGCCATAGACCTTCGGGAGCTTCAACACGACTCAAGGCCCATGCCACCAGTTGGCTGCCTTCATCTTGTACTCCAGCTTTTCCAGTACGGATCTGTTGAATACGTGAAGGAATTATATGTGAGGTAGCACCAAAGGGGCTTAGCTTCGTGGGTTTACCAAGTTCACTAACCTCACATAGTCCCGGTCGAACAACCAAGGTAGGAGCTGGTGCCAGGTTGTTAGCTTCCAGCGCCTCTTGAAGTTCCGCTTCTGGCAAAAGATCTCGATAAGCAGCTACGATCCACTCTGGATGGTGGGTTGCCATCCCTAACTGTGCATCGGGGCTAAGCCCAATAGCTAGCTCCTGTTGCCAAGCTGCCAGATCATGTTTAGCTACCTTTCGCAAGATAGCATTTACCACCCCGGTAGCTCGCTCCCCTACGACGTTAGCAGCAACATCGACGCTAGCTGCTACAGCTGCATGGGTGGGAACCCGCATAGCAAGTAGCTGATGAGCACCTAGTCGTAGTACATCAACAACAGCTGCTTCGAGTGTGTCCAAACTACGTCCGCCAGCTGCTTCAATGATGAGATCGTAAGTCCCAATACCTCGACAGGTTCCGTACAAAAGTTCGGTAACAAAGCCAGAATCTCGTTCATCAAGATCTGCTTGAGCTAAGACTTTAGCCAATGCCAAGTTGGCATATGCGCCATCAAGAGTTACCGCCTGTAGCGCGTCGAAAGCTGCTAGTCGAGCATGATCGCGAGTACGCCATTTCTTAGTGTGATGATGTTGCGGCATGTTAGACCAGAGTCTCCTTGTTATTAAATGTCACACCGCGTGCCCAATCAGCAGCCGCCATGGGTTTTTTACCAACTGGTTGTACATATCCTAGTCGCAATGATTGGCTACCAGTTCCAATAACCACATCCCGTTTTGTTGCGATAATTTCTCCCGGAGTATTTTCTTCGGAAACAACCTCACAAGTAAGGATTTTGAAGCGTTCGCCTCTAAAAGATGTCCATGCTCCGGGAGCTGGATTACAGCCTCTAATTAACCGATCAAGTTTGATAGCAGAATCAGTCCATACGATATGTGCTTCTTCTACCGTTAGTTTCGGAGCAAGGGTTATTCCCACTTCTGGTTGCTGCGTAGGAGAGATTCCAACAGCGATATCGGCGAGAGTCTGCACTAGTAAATCTGCTCCCAGCTCTGAAAGCTGTTGAAGTGCCTCACCACTAGTTCCGTGAGGATCAGCCAGAATTTCACAGTTGCGATAGGTTGGACCAGCATCTAGAGCTGGAACTAATTCAAAAGTTGTTGCCGCCCAGGTTGGATCGCCGTTGATAATAGCTCGCTGAATAGGAGCAGCTCCACGCCATGCTGGCAGCTTGGAAAAATGCAGATTTACCCAACCATGTTGTGGAATAGCTAGTAGCTCTCGGGTAATAAGATTCCCATAAGCTACAACTGGGCAACAATCGGGAGCTAACTCTTTTAGCCGAAGCACCGTATTAGGGTCTTTAGCACTCTGGGGTTTTAGAGTCTCAATATTATGTGACTGTGCCCATTGCGCTACTGGTGAAGGTTGTAGCTTGCGTCCTCGCCCAGCAGGAGCATCGGGGCGAGTTATCACAGCAACCAAATCATGACCAGCGGCAATCAAAGCCTCTAGCGATGGCACAGCAACGTCGGGAGTTCCGGCAAAAACAATCTTCACAATCCCAGCCTAGAGGTCATAGTCGTATCCCGGCGACCTCAGCACGTAATTAATTTATGACGGTATCGCGATACCACTACTAAAAATAGGTATCCCAATGCTGCAATACCACCAGAAACCAACCAACCCAGCCCATGTGATCCGATCCAACCATTGCTAAGAGGACCTTGGAACCATATTTGTGTTCCGCTATGAACTGTCGAGCAACAAAAACCTAGGATCAACGCAACTAGCCACAATATACAAGGACCGATATTGATGCCGTAGCGATAGTAATAGCCACTTTTTTTAGAAGTATCAAGTAACGACTGCGCGTCATATTCTCTGCCTAAGGCTAGATCCATTCCAAAAATCCCAGCCCAACCAGATAGCGGTACCGCTAGCAAAGTAAGGAATGTTGTGAATGGTCCAAAAAAATCTTGAGCCACCACAGTAATCCAAAGCCCGGAGATAATAATTAGCACAGCATCAATCCCTACTGCCATCATTCGAGGAATAGCTATTCCCCCAGCAAGTAAGTTAAGTCCCGATGAATACATCGACAGATCCGCTGCTGTAATTAGTCCCACAGCTACCGTCAATAAGTAAGGAGCAAGAATCCACCCCGGTAAAATTGCTCCAATACTTGCTACTGGGTCATGAGACTGGGCAAGCGTAGGATTATTTACTGCTAGAAAAACTCCTAACCCCAACAAGATAGTTAGCGGTATCAAGGCGCCAGCAGTGGTTACGGTAACTATCTTTTTCGCTGAAGTATGTCGCGGCAAATAGCGGGTGTAGTCTGGGCCAGCAGCAACCCAACCTAACCCAGTTCCTGCCATCACAAAACCAAGTGTTGCTATCCACTCTGAAATACCAACCCCGTTACCAACAAAAACTTTTTCTCGATCGAGACGAGTAGCTGCTACTGCGACTACTACCAGCGTAAGAAGTCCAAAAATCCATGTCAGCCATTTTTGCAACCACAGCAAAGTAGCGTGCCCGAAAATCCCAATTACAGCTGCAATAACAACTGTAAGAATCAAAGCAGCAGCCAGCATCGGGGTCGAAATCTCTAAGCCACATAACGGAGCCAGACCGCATAAAGCAAAAGCTGCCGTAGTGCACATGACTGTTTCCCAGCCGACAAAACCTAGCCAAGAAATAAGCGTAGGACCCCAGTTTCCACGGATTCCAAATATGGCACGCGACAAAGTCAATCCTGGCGCTGCACCCCTCTTACCAGCAATCGATATTGCTGCCACTACCAAAAAAGATAGCGCTGAGCCAAGAACTGCAGCAGTAAGAGCTTGTAGTGTTGAAAGCCCTTGTATCGAGACTAACGCCGCCCCCATGGTGATACCGAGAACTCCCATATTGGCGCCAAACCACATCCAGAAAAGTTCTACTAACCGTGAGTTCCGTTCACTGTCTGGAACTGGTTCAATACCTCGTCTCTCGATGACTCCGACGGCATGATCTTGACGTTGCGACACTGAAACGCTCCTCCTACACAGTTATTGTGATCATCACGATTTTTTCAGACTTTCCCAACTAAAAGTCTCCTGACCAGACTGTGATCAACTTACCTGCGCTGGATCGACTCGGACCCGAAGCGCACCAGTTTCTTTACGTGCCGAACGAACTGAGATAGCTGTTTTTACTGCTCCAACTAATTCTTTCCCCTGGCTAACTGGCACTCGAAGAATCAGCCGCGAACGCTCCTCTTCATTTGGTCTAAAAGAGCTAACTGGAACTGGTCCTAATATTTCGCCATGTTCTGGCATCTCAACAAGTTGGGCAAAAGAATTAACTGCTTGCTGATCTCCATCGATCTCTACCCAACGAGCAATCGGAGGGAAATGCGCTTCAGCACGATCAGCTAACTCTCGACGCGAATATTCGACATGCCCATATCGCAATAAAGTTTGAGTTGCCCGCGCATCACTAGGAGCTACCACTACGACAGTTCCGCCTGCTGCTGCTGGTTTTACTAGCGCAGTAGCCAAACTCCAGCGTCGGAGCGCTTCTTCGCTGGCACGTAAATCAGCACGTTGTAGTAGCAATGAACCATCAAGTAATACCGCAGCAGCATAACCTCCTTCGGCATATGGTTCACCTCCGGTTGTAGCTACCACGATACGTGGCTCGCCATCTACCGATGTCACAATTTTTGCACCGCTCGATGAGAGCAGTGCTACACCGGGAAAAGCCTTACCTAATTCGTCTAAAGTACGATCAGCGCCAATCGTAGTGGCTCGCAAATGTCCTGAACCGCAATTGCGACACCGCCATTGCAGCCGCGGAAGTAACCGTCCGCACCAGCTACAGGATAAAACTGCATCTTTATGTGGCTGATTCAGTGGTCCGCAACACTCTGGGCATCGAACTGACTCACGACAATCTTGGCAAAGTAACGAGCTACGATAACCAGCTCTAGGTACTTGGATCAGAACTGGTCCTTGCAGTAAACCTCGTCTAATAACTGTAAAAACTTCGTGAGGAAGACGTGTAACTCGAGCAGCCAAATCTCGATCCAAAGCTCGATCATGATCGACTGCTGCACGAACTGCTGGACAACGACGTCGTAGTTCTGATTGCGAATAAGAAATATCTGTTAACCAACCTCGCTCAACTAGCCAAGCAACTTCAGCAGTTCGTGAATAGCTTCCTAATAACAGCGCAGTATTTTCTTTGGAACTACGCATTGCTGCTATTTCTCGAGTATGAGGATAAGGTGCTCGTGGATCTGACCATAAGTCATCGCCATCATCGTAGAGAGCAATTAATCCCAGATTAACGATAGGAGCAAAAACAGCCGTTCTCGTACCAATTACAACTCGCGCTTGTCCTCGTAATGCGGCTAGAAAAGCTCGATACCTAGCAGCTGGACCAGTTTCAGCAGTTAATAGTACATATCCATTACGTCCAAAAGTTTGTTGACAAGCAGCTGCCAGCAAATCAAGATCTCGAGCATCAGAAGCTAATAGCAATGCACTTTTACCTGCCGCTAATGTTGCTGCCGCAGCTTCAACAAAACCAGCTGTCCATGATCCTTCCGCCGCAGCAACCGGGGCAATATGCCAGGCAATCCGGGAACTAGCACCAGCTATTAGCTGTTGTAGAAACTCTGCGCCACCTGGATAATCCTTCAACACACTGGTCTCGACAATCGGGTCACTTACCGGATTATCGCGAAGAGGCGCTTTCTCAGTAGTGGCATGACGCGGGGGGATCGCTAATCTAACTACATCAGCGGCACAACCTGCGTAGTAATCAGCTACTGCACGTATCAAATCATAAATAGCAGGGGTAAGAACTTGCTCTGATAAAACTACTTTGTCAATTTTAGCTAGCTTAACTACCTCAGATTCGTTGACTCTCTTAACAATAAATCCATCGCATAACCGGCCAGCGAATCTCACCCTAACGCGTACACCAGGTAGCGCCAGTTCATCCATGTCTTTGGGAACTTCATAATCAAAAAGACGATCTAGATGCGGCAACGGAATATCGACAAGAACGCGCGCTATCTGCCGAGGAGGTAGCGAAACTAACAGCGGGTCACATGTCATAAAGAACATCGTGCCAGACTCCACCGACATTTTGGGGCTTATGGTCACCAACCTCAATAGCGTAGGCTTGACTTACCAAAACTATAAGGAAACTTCATGCCACTAAAAACTGTTGCTCCCGCAATCCAGATACGACGCCTACTACTTACCTTAGGCACAAATATGATCGCTGGTGGAGCCGCAGTTTACGATGTGGAATCAGAATTACGCCGCGTTGCTTGGGTGCTGGGACATCCACGTACTCAAGTATCAGCAAGTCCCACTACGGTATGGATTTCTCTTTATCCAGGTGAACCTGCTGCTCTAATGTCAGTAGGCGAAGGGCTACGTCTGGACCAATCATCGCGCGTAAATGATATTCGTCGAGAAGTATTGGCCGGCCACCTTACCGTCCCTGATGCTTTAGAGAAACTGCTAAATATTCGTCAGCTCCCAGCACGATTTGGTTCGATAGGCTCTTATCTAGGAAATCTTTTAGTAGCGGTAGGCATTTGTATGATCATGCAACCAGGATTACGCAATATGGCGCTAGTATCGCTGCTTTCTCTTGTAGTGACTTTCCTCACCCGATTCACTGGACGCTTTACAACACTTCGTACATTGTTACCAGTAATTGCTGCTTTCGTGGTTGCACTTATCTGTTTAATTTGTGCTCAAACTGGCGTTATCGAAGGCCCACTACGCACAATTATCTGTCCGTTAGCAGTACTTTTACCCGGAGCGACGCTGGCTACCGGAATGGCAGAACTAGCGGGCGGCATGATGATTTCTGGATCATCACGAACATTTTATGGACTTACCATGCTGGCATTATTTACGTTAGGAGTTATTGGAGCTGCCTTAGTTCTGGATACTCCCCCAGCGCTCTTAGCTAATATCCGCGTTCCCGGTTTAGGGCTTTGGGCCACCCCAGTTGCGCTAGGGGCTATTTCATTAGGGATGGTATTAGCTGAGTCACTACCGCTACGTCATCTGCCTTATGCGCTTGCCATACTTGCCTTGACTTATATTTTCCAAACTCTGGGACAGAACTGGGGTCATACTCCTGCTATCGGAACTTTCCTTGGTGCAGCTATCGCTAGCTTCGGAGCTTCAGCAATAGAAGTTACTAGACCAAATATCTCTCGGCTGGTGGTTTTCCTTCCCAGCTTCTGGCTTCTAGTTCCAGGAACTCTAGGCGTAATCGGGATCACGCAAGTAGGTACACATCAAGCACAAGCTTCTACTGAACTCATTAGCGTGGGAGTTATCGTAATCACGATTGCAGTAGGTTTATTGCTGGGATCAGCCCTTGCTAGGCCACTGCAATTATTAGCTCGCCAGCATCACCGTAGTCATTCATCACAACCCGATCGTGGCGTTCCAGCTACAGTCGCAACTGATGTGTCATAACGAAAGTGTGGCTTGCTAGAAACTAAGCTAGCAAGCCACACTTTTCGATAATAGATATCAGCCCTTAACAGCTTTAGCTAAAGCTGCCGCCCGGTCAGTACGCTCCCAGGTCATGGTGTCTAACTCACGACCAAAGTGTCCATAGTTAGTTACGTCAGCATAAATAGGACGTAACAGATCCAAATCAGCAATAATCGCTGCTGGGCGTAGATCAAATACCTCTTTTACGGCAGCTACCAGTTGTTCTTCAGGAACTGCACCAGTACCAAAAGTATCTACATAGAAACTCATCGGGTGAGCTACTCCGATGGCATAGGAAACCTGAACTTCGCAGCGTTCAGCAAGTCCAGCAGCCACAATATTTTTAGCAACCCAACGCATAGCATAAGCAGCTGATCGGTCTACCTTTGAAGGATCTTTCCCCGAAAAAGCACCGCCACCGTGGCTAGCCATACCGCCATAAGTATCGACGATGATTTTACGTCCGGTAACCCCGGCATCACCATGAGGTCCACCGACGATAAAAGCTCCCGTGGGATTTACCTTTATCTTGGCATCGCCAGGAATCGCAAAACCGTAACGATCAAACACTGGCGCAACTACACAGTTAATAAGATCTTTACGTAACGTTGCCATAGAAATACCAGCAGCATGCTGACTGGAAACTACAACAGCTTCTACCCCAACAGGTTTGAAACCGTCATAAGCAATAGTGACCTGAGTTTTACCATCAGGACGCAAGTAATCCACAGT
Source organism: Propionibacteriaceae bacterium (assembly GCA_051654905.1). Lineage (GTDB taxonomy): Bacteria > Actinomycetota > Actinomycetes > Propionibacteriales > Propionibacteriaceae > JBOFIQ01. The sequence goes on from JBOFYY010000111.1 coordinate 50,881, forward strand.
TTCATTTTGGCGAACTAGCGTTAGTTGCTCTGATAAACGGTGAGCTAGATCAATAGGCAGCGGCATCAACGTCGGAGTTTCGTTACAGGCATAACCAAACATTAGGCCTTGATCGCCAGCCCCTTGCCGGTCTACTTCATCGGTAGATCCGGATCGAGATTCCTCAGAGGAAGATACTCCCTGAGCAATATCTGGCGATTGCTGATGTAGCGCTACCATCACGCCGCAAGAGTTACCGTCAAAGTATTTCTCAGAAGAGTCATAACCAACTTTGACAATACGCTGCCGAGCAATCGCATCGATATCAGCATAAGCATCAGTGGTTACTTCACCTGCAACCACAACTAAACCTGTAGAAACAAGTGTTTCGCACGCGACATGTGCTGTAGGATCTTGCGCCAAGATAGCGTCAAGAACCGAATCAGAAATGGCGTCAGCGATTTTATCTGGATGTCCCTCAGTTACCGACTCAGAGGTAAATAGACGCGACATGATTACCTTCATTCCTTTCCAGTGACAAAGAGTCACCGATGAGAGAGTGCATCTAGGGCTTTATCCCAGATGCAATGAGCCACACTAGCTTTAGTACCGCTAGCTTCAGCCACAATGCCCGTAGCATTGAGAATAACGACGTCATTATGGTCAGAGCCAAAAACTGCTCCGGCAGAGACATCATTAGCAACCAGTAAGTCACAGCCTTTACGCCGTAGCTTTGCTGTTGCCGTATCAACTAGAGCTGCCTTATCGGCAGTTGTTTCAGCTGCAAACCCAACAATCACTTGATGTGATTGTTTTGTAGAGCTGATGGTTTTCAAAACGTCGACAGTTTCTACCAAATCAAGAGCAAGCGTGTGCTTTCCGGTAGCGACATCAGTTGATTTTTTGATCTTCGTGCCAGAAGGTTCTCTTGGCGTAAAGTCTGCCGGTGCCGCAGCCATGACTGTAATATCGGCGTTAGCTGCAAGCGGAACAACTGCGTCAGCTAAATCTTGAGTAGATACAACGCGAGTCACTCGGATACCGCTAGGAAGCGGCACCGTTATATGGGCTGCTACTAAATCGACGTCAGCTCCTCGTAAGGCTGCCGCCCGAGCTAAGGCAATACCCATTCGACCGCTGGATTCGTTACCTAAAAAACGAACTGGATCTAAAAATTCGTGAGTTCCACCAGCAGATACCACAACATGACGATCAGCCATATCTTGCGCAGCAGCATATGTAGCAAGCTTAGGATTATCCAGCACCGCCAAAACATCGGCTGCAATTTCGCTGGGTTCTGGTAGCCGGCCTGGTCCAGAATCAGCTCCAGTAAGTCGCCCTGATGCTGGCTCAATAATCATGATGCCACGGCTACGTAGCGTAGCTACATTGGAACGAGTAGCTAGGTGCTGCCACATTTCGGTGTGCATTGCTGGAGCCATAATTACTGGGCAGGTAGCAGTTAGTAATACATTCGTCAGCAAGTCATCGGCGCGCCCTTGCGCAGCTCGCGCAATGAGATCAGCTGTAGCCGGAGCAATTATTACCAGATCTGCTTGGCGCCCCAATTGCACGTGCGGCACCTGATAAGCATCTGACTGGGTATCGGTATGAACTGGGTGTCCCGACAAGGCTTCCCAAGTGGTACGACCGACAAAGTCCAATGCTGCTCGTGTCGGGACAACAGTTACCTCATGACCAGACTCACTAAGCCGACGCAGGAGTTCACATGCTTTATAAGCGGCGATTCCTCCTGCGACGCCCAGGACGATCCGACTCATAGGATCAGGCCGGTTCCTCGTCGCCAAAGTCCAATGAGAACTCTGGGTCAGCAGCGGCAGCGGCGCGAGCAGCAGCCTCAGCCTCTGGATCAATTTCAGTGTATTCAAGCATGCCTGATGCCACTTCGCGGAGCGCTATCGACAGCGGCTTTTCTTGAACAGTTGTCTCTACCAGCGGACCGACGTTCTCTAGTAGGCCTTCACCGAGCTGGTTGTAGTAAGCATTGATCTGACGCGCGCGCTTGGCGGCGAACAGCACAAGGCGGTACTTCGAATCGACTTTGGTAAGTAGATCGTCGATCGGCGGGTTGGTGATGCCCTCAGGCTGAGTGTTGAGCAACGTGCTCCCTTTCCACATGGTGTCTGCTGCGCTTACGCGCGAATGACCCTACGTTACGCAGGATCGTTCTGCAATCCCAGTAAGTCTACCAACTTTGAGACGGTTTGCGACAGTTCACCGTTAACAACGACATGATCAAATTCTTTTGAACAAGCTAATTCCACTTTAGCTGTCTCTAGCCGCCGTGTCCGTTCTTGGTCATCTTCGGTTCCTCGACCAACTAAACGACGCACTAATTCGTCCCACGATGGTGGGGCTAGAAAAACAGTTCGGGCAGCTGGCCAAGTCTGGCGAACTTGACGAGCACCTTGTAACTCAATTTCTAGAATAACTTCTTTTCCTGCTGCTAAAGCATCGATTACTGGTTGCCGGGGAGTGCCATAGCGAGCCTTTTTATGAACAAGCGCCCATTCCAATAATCCATCAGAAGCTACCAGCGAATCGAACTCTTCATCACTGATAAAAAGATAATGCTTACCATGCACTTCTCCAGGACGCGGAGCACGCGTCGTAGCAGATACCGACACCCATAATTCAGGATGCTGTTGCTGCAACATGGCAACAACTGTTCCCTTCCCTACCGCAGTAGGACCAGAAATAACGGTGACATGATCTGCTCTATCGGTCATCAAAATCCTTAATCAACCCAGCAATTTGGTTATGCCCTAGGCCTCTAAGTCTACGATTTACGGCAATTCGATGACGTTCCATCGCTGCTAACGCGCGCTTATTTCCTACTCCGGGCAGTGCTTTTAACAGCGATAATACCGGACATAGACCAAGAGCTTTATCGGTGCTCGCAAGTTGCAACGCTTGGGCAAGATTCAGTTCACCGCTAGCAACTTTCTCTTTCAAACCTGCTCGAGCTCTTCGCGCTTGGGATGCAGCAAGCCGAGCAGCTTGCCGCTGTATCGGTGTCAATACTGGCATTGACGTCATTAAGGTCTTCTTCCTACCGCAATCCAGCTTATTTTTACTGAACTCAATAAATCGAGCGCAGTTTTGATAGCAGACAACTTAACCTACTCAGCTAACCGCCTACGCACTGGGCATCAGATCAAGACTTTAGCTACCGTAAAAGCAGCGTTGCCTCCTACCAAATAGGTAAAAGGCAACGCTTATAACGTCATGATTTACAAATTCTGACCAACTGTATCGGCAACTTTTCCGAGCACACCATTTAAGAACGCAGGCGAATCATCAGTTGATAATTCAGTAGCTAGTTGGGTAGCTTCTGCGATGGCTACTGCTTGCGGCAGATCCGTATGATCAATTTCAAATACTGCGATCCGAGCAATCGCTCGATCTACTCGAGGCATTCTTTCCAAAGTCCAGTCTTGTACTAGGCACTCACTGATACGTTGATCGATTGCCAACAAATGTTGGACAACCCCAGTAACCAAATAAGTGGTGTAGTCGCGTACTGGCGGATCGGCATCAGCAGTACGCGCTGATAGCGTCTCCAGCAGTTCGACGTCACGAAGATCGGATTCAAAAAGAATATCGACAGCGCGTTTACGGGCCTTGGCTCGCGTTGATAAATGCGAGCGGTGCTGACGTTCCTCGGTCACTGCTTAACGCGACCAAGGTAGCTGCTGTCACGGGTATCGACCTTAATTTTTTCTCCGGTCGTAATGAACAGCGGAACCTGGACTTGAAGACCTGTCTCTACGGTAGCTGGCTTGTTACCACCAGTAGAACGGTCACCTTGTAGACCTGGTTCAGTGAAAGTTACTTCCAAATCAACCGAAGTAGGCAGATCAATGTAAAGCGGGCTCTCGTTATGAGTAGCTACCGTAACCATCATTTCTGGCAGTAGGAAGAACTTTTGATCGCCAACAACAGCGGTAGCAATAGCCAGCTGCTCAAACGAAACTGTATCCATGAAGTGGTAAGACTCACCATCTTCATAGAGATACTGCATTTCGCGACGGTCAACAGTTGCAGTCTCTACCTTGGTATCGGAGTTGAATGTTTTATCAACAACTTTCCCGGAGAGAACATTCTTCAGCTTAGAACGCACGACAGCATTACCTTTACCAGGCTTATGATGCTGGAACCATGTTACGGTCCAGAGCTGGCCGTCAAGGTTGAGCACCCATCCGTTCTTCATGTCGTTGACGTTCTGCGTCGGCATGCTTGGTCCTTCGTTTGAGAAATCATGGGGAACGTCGAAAAGAACGTTCCGGACAACAGTTCTGATCCTACCTGAAGCTATCTATAGATTGATATTTCTGGCTACTTCATCACTAGTCTTAGCGCCCTCGAGCCGCTAACTCATCAACAATTGCTTGTCGCTGAGTAGCTTGCGGCAGACTACGCGTACGCAATAGTTCGGCATCCTCATGTAAGCCCTTAGCTTCTAGACCAGCAATGATCTGTTTAATTACATCAGGATGACGATTTTGGGAAAGTTTTGCTTTAGCTTCTATCCGAGTGATCTGCAATTCAATTCCAACAATTGCCCGAAGCATTTTGGTAATGTCTTGCCCGCTTGTTTCCACACGCCAAGTTTCTTCGTAATCAGCTACGGTGCGAGTAACTACTTCCCGACACCACTGTTCATCGTCATGAACAATAACTTTGCCCCAGACATGGACTGTTTCATAGTTCCAAGTAGGAACCTGATTTCCTACCGGTAGCCAATCGGCACTAACTAAATGGTTAAGTCCATCAGCAATAACTAGCGCCTCCCCCTGAGCGTCACGCCATTGAGGATTGACTCGCATGATGTGTGTCAGCAGAGCACCATGCTCTCCCCTGCTTTCATCAACAACCCATGGCAGCATCGAGGAAACTAGACCATCAGCTGTCATAGTGATGAAATTAGCCGCTTGCACTCGACGAAGCAGGTCGAAGGCCTCAGCCTCAGCCATAGCAAAACTGCGTTTGATATACACAATATTTACGGTATCAGTGTTTCTTTAAAGCTGTCATCGCTACCTGCGCAACATGAGATGGTTCTATATCAGAAACATCAATACGGATGTCGGCGTATTTTTTATATACCACAGTGCGCTGTTTCATCATTTGAATGAACATACCTCGCACATTCCCTAGTTGCGTTGGACGAGCTATATCAAAACCCGTTCGCTTCAGTGCCTGAGCAGCAGTAACATCAAGCCAAATAACATAATGGGAAGCAAGTAATGAAGCTACTGCCGGCGAGAGTAAAGCTCCGCTGCCCATAGCAACAACTGAATCTAAAGAGTCTAAAAGAATCTCTTCGCATACTTGCTGTTCCATGGAGCGAAACATCTGTTCGCCATGCTCAATGAAAATATCAGATGCACTACGCTCGCAGCGTTGCTCCACTTTAAAGTCGGTATCTAGCACAGGTACCTTCAGCAACTGAGCTAACAAAGGAGCAACCGTTGATTTACCAGATCCTGGAACTCCTATAAGAAGGATCGACACTCAGCAGCGCCCGGTATGTGCCTGACACCACGCCTGGAATTGCGCAACGTTCTTATTATGATCATCAAGATTTTCGGTAAACTTTGTTTCTCCAGAATCTAAATCAACGGTAACGAAATAAAGATAATTTGTTTGCTCTGGATTTAATGCCGCATTTAGAGAAGCTTTTCCTGGAGATCCAATAGGGGTTGGCGGAAGACCTTTAACAAGATAGGTATTGTAAGGAGAAGAACTCTTACGTTCTTCATCAGTTGTAGTTACGTGACCTTCTTTTCCTACTGCATAATGAACTGTAGAATCCATCTGCAGTGGCATCCCTTGATCCAAGCGATTCATTATTACACTTGCTACTTTAGCGCGATCCTGATTACTTCGTACTTCATTTTCAATAATTGAAGCAATCGTAACTATCTCATCTGGGGAATAATTTAAATTTTTTGCTTTAGCTTCAAGACCAATATCGCCAGCAACTGCATTATATTGAGAAATCATCTGTTGCAAAATGCTCAGTGCAGAACCATCGCTAGCAAATGCGTAGGTATCAGGGAATAGATATCCCTCCGGATTATTTTTAGCATAAGCAGGTAAACCTAGTTCTGCGATATTCTCCGCCAAGACTTTCTCGTAATCACTTTGAGCAATAGCAGTACCACCATCAACTTCGGGTTTACCTAGTTTAGCTACAATAGAAGAGAGTCTAGTTCCTTCAATAATTGTAAACTTTGTACGGATAATTAAATCAGGATCTAATAGCATCTTTAATGCAGCAGCAGCTGGAATATGTTTCTTTAGCTTATGTCTACCAGCTTGAATATTTTGAGATTTAGGATCTTGTGCTGCAACAATATCAAACTTCTTAGCATCCTTAATAACATCATTGGCTACTAAAATATCAGAAATACGATAATTGCTAGCACCTCTAGGAATAGTTACCGTAACATCATCGGTTCCGGCGCCGACATAATCGTCTTGTTGGCGATAATCATCCCATGCATGCTTTGCTTTATAACCAACAAAGATGGCACCACCCAGAAGAACAGTTATCGATAGCAGCACTGCAAAAGTACTGCGGGCACGATAGAAAACATCATCCCAAGTCCAGCCATGGTCTTGCGGGTTGAAACGAAGCTTCACCGCTTCTCCTTATCGTCGAAAGACTGGCACTGTGGCAAGACTAGTGCCTGACCCCATTCTCCATAACGGCGATACCGTTCCAGAGCACTTTCTAAAATAGCAACCGCAGCTGCTTGATCGATGACAGCACGCTGCTTTCGTGAATTACGTCCTGCTGCCTGAAGTTTTTTCGTAGCACTAGCAGTTGTCATCCGCTCATCTACAAAAAACATCGGAATATCAAGGTTTTGAGCAAGTTCGGTTGCACTTTCTCTGATTTTTTGTGCAGCAAGCCCTTCATCACCAGCTAGTGTTCTAGGTAGTCCAACGATGATCTGCTGTGGTTCATACTCAGCGACTAAAGCTATGATCCGTGACACAGCACCTGACCCAGCTACCACCGTCTCAACGGGATAGCTGAGCAATCCTTCTCTGCCACATGCAGCTACGCCGATACGTGCCTGTCCCCAATCTAGGCACAGGCACACACCCGGATAATTCTCGTTCAGTTCAGAACCTCCGCAACAGCAGTTCTAACAGCGGTTAGAGCTTCTGGAATTTTATTCATATCTAAACCACCGCCTTGAGCCAGATCAGCTTTGCCGCCACCGCGTCCGCCTAGAACTTCACAGGCGCGTGCGATCAGTGATCCTGCTTGTAAATCATGATCTCTAGCCTCTTGAGTTGTAGCTACCACCACAGCTGGTTTATCGCTGCCGCCGATCAAAGCAATAACTCCTGAACGAGCACCTAACCTAGCTCTAAGATCAGTAGCCAAAGTTCGTAAATCCCCAGCAGTTACTCCTGGGACCTGAGCTGCAACTACCGTGGTTCCTGCAATATCGATTGCTTCATCAAGGATATTATTTGCACGAACCAGCACCTGCTGCAAAGTTAGATCCGCAATCGTCTTCTCAGCTGTCTTAAGTTGTGCTACTAGTTGCGCGACCCGATCGGTAAGTTGCTCTGGACGAACTTTCAAACTATCGGTGAGAGTTGCTACCAAAGCTCGCTCTGTTGCAAATTGTTTGAAAGCATCTGCGCTCACCAACGCTTCTACCCGGCGCACCCCAGATCCTACGGAACTTTCACCCAGCAGGTTAATCATTCCAATTTGGGAAGAAACTTTAACGTGTGTGCCACCACATAGCTCACGAGAGAAGGGTCCTCCCATCTCAACCATGCGTACCACATCACCATACTTTTCTCCGAACATCGCCATAGCACCCATAGCTTTGGCCTGATCCAGAGACATTTCAGTAGCAACTACAGCTAGATCATCACGTACCGCTTGATTAGCACGATCTTCTAGTTCTGTCTTCATAGCCGCGCTAAGAGCTTGACCACAAGAGAAGTCAAAGCGTAAATATCCTGGTTTGTTATATGAACCAGCCTGAGTTGCCGTTGCTCCTAGCATCTGACGCAACACCGCATGCACAATATGAGTTGCAGTATGTGCTTGGCTGCCAGAGAAACGAGCAGCCTGATCGACTCTAGCCGTTAGCAGATTACCTGTTACCAATTCACCATCGCCCACAACAACCTTGTGAACGATAAGTCCTTTCACTGGACGCTGAACATCAACGACATCAAGATGAATACCATCACCAGTCATTACACCGGCATCAGCATCTTGTCCGCCCGACTCGGCGTAAAAAGGAGTCTGTTCTAGAACGATCTCTACTTCATCACCGATCTGTGCTCTGTCTGTAAGCTGACCATCTTTGATCATGCCAACAACACGAGATTCGGCAGTTAGCTCGGTATATCCGATAAAAGCGCTTTCGCCGTGAGCACGTAGTTCCTCATAGGCTTCTTTGCTAGCGGCTGCTCCCTTTTTGGCGCGAGAGTCAGCTTTTGCCCGCTGCTTTTGTTCGCTCATCAAAGCCCGGAACCGCTCTGCATCAACAGAAAGACCTTGTTCAGCAGCCATTTCTAAAGTCAGATCAATTGGGAAACCATAGGTGTCATGGAGCTTAAAAGCCTCATCTCCAGACAATACTGAACCCTTTTGGGCATGAATTATCTGAGCAGCACTCTCAAATAGTTGTGTGCCAGAGTTCAAGGTACGCCGGAATGCTTCTTCTTCATTACGGGCAAGAAGCGCCACTCGCTCCCACTGTTCATCAATTTCTGGGTATGAAATATGCATCTGGTCCCGAGAAACTGATAATAAATTCACTAGCACAGCATCATGAACACCTAGTAGACGCATAGCCCGGATACTACGACGCAGTAATCGCCGTAGTACATAGCCGCGAGCTTCATTGCCCGGACGCACACCATCGGTCATCAGCATCAGTGCTGAACGTACATGATCTCCGACAACACGTAACCGCACATCATCGGTTTCATCGTTACCGTAGATTTTCCCAGCTAGCTGAGCTGCTCGTTCTATTACTGGGTAGACTTCGTCAATTTCATAAAGATTATTCTTACCCTGCATGAGGTAAGCAATCCGCTCTAGACCAGCACCCGTATCAATATTTTGGCTCTTAAGCGGGCATTTAATATCAAAATCATCTTTTGCTCGAACTGCTGAAAGTTCTTCAGCTTGGAACACTAAGTTCCAGATCTCTAAGAAGCGATCCTCATCAGCTTCTGGACCACCATCGCGGCCATACTGTGGACCACGATCGATATAAATCTCAGAGCAAGGACCGCCTGGTCCAGGAACACCCATAGACCAGTAGTTATCTTTCAAAGATCTACCTTGAATATGCTCTGGACTAACACCACAAGCTAGCCAGTAGTTACGGGCTTCAACATCACCATCAGGGTAATCGGGATGGTATCCCGGCCCTAGCACAGTAACCCAGACAGTATCGGGATCGAAGCCGAGACAGTCATCGTCCTGAGAGCCAGTTACGAACTGCCACGCAAATTCGATAGCTTCCTTCTTGAAATATTCCCCAAAAGAAAAATTGCCCAGCATCTGAAAAAACGTGCCATGGCGAGTTGTCTTACCAACTTCATCGATATCAAGGGTACGAATACACTTTTGAGCGCTAACAGCTCGCTGCCACGGAGCTGGCTCTTTACCTTCAAAATATGGAACAAACGGAACCATTCCTGCAATAACAAATAATAGATTAGGGTCGTTATGAACCAAGGAAGCAGAAGGCACTATGGCATGACCTTGGTTAGCAAAATAATCAAGGTATCGACGACGGATTTCAGCAGTCTTCATGGAGCTCTCGTTATTCATCAGGGGCGCTAGTTAATTACTAGCCGAACAAGCTAAAGAAATTGGGATAGTGCAACACTATTTTTAGCTAGTTTCAGTTACGAAACCTAGCGTCTCTCGTAATTCAGTTTCCCGCTCAGTAGCAGCAGCCTTGAAAGTATCAAGGAAATCAGCTAACAGATCTTGAACCTTATCTGTTGCTGTCGCTAAGCGCTGCTGCACACCGCTCGGAGAAGCTTTCTTGCGAAGCTTATTAGCTTTCACCAACACAACAGTTGTTGCTGCTACTCCGACACCAAACCACACCATACGCTTCATTATTTAGCCTTCCGAGGAGACTTTTTGGCAGTTTTCTTGGATCCAAAGGCTTGGCGGACCCCATAGCTAAAAGCAGCAGTCTTTACCAATGGGCCACCCAAAGTGGCAGAAAACAAAGTAGCAAGTTTGGCTGCATTTTCACTAACTACCGTAGCGTGAGTCGAAACCTTAGTTACATCCTCAGTAACGAAAGAAAGTTTCTCAATCTCGTTATTAGTAGCGCTAACTGTGCCACGTAGTTCATGCAGAATAGGAACCGTGCCATGTCCGAGATCACGAATAGCAAGGCGGGTCTCTTCTAAAACTCGTCCCAGCTTCAAAAGTGGGACGGCAGTTAAAGCGACAAGCACAACAAAAGCGATAGCGGCAATGAGACCTGCAACATCGCCAAGATCCATGGGTATCATCGAATTCCTTACCTTCCGCGAAATGGAACAAAGCTAAGCCTAGTGCCTTAAGAGGACAATTCGCTGCTTCCTGACTCACGAGAGTGTTCAATAGGTCTTAAAAGCTGGTCAATCTGCTCTTTAGCGCGCGCAATATTTGCTTCATTTCCATGATCGCTGGGTAGATAATACGTAGCATCAATAAGTTCGTCTGGAAGATACTGTTGTGCAGCAACACCAGCAGCTATCTCATGCGGATAGATATATCCCTTGCCATGTCCTAACGCTTTAGCGCCAGCATAGTGAGCATCTCGCAAATGTTCTGGAACCTGACCAATTTTACCGGAACGAACATCAGCAAGAGCAGCATCAATTGCTCGATAAACCGCATTAGATTTGGGAGCAAGAGCACATGCAACTGTTGCTTGAGCAAGATTAAGGCGAGCTTCTGGCATGCCAATCAACTGCACAGCCTGAGCCGCCGCAACACAGGTTTGTAAGACCGAAGGAGCCGCCATTCCAATATCTTCACTAGCTAAAACGATTAGCCGTCGCGCGATAAATCGAGGATCTTCTCCTGCCTCAATCATGCGCGCTAAATAATGGAGAGCAGCATCGACATCGGAGCCTCGCATGGATTTGATGAAAGCGCTCACCACGTCGTAGTGCTGATCGCCATCTTTGTCATAGCGTAAAGCGGCTCTATCAACAGATCTTTCAATGATTTGCGTAGAGATTATGGTTTCTTCAGTAGCGGCAACTCCAGCTGCTGATTCTTCCAAAAAGGTCAGCAATCTACGCGCGTCTCCCCCAGCTAGATTCTTTAAAGTTTCTCTAGCCTGGCTTGGTAACTCAAAATCAATATCTGGATAAGCAGCTGGTAAGCCACGCTCATCTACCAACGCTCGATCAATAAGTCGATCAAGATCAGCATCAGCTAATGGCTGCAAGGTAAGTAGCAGTGATCGTGACAATAACGGCGAGATTACCGAAAAACTAGGGTTTTCAGTTGTTGCAGCAATCAACGTAACTAGCCGATTCTCCACAGCCGGAAGCAAAACATCTTGTTGCGCCTTTGAAAACCGATGAACCTCATCAACGAAGAGAACTGTTGCTCGACCATTTACTAACTCTTTTTTAGCAATATCAAGTTCTTTGCGAACATCTTTAACGCCAGCAGTAACTGCTGATATCTCAACAAACCGCGACTTAGAAGAGTTAGCAATAACACTTGCAATCGTTGTTTTACCTACGCCGGGAGGGCCCCAAAGAAAAATGCTCATAGGCTGGCCTTCAGCTAACCGACGTAACGGAGATCCTGGCAACAATAAATGCTGCTGTCCTACTATTTCTTCGATATTACGTGGACGTAACCGTACCGCTAAAGGAGCTTGTCCATGGGTGGCATCGCTGAGCGTACCGCCCAATCCTGAGGTAGGGCTGGCATCGATATTGCCAAACAGATCTTCAGTCACTCTCTCAGCGTAGCGGCGATGGCGCTGCTTCTACTTATTGAGAAACAGCGCCATCGTCTTTTTTTAACTATCTGAAGGTTGTTTAAGAAGAAGTAACTTCCTCATTCTTACTGGTTTCGCCCTTTTTTTCTGGCTTAGCGTCAACGCCAGCTTCTTTACGCTGTTGTTCGCTGATTGGAGCCGGAGCCTCAGTTAGCGGATCTACACCGCCGCCGGACTTGGGGAATGCAATAACTTCACGAATATTTTCATATCCGCCAAGTAGCATTACCAGACGGTCTAGACCGAAAGCGATACCACCATGTGGCGGAGCACCAAAAGCGAAAGCATCCAATAAGAAACCAAACTTCTCCTGATATTCCTCTGGAGTAAGTCCCATAACTTCAAAAACTCGCTCTTGGACATCACGACGGTGGATACGGATAGATCCGCCACCTACCTCATTGCCGTTACAGACAAAGTCGTAGCCATAAGACAATGCTGATCCAGGATCAGTATCAAATGTTTCTAGGCTTTCAGGCTTCGGTGAAGTAAAGGCATGGTGAACTGCAGTCCACTTACCTCCACCAAGAGCTACATCGCCCGAAGCAATAGTGTCGGCAGTTTTTTTGAACATGGGCGCATCAACAATCCATAAAAAAGACCAAGCATTCTCATCGATCTGCTCGGTTCGCTTTCCAATTTCAAGGCGAGCAGCGCCAAGCAGTTCTTGGGTTTGTTCACGAAAGCCAGCTCCAAAGAAGATGCAGTCTCCTGGTTTGGCTCCAGTAACTGCAGCAATACCAGCTTTCTCTTCCTCAGAAATGTTCTTAGCAACTGGACCGCCTAGCTCACCATCTTCTGCGATGGTGATATATGCAAGACCTTTAGCGCCACGTTGTTTGGCCCATTCCTGCCAAGCATCGAAACCGCGACGAGGCTGAGATGCGCCACCTGGCATCACAACAGCGCCTACATACTCATTCTGGAATACCCTAAAAGGCGTGTTTTGGAAGAACTTGGTAAGGTCAATGATCTTATTGTCGAAACGTAGATCCGGCTTGTCAGAACCGTAGTTGTCCATAGCTTCATGCCAAGTCATACGTGGCAGCGGCGTTGGAATATCAACACCAATCAGCTTCCAACAAGCAACCATGACTTCTTCTGCCAAAGTCATAACATCGTCTTGGTCGACAAAGCTCATCTCGATATCGAGCTGAGTGAACTCTGGCTGACGGTCACCGCGGAAATCTTCGTCTCGATAGCAACGAGCAATTTGGTAGTAACGCTCCATACCGGCAACCATCAATAACTGCTTAAAGAGCTGCGGTGATTGTGGTAGCGCATACCAAGAGCCTGGATGAAGTCGAGCTGGTACGACAAAGTCGCGCGCGCCTTCTGGCGTTGATCGAGTTAGAGTTGGGGTTTCAATATCAAGGAACTCGTGACGATCTAGCACCTCACGGATAATGTGAGTTACTTTGCTACGAAGTCGCAGTGCATCGCCTTGACGCTGCCGACGTAAATCAAGGTAACGATGCTTTAGTCGAGAGTCTTCTCCCACATTGACACGTTCATCGATCTGGAACGGCAGTGGCGCTGCTGGGTTGAGAACCTCAAGTTCTCGAACTACAACCTCTATCTGCCCGGTAGGGATATTTGCGTTGATATTTTCAGCGCTACGAGCCTCTACAGTGCCAGTCATTTTGATGCAGAACTCGTTGCGTAGGTCATGAATACCAGCAGACTCTAGATATTCGTCTCGTACTACCCCCTGGCAGATGCCAGAAGCATCTCGAATATCAAGGAAGGCTACGCCACCGTGATCACGACGTTTAGCGACCCAGCCAGTGAGAGTAACAGTAGTACCGATATCAGCAGTGCTGAGTTGTCCGGCTTTGTGCGTGCGAAGCATGCTATTTATTCCTTTCTTGCCTCCCGCATAGACGGTGCGGTGGCCAAGCGAATGTCTCGAGTGTCAGCCTACGCGCTTCTAGCTGTTTTTGTCGCCTTGATTACGACAAAAACAGCTAGCTATCAGCACAAAAGTTATTAACTAGCAGTAACCTGCGGTATTAAATCGACGTCAGCTGGCGACCAAACTGTGGCATCGGCATCGACTTGTTCTCCAGAGCGAATATCTTTTACCGAACCTTGACTGCCCCCAAACCACACATATGGGATACCGCGTTTGTCAGCAAAAGCAATCTGTTTTCCAAATTTGTCAGATTTTGGAGCTATCTCACAAGAGATACCTCGTCGCCGTAACGATGCCGCCACTTTTTGGGCTTCGCTGCGATTATCTTCAGCATCAACAGCTACAAATACCGCTGAAGGTACCTGTCGGGAAATAGCTAATGCATTCTTTGCCAATAGCGGAACCAAGATTCTGGTAACACCGATTGTCAGCCCCACTCCCGGATAAGTGCTGCGATTATCGCGAGCAAGAGCGTCGTAACGACCGCCACCAGAAACAGCACCGATTTTCTGCCATCCCACAAGTTCAGTTTCTTGCACCATTCCGGTGTAATAGTCCAAACCGCGAGCAATACGAAGATCGACGGTGACTCGCTCTGGCAACTCAGCTCGTACCACTGAAAGTACCTGCGATAGTTCTACTAACCCGGTCTCCATCAATTCGCTAGTAACCCCTAGCGCATGTACTTGGTCAACGAATGATTCGTCATTCGTTTGAATTTGAGCCAGACCTAGAATCGCATCAATAGCTGTTGCCGAAAGTGCTAATTCATCTGTTAGCAGCTTCCGCACTCCATCTGGACCTATTTTGTCTAATTTATCTACTCGCTGAAGTATCGGAGCAGTTTCCTCAATCCCCAGACCTTGATAGAAACCTTCTAATAATTTTCTGTTGTTGATATGCATTAATGCCGGTGGTAACCCCAGATCGACATGGAGCTTTTCTAAAGCTTCCAATGCTACTAACGGCAGTTCAGCGTCGTGGTGCGTTGCTAACGTATCTCGACCGATAACATCAATATCGCACTGCAAAAACTCTCGGTATCGCCCTTCTTGTGGACGCTCACCTCGCCATACTTTCTGCATTTGATAACGCCGGAAAGGGAACTGTAGTTGACCGGCATTTTCTAGAACATATCTAGCAAAAGGCACCGTTAGATCAAAGTGCAATCCTAATTCAGCTGCATCTTCGGCCGCAGCATGGAGTCGCTTGACTGCGTAAACCTCTTTGGTAATTTCGCCTTTACGCGATAGTTCCGATAAAGGTTCTACTGCCCGAGTTTCAATACGTCCAAAACCATGAAGTTCAAAAACCCCACGCAATGTATCAAGAACTCGTTGCTCGATCATGGCATGTGCCGGCAGGAACTCTGGATAGCCCGATAACGGCTTAGTGCGGCTCACATCTGCTCCTTTAGGTAGGGGTTTGTAGCGCGTTCTCGCGCCATTGAGGTAGCAGGACCGTGCCCCGGTAGCAGTATTGTGCCTGCCGGTACGGTTGCAACCATGGTTGCCAGCGTAGTTGCCATAGCTGCTGGATCGCTACCTGCTAAATCAGTTCTACCAACACTTCCGGCAAAAACAACGTCACCGGTTAGTAAGAATGGATCGCCACCTTGGTTTACTCCCAATAGAGTGCAACCTCGACTATGCCCAGGAGCATGCGTGATATCGAAGGATATTCCAGCAATATCAATAGTTCCGTTATCGACTAGCTCACGAACATCCTTGGGCGGAGTTAACGTAGTACTTCCCAAAGTTTGCTGTAAGAAATGCGAAAAACTTTCTCCTAGTCCAGCAAGCGGATGTGTTAGAAGTTCTTGATCTTCTGGATGGATCCATACGGGAATCCCATATTCTGCTGATACTGCGGCAGCATCAGCAACATGATCTACATGACCATGGGTTAAAAGAACGCCTTGGGGAGCAAGCTGATGGTCATTGACTAATTGGCGCACGCGAGCAAAAGCTTGTGGTCCAGGGTCGACAATGACACATTCTGCTGCCTCTTTGGTAGCAATAAGATAACAATTTGATTGCCAAGCGGATGTCGGAAAGTGGGCGATGAACACAAATCCCATCTTATCGGGCAAGATAGTACCTATGAGCGAGAACGCAAGTCCGACACAGTTTGGCCGAGTAACCGAGGATGGCACTGTCTACGTCATCCTTACTGACGGCGAACACATGGTCGGTCAGATCCCCGATGCCACTCCCGACGAGGCCATGGCCTTCTTTACTAAGCGCTACGACGCACTAGAGGCTGAAATTAGTCTTCTAGAAACGCGCATTAAGAATGGTGCTGCCTCCCCCGATGATGCGAAGGGGGCGATCAATGGTCTGCAAAAGAAGATTGCTACGCCCAACGGCGTTGGAAATTACGCTGCGCTTACTGCTCGACTTGACGCACTTGCCCCCGCGCTAGCCCAAGCACAAGAAGCTAAAAAAGCTGAACGTGCTGCCCAAAATGCCAAAACTGCTGAAGCTAAAGAAGCCATGGTGGCTGAAGCTGAAAAGCTAGCTGCCGGTAATGACTGGCGCGGTGGCGTTAACCGCTTCCGCACTCTGCTAGAAGAGTGGAAAGCACTCCCCCGCATTGACCGCGCTACCGACGATGCCCTATGGCATCGTTTTTCAGCAGCTCGTACCACTTACACCAAGCGTCGCAAGACTCAATTTGCCCAACAAAATGAAAAACGTGACGCCGCAAAGTCCGCCAAAGAACAGATTATTGCTGAAGCTAATGAGTTGAAAGAATCCACTGAGTGGGGTCCCACTACTGGAGCTTTCCGCGATCTTATGGCGCGTTGGAAGGCAGCTGGTGCCGCTTCTCGTGAAATCGACGACAAACTATGGGCTGAGTTCCGTGGCATCCAAGATCACTTCTTTGCCGCTAAGTCTGGAACTCTTGCCGAGCAAGATAAAGAGTTCCAAGGAAATCTAGAAGCCAAACAAGCTCTACTCGATAAGGCTGAATCCGAGATTCTTCCGGTAACTGACTTTGCTGCGGCGAAAGAAAAGTTCCGAACCTTCCTAAGCCAGTATTCAGCTCTTGGCAAAGTTCCCCGAGATGCTATCCGTCCGCTCGACAATCGTGTTCGTGCTATTGAGCAGGCAGTTCGCGGTGCTGAAGAAGCTGAATGGAAGCGTACCGACCCTGAAGCACGTAAGCGTGCCGAAGATGCCGTCGCGATGTTCGAAGCCCATATCGCCAAACTTGAGCAGCAGAAAGCTGCCGCTGCAGCTAAGGGTGATGCTAAGAAAGCTAAGGATGCCGAGCAGTCGATTGCCACTTACACCACATGGCTCGATCAGGCTCGTCAGACGCTAGCTGACTTCACTCGTTAATATCTGAAAATATCGATGGGGTGGCTCCAGTTTTGGAGTCACCCCATTATTAGTTTTAGCCGACGTTTATCGATCTATTGACCTACGCGGAATACATCATAAACTCCCGGAATTTTCCGTAAGTTTCCAGTTACATGTGATAGATGCGTAGGATCAGCTGTCTCAAAGGTCAATTTCACTTTGAATACTCGCTCTCGAGAAGCCTGCATTGATGCCGATAAGATATTGATCTTCATATCTGCAAGGTTTCTGGTGATGTCAGCAAGTAATCCCGCACGGTCTAGACCTTCGACCTGAATAGCAACTAAATAGGTATTTGATGCTGACTGAGCCCAAGATACTCCAATAATGCGCTCATCGTTTCCTAGCAGGTTTGAAGCATTAGTACAGTCGCGACGATGAACCGAAACTCCAGAACCACGGGTGACAAACCCAATAATGTGATCACCAGGAACCGGAGTACAGCATCGTGCCAGTTTTACCCACAGCCCTGGGTCGCCATCAACTAGAATGCCTTCTGAGGTAGTGCTTTTAACCTTGCGTCGCCCAGTGATTACTGACTTATCCTCGAAAGTTTCATCAGCAGCAGCATCATCGCCACCCTCAAGTTGAATTAACCGCTGGACAGCTGCTTGCGCGCTTACGCTGCCTTCACCAATCGCAGCATAAAGAGAATCAACATCGCGCAAATGGAAAACTTCAGCAACCGATGTTAGATGCTCTAGCGTCAATAACCGCTGCATCGGCAATCCAGATTTACGTAATTGTTTTGCTAATAAATCTTTGCCTTGTTCTATCGATTCTTCGCGACGTTCTCGACTAAAGTGATGTTTAATTTTTGTGCGAGCACGTGGCGATTTAACAAAACTTAACCAATCTCGAGAAGGACCGGCATTTGGGGCTTTAGAAGTAAGAATTTCTACTACGTCACCATTGGTAAGTTCAGAATCTAAAGGAGTTAATCTAGAATTAACCCTAGCTCCAATACAACGATCCCCTACTTGCGTATGTACCGAATAAGCAAAATCGACAGGAGTGGATCCCATTGGTAGAGATATTACTTCTCCTTGCGGTGTAAATACATACACCTCGTCGGCATTTATTTCAAAACGCAGATCATCAAGAAACTCCGCTGGATCTTCAGATTCTCGTTGCCATTCATGAAGCTGAGCCACCCAGTTAAGGCTAACAATATCTCCAGCCTCACCATGCTTATATTTCCAATGAGCAGCCACACCATATTCAGCACGGCGATGCATATCGTGCGTACGAATCTGTAACTCAACTGGGCGTCCTTGCGGGCCAAGCACAGTAGTGTGAAGCGATTGATATAAGTTGAATTTCGGCATAGCAATATAGTCTTTAAATCTGCCAGGCAGCGGATTCCAACGTACATGCATAACACCTAAAGCAGCATAACAATCTCGTGTATTATCAACTAAAATACGTAGCGCAATTAGGTCATAAATATCCGAGAAATCTCGCCCACGTACTACCATTTTTTGATAAATAGAATAGTAATGCTTTGGTCTGCCATATACAGATGCTTTTATTTTAGCATTATCGAGATCTGTCTGGACTTGCTCAATAACTTGCTTAAGATACTCATCGCGAGCCGGAGCGCGTTGAGAAACTAGTTTTACAATCTCGTCATATAGCTTAGGTTGCATAGTAGAAAAAGAAAGATCTTCCAATTCCCACTTAATTTTATTCATACCTAAACGATGCGCCAATGGAGCAAAAATCTCTAAGGTTTCTTTGGCGATACGGTATTGCTTATCAGGTCTCAGTGCTGAAATTGTACGCATATTATGCAGCCGATCAGCAAGTTTAATGACGAGAACTCGAATATCTCGAGCCATAGCCACAACCATTTTGCGAAGCGTTTCTGCTTTAGCAGACTCGCCATAAGTAAACTTATCTAACTTTGTAACACCATCAACCATTCGAGCAATTTCTTCACCAAAATCAGCTGTGAGTTGTTCGACGGTATAGCCAGTATCTTCCACCGTGTCATGAAGTAGCGCAGCACACAGCGTCGGCTCGTTCATTCCCAATTCAGCAAGAATAGTTGTGACAGCTAAGGGGTGAGTAATATAAGGATCCCCAGATTTACGAGCCTGTCCCCGATGTCGGAACTCCGCTGTTAAGTAAGCTCTCTCGATTAGAGCTAAGTCAGCTTTAGGATGATGCAACCTAATGATTGCAAAAAGTGGATCTAGTACCAATGGCTGAGTTGCTTTTGTTGCCCCAAGTCTGGCTAGACGTTGCCGCATACTAAAGCGTGAGGACTCAAAAATAATAGGGTTTTTTTCTTCCGACGATGTGATATCAGACTCACTCATGGGTAACCCACCTCCCTCAGCTAGATAATCCTCTAAGCCTATCGGCATCATCACCGATAGTTTCACGTATCAGCGAGATTTTTCTAAATTTAAACTATCTGTCAACTTGATCTATTCCCACAGCTACCTCAGCCTCGGATATAAGTTATCAATATCCGAGGCTGAGGGGTCTTGCTACATCTTTTTAAGAAACCAGAATTACTGCTTCAATATGTTCTAAACCAGCATCAATAAGCTTGGATCTCCCAGCTAAGAACTCTAGTTCCATCAATACCGCTACCCCAGCTATCTGAGCTCCCAGTGACTGTAGCAGCTGAGTAGTAGCTGCAATCGTGCCACCAGTAGCCAAAACGTCATCAACAATAAGAACTCGTTGTCCCGGCTTAATAGCGTCAGCATGCATCGACAAGGTCTCGGAGCCATACTCCAACTCGTAAGATTGGCTAACTACCTTTCCTGGTAATTTGCCAGGCTTACGAACTGGAACAAAACCAGCATCTAAGCGCAAAGCAACTGGAGCAGCAAAGATAAAACCACGAGCTTCCATCCCTACCACAACATCAATATCCTGTGGCGATCTGGCTATCAATTCAGATATTGCAGCATCAAATCCTTCCGCCGAGGCTAGCAACGGCGTAATGTCTTTGAAGATTACCCCTGGTTTAGGGAAATCTGGAATATCACGAATAAGAGCGGCAATACGATCTACTGACGCAGGTAACGAATCCATGAGCTACTTCTTCCGCTGAGAGCGAGGCTTGTTAACCGGCTGTGGACGTCCAGCAGCAGTATTTGCCGCAATAGTCCTAGCTCTTGCCGAATCCACTAATCCCACTTGCTGCGCAGCTACTGGAATAGCTGTAGCAGTAGTTTCGGTGGTGTCTGTCATGATTTTTGCTGTAACTGCCGTATCATTAGAAGTTGTACGAGTGCTACGTCGAACCAACCGAGCTTCATGCTCTTTCATTTCTGGCTGACGATTCTTAAGATCCACCAATACGGGCGTTGCCAAGAAGATAGATGAGTAAGCACCCACCAACATACCAATGAAAAGTGCCAGCCCTAGATCTTTCAGCGGACCAGTACCAAGGATAAAGACACCTGCAGCAAGGAGTGCTGCCACTGGCAGAACACCAATCACCGTGGTATTCAAGGAGCGAACAAGAACTTGGTTAATCGCCTTATTAGCTGCTTGTCCATAAGTTTGCTTTGAAGACAGCAACCCGTGAGTATTCTCTTTGATCTTGTCAAAGACCACGACAGTGTCATAAAGGGAATAACCTAGAATCGTCAAAATACCAATCAAAGTTGCTGGAGTAACCGAAAAACCAACTAAGGCGTAAATACCTACGGTAATCAATAAGTCGTGCAGTAAAGCGACAATTGCTGCCACGGCCATACGAGATTCTCGGAAGTATATCCAAATCAACAACATAACTAGAACAAGGAATACTCCCAGCGCCATGATGCCTTTTTGTGTGATCTGCTTGCCCCAAGAAGCACCAATCAATGAGTAGGTAACTTTATCAGTATCGGTTTGAGCAGCTTGTGCGATTGCCGTACGAACTTTACCGACCTCTTCAACCTCAAGGGTACGGGTTTGGACTCGAACTTTATTCGAACCTACCGTCATAACCTGAGTATCATCGGTACGCGGAAGTCCCAGTTTTTCGATTGCTTCACGCATAGCAGGGACTGTGTTATCAGTAACCGTAATCGGAGTCTGGAAGTCAGCACCACCTTTGAACTCGATACCTAAGTTCAAACCACGTACACCTAAACCGATAAGAGATAACAGAATCAGCCCTGCTGATACCAGATACCACCACTTACGATGACCGATAAAGTCATAAGATACTTCGCCGGTATAGAGGCGATGCGCTAGCCCTTTTTTCTTGGCAGCCATAACTCAGGCCTCCTTCGTCTCATCGGCAACCTCAGTATTTGAGGAAGTAGTAGTACGAACTGGGGCGCGACGAACTGGAGTCGCCGTCACTTTTTCTACACCCATATGTTCTGGGTCAAGACCAGAGAACTTATGACCTTCACCAAAGAACTTTGTCTCCCCTAGCAACGTCATCAAAGGATGCGTAAAGAAAAATACGATTGCCAAGTCGATCAATGTCGTTAAACCTAGTGTGAAAGCGAATCCTTTCACCGCACCAATAGCAAGTAGGAAAAGCACTAATGCTGACAAAAGTGATACTGAGTCAGCAACTATGATCGTCGAACGAGCTTTACTCCAACCACTTTGAATCGCTGCCCGTAATGAGCGTCCTTCTCGGACTTCATCGCGAATACGCTCGAAGTAGATAATGAATGAGTCAGCAGTAATGCCAATAGCAACGATGGCACCTGCGATACCAGGCAAGCTCAAAGCAAGATCAAAACCTGCACCTAGTAACGTCAACATCGTATAGGTCAAAAGACCTGCCATCGTCAATGAAGCAACTACTACTACGCTTAATGCTCGGTAATACAACAGCGAGTAAAGAATTACCAGACCTAGACCAATCGCACCAGCAATTAGTCCAGCACGTAACTGGTCGCTGCCTAATGTTGGAGAAATGTTATCTACCGAAGAGACATCGAAGTTCAGCGGCAAGGCACCATATTTGAGCACATTAGCAAGTTCATTAGCCGATTTTTGATTGAAGGAACCGGTAATTTCTGCTTGTCCACCTAAAATAGGTTTACTAACCGATGGGCTAGAAATAACATCACCATCAAGCACAATTCCCAACATATTTTTGGGCGCTTGTTGCTGAGAAAGTGCCGTGGTAGCTTGCCCAAAGAGTTCAGCACCCTCTGGCTTAAATGTCAGATTAACCTGCCAGTTAAGCTGATTCTGTGGCACTCCTGCTACGGCTTCTTTAAGCGTATCGCCCTTGATCAGAACAGGTGAGAGGAAATACTTCCGGGTACGGTTCTTATCGCATGTAATTAACGCTTGGTCAGCAACATCAGGGAAATCATCACCACATTTATAAGCCATAAAGTCACTAGCATCTTGTTCAGTTGGTACATAAGCAGTAGCTTCAGCCATTGATAAATCTTTAACTGCAGCACTAGGACGCGGAGTTGGAGCTCCAGGTGGCGCGGTTGGAAGCATTGGAAGCAAGCGACGTTCTGCAGTAGGAGTAGCGTTAGGAGCTGGAGTAGCATCAACAGCTGGCGTGCTCTCAGCGCTAGGAGTTGCAGCAGGTTCTGCCAATGGCACATCAGCAAGCACTTGACGGAAGGTTAGCTGAGCAGTTTTCCCAACCATATTAAGCAACTGATCTTGCTGCATTTGCGGCACTGAAATCACGATTTCTCGATCTCCAGATAATGCAACAGAAGTTTCACCTACACCTAAACCATCAATACGCCGCTGAATAATCTGCTTAGCCAACTCCATATTTTCTTGGTTAACGCCACCTTTATCGTCGCTATTACGAGCAGTAAGCGTAACTGTGGTTCCACCGCGAAGATCAAGACCTAATCGAGGTGTCCAAGTACGTAACGCACCCATGGCGGCAATAAGAGCTGCCACTGCTAAAAAGAAAGCAAGTAATGTCCGTATTGGCTGGGACACTTTTCTTTTTTTAGCTGTTTTTTTAGTGGTCGCCATCAGATCTCCTCATTCTCAAGATCGGTTACTTTAATAATCTCTGGCACCAAGTTATTTTTTGCCTCATCAACTACGACAGCAGCTGCTGCATCATCATCATATTCAAATTCTTCTTCGTCGGCAGTAACTCCGCGAGCCAAAGCACCACGCAGCACTGTGATATCTACTCCTGGAGCTACTTCAACTACTGCTTGTTTATCTCCAATATGGCGAATTGTTCCAAAGATTCCGGTGGTTAGTACCACTCGATCGCCTTCAGCTAACGCCTGCTGCTGCTCAAGATGTTCGCGCATTCGCTTTTGCTGCGGACGGACTACCATGAACCAGAAGATTGCCATCAACACGGCAACCATCAAAATATATTCCATGACTCCCCACCGGATATAAACGTTACTGTGCTCAATCAAACACAGAAGGTCAGACTATCGTCACTAACCCCTAAAGCGACAGTTGAGGTCGCCGTTATCTGACATTTTCACTATTCAGCAAGCAAATCTGGCTGCTGCATAAGTCCTAACGATATTGGCGGCGTAAGTCCTAGATGTTGCCAACCACGAGCCGTAGCAATCCGCCCTCGTGGAGTTCGCATCAACATTCCTTGGCGCACTAAGAAGGGTTCTGCTACTTCTTCTACGGTTTCAGCTTCCTCACCTACGCTGATAGCCAATGTCGATAGCCCGACCGGACCACCACCGAATTTAAGACAAATTGCTTCCAGCACTGCCCTGTCCAACCGATCTAAACCTAATTCATCAACTTCATAAAGTTCTAGCGCTTCTTGAGCAATAGCAGAAGTTACTACCCCACCATTACGAACTTGTGAGAAGTCACGAACCCGACGTAGCAGTCGATTAGCAATACGCGGTGTTCCTCTAGATCGTCCCGCAATTAGAGCTGCAGCATCCTGAGGTATTTCAATACCTAACATTCCTGCTGAGCGAGAAACGATATCGGTTAGTGCAGCATCTTCGTAGAAATCTAGTTGTGCAGTAAAACCAAAGCGGTCTCGTAGTGGACTAGGCAATAATCCAGCTCGCGTGGTAGCTCCTACTAATGTGAAGTGTGGGATATCTATCGGAATTGCAGTAGCTCCGGGACCTTTTCCTACGATAACATCAACCCGAAAATCTTCCATTGCCAGATATAACATCTCTTCGGCAGGACGCGACATCCGGTGGATCTCATCTAGAAAAAGAACTTCACCTTCTTGTAGTCCCGATAAAATCGCTGCTAAATCGCCAGCATGTTGAATAGCTGGACCAGAAGTAAGACGCAATGGCGCTGCCATCTCATGGGCAATAATCATCGCCAAGGTAGTCTTGCCTAAGCCTGGAGGCCCTGAAAGTAACACGTGGTCAGCAGTAGCTCCCCGATGACGTGCAGCCTCTAGCACCAGCGATAACTGACTTGCTACTCGTGGCTGTCCGGCAAAATCAGCTAATGAAGACGGACGCAGCGCCGACTCAGCTGCCCGTTCAGCCGGATCAGCATATGGGTCTACTGGAGAGTGCTCCATGATCCTCCTGCCTAGAAAACGCTACCTAGCCTACTTGGCTAACGTTCGTAATGCTTGCTTCATCAATTCAGCCACATTAGGTGTCGGGTCAGCAGCAGCAAACGGCACTACCTTTTCGACAGCAGCATCGGCATCTTTTGTAGACCAGCCTAAACTTTCTAGTCCTAGCCGGACTTGTTCGCGCCACGGCTCTGTCGCATAGGAAAGATCTGGGGTAGGTAGTTCCGGATTTCCCAAGGAAACTACTTTATCCTTTAGCTCAATAACCATTTTCTTAGCACCTTTAGGGCCAATTCCTGGCACTCTGGTTAAAGCTGCCACATTCTCGGTCTGAATCGCGGTTCGTAGTTCATCGGGAGCCAACACTGAAACTACAGCTAGAGCTAGTTTAGGACCTACTCCTGATGCAGTTTGTACCACCTCAAAAGCATCCCGTTCTGAACCTGAAGAGAATGCAAAAAGCGTCAATGAATCTTCTCGTACTATCAATGAGGTTTCTAGCCGCTGTTTTTCCCCTAGCCTTACTGAGGCTGCTGTTGCTGGCGTACACAGCATTTTCATACCAAACCCATTGATGTCAAGAACCACCCAAGTAGCTCCAGCGGCAGCGACGATACCTTCTAGATGGTTGATCAAGAGGATCTCCTTGATGTTGTTGTACGGGCAGCTGCTACCGCCTCAGCGTAACGATTTGTGGTT
The DNA here is from genome assembly GCA_051654905.1 of Propionibacteriaceae bacterium. Classification (GTDB taxonomy): domain Bacteria; phylum Actinomycetota; class Actinomycetes; order Propionibacteriales; family Propionibacteriaceae; genus JBOFIQ01. Next base: position 76,354 of record JBOFYY010000111.1, read on the forward strand.
GTTCCTCGCCAGACATGACAAATAGCTAATGCCACTGCGTCTGCTGCGTCAGCAGGTTTAGGAGGCTCTTGCAGATGTAAGATGCGTGCCACCATAGCGCCTACTTGAGCTTTATCAGCACGACCATTGCCAGTAACAGCAGCCTTTACTTCGCTAGGAGTATGTAGTACGACTGGCAGACCGTGGCGAGCACCAATTAGCATCGCAATTCCGGCGGCTTGCGACGTACCGGTTACCGATTGAAGGTTATGTTGAGCAAAAACTCGTTCTACCGCTATTCGTTCTGGCTGGTACTGCTCACGCCATTGTTCTAATTCTTGTTCTAGCCGCAGCAAGCGTAATGCTGGATCAAGATCGACAGGGACTCTAATAACTCCAACACCGAGCAGTTGTGGCGGACGCCCTGAGCTTCCTTCGACGATACCAACACCACATCGAGTCAGACCTGGGTCTACCCCCATGACACGCACCGATGTTCCGAACATGTGTTCGATCTTAGCGTGTTTTTCTGATTCTGTTATCTTCTCTAGTTTCGGTGTGTCGATAGTAATTAATAGCAGTATGTGGGGAGATCAGCACATTCGTCCGATCTCCCCACATACTGTTACGTTTATTACTCTGCGTTAAGCGCAGCAGCTACATCTTCGGGAATTTCCACATTAGTGTAGACATTCTGAACATCATCTGATTCTTCTAAAGCATCAGTTATTTTCATCAGCTTCTGAGCTTCTTCAAAGGTAACAACCTGAGTGAAATCAGCCCGGAACTCTACTTCCGCCGAATCGTAATCTATGCCAGCTTCTTGAACAGCAGTACGTACTGCTACTACAGAGCTAGGGTCACAGATAACCTCAAAAACATCACCTGAATCGACGATATCTTCTGGCTCGGCGTCAATAGTTGCTTCCATAACTTGATCTTCATCAACACTGTGTGTGACAGTCTTACGACCTTCCTCAACCTCATAGGTCTTAGAAATTGTTACTACACCTTTGCGCTGGAATAGTCGCTGCACCGAGCCACCATCAGCCAAAGTACCGCCGTTGCGAGTTACTCCTACTCGGACATCGGTGATTGCTCGATTTCGGTTATCAGTAAGACATTCGATCAAAATAGCGACGCCGGCTGGGCCATATGCTTCATACATGATCGTCTCATAGTTTACAGCGTCAGCACCTTCACCAGAACCACGCTTAACCGCACGATCAATATTGTCGTTAGGAACCGAGCTCTTCTTAGCTTTCTGGATAGCGTCATAGAGCGTCGGGTTCCCGGAAGGATCACCGCCACCAGTGCGAGCTGCTACCTCAATATTTTTAATGAGCTTAGCGAACAGTTTGCCGCGCTTAGCGTCAATAGCTGCTTTTTTATGCTTCGTGGTTGCCCACTTGGAATGGCCGCTCATTCCCATCCTGTCGGTTTGGCCGCAATCAGCGGCGAGATCTGATCTGTAACGAGGACAGAATACGACTTTTCTTCCCACTCAGGAAAGTTAAGCTATTTCCTATCCCTTAAGTCATAAAGGTAACAGCATCGACTGTCACTTTTGTTGTTGACAGCGTATCGATTCTTCAATTCTAGCCCGAGCCAATAGCACCGATTTATAGAGAACTGGAACTGATTCCTCCGAAATAACCTCTAAAACTGCGGTAACTAGCCTATTTGCAGCATCATACTCTTTCCGACGACGCAATACCTCAACTACATCAAGTCGAGCTTGCACAACTCGAAGATCCTTGGTTCCAAAAGATTCTTCTAATAGCCGAGCATTCTTAGCTATCAACTCATCATGAGTGCCGAAATCCCCAAATTGTCTTAGCAACCGACACAATTCAGAAACTAAAATATGAGTAGCTAACCCACCCCATCGTTGTTCTTGTTCTATTTGAGATAGCTCTTCAACAAGATAAATCTGAGCAGCTTTCTGGTCATGTATTTTCTCAACAATTCCAGATATTTTTATCATTGCTTGGGAACGTCCAAAGTCTGCTACTGGTAATCCTTGCGCTTCTTCACAAGCTGCATGCAGCATCGTAACGGCCAGCATCGTATCGTCATTCTGGGCAGCTTTTTCAGCTTCGGTCAGCAGATCAAAAACTTCTCGATGTAGTACTGCTTGGTCACTTTCATCCAGATCAAGCGGATCAGAAAGAGCACGTTGCAATCTTAAAGATATTTCTGCATCATTTTCGCCACACCAATGCAGTAATGAAGCAGCATCATAAGCTTCAGACTCACTCCCTTGTGCAAGACGATCTGCTAACTTAACTGGATCTTCACCAGCTGATCTAATAGCTCGTGCCCATAATGATCTAGCTTCATGAGATCGTGGATGATCAAGACCGTAAGCAGCTACTACAGCATTCTTGTACTTATTAAATATCTCTCCAGCTTCGTTTGCGTCACCTTGAGAAAGCAGCGATTCTCCTAAATGTTGCAATACTGCAATGTAGCTAATATTCCCCTTCTCAATTTCAGGGGTAGCTACTTGTGCCGAGATCCGATACAACGACATTGCTTCATCGATACGTCCGGCATCAAAATAGCAGCGAGCAAGGTTATTTCGGTAAGGCAAAACCACTTGAGAATCACGACCAAGAGCTGTTTCAGCTTCAATTAAGTTCTCTTCATAAAGATGCTGTGCACCTTCAGCATCACCTAACTGCTTCAACGATAACGCCACTGTATTACGAATATCCAAGATAGCTTCTGCTCCTGGAGTTAGCTGGGCTTGTGCATCAGTTAGCGCTCGACGTGCTACCAATAAACCTTGCTGTATTCGTTGAGATGTTACTAATGTCCACGCTAATCTTCGGCGAGCATCAATTTCTACTGTTGGATCAGATCCAGAAACTAAAATGTTCTGCCCAAAATACCAAGCAGCACTATCAGCATCGCCTCGACGTTCCAAGGTATCAGCTAAGTTATAGCGCAACATTCTAGTCAATGGTTCATCATCACCAACAGTGCTCTGGGCACTTAATAGGTTTTCACGAAATAGTTTTTCAGCTTGTGGGTCTAATAGCTCTTCTAAAGTCATAGCTTGTCGATTAGCTGCAATTAGCGCCAATTCCTGCCGACCAGCTTTCTTATGCATGTCATGAAGTGTCTCGAGTTCGGCAATCGCTTCTCGAGATCGTCCTCGTTCTCTAAGCATTTCCACTAGATCCCACCGTAATTGCAATGTCATTGCATCTTCGGCACCTTCATCACGTAGCCATGTTGCTACCGTCAATCGAGCTGGATCACGACTCAAAGATATTCTCTGATCATTAGCTACCGGAACCGTCTCACCGGCTCTGCGTAAAAGCTTTCTTGCTAATAAAGCTCCCCGATCAACTGTATTTCTTTCTAGATAGCGGCGGCAAGCTTGTACCATATCGTCGCTATTGCCGATATCGGCAGCAGATTGTGCATAGGCAATTAAAGCTGACTGAGTTTCTCTTGCTTCATCTCCATATAGTTCCCGCGTATGATTGAGGGTAACTAGAGCTGCGTCATATGCTGCTTTGCTATCACCTGCAATAGCAGATATTTCGCTAAGCGCTCTAGTAAGAATTACTCCAATAGGGTGCGGATTTTTCCATTCATCAGCAAATCTTTGTAGCTGTCTAATAATATCGAAAGCTTGATCGTGATGCCCGCAATAAGCTACGGCAACAGCATGTTCGGCAGCAGATCGTATTGCCTGTAAATTACTATGCCCTAACCGAGTCACTATGCGATGTGAACGTTGTGACAGTAATTCTTCTGCCCGCGACACTTCTCCCATTCGATGAGCAATAAGTGCCCGAGTACGTAAAAGATCTTCACAAGCAGTATCAGACTGTGAAATAGCAGAAATATCATGATGATAATTGATAAAAAGATCTTCAGCTCGTTGATACTGTTCTCGCTCACAATAAGCATCAATAAGTATCAATAAACTACGAGATCTAACACTCAGATCCGCTGTAGGATCCTGATATAAAATGTCGTAAGAGTTCTGCCATATTTCGGTAGCTTTGTCATACTGTTTTAAATCCCAATAGCTAGCACCGATTCTACTGGTCACCCATTGTCTAGCTGAGGGCGTTAATGAAGGCATTGCTGCCATTGATTCCAACCAAGCTAGGAGCTGCTTCCCATCTGGCTCTTTATTCTGCAAAATATGAACTAGCTGCTGGGCACTAGTTATCTCGCCAGCAGCTAAATCAATCTCTGCCTCACACTGCTGCAGCTTAATTGCATCAGCGATTTCACCTCGATTTTGCAAATGATCTATCAGATTTCTTCTGAAATGACGGGTTGCAGCGTCATCGTAACCAAGTGAGGCTTCAGCATGACTGAGAATCTGAGTCCAAAACTCAGCAATTCCATCTTGCCCAGATTCTTCACCAGCAATAGCTTGCTGATTAGCCATTCGCAATGACCAACGATGAGAAGGACCTAATACTTGTGTACAAACTAAAGTCTGTTCAGCAAAGTATGACCAAGCTTGATCATACTTTCGTTGCTTTAGCAACGATCTTCCTTGATCCATCCGAGCAAAAAGAGTTTCATCCCCAGTTGGACCGTAGCGAGCTTCATAGCGGTTACCAATCTGCGCAAATAACTCATACGCCTCAGCATCTCGATTAACCTTAGTTAAGGCTTCAGCAAGCGCTAACTCGTAAGGAGAGACATCTTTCCCCAACTGATAAGCCACACTGATGTTAAGCCTAAACAGCGAGATTGCTTCATCAATACTTTCTTTCTGGCGAAGCAAGCTATCAGCTAAGTTGGCGCGAAAATTTAGCATTAAATAATTCGGCTCCGCTACTGCAACATTCTCTCTAAATAAAGCAATAGCTTCACTATTTCGCCCGATTACTTCCAAAGTAATAGCCCAAGAATTACGAGCTAACACAGTTATAGAATGGTTAGCTCCTAGGTGCTGGATACCGTTACGCGTGGCTGCCTCAAGCCAAGAACACCCCTTTTCATGTTCGCCAATAAGTCTGAGTGAATCACCGACCAGGAAAGATGTTTCTATCGCGCAGCGACTAAACTCACCTTCTCTACGTACATACTCCTGATGAACCAACACAAAATGATGTACTGCCTCTTTATGTTGTTCAGCATCTCGAAGGGTATTAGCAAGTCGAAGTCGAGACTGAAGTAGCTTAGATACGGCGCGGCGTCCTGATCGCGATTCGAGGTTAATAACCTCAGCACGCATATCATCGAGCAACGACATATCTTCTCCTTCTTGGTTCACCTACTATTCTAGGGAATCTATTTTCCTTTTACGCGATAGTGACAGGTATGGCGAAGAAACAACATTCCGTAAGAACATCAGCACTGGGCATCTTAGCTCGTTCCGGAGTAACTTTCCGGGAACACTACTACGACCACGATCCTGCAGAAATTCATTTTGGCGATGAAACAGCCGCAGCTTTGAAGGTAGCTAGAGAGCGACTTTTTAAAACTTTAGTAGTCACTAGCGAACGTAATCTTGCTGTTGGAGTTGTACCAGTTTCTGGACAACTAGATCTAAAATCTTTAGCGAAGACTTTAGGGTATAAAAAAGTAGATATGGCTGATCCAGCTGTCGCACAGCGAGCCACCGGATATCTAGTTGGCGGGATATCCCCGCTTGGGCTAAAAACATCATTACCCATAGTTATTGATAACAGTGTCCTTGACTACGACACCATATTTGTTTCAGGTGGCAGGCGCGGACTTCAAGTTGAACTATCCGGAGATGATCTAGTGACTCTAACTAGAGGCATTATCGCCATGATTAGAAGATAGCCTTTTAGCATCCGGATCAGGAGTAACTGTAGCTAATATCAGCAACACAGCCATTGCTGCTGCGACCCATAAAAATACTGGTACTGGCGTATGCAATCGAAAATCTACCAGAATAATATCTCCTACCCGAGCAGAAGCTAACCGATCAGCAAATGAGGCTGGGGCAAAAGCATGAGACACCATCCAGCAAGAAAAAGCAGCTAGTAGAGCACCTGCAGTTGCAAGTAATACTAGTTTCCAACCCAATTCTCTAAAACGGAGCCATGCTATATATCCCAGTATTCCCCCACAGAAAATACCGATGATGCTATACCAAGCATCCATAGAAAAAATTCCAACCAGATCTGTATCCGAAATTACCGCTTTACCGTTGACATATAGCTGGTAGACCGGAACTTTCACGATATATCGCCAAACTAACCCGCCACATAAGCCCAGCGCGGCACTAATGCCGGCGTAAAATCCTACCGAACTAGCTATTTGCGTAGTAGCTGTTGCTGCTTCGTTACCTTTTCGCCAAAACTTTATTTGCATAATCTTCTCAGTTCGCTAAACAACTAGGACCTAGCAATGCTTTTAGATCTGCCGATAGCGATAATGACGGAGTTACTCGTAACGAATCATCCAGCTTCCATACCGTAGCCTTACTGCCATCTGTCAGTTTCATTATGACGTCGGCTACTCCTGGATGATTAGATAAAATGACTTTTAGCTGTTCAACTACAGGTGGAGTTACTCGGGCTACTGGAATAGTAATCATAACTGGGCCTGAGACCGAAGCCTCTGTAATTTGTGGTATCGAAAGCTCTTGACCACTCATCTCGACAGATTCTTCACGAGCTCGCGGACGCCCTTTTATTTTTACGATCGCATCGTTAGCAAGCACTGTTGCACAACTCGCATAGGTTTTAGGAAACAACATTACGTCGATAGAAGCATCAAGATCTTCCACCGTGACTATCGCCCAAGAATCACCATTTTTAGTTTGTTTTCGCTGAATCTGAGTGATCATGCCACAAATTGTGACTACAGTATCGCGTGGTCCATCATCGGAAAGTAGCTGTCCAATAGAAATATCGCGTTCAGCAGTTAGCACATGCTCTAATCCCTGTAATGGATGATCGGAAACGTAAAGTCCTAACATTTCTCGTTCAAAAGCTAGTTTTGTGCGCTTATCCCAATCATCTATTTCCGGAACACTGCCAGACATATGTGGCTCTTCGGACTCTACGGCACCGAAAAGATCATCTTGCCCTAATGCCTGATTACGTTTGAGATCGATGACCTGATCGACTGCTCCTTCAAAAATACTCATGAGCGCTCGTCGGGAATGCCCCATTGAATCAAAAGCTCCCGCTTTAATCAATGACTCGATAACACGCTTATTGCAAACTGATAATGGCACTTGATCAAGGAACGAATAAAAATCTGTTGCCGGCCCATGCGTAGTACGAGCTTCAACAATGCCTTGTACTACTCCTTCGCCAACATTGCGGATAGCAGCAAGACCAAATCGGATATCTTCCCCGACCGCAGAAAACTCTGCAATCGATGAGTTTACATCTGGCGGCAGTACCTTGATATGCATATTTCGCATATCTCCTAGATACAACGCCATCTTGTCTTTATCGTCGCCAACGCTAGTCAGCAATGCTGCACCGAACTCAGCCGGATAATTAGCTTTCAGATAGGCAGTCCAGTAGGAGACATAAGCGTAGCCAGCAGCATGGGATTTATTGAAGGCATAGTCAGCGAACGGAACCATAGTGTCCCATAGCGCCGTAATTGACTCTTCGCTAAATCCATTCTCCTGCATGCCAGAATGAAAGTGTTCCCATTCTTTATCCAGAATTTCTTTTTTCTTCTTACCCATAGCGCGACGCAATAGGTCTGCGCCGCCAAGGGTATATCCAGCAAGCTGACGAGCAGCTGCCATGATCTGTTCCTGATACACAATCAGGTGATAGGTCTCTCCCAAAATAGGATCAAGTGCCTCTTTAAGATCTGGATGGATCGGAACAATTTCTTGCCGATTGTTTTTACGTTCGGCGTAGTTAATATGCGCATTAGCGCCCATCGGTCCTGGGCGATAGAGCGCGATAACAGCAGTAATATCATCAAAAGCTGTTGGCTTCATAAGTCGCAGCAGACCACGCATCGGTCCACCATCGAGCTGGAAAACCCCTAACGTATCGCCTCGCGATAGCAGTTCATAAGTAGTAGGGTCGTCAAAAGGAACCGTTCGCAAATCAAGATCAAGACCTCGGTTCGTTTTGAGGTTACGAATACACGCATCAATCACGCCCAAGTTTCGTAGCCCTAAGAAGTCCATCTTCATCAAGCCCATGTCTTCACACTGCGGATAAGCAAAACCGGCAATAATCATGCCGTCTTTATCACGTCTGTGCATAGGAATGACATCAAGTAATTTCTCACTTGAAATAATGAAGGCACATGCATGAACACCCGTGCCTCGGATAAGACCTTCTAATCCCATTCCGGTATCAACAACTTTTTTTACATCCGGATCGGAGTCGTAGAGAGCTCTAAACTCTGCACCTTCGGCGTAACGCTTATGTTCCTCATTGAAAATCTGGTTAAGCGGTACGTCTTTGCCCATCACCGATGGCGGCATCGCTTTAGTGATCTTATCGCCTAAGCCAAAGGGATATCCCAAGATTCGGTTAGCATCTTTAACTGCAGCTTTGGCTTTGATAGTGCCAAAAGTATTGACCTGTGAGGTGTATTCAGAGCCATACTTTTTAGTGACATAGTCAATGATTTTGTCGCGCTGTCGATCATCAAAGTCAAGGTCAATATCTGGCGGGCTAACGCGCTCTGGATTCAAAAACCTCTCAAATAGCAATCCATGAGCCATCGGATTTACTTCAATGATCTGGGTCAGATAAGACACCATGGAACCAGCTGCTGAGCCACGACCTGGACCTACTGGAACACCATTATCTCGAGCGAATTGGCAGATGTCTGCCACGATCAAGAAGTAGGAGGAATACCCTAATGGCTCAATGACGGCTAACTCAGTTTCGATACGTTCTCGTAATCCTTCTGGCTCCATATCGCCATAACGGATTTTGATACCTTCTTCGATTTTCTTGCGTAAATACGACTGCTGAGTTTCTCCCTCTGGCACACTGAACTGCGGCATACGATCGACATTGGCAAAAACCTCATCGTAGCTTTCAATACGCTCAGCAATCGCTAACGTAGAGTCGCAAGCTTCAGGAAGTTCTTTGAACAGGCTACGCATCTCTTCAGCAGTTTTGATGTAATAGCCTGACCCATTAAAGCGGAATCTATTGATGTCATCCTTGTTGCGCCCCACGCCAACGCACAGCAGATCATCATGAGAGTCAGCCTGACTCTCATGAACATAATGTGAATCGTTAGTGGCTAACAACGGAATCTGAAGTTTTTCTGCAATTTTAAGCAGATCCAGTCGAACTGAACGTTCCAACTCGAGACCATGATCCATCAACTCAAGAAAGTAATTCTCTTTACCGAAAATATCTTGATAGGTAGCAGCTGCTTTAAGTGCTTCCTCAAATTGCCCCAACCGTAGTCTGGTCTGAACTTCTCCAGAAGGGCATCCTGTTGTGGCTATGATACCTTCGCTGTACTGCGAAATAATCTCACGATCCATACGAGGCTTCATATAGTAACCCTCGTAAGATGCCAGCGACGATAGTCGGAAAAGATTACGTAGCCCAGTGGCATTTTGCGCCCACATAGTCATATGTGTGTACCGACCACCGCCTGAGACATCTTTGCCACCTTCGGCAGCAGCATCTCCGCCCATCTCACGACGTCCGGTACTCCAAAACTCTTGTACCCGCGAATGCCGACTCGACGGCGCTACATAAGCTTCAATCCCGATAATTGGCTTAACCGGATGTTTTTTAGCAATTGACTGAAACTCGTAAGCACCAAACATATTGCCATGATCAGTCATTGCGATAGCTGGCATCGCCTGTTTCTCAGCTTCAGCAAAAAGGAGTGCGTTCTTTGCTGCCCCATCAAGCATTGAATAGTCAGTATGGACATGCAAGTGGACGAAACCTTTGCTCACACCAGCTCACTTTCTCCCACAATTAACTTCACAAGAACAACCTAGCGGCACCCACTGACAAATCTAACCAGATTTATGTTGATGGAATATCTAAAACATCCTCATCACCGCTAACTACCGCAGAATCATCATGATCTACCGTAGCTTCATCTGTAGCATTAAATTTTTCTTCATATAACAGATCATCACTTCCTGGTTTGCGCCAAGTAAGCCACAAGAATACACAAATCGAAACCGTTAGTATGATCCATGAGGTGTACTCATTCAGCCGGAAGCCGCCAATACGATTCACGGTATCGATACGTAGATGCTCAATCCAGGTTCTGCCCATGGTATAGACCAAAACATATCCCCAAAACATTTGACCATGACGTAACCGAAAGCGTCTATCAAGCACTAATAACAACGCCACACCAGCAAGGTTCCACAACATTTCGTAAGCGAAAGTTGGGTGATAGGTAGCAATATCAGCGTATTGTGGCAGTCGATGGTCAGCGTCGATAGTAAGTGCCCACCAAGAGTTCAAGGGACGTCCATAGAGTTCTTGGTTAAACCAGTTTCCAACTCGGCCAATACCTTGCGCTAATAGCGCTCCTGGAGCAAGTACGTCTAGCAGTGCCCAAAAGCGCAACCCTTTTCGTCTACTAGCTACAAAAACCCCAACAGCGCCTAAGGCAATAGCACCCCAAATACCTAACCCGCCATTCCATATTTTCAGAGCTTCAATCGGGTGACGCCCTGCTCCAAAATAGAGTTGATAATCAGTAATAACGTGATAAAGCCGAGCACCAATAATGCCAAAAAAGATAGTCCAGATTGTCACAGTATCTAGGTGCTCATCTTTTCCACCACGAGAAACAAAACGTTTACGCACTAACCAGAGCGCAGAAAAAATACCTATGATGATGCAAATCGCATACATGTGGATAGTGAGTGGACCTAACGAGAAACCTGAAAAAGGTGGCACTGGGATAGTGAAAGTCACCGTAGTTTCTCCTTAAACAGAGCTACATCAAATGCTGTTAAATCTATTGTATTGCCATCTACTATGAGCACTGGTGTTCCTTGGATTCCAGCAGTATTTGCAGCAGTATCCAAAGACTTAGCCCATTCTTCGTACTGTCCCGAAGCGATACAAGCAGCAATATCGTTTCCATACTCGCCACCGGTGAGATGAGATAGTTCTTGCAGTTGCTCTAATGTCCAACGCGAATGTGGGTTCTCCCATATTCCCAAGTGATAGTTTAACGCTCTCCCATAGGAAGCAGCACATCCTTGCGCAGCCGCAGCTCTAGCAGATCCTTGATCAATGATCTGTAGTGGATATAGCTCCAACCGAACTTGTCCACGCTGTACTTCTTCTAACAGCGTTGTACCAATAATGCGCTCTAGCTTTTCACAATGAACGCAATGTGCATCTTCCCATAACGTAACTATATGAGGTGCCGTTGCGAGTCCGATTCGGATTGGAGCAGTATTCTCTAGTTTCGTTACCGAACCTGGATCAGCGGAAATTGTCGTAGCCTGTGGAGCTTTAACTTCTTGATAATGTTGAATAATTCCAGCAATTCCTACTATTACTGCTACAGCAATAACAATGCCTATCAAAAAGATCTGGTTACGACGTCGTCGCTGTAATTCCTGCTTAGCTATAGCCTGTTGTGGCTGGATCATCGGGTGACACCTGTCACCAATACTTTTAATAGTGACGCCATCAAATCAAGTCCATCAGTAACATGATCTGGTAACGCTTCTACCAAGATCGTGCCTGCAATGAGCGCATCAGCAAACATTACATAGTCACCCATAGCCTCAAGGGTATCGGCGGTAATATCAGTAGCAAGTATCGGTTTAGTAGAAGACAGTTCTTGATAACGTTCAAGGGTTCTCATAGCAGCTGAGATATCTGATTTTTCTCCAAATGCTGGCACATAAACCCAACCTCTGCTGTACTGAGCGATATTGCTCAGCTGCTGGTCGGTATGGTGCGGCAGCGCTGCCAGTATTCGATCAAGATCATATCTATCTGTAACTCGTATCCACTGTTCAGCATGTTCTGGAGCTAGATCTGGTGTCATAATCCCACTGACTCCAGCGCTAGCAAGTTCTCGACAATAAGTAGTAGCTCCTAGCCGTAGTACATCTGCCCAATTAACAACAACAATAACTGGAACTTGCGAGCTTAATTGCTCTGCCGTGTTGAACAGAACTTGCTCATCAATACCACTGGCACAAGCACGAGATACTGCTCGGCCTACTCGGTTACTTGAACAGGAAACCTCAATACTGGGGTGACCTAGCAGCAGCAAATCAACATTTTTTGCTAACAGATTCCCTGCTCGCAAAGTTGTTACTGTGTTAGGAAAGCCAACAGGCAAGTAGCCAAAAAGTGCCTTATGACGGCTCTGTTGCGCTTGCCTTACTAGTTCCCCAGTGACGCCTAAATCGGCCATCATTGCCTTCCTTGCACAGTGTTTTTTGCTAAATAATCTTCTTCACCATAAACCATAGGCTTGGTTGTAGCCACTGGCATCATATTTGGCGTACGCTCCAAAGGTGACTTTCGCTAAAACTGAGCGGGCTGCTCTATGTCAAACGCTACGTAAAGTTGGACCTGATGCTTCCACACTGTGCCAAGGCTGGGATGCCCATGATCTTGCTTGCCATCTATGGCTCCGCGAAAATGATCCTCTTGCTGCATCCGGTATGTTCGTAAAACCGCTCGCACAAGTCACAACTAGCCGCATGGGTGATATTCGCACTCGCTGGAGCTTTGAAGATCTAGTAGAGCAGTTAGCTAAAGGTCCGCTTCCTCGCTCATTATTTGCTCTTCCTGGAGTAGACGAAGCCGCTAACACTATCGAATATTTTGTGCACCATGAAGATCTGCGTCGTGCCGAACAACCCACTGCAGCACCACGTAATTTAGGTATCGAAGTAGAAACTATGTTGTGGCGCAGATTGCGGCTCATGGGACGTATGCTGTATCGACATGCTGGCGTTGGCGTAGTTTTAATCGACACTGGAGACACTAGTTTAGGTACGATCAAAGCACGCTCCGGTGAACCAGCAGTGTATCTAGCTGGCTCACCGAGCGAACTTATTTTGCATGCTTATGGACGTCGCAACGCTGCCGATATCGATATTTCCGGAGATCTTGATGCTATAACGCAATTAGGAATTGCCGACCTATCGGTATAACGGTTTATCCGCTGTACTCATTAGTTGCTGCCGTAGCTCCGCCTGCAGTCGCAGTAATCAGACCATTCTTGGTCATGAAGGCTTCCATTGCAGCAAACTTATCTACATCAAGTACCGCCGAGACTTCCCCTTGCGGAGCCCAGAATGGGATTGTCGCTTTAACGGTAGCGCGAGCAGCTTCCATCGTGCGGTCATCCATCCCCGGAACGCGAGCAGCAGTTGCAGTTATGGCTTTTTCGGAATCTGCCACAATCTTTTTAATACTTTCGCAAGTTACTGCAACCACAGATTTCACTACCTCAGGATGTGCTTTAGCAAATGCTTGGGTAGTAATAATCGACGTGCCTACCATCGGAATCTGATCGCCTAAAGAAACTTCAGTAATATCGATTCCTGCCAGCTTAATTGCTACTGCATCATTGTTGCTATATCCCACAACGGCATCCACTTTGTTAGTGGAAAGAGCAGCTTGTGCGGTATATCCAATCTCAGTAATAGTGACGTCAGCTTCGGTTAGTCCCGCATTGCTTAGCGCAACTAATAATCCATACCAAGTAGATCCGTAACGACCCGGAACCCCAATATGATGACCTCTCAAATCTGCCAAAGTACGAATCTGAGTGTCGCTACGAGCTATCACAGTAACTGGGAACTGGCGATAGTAGGAGCCAACAGTTATTAGATCAGCACCGCGCGAACGAGCTTGCATCGCCTCATCGGCGCCAGCAACCACAATATGCTCAGTTCCAGCTAATAGCGCATCAAAGAGCCCTTCTTGGGTCCCGTGATGACGCAAAGTTGCGTTTAAACCACGGCTAGCAAAAAGCTTCTCATCTTCTGCTACATAGAATGGGCTAAATTGCACATTTGGAATATAGGTTAATCCTATAGTTACCTTTTCAGTCGCCACCGGGGTGGATGCTTGAGGAGTACAGGCTGTAGCTGCAAGAGCGAGCGTACATAACCCAAGAAAATGACGTCTGTTCAGCATGAATTAGTCCTTTCGGTCATTGATAACAAGACCTGATCGATTAAGAGATCGGTATTCGACGCAACGAACAGCCATATGAGCAGTCATAGCTAGAGTGCACAAGACAATAATTGTTGACACCATTCCAGCAGTATCAACGCTGTCACGTTGCACGGTAAGTAACGTACCTAATCCGTGACCACCCATAACCATTTCGCCTACTACAGCACCGGTAACTGCCAAAGTTACCCCGTTACGAATACCGGCAAGAATGTAAGGCATCGCTAGTGGCAGCTCAATATCAACCAGCCGACGATAGCTACCTGCCCCATCAAGCATGGCCGCACTGATTACGCCACCATCAATATGCCGTAATCCAACCAATGTTGCGATTACGATAGGGAAAAAGACCATCACCGCGCACAGAGTTACTACTCCAGCTAATCCGTACCCAACCCAAAGCACCAAAAGTGGCGCTAGCGCCACTGCAGGAATAGCTTGGGTAGCGCCAAGATAGGGGCCGATTGCAGCTGACGCCCATACAGATCGATGCAACCACAATCCCAACGGCAAAGCAATAACAATGCCTAAGACCGAGCCGCCCAATGCTGCAATAGCAGTTTCGGTAACATAAGGCCAAAAACTTGCCGACGTCAGCAATCTACCCAACGTATGTACTACATCTATCGGTGAAGGAATAAGAAAAGCAGGAGCATCAATGGAGCACCATTGCCATAGCACAACAATGACAACAGCAAAAATTAGTGGCGCTACCACGGCGCGCATTCGCGGTGTCATTATCCACCTTTCTAGGAGCGATACCAACTCCAGGCAGGCGACGACCAAGGGCTGTTCACTTATCGAACAACCCTTGTGCTTCCTCCCATCCGGACTTTAACCGTCGGTCCCGGATTTTCACCGGATCAGCCGCTTAAGCTTTTAAAATAAACTAAAGCGGGTCGTGGACTATCACCACCGGTTCGGAATTACACCGACCCCGGAGCACAACTTGTTAGGTATACCTTACTACATCTAGCTATGGAGTTTTAACTTACCCCCGCTTGTTCAAAAATTAGGGTGACGAACCAACCCCCTATTAAGAGTCGTCTCGCCACCCTAATTAAGATCACACCGTTAATGCAGCAAGCACAAGTTCTCGCACTTTTGCTGCGTCAGCTTTACCTTTCATCTCTTTCATAACCGCACCGATAAGCGCGCCAGCAGCCTGTACTTTGCCGTCACGAATCTTTTGGGTAACATCAGGATTAGCAGCTATCACTGAACTTACTGCAGCCTGTAGCGCAGCATCATCGTGGACAATAGCCAACCCTCGTTTTTCAACAATTTGAGAAATCGTTCCTTCTTCAGCCAAGATTCCCTCAAAAACATCTCGCGCAAGTTTGTCAGTAATGATTCCCGCATCGATAAGTTTTTGCACTTCAGCAACTTGAGCAGGAGTCACTCCTAGCTCAGCAAGCTCTGCCCCAGCTTCATTGGCACGACGTGCTAGATCACCTGTCCACCATTTCCGAGCAACTTGTGGTGCAGCTCCTGCTAAAACAGTTGCTTCTACTAAATCAAGTGCCCCGCCATTGATTACGTCACGCATCTCTAGATCAGCAAAACCATATTCTGCTTGGAGTCGTTTGCGTTTGGTTGCTGGAGCTTCTGGGATCGTAGCTCGTAGCTGCTCAACCCATTCCCTGCTTGCTGCTACTGGAACTAGGTCCGGTTCTGGGAAATAACGATAATCTTCGGCTTGTTCTTTGGAACGCCCCGGAGTAGTTATTCCTTCAGCCTCTGACCACATACGGGTTTCCTGTTTGACCGTACCTCCAGCTTCAAGTACTGCTGCTTGACGACGAATCTCGTAAGTTAAAGCAGCCTCAATAGATTTTAGGGAGTTAACATTCTTGGTCTCAGTTCGCGTACCTAAGATCCCGGAGTCTTTCGGAGATAGTGACACATTCGCATCACAACGCAATGAACCTTGCTCCATTTTTACATCGGATACCCCCAATGCCCGCATCATGTCACGCAGGAATCCCACATAGGCTTTAGCGACCTGTGGAGCTGCCGCCCTGGTACCGGGAATAATCTTGGTCACTATCTCAATTAATGGTGTACCGGCACGGTTATAGTCCATCAACGAGTAATCGGCACCTTGGATACGCCCAGCTCCACCCATATGAAGTGATTTCCCAGCATCTTCTTCCATATGAGCACGCTCTACCTCAATACGGAACATTGAGCCATCTGCTAGTTCCACATCGACAAAACCCTCATAAGCGATGGGCTCATCATATTGCGAAGTCTGAAAATCCTTAGTCATGTCGGGATAGAAATAGTTCTTCCGAGCCATGCGACACCATTCAGCGATCTGACAGTTCAATGCCAAACCTATTCGAATCGCAGATTCCACCGCTTTGCCATTAATAACTGGTAAAGCTCCCGGTAGTCCCAAACACACTGGACAAGTATGTGAATTAGGTTCGCCACCAAATTCATTAATACAAGAACAGAACATTTTTGTTGCAGTATTAAGTTCTACATGAACCTCAAGACCTAGCACCGGATCATATTTGGCAAGGGCTTGATCGTATTCCATTAATTCATCGCTCATGACTACACCTGGCTCTCAATCGTAGGAATAAGATTCATCAAAGGTCCGCCCCAGCGATCTTCCAACAAAGCTTCTAATGCACCACCGACACGGTAGAGCCGATCATCGCATAGCGGTGGAGCCATGACCTGAATACCTACTGGCAGTCCATCTTCTGGAGATAGCCCACACGGGAATGAGGCGGCAGGTATACCTGCCATATTAGATGGAATTGTGCACAAATCAGCTTTATACATAGCCATCGGATCATCGATACGCTCACCTATTTTGAACGCAGTAGTCGGAGTCGCTGGTGATACTAATACATCAACATTAGTAAAAGCTGTCTGAAAATCGCGGGCGATCAAAGTACGCACCTTTTGAGCTGAACCGTAATAGGCGTCATAATAGCCACTCGACAATGCATAGGTTCCTAGAATGATGCGTCGCTTAACTTCTTCACCAAATCCAGCACCGCGGGTCATATTCATTACTTCTTCAGCACTATGGGTACCGTCATCGCCGCATCGTAATCCGTAACGCATACCGTCATAACGAGCAAGATTGGAGCTAGCTTCAGCAGGCAAAATTAAGTAGTACGCGGCAAGAGCGTAGTCGAAAGAAGGGCAAGAAACTTCAACAATTTCGGCACCAGCTTGCTGTAGTAACTCAACTGCTTCCTGGAAGCGTTGTTCCACTCCTGGAGCATAACCTTCTCCGCCAAGTTCCTTAACTACCCCGATCCGCATTCCCTTAACATCACGCAGTTTCGCTGCGGCAACCACATCAGGAACCGGCTGATTTATGGAAGTTGAATCTAGCCGATCATATCCAGCAATCACCTCATGTAGCAGTGCCGCATCGAGAACATTACGCGCACACGGACCTGCTTGATCCAAAGACGATGCCAACGCCAAAATCCCATAGCGCGATACCGCTCCATAGGTTGGCTTAATTCCTACCGTGCCAGTTACTGCACCCGGTTGACGAATAGAACCACCAGTATCTGTACCAATAGCTAGTGGAGCTTCAAAGGCTGCCAGAGCTGCTGACGATCCACCGCCCGATCCGCCAGGAATACGATCCAATGCCCAAGGATTATGAGTAGGACCAAAGGCTGAAGTCTCAGTCGATGAACCCATAGCAAACTCATCTAGATTAGTTTTGCCTAGAATGACAATTCCAGCATCAACCATACGCTGAGTGATCGTGGCGTTATAAACTGGACGATAGTTTTCCAGCATCCGCGAGCCAGCTGTCGTAGCCAGACCTTCATAAGATACGAGATCTTTGAGGGCTAGCGGAATCCCAGCTAAGGCGCCCAGTTCTTCCCCAGCAGCACGTTTCTGGTCCACTGCAGCCGCGGTAGCTAATGCCCGGTCGGTATCGACACACAAAAAAGCATTTACGTAAATATCAACAGCATTAATGCGATCAAGATGGGCAGTAGTTAGCTCAACGGCTGATATTTCTTTCGAATCCAACAGCTCCAACATCTGTACTGCAGATAATCCAATAACCTCGCTCATGCCGACTCTCCTAGAATTCGTGGCACCCGGAATCGCTCGTCTTCTGCGGCTGGCGCATTAGCAAGTGCTGCTGCTGCCGGTAGCGACGCACGCACGCAATCCTCGCGGAACACATTAACCATCGGCAAAGCATGCGATGTTGGGGGAATATCGGGCGTAGCAACTTCTGAAACGCGAGCAACTGACTCGAGGATAACCTCAAGCTGTGGGGCGAAGCGTTCAAGCTCCGCCGGGGTAAGGTCAATGCGCGCGAGCTGTCCAAGCCTGGCCACATCGTGGGGCGTGAGAGCCACGTTAATACTCCTGATGTCTGGATAAAAGAATCACAACTAATCTTATCTTTGCTCTATCTTAATCTACCCAAACCACTATCTTTACTGTTTATTTTTCGTGAGCCTAGCTATACCTAAAGGGTCGATAGATGCAAGACTTAGGTGTGCTTTTAATGCGAGTATCGATTCCAGACCGTCCCGGATCATTAGGTGCTGTTACTACAGCTATGGGAACTGTCGGCGCTGATATCCACGCAGTTGAAATGGTAGAACGTCTCCCCCAAGGTACAGTTATTGCTGACTTTATGATGACTCTCCCTACCGGGATTCTTCCAGATGCACTAGTAAGTGCTTGCACAGCTCTTGAGGGCGTTGAAGAAATGTGGCTATCTACCTATCCAGAGTCTTGGGGCTTAGAGTCAGATATTCATGTACTTAACCGTATGTCGTTAGAACCAGATCAAGCCGCCGAAATTCTTACTGACGCTGCCCCTGTTGTATTCCACTGTCACTGGGCAATTCTTGCAGATCGACGTACGATGCAGCCCATCTACGCTACTTCGATGGCGCCAGAATTATCTTCGACGAATCTTGAACTCTTTGCACCGCTAGATCATTTACATCGACAAACTCTTACCGATGGATGGCTGCCCCATTGGGGAGAATCTGTGGTTATTACTGCCCCCGTAAAACCTCACCGCACCATTATTTTAGGTCGCCAAGGTGGCCCAGAATGGCTAGATTCTGAAATTGCTCGACTACGTTTCCTTGCTGGAATGGCGCACTAAAAACTACCCTTTTAGGTACTTGAAATAGATAAAGATAGCCCAACCAAGCAGCGCAGAAAAAGCAAGGATAAAAGCAATAACTGCTAGAGTGCGCCCCCACCACTTACGTCGTGTAGACGAAACTTTCTGCGGCCCCCATTCACCTACGTTGGGCTGCACTCGTATTGGCGTAGTGCCATTGAGATTTAGATTGCTGAAACCGCGTGCCATACTCCCAGCTTAGTCTTGATTGGGAAGAATATCTGATTTACGTAGCCGATGAGGAGTACCGGCAGTAGCAGGTTTAGCTGCAATAAAGGCATTGAGCCATCTATTTCGTGGATCTGCATCAACCATCACAGCTTTGACTAAAAGCGTAGCTGGCAGTGCCAGAATCGCCCCTAGCGCACCCATAACCCAAGCCCAGAAAAGTAATGATAAGAACGAAACTGTCGCAGTAACTCCCACTGCATCACCAGCAAATTTCGGTTGGATAACTGATTGCACCACAAAGTTTAAGAGTGCATAAGCGATAACCACAGCAAGAGCAGCCATCGGACCGCCTTCTAAGAGCGCCATCAAAGCTGGTGGTATCAGACCAATAACAAAACCAACATTCGGAATGTAGTTAGTTACAAAGGACAGTACCGCCCATACCCCAGCAAGCGGAACATGTAATGCCAGTAAGACGGCATAATCAAGCAATGCCACGATCAGACCGAAAACGGTAGAAACAACCCAGTAGCGACGAACTCCGGTCGCAAATGATTCCAGAGCTTCTACTAGAGATGGATTGTGGTCACGAGCAATAGCAAGACGCTGACTAAAACCACTCATATCCATCATCATGAAGATCAGAACTGTCACTATGACAACAATTAGAGATACTGTACTGGACAAGCCAGCAGCTGCTTTTTGAACAAATCCCATAATGCTACTGGGATCTATTTTTTTAAGTCCAGTCTGTAGTTGTTCGGTACCAATACCAAACCCTGAAAGCCACATCAAAGTGTTGTCATAAAGCGTGGAAAACTTATCTTTATATTGCGGCAAAGTCTCTACAAGCGACGCTACTGCCCATCCTAACGATGCAAAAAATGCCACCAAGATAGTAATAACGGTTAGTCCAGAAATAACCGAACCGATCCATGCTGGCACATTACGTCGTCGCAACGCCCGTTGAATGGGATATGCGGCAATCATCAGGTTTAATGCGAAAAAAGTAGGAGCAATAATGTCGTTGAGGCTTTGAACCCCTTGGAGCGTTATCCAACCAGCCGCCAAAGTTAGCAGAAAAATGAGGCTCTGCGGCACGCCATAACGAGAACTAGGGCGCTGATCATCCACTGCTGGTTTAGTATCGGTACTCAATGACATCGGGCTATTTCCTTGCTGGTGAAATCAATCAACTATGACGTAACTACGAGCTGCTTGGGGACCTTCATTGAGAAGAACCTGAAAACCTTCGCCTTGAAGAATCGGAACCCCTAGCGATACCGCTTTATCGTATTTGCTACCAGGAGATTCTCCTACAATAACGAAATCTGTTTTCTTGGATACGCTCGAAGCTACTTTTCCGCCACGAATCTTAATAGCTTCAGCAATACCGTCTCGAGTAAAACCAGCCAACGAACCAGTAGCAACAAAACTTAGCCCTGCCAGTATCTGTGGTAACTGTTCTGCTGGTTCATTATTGTTTTCCCATAGTTCACAGCCAGCAGCCCGCCATTTTTCGACAATTCTTTGATGCCACTCGACCCCGAACCATTCCACAACAGCTGCCGCTAAAATCGGGCCAATACCTTCAATTTGCGAAAGTTCCTCTTCGCTGGCAGCCATTAGATCGTCGATCGTTGGGAAAGCTGCAGCTAATAGTGGTGCTGTTCCTTTGGATACATGACGAATAGAAAGAGCTACTAAGAATTTTTCCCACGATCGATAACGTGCCTGTTCTAGATTCTCCATCAATCGATATGCCGAAGCAGCTAATACCCTATTACCTTCGCGACCAGATTTTCCAGAATCTTTCTTCGTGAAAAACTCTGTTTTCTCTAAGTCTTCGAGAGTTAATGAAAAAATATCTCCCTCATCACGAACCAACTGTTGTTGTACCAACGCATCTGCTGCTTTTTCTCCTAGCGCCTCAATATCAAGTGCTTGTCGAGAGGCCAGATGGAAGAGCCGCTCTTTGAGCTGGGCAGGACAAGACTGTTGGTTAGGACAGCGGATATCTTTTTCGCCTTCTTTCTCAAAGGCTAATTCGGTACCGCATTCGGGACAATGCGTAGGCATTTGGAAACGTCGCTGGCTGCCGTCACGATCAGCAATTACCGGACCAAGAATTTCTGGAATGACATCTCCAGCTTTACGGATGATGACTGTATCACCAATCAATACACCTTTTCGATCAACATCAAAGCCGTTATGTAACGTCGCCTTCTCTACTACCGATCCGGCTACTTTTACTTTTTCCATAACCCCGTACGGAGTTACTCGTCCAGTACGCCCTACTTGCACTAAAATATCGAGTAATTTTGTGGTGACTTCTTCTGGCGGGAATTTGTAGGCAATTGCCCAGCGCGGTGCGCGCGACGTAGATCCTAAAAGTTGTTGCCCCTTACGATCATCAACTTTAATGACCACACCATCGATTTCATAAGGGAACTGGTGACGCTTTTCCCCGGTTTCTTGTACATAAGCCCACATTTGTTCTAAGTCATGCACAACATGGCGGTAACTAGAGGTCGGTAGCCCCCACTGCTGAAGTAGCTCATATGCTTCCGAGAGACGCTGTGGACTCTCCCCGGTAATCGGTCCGATTCCGTGGCACAGAAAATCTAGCTCTCGTTCAGCAGTTTTTGCCGCATCCTTTTGTCTTAGTGACCCGGCTGCTGCATTACGCGGGTTTGCAAAAATTTGTTTACCTGCTGCAGCAAGTTTGTCGTTCAATGCGTCGAAAGCAGCAATAGGGAAGAAGACCTCTCCACGCACTTCCAGCAGTTCAGGAATGTTATTTCCTTGTAGCTTTTGCGGAATTGCCGCGATAGCACGCGCATTACGGGTAACGTCTTCGCCAACCTTGCCATCGCCACGAGTAGCTGCCTGAACTAATATCCCATTTCGATAAACCAGATTGAGTGATAACCCATCAATTTTAAGTTCACACAGCCATCCAGATCTTTGCAGCACAGTAGCGTCACTGCTAGCACGTAAGGTCCACGCTGCTAATTCTTCCCTCGAAAACACATTATCGAGACTTTGCATCGGGCTCAGATGTGTTACTGCAGAAAAAGTTTCCGCATCAATTGGTGCACCCACCTCATTGGTTGGTGAAGCTGAGGTATGTAGCTCAGGGAAATCTTTTTCTAAATCCGCTAACTCCCGATAAAGCTCGTCAAACTCGCCATCGGCAATAATCGGCTCACTGCGATAGTAACGATCTCGATGTTCTCTGATGAGCTTGGATAACTCAGCATGACGTGATGCTGCCAGCTCACTAGTAGCGGCAGCTTTGAAAGGCAGTGGTTCGATATCACTCACAAGATGAAAGCCTAGTCGCAATAGCAGCTTTCGGTGAAGAGATCCCTAAGGCAGTAGTGTATAAGTCACCATATTTTGTGAGGAGTTACCTATGTGCCGACCAGTTCTTTGCGCTATCTGCCATAAGACGACATGGGCTGGCTGCGGTCAGCATATTGAACAAGCACTAGCTGGCGTTGCTCCTGCTGACCGCTGTAGCGGACACGACTCAAAATAGCGAATTTTAAGTAGCGCTCGTGATAGTTGCTTGTACCAAAACTCGACCATCCTGATATGCAACTACCCCTTGCCCGGCAGCAACTCCGTAGGTAGGTTCAACCAGTTCTACCACAAAATCTGCACCATTCATGCCGATAGTAGCTGGCAATTCAGTTCCATGAGCACGAACTTGTACGACACATTCTTTAGATTGTGGAGTCACTAACCAGTTGACGTTAGTTGCTCTGATCGTGGTAACTTCCAGACCTTCTTTAGGCCCTACTGTTACTGTACGAGTATCTGGCGAAAGCCCTAAAACATACCGAGGACGACCATCGGCAGCTGGCCGACCTAATGACAATCCTTTTCGTTGTCCAACTGTGAAATGATGAGTTCCTTCATGATGTCCAAGAACTGTGCCATCAGTATCTACGATGTCACCGGGGACCTGCCCCAAGGTACGATCCAAGAATCCTTGGGTATCACCATCGGGGATAAAACAAATATCCAATGAATCTGGTTTAGCTGCTACTTCCCGGAAATTAAGGTCCGCTGCTTGCGCTCGTACCTCAGCTTTGGTTGCAAATTCTCCTAATGGAAATAAGGTATGCGCTAACTGTTCTGGAGTTAATACTGCAAGAACATAGGATTGGTCTTTAGCAATATTCTTGGCTCGATACAGTTCGCTACCGTGATCACTATGAAGAACTCGGGCGTAGTGTCCAGTTCCTACCGCTGCAAAACCACGCTCTAAAGCTCGCTCGATCAGCACCGCAAATTTGATCGTAGAGTTACAGCGTAAACATGGATTCGGGGTACGTCCGGCAGCGTATTCGGCAATGAAGTGATCTACAACCTGCTCTTGGAAATGGTCAGCCAGATCCCACACTTCAAAGCCGATACCTAGCTGTTCTGCAACGTGACGGGCATCATCAGCGTCTGTTGCAGAACCACAGCCGCGACCTTGTGCAGCATATTTACCTTTGAGTGATAGATGCACACCAGTCACCTCGTGACCAGCAGCTACTAGTTGTGCAGCAGCAACTGCCGAATCAACCCCACCACTCATCGCCGCAACAACGCGCACGACTGCCTCCTTTATTTCATCGGGAATTGCATAGATTATCTGCTGCTAGCCCGCAATAAAGAATCCTGAGATTTTGCCAGCTGCTACCGTCCGACGAAAATTGCCTTTCCTGGACCATTCTTCTGGAAAGAATCCATGCCAATATTTTTATCTTCAGTCAGAAAAAGTCCAGTGAAATGTGCTCTTTCGATAGCAAGACCAGCTTGCAACTCAACTTCGCTGCCGTCATCAATAGCACGTTTAGCTGCGGTAAGAGCGATCATCGCTTGTCCTACGAATTGACGAGCGTAAGCAATAGCTGTGGCTTCTACTTGATCGGCAGCAACAACCTGATTAGCGATCCCCATCGCTAATGCTTCATCGGCCTTCACAAAGCGCCCGGTAAAAATAATATCCTTCGCCCGACTTGTCCCTACAAGCCTTGCCAGCCGCTGAGTACCGCCGGCACCAGGAATAATGCCTAATTTAACTTCCGGAAATCCACATTGAACATTATCGGCATAGATACGAATATCAGCACATAATGCCAACTCAAACCCACCACCTAGCGCAAACCCATTAACCGCAGCGATCACAGGCTTATTACAAGCAGCTACCCGGGAATAAGACTCATGCATCACAACAACACGCGAAGACATTCGAGCATAATCTGAGGCCGCAAGTTCTGGAATATCAACACCGGCAGCAAATGCACGTTCCCCACCTGTGATTACCAAAGCTGCAATATCTTGACGCTCGTTAACGATCACAGCAGCTTGTCCACACGCATCTTGCATAGCTTCGGTTAACGCATTGACTTTGGGACGCTGCAATCGTAGGACCGCGATATTGTCAATTACTTCTAGCAGAACATCGCTGCAACCCATGTCGATGATTTCACTCATAAGCTGAACTCTAAGCGGGCTACCCACACACATTTTTACCGGGGTGGTAACTTCACACAGTAAGATTGACAATTCCTTAGCTGTCTCACCAATACAAGAGGACCATCATGTTGCCGTCTGATGCATCACAGAACTCACTGTTTCTGGGTGCTCATCTCAGCGACACTGGGTGTAATTTTCGACTATGGGCACCAAATGCTACTCGCGTAGAACTGATTCTTGTCGATGAGTTTTTTGCTCAGCGCACTGTCGATATGTCTGCTGGCAACAACGATATCTGGCAGGTTCATGTTTGCGGCATAACAACGCAACAGCGCTACGGTTTTCGGGTACATGGACCTTGGAATATCGCAGCAGGACAACGCTGCAACCCAGCAAAACTTCTTATTGATCCTTATGCGCGAGCTATCACATCAGGAATTGATTATGGCGGTCCGGTATCTGATCATCTATATCCACACCCAGCAGACTCGATAGCGGCGGTACCGTTATCGGTTGTTGTTGCTGACTCAGCAGCGCCAACTCAGCTACCTCAGCGCCCGCAACTAGCAGATCTAGTGATCTATGAAACTCATGTAAGTGGCTACACCAAATCTCACCCAGCAGTTCCAGAACATCTTCGCGGTACCTACGCTGGATTAGCTCACCCAGCAGTTATTGATCATCTGCTATCGCTGGGAATCAATGCGATTGAGTTACTTCCAGTACACCATTTCATATCGGAACCTTTCATAACCCATCGCGGAATGACTAATTTTTGGGGCTATAACTCATTAGGTTTCTTTGCTCCCCATGCCAGATATTGTTCCAACGGCACTTTGGGCGATCAGGTACGTGAATTTAAAGATATGGTTTCGACTTTCCATCGCGCCGGTATCGCCGTCATTCTCGATGTGGTTTACAACCATACCTGCGAAGGTGGCGATGCTGGGCCTACTGTGTCTTGGCGTGGAATCGATAATCCTAGCTATTACCGGCTTAACTCTGAGATGGATAGCTATGACGTAACTGGCTGCGGCAATTCTCTCGATACCTCTAACTCTGCGGTCTTACAGATGATTCTTGATTCATTGCGATATTGGGCAACCGATATGGGAATTGACGGATTCCGGTTTGACCTAGCAACAACACTTATCAGAGATGATCAGCATCAAGTTGATCAGCAACATCCTTTCAAACACGCTATTGCAACTGATCCGGTGCTATCAGATCGCATTATGATTGCCGAACCCTGGGATATCGGACCAGATGGTTATCAGGTTGGCGCTTGGGGGCCTGGCTGGTCAGAATGGAATGACCGTTTCCGAGATTTCGTACGCGACTTTTGGCGCGGACATGTTGGTGGCGTCCAAGAATTAGCTACGCGGCTAGTTGGTTCTGCTGATCTTTTTCTTCCTCACGAGCGCACCCCAGCGTCATCTATTAACTTCGTCACTGCTCACGATGGCTTCACGTTACGGGATCTAGTTACTTACGACCACAAACATAATCAAGCTAATGGTGAAGACAATCGCGACGGATCCAACGATAATCGCTCATGGAACTGCGGTATCGAAGGTGAGACAACTGATCCCTACGTAGCTGAGCTACGGCGTCGACAAATAGCTAATCTCATGGCAACGCTATTGCTAGCTCATGGAGTTCCCATGTTGACCGCTGGCGATGAGCTAGGGCGTACCCAGCTTGGCAACAACAACGCTTACTGCCAAGATTCTCCCCTATCTTGGGTCAACTGGGTAGATAGCTGTCATTGGAATGAGCTCCAACAGTTAACTGCCACGCTAATTCAGTTACGTAATGGTCACACTGTTTTACGTCCTACTAAATGGCTCTCTTGTACACCAGTGGTAACCCATCAAGGAGATGGTTTAGAACGGCTAGAACTGGCATGGTTCCATGAACATGGTGATCTGATGGGAGATCCTGAATGGAATGATCCCAATCGTCGTAGTCTTGGTATGTATCGTTGCGATGATACCGAAGCTTTCTTGGTTTTCTTCCATGCTGGCGATACTCCGCTAGAGCTAGTATTACCATCGCAAATATGGGGACAAAACTGGTCTCTAGTTTGTAATACCGCTGATCTAGAGCATGAAGCGCAACACAAATTCTACTGCGGTGATCGGTTACAACTGTCAGAACGTAGCGTTGCTATTTTCCATACGACATTCTCAGACGATAAGTAACCTAACTTATTTTCTCGGTACCACTTTGGTCTCACTAGCAGTGATATACCACCATCAGACGTTTTTCCCGCTAGTGTTCCAAGTGTGAGCCAGAATATTCATCAGTCTCAAACCTGTTCTGCTCCTGTTTTAGGAGCTCCTTTCGGACGTATTCCTGTTACGAAAGTATCGCCGGTACTTGAAGGCGGGGCTTATCCTGCTAAAGCTACTATCGGCGAAGAAATTCCTATCAAGGCTCGAGTTTTCCGCGAAGGACATGATGCAGTAGCTGCATCAGCTATTCTCACCAGTCCTTCTGGAAGAATTCAGCGCTACGATATGGCACAGATTTGGCCTTTCGGTCTAGACATTTGGCAAGTTTTAGTCCGATTAGATGAAGAAGGCGAGTGGACATTTCGGGTTGAGGGTTGGAACGATCGTTGGCATACTTGGCGCCATCATGCCGAAGCTAAACTTCCGCACGGTATTGATGTGAGATTGGTCTGTCTGGAAGGCCAACAATTAATGGCACAAGCATCACAAGCTGCAGCCGGTAATCTCGCAGCTGATCTCATAGATGCCGCCGCTATAGATTTAGATCCAGAAGTACCAGTATCTGGACTGCTAGAGACGCTAAAAGATCCGTGCCTGGATGCTGCCATGAAACAATTTTTACCGCGGGATTTAGTTTCACCAAGCCCCGAATATCGGATTTTCTGTGATCGGAAGCGGGCACTATTTTCGTCTTGGTATGAGTTTTTCCCTCGCAGTCAGGGCGCCTATTTTGATGAACAAACTCAGCAATGGGTTTCTGGTACTTTCGATAGTTCTCATCGTGCGCTAGAGCATGCTGCTGCAATGGGATTCGACGTCGTTTATTTACCTCCAATCCATCCCATCGGTACTACCTTCCGTAAAGGAAAAAATAATTCTTTGGAGGCTGGTGTTGACCAACCAGGTTCTCCGTGGGCTATTGGTAGCCCCGCTGGTGGCCATGATGCTATCCATCCAGATTTAGGGGACGAGCAGGCTTTCGATCGTTTTATCTCGCGGGCGCATGAGCTTGGTTTAGAAGTAGCATTAGATCTGGCGCTACAGGCTTCTCCCGACCATCCGTGGGTGCAAGATAATCCCCAATGGTTTACCACCAGAGCTGACGGCACGATTGCCTACGCCGAGAACCCTCCTAAAAAGTATCAAGATATTTATCCAATCAACTTTGATAATGATCCTGACGGCTTAGCAACTGAGATTCTTCGTATCGTAAAGCTATGGATTACTCGTGGCGTCACGATTTTCCGAGTAGATAACCCTCATACTAAACCTATTTCTTTCTGGGATTGGCTCCTAACTAACGTACGTCGTACCAACCCTGAAGTTTTATTCTTAGCTGAAGCTTTCACTCGCCCAGAGATGATGCATACACTAGGAAAAATAGGATTCCATCAGTCATATACCTATTTCACTTGGCGCAACAACAAAGCTGAATTAACTGAATATCTCACAGAGCTATCTCGGGAAACCGATGCTTTCTATCGTCCAAACTTTTGGCCAAATACTCCTGATATCAATCCTGCTTTTCTCCAGTCAGGGCTACCAGCTGCTTTCGCTATCCGTATTGCATTAGCAGCAACGCTATCGCCGTCATGGGGTATGTATTCGGGACTGGAACTAGCAGAACATGCCGTATTCCGAGCCGAAGAATATCTCGATTCCGAAAAATATGAGTATCGCCCCCGAGATCTAAGTAGCGGTGAATTGGTGGGATGGATTACTCTCATCAACCAGATTCGGCGCCGCCATTCTGCACTACAACAGCTCCGTACGATTGATTTCCATCACACCGACAATGATGCAGTCATTGCTTTCTCTAAGCGAGATGGTGATGACGTCATTCTCGTGGTGTGTTCACTAAATCCCGACGACTATGTCAGCGCTGCCGTAGAACTAAATATGACCGCATTAGGACAACCGGGCGCTCATAGCGTTCAAGCCTACGATGAAGTTTCTGGCGAGCAATGGCTGTGGGGGAACCGAATTCAAGTATTCCTCTCCCCTGCCCGACCTTGCCATATCTGTGTTGTGACACGATGAGCACTCTAGATGAAGGAAATGTTATGAGCATCAGTTCTACTGACCTATCAGGGTGGGATTTTGAAGGATTCCACAGCGGTGGTGATACTGAATGCTGGAAACGGTTAGGCTCGCACCTAACCGAACAGGCTAACGCCAATGGCGTAGCTGTAGCTGGGACTCGCTTCACAGTATGGGCGCCTAATGCTCGCGCAGTTAGAGTCAAAGGTCCTTGGAATAACTGGGATGGCAGCGGCCATGAATTATCTTTGATCCCAGGTTCTGGCATTTGGGGTGGTTTTGTAGCCGGAGTCGAAGAAGGAGCCATTTATCGCTACGACATATGCGACCCGAATGGTACTTGGTTTGAAAAAGTAGATCCGATGGCTCGTTATGCTCAATCGGCTCCAGATAATTCTTCGATCGTCACAAATTCGCATTATCAGTGGCGTGATCAAGAATGGTTGGAGGCACGTGCACAACGTCGCCCTCATGCTGAACCAATGAGCATCTATGAAGTTCATTTAGGGTCTTGGCGCAAAGGTCGCAGCTATCGCGATTTAGCTATTGAACTAGTTGATTATGTTCGCGACCACGGTTTTACTCATGTTGAGTTTATGCCGATTGCCGAACATCCTTTTGAGCCAAGTTGGGGTTACCAAATAACAAATTACTTTGCCCCTACTTCCCGCTTCGGAAGCCCTGACGATCTGCGCTATCTCATCGATGCCTTTCATCAAGCAGATATTGGAGTAATTCTAGATTGGGTTCCAGGACATTTCCCTAAAGATGGTTGGGCATTAGGACGTTTCGATGGCACTGCTCTGTACGAACATGCCGACCCCCGCCAAGGCGAGCATATGGACTGGGGAACGTACATATTTAACTATGGCCGTAATGAAGTAAAGAGTTTCCTAGTCTCCAATGCTCTTTATTGGGCACAAGAGTTCCATATCGATGGGCTACGCGTCGATGCGGTAGCTTCCATGCTTTATCTAGATTATTCTCGCCAACCCGGAGAATGGGTTCCTAATATCTATGGCGGTAACGAAAATCTCGAAGCTATCAACTTTCTTAAATATGTTACTTCGCACCTATACGAACGTTGCCCGGGCATCGTCATGATTGCTGAAGAATCAACATCATTTCCTGGAGTTACTGCCCCAGCAGATCAAGGCGGTCTTGGCTTTGGTTTCAAGTGGAATATGGGATGGATGAATGATTCTTTGCGATATCTACAAGAGGATCCTCTAAACCGCCCTTGGCACCACCACGAGATGACTTTTGCAGCAGTTTATGCTTTCAATGAAAACTATATTTTGCCTATCAGTCATGATGAAGTTGTACATGGCAAAGGTTCCATGATCAACAAGATTCCACAGGATTGGTGGCGTAAATTTGCTACACTACGAGCTTTTTATGCTTGGCAGTGGGCTTGGCCAGGCAAAGAATTAATCTTCATGGGGCAAGAATTTGCTCAATGGCTCGAGTTTAATGAAGCAGTTTCGTTAGATTGGGCATTGTGGGAACAGCCACTTCATGCTGGTTTACGGCAACAGTTCTACACCATGAATACGGTTCTGAAAAATACTCCAGCTTTATATGATCTTGATAGTTCTGCGACCGGATTTGAATGGCTGGTAGCAGATGATAGCCATAACTCTTGTTATGCCTGGTTACGTTCTTCGTCAGCAGGACAGCTACTAGCTTGCGTCGTAAACTTTTCGCCGAATCCACTACCCAAATACCGCGTTATGGTTCCTCGTGCTGGTAACTGGAAACTTGTATTATCGACTGATTGGCAAGATTTTGGTGGAGATGGCATCTGGTCTAATCCAGAAACTGTCACCGCGGTAGCTATGCCAGAAGTGCCTGGCGCAGCGGCTCTTGAGGTTACAGTTCCCCCACTGGGAGCACTGTGGTTTGTTTTAGAAGAGGATTAAAGGAATCTAACGATGAGTGATGCAGCAGCTGAGGAAAACTTTCAAATCAGTGTACGACTCAATGGTGATATTGGTTCGCTGGAATGGGATGGTTCAGTAGCTGAATCCACCCTGACTGAAGCAGTATCGCTGGCTGCTGATGATGCTCTTATCGCTCATGGCGTACGTCGTCTTGAAGTTTATTTAGCTGCACATGACGACGTAGCTCGCCGTAGCGTACAACGTGCTGGATTTCGGCTAGAAGGAGTTCGTCGAGCAGCACTACAGGTTTCACCATGTGAGTTTGCTGACATTGTGGTGTATTCGCGGTTAGCTAGCGATGTTGTTTACGGCTCAGAAGGTTTTACTGCCACTCTTAACGCAGTCTTACCTCGCAAACGCTGTATGGCTCATGTCCTTTTTCGAAATAGTGCTGGGAAGTTGCTGTTTTGTCAGCAAACTTATAAAGAAGATTGGGAACTGCCCGGTGGTATTACTGAACCAGGAGAGTCTCCTCGTCAAGGAGCTCAACGAGAGGTATTCGAGGAATTAGGAATCGAAGTATCGTTATCTCGGCTGCTATGTATTGACTGGCTAGCGCCATATCTAGGTTGGGAAGATGCCGTAGCCTTCATATTTGATGGCGGGGTTCTCAGCAACGAACAGCTAGCTACTCTTGAAATCGATCATCATGAAATAGCCAATATTGTTTGGACCGATGTTGCAACTGCTCAGCAACACCTACCAGCTACTTTTGCTGCACGGTTGCCAATCATCGTTGAATTACTAAACAATCTTGACGCTGCCACACTCTACCTAGAACAAGGCATAGTTGATAGTTATTTGCAATAATTCTATAAAGGGTTAAATAGACTCCATAAAACACAAAAGCCACTATAAATATAAATCATGCCGCACAATAACTAATGAAGAAATATTACGGCTTGACATAGGTGTATCCATTTCCGACATATTCAGAGATAATAGGAATAGCAGCCCAAATAGGAGTGACCCATTTTGGAAGACTATCAATGGGAAGTCCATGATTTTCAAGAGATCTCTCGCATATCTCGAAGCGTACACCGCATTCTGCCGCTTCCTTCATTGCTTGGATCCAGTCATTTTGACCTTGTATAACATAGATAGCAGTACCGTTTATTACCACTGTTACGTTCTCAGCTAAACCTAACTGGCAGAGATTTCTTAGATTACTAAGAGCTGCAGGCCAACGATCAGCTTGGCTCATATGAAGGATATATTTAGCTTGCACAATACATTTTTACCATAAACTTATTAGTGTTTACAAGCAAATCGTATCGTAACCTTACGGATAAGGTTACTGCGAAGCTAAATAAAATAGCTTCACAGTCACCTTTATAGAAGATTTTAGAAAAGTGCCGTCATTAAGTCTCGGCGCGCCGCTAAAACTTCAGGAGTATTTCCTTCTACCTCAAATAGTTCTAGTAGTCGTTCCCGCACCTGATCTCGCTCAGTGCCCGTAACCGATCTAATCACAGCAATAAGACGAGCATAAGCCGATACTTGACGCCCTAACTGCATTTCGATATCTGCAGCGCACAACTGAGCTTCGGTATTACTAGGTTCAGCCTGTGCTGTCGCTATTACTGTTTCAGCGTCGAGACCGATAGTACGCGCTAGCAGACCAACAGAAGCTCTCCCAGCAAGAATATCTGGATCTGCTGGATACTGGTTGAGTAGTCGATCGAATTCAGCACGAGCACCAACCCAGTCTCCTGCCTCTATCAGATCATCTGCGGTAGCAAAACGTGGATCTGTTTTCTTTTCGCCGGCAGGAAGTTCTACTGGTTGTGCTCTGCCAGTAACTCCAGCTTGAGCAGCTACCTGCATTACTTGAGCTAGTTGCGCAGCAGCATCAGATTTGTCAACAGTACCTTCCCATAATGGCGCTACTTGACCACCCAAGATAGCCATCAGAGTAGGGACTGCACGTACCCCAAATTGTTGCGCAATTGGAGCATTGTCTGGATCATCTACGTCTACTCGAGCAAGTAACCATGCTCCGGCTGCTTGGTTGGTTAGATCACTCAGGTCTTGGGAGAAATCTTGCGCTCCAGCACGTTCAGAATAGAATTCGACGATCACAACATGCTTTTGCGATGCCGTAATGATTTCCGAAGCATTACTCATCGTCATTGTTGTCACAAAGCTAGCACCTTGCGCTACAGCACGCTGGGCTTCTTGCTGTGCCTTGATTGCACCTAGATCAACAATGCCCGCAGTATTTAAATTCGGAGTCATAATCTCTATTCTTTCATGTCTTTACTACCAAGCAACACATCGATGAGGCAGGATAGAGCTATGTCACATGAACGCGCTGGACAACAAGCTCAAGCAAGCGACCTTATCGACATCGATAAAGTACTTTCTGCCTACTACGACATAGCCCCAGATCATACTAACCCTGATCAGCAAATTGTTTTTGGTACATCTGGACATCGAGGGTCTTCTCTTGATGGTTCCTTTAATGAAGCTCATATCGTGGCTACGACACAAGCAATCGTGGAATACCGGACTTCGCAAGGTATTACTGGACCACTTTTCATTGGTAAAGATACACATCTACTTTCAGAACCAGCATGGCGTACCGCTATCGAAGTCTTAGTAGCTAACGGTATTGATGTCCGAGCCGAAACTGATTTTGAGTACACCCCTACCCCAGCTTTGTCACGAGCAATCATTGTTTTCAACCGCGATCATTCCGACATAAATGCCGATGGTATTGTTGTCACGCCTAGTCACAACCCACCTCGTGACGGCGGCTTCAAATACAATCCACCACATGGTGGTCCAGCTGATACTGATGCCACAAAAGTTATTGCGGCCCGCGCCAATAAATTGTTAGCTTCTTGGCGCAATATTGAGCGTATTCCTTACGAGCGTTGTGCCGATAAGATCACCCGTCATGACTATATGAGCGCTTATTGTCAGGATCTAGCTAATGCCATTGATCTTGATGCCATTCGTAAATCGGGTCTTCGCATTGGAGCAGATCCAATGGGAGGGGCATCTGTTGATTATTGGCGTTATCTAGCTGAGGAAATGCAACTTCCTATTACTGTGGTTAATCCAGAAGTTGATCCAACTTGGCGATTTATGACCTTAGATACTGATGGCAAAATCCGGATGGATCCCAGTTCTGCTAACGCAATGGCTTCACTGGTAGTTAATCGAGATCGTTACGATATCGCTACTGGCAATGACGCTGACTCTGATCGCCATGGCATTGTTACTCCCGATGCTGGGCTAATGAATCCTAATGCTTTTCTTGCTGTTTCTATTAAGTATCTTTATGCGCATCGTCCCGGATGGAGCGCAACTGCTGCGATCGGAAAAACGTTAGTCTCTAGCTCTTTGATTGATAAAGTCGCTGACGAGTTACGCCGAAAGTTAATTGAAGTACCAGTAGGCTTCAAATGGTTTGTGCCTGGCCTAATTTCTGGAGATCTTGGCTTTGGTGGCGAAGAATCTGCTGGAGCATCTTTCTTAGCTCTTGATGGTTCGACTTGGACCACCGATAAAGATGGCATTCTTTTAGCTCTGTTGGCAGCAGAAATATGTGCAGTTACTAAAAAGACTCCTTCTCAGCTTTACCGCGAGCTAGAAGATCGTTATGGCATCTCGTACTATGCCCGTATCGACGCCGAAGCAAACCGTGAGCAAAAAGCACGGCTATCATCGCTATCTGCAAATGACGTAACAGCTACCGAACTAGCTGGCGAAAAGATTACTGCCATCCTTACTAGTGCTCCCGGTAATGGTGCAGCTATTGGCGGCCTGAAAGTGTGCACTGATCATGCATGGTTTGCTGCTCGCCCATCGGGCACCGAAGATAAATACAAGATTTATGCAGAATCCCTTATTTCAGCTGAAAACCTTGCACAGGTACAAGCCGAAGCCAAGGAACTTGTGACTTCGGTACTATCTTAAAAAATTATTGCTGTGGGTGGCTTTAGCTACCCACAACAATAGCGCTAGTTCATTACTTTACGTAAACCAGTTCGCTGAATAACTCGTTGAATCGTCAGATCTCGCTCAGCAGGTTGCGCAACATAGCGGATATCTCGTAGCCCTTGGTCACGAGCAGCAGATTCAAAAATAAGATGCCCATAACCAAAGATACGTCCCCAAAAAGGTTGATAAACCGTAATATCTAGGATTCGAGTCATCGGCATAGTAGCAACAGTTTGTGACAAGATTCCGTTGACTCTAAAAACGCGCATATTTGTTACGACGAAACGATCCATATGAGTTCTAAGGATCTGAACCATGCCCCAACTAACTGCAACGATTCCGATAATCATCAATAATGCAAAAAACTGCCCTAATCTTGGCATGGCAAGAAAACAAGTACTCCCACAAAGAACCGCAACTACTGGAAGAACGTTTACTATCCAGTGGTGGTAAACCTCATCGACGACAAACTCGCCCTCATCATATAAAAGGCGTTCATCCACTGCTGGATCAAAGAAACGGCCGATGAATCCGGCCATAGATTAGCTCACCAACGTCTCAAAAAACTTGATTACTGCACCAAACCATCCAATGACTGTTTTTACCAATTCAGCAGCATCTGCTGGGCGAGTAAAGAGGTAATACACGACAAAGGCAGTAACCAATACCATTACGGTGCGTTTGAACCACTTATGCATAGAGAAGCCTCCGGGGAAGGAAGAAGGTCAGCATCGCAAAGTTTGCGATAGTCTATTGTCGCTCATCACACCCAAGAGATGCGACTATGCCACGCTGAGCATCGCTTTATTAGTTACTTTGCCAATTTTAGTTACTTAGATAGATGTTGTGACCACCACTGCAAGATAGCTTCAAAACGCTGCCTGCGATGCCAAGGACGCCCCGAGCGCGTTAGCTCATGATTTTCGCCTGGGAAAACAAGAAGTTCACTTTCTATTCCCTTTAATTTAAGCTCAGTGAAGTATCGATAGCCCTGCGAAATTGGACACCGTAAGTCTTTTTCAGAATGAATAACAAGCGTGGGTGTTTTAACTTGATCGACTAGTGCCATAGGTGATCGAGAATCGGTAAAAGCACGATCTCGGCTTAAATACTCCTGTTGGAAGAACCAACCAATATCGCTGGCACCGGGGAAAGAAGTCGGATCTAAAAATCCTCGCTCAACAATAGCTCCCTTAAAGCGATGATCATGTGCGATAACCCATGCCGTCATATAACCACCATATGATCCACCCTGAATACCAAGACGATCACGATCCAAAGTTGGATTAGTAGCCAGAGCATGGTCTAAGAAAGCCATTACATCTTGATAATCAAGATTCCCTAAATCATTCTTGATAGCTTTTCCATGATCTTCGCCGTAGCCTAATGCGCCTCTAGGATTACAGGCAACTACCGCATATCCTGCAGCAACATATACTTGGAACTCGTCAAAAAATGCTCCGGTATATGCCGCAAATGGACCACCATGAATACATAGCAAGGTCGGATGTGGTCCTGATCCTGCTGGCGTTAATACCCAGCCATGGATTGGATAACCATCTGGCGCTGTCGCTACTAGTTCTTGCGACTCTACTAACGAAGTATGTTCGCGTAGTGTGGCAGAAAAATCTGTAATAACTTGCTGCTTCTCACCCGATATAAGTATTAGATCTCCGGCAGAAGTTGGGGTAGCCACTGCAGCTATTACATCGCTGCTATTGGGGACTGCTGCTACCGCAGTAACTAGAACTCCCCCGCCAATAATTTCGTCACTATCAGTTGTTAATCGATGAATACGAGATAGTCCTCGATAGTCTTCTACTGCCAAAAAACCTTGCTCACAAGCAACTACCGTCGACATATGTGCGGTCTGAGTTGAAGTCAACAACTGCGGTTTTCCACCATCAATTGGAATCTGCCATACGCTGGGATTCTGGCCAATAAAATCTATGCCACTAGTTCCCATGTCGGTTCCAAGGAAAGCTATGTTCTTATTGTTTACCACTGGATGCAATGACGTCATTGTCTGATTAGTAAGACGTGTTGGCGCGCCACCAGCAACTGGCCAAGACCAGATATCGGTTATTAGATCTTGATCAGCACTATCGTGTAATGCCGCCACTGCAAAAATAGCTTTACCATCTGGTGAAAAGCATGGCTGGATAACATCTGCAGCAACTTGGGAAAGTTTCTTAGCCTCCGGAACCAGTGATACTGGTATTTCAGAATTACTAGCTCGCCCTACTGGAACAATAAGCGGTTCTGAAAATATGTCAGGAACTTCAACAACAAAGAGGTTACTACGCTGATCAGCGGTATAACCTAGTCCATTGGCATGGAACTGTAGTTCGGTAATGTGCCGAGGATCTTCAGAATCAGCATCGATTCCTTCCCGGGTTTGATACCGTCCTTCTTGCCGCACCCGTGCAGTAAAGGCAATCTGTCGCCCGTCAGCACTCCAATCAAAATCAAGCACACCAGCTGGTTGATCGCTCAAAGCTACCGGTTCTGATCCGGTAGCTGACATCACCATAAGTTGTGCTACTTTCCCTTGCTCTGCCCGCAAAAAAGCTAGCAAGGAACCATCAGCAGAAAAACGTGGCGCAGTATCACGGAAACCGCGCGTTAATCTACGTGGCTCGTAGCGACCATCTAGCCATATCTGCCAGAGTTGCCCAGTATAGGCATCACTAGAAAAATCTGGACGGATCGCTGATACCACCGCCCACTGCCCAGACGGGTGTACCTGAGGAGTGCCAAGCTGATAAATAAGCTCAAGATCTTCTGGTCGCATAGAGAAAACTTACCGGCTGTCCTATTTAAGTAACAGCTAGGGGTATTAGTTAAGCGGTAGCCAGATCATAGGATCTGACTACCGCCGCTCTCTCACCGAGTCAAGATCACAGCATCGCCTTGCCCGCCACCACCACATAGCGCTACTGCGGCAGTACCAGAACCACGACGCTGTAGTTCCAAGGCAGCATGTAAAACAACACGCGCACCCGACATTCCTAGCGGATGTCCAGTAGCGATTGCTCCACCGTGAATATTAACTTTCTGATCAATATCGGTTTCAGTCATACCTAGTTCCCGAGCCGAAGCGATACCAACTGCGGCAAAGGCTTCATTGATCTCAATAACATCAAGCTGCGAAACCGATATTCCTTGTTTTTTACAAGCTGCTTTAATCGCATTAGCTGGCTGTATCTGTAACGTTGAATCTGGTCCAGCCACATTGCCATAAGCACCAATCTTCGCAATAACCGTTAGCCCTAGCTCAGCTGCTTTTTCTTCCGACATGATTACTAGCGCACATGCACCATCTGAGATAGGAGACGATTGACCAGCAGTGATAGTTCCGTTCTTATCGAAAGCTGGACGTAACGCAGCCAATGATTCCATCGAAGTATCGCCACGGACACCTTCATCGGTAGCGAACTCAATCAGATTGCCTTTCCGCTGCGGTATTTGCACCGGAACAATTTCATCGTCGAAGATACCTGCCGTTTGCGCAGCCGCAGCCCGCTGATGCGACCGCATTCCAAAAGCATCTTGTTCTTGCCGAGTAATAGCTCCGGCATTGGCGGTCTCTGTCAGTAATCCCATTGCTTGATCTGTAAAAACATCCCATAGCCCATCAAATGCCATGGCATCTTTCATAACCACATCGCCGTATTTATAACCGCTACGAGACTTCGGCAAATAGTGCGGGGCTTGGGTCATTGATTCCATACCACCAGCAACTACGATGTCACACTCCCCAGCACGAATAAGCTGATCTGCTAATGCAATAGCAGCAATACCAGATAGACATACTTTGTTTACGGTAAGAGCAGGTACCTGCATCGGGATACCTCCCTTTACTGCAGCCTGGCGAGCAGTCATTTGACCGCAACCTGCTTGAATCACATGGCCCATAATTACGTAATCAACGTCATTACCGCTGACTCCGGCTTTATCCAAGGCGCCTTTAATAGCGATACCGCCTAGATCCATTGCGCTGAAATCTTTTAGCGCACCCATCATCTTGCCCATGCCGGTGCGAGCACCGCCAACGATCACTGAAGCCATGTCTGTCTCCTGAAGTTATAGCTATCTAAACCCGTTCAGCGACATCATTG
Organism: Propionibacteriaceae bacterium; assembly: GCA_051654905.1. GTDB lineage: Bacteria > Actinomycetota > Actinomycetes > Propionibacteriales > Propionibacteriaceae > JBOFIQ01. The sequence continues at coordinate 115,540 of JBOFYY010000111.1, forward strand.
CCAGCTATCGGGTCAACGTGGACACCTTCACTGTAGCTTGACGACTAACTGTCTCGATATAGCACCCCAAGAACACAACTATCTCTTATAAGTGCAAAGATGAACCCATGGACAACAGCGATCTCTTTATCTGCATCGATCACGTCGGTCTTGCAGTTCCGAACCTTGACGACGCCATCAAGTTCCACACCGAGGTCTTTGGTTGGCGGGTACTTCACCGCGAAACCAACCAAGAGCAGGGTGTTGAAGAAGCCATGATGGGCACTGGCTCCCAGCTACCAGAGTCTGCTCAGATTCAGCTACTAGCCCCACTAAGTGAGGATTCTTCCATCGGTAAGTTCCTTGCTAAGAGCGGTCCGGGTATGCAGCAGCTTTGCTACCGTGTCGCCGATATTGATGCGGTTTGCGCTACTTTGCGCGAACGCGGTGTTCGTCTCCTCTACCCCGAGCCTAAGCGCGGCACTGGCGGAGCACGTATCAACTTCGTTCACCCCAAGGATGCTGGTGGCGTACTTTTGGAACTAACCCAACCAGCCGAACATAGCGAACACTAAAGTAATTAGTACTTTACCCCGACGGTGACCTTAGATTTTCTAGGGTCACCGCCGTGGCGTTTACCCAGTTTTTGAAGTTCACCCGCTAGGCTCGTATCAGGTCGAAAAAGGAGCATGCGGTGGACGATGGTTTGAACTTATTTGACGATAAAGCAAGTGCAACTGGAGGTTTTCCTGTTGTTTTCAGAGGATACGAACGTGACTCTGTAGATGCTTACGTCATTGACGTTGAACGCAGCGCTCGCGAAGCCCGTGCTGAGGCGCGTAGATTACGCCAAGAATTGGCTCTTTCTCGCGCAACCCAAGGCGATACCGATTTTGAGCGTCTAGGATCTCACGCTACTGCTCTCTTGGCAGCAGCCGAACGCCAAGCTGCAGAATTAGTTGCTAAAGCAGGAGTTGAAGCTGACCGGATTCGTGCTTCTGCTATTGCAGATAGCACTCAGCGCCGGGACTTAACTGAAACTGAAGCAACTGCCACTCGTGAATCAAACCAAGAACATTTACGTCAGCTTCGTATGGAGTTTGAAAATCGGGCTTCATCTCAAGTTGCTCAAGCCAAAGAGTCTGCCGAAACTATTGTCACTGCAGCACAGGCTCGCGCAGAATCTATTACTCGCGATGCCCAGACTAAAGCAGATAATTTACTACGAACTGCTTCTCTCGAGGCAGAACAGCTAAAGACTCTCTCTCAGCAACAGGCCAATGACCTGTTACGCAAGGCTCAGCAGAAGGCTGATGATATTAAAGCTCGCAGCCAAGCTGAGCATGTTCAGTTACTGGCTTCGCTCCGAACCAAACATGACGAACTTACCCAAAGCATTTCTCAAGCGTTAGCTGATTCTCAGCAGCAGCAGGAAGCTTCATCTGCTCGTTTGGCTACTGAAGCAGCTCAGGCAGCTTCACTTCGCGCGCAAGCTATCGCAGATGCTGAACAGCTACGTCATCTTGCTCTTAAAGCATCACAACAGCACGAATCAGATACTCAAAAAGCTGCTGCAGCACGAGCAGAACGGTTAGAACGTAATTACATTTCTCGGAAAGAATCTCTCTCTCGCGAAGTTACTATTCTCGAAGCACGTAAAGAAGCAGTTATCTGCCAGCTAGAAGCACTTGCTGCTATAGCGCAAGAAGGCGGTCGCGAATTTGCTGATACTGCAGCGATTCGTACTATTGCTACGGCTCGTCCCGAAAAACCAATTCCTAACCTAGTAACAATGAAACCTAAATCTGAAGCTGCTGAAGCAACTGTTGTCATTCCAGAATCATCAACTAAAGCTAAGCCTTCACCTCAGCAACGACGTAACAACTCTTCGAAGAAATCGTAGCTATGAGCTCCCAAGCACCTACTCCAAAACCAGATACTCGTTCTAGTCGAATTGGGTTGATGAGTTATGGACGTGATCGTTTTCTAAAACTTCGCAGAGCTGGAAAACGAGCCAGTAACGCACTACAAACTCTTACTCCTAGCGCTACTCCGATAACTGTTATCGAGCCAGTTCCTCCTACCGAAATATCAGAGGAAGAACGTAGCAATCGTCTACTGCGGATGAGTCCTTTCGCTATCGGTTTTTTAGGAACGATGGGAGGGCTTATCGCACTCTTTTTATGGGGAGCAGTCCAACAAGTTGGCCCAATTCTAACTATGGTTGTGGTCGGACTTTTTCTTGCATTAGGACTAAATCCCATCGTCGAATCAATGACTCGACGAGGTCTTCCTAGAGGTCTTGCTGTGGCTGTTGTAGCACTAGCAGCTATTGGCATACTTGCAACTGCAATTTGGGCAGTCATTCCTCTGGTCGTTGAACAATCCACTACATTGACAAGCAATGCACCTCATTTGATTGAACAGCTTCGCTCCAATAAACAAGTTGCACGTCTAGATGCTCGCTTCGATATTTTGTCCAAGATCAGTGCTTTCCTACAAAACGGAACCATGTGGAGCACAATCTTCGGTGGCATACTCGGTACTGGAAAAGTAGTAGCAGGAGCTGTTTTTTCTACATTTGTAACGACAATACTTACCTTTTTCTTCCTTGCAAGTCTGCCCCAAATCAAAGAATTGATCTATCAGCTTGCCCCAGCTTCACGACGCCCAAGAGCAAGGTATTTAGCTGACGAGATCTTCCGACGCGTTGGCGGTTATCTCTCTGGGATGTTTATCGTCGCTACTTTGCAAGCAAGTGCTGCTTTCATCATGATCAATGTAATTGGGCTTGGACGATATGCATTAGCTCTAGCTTTCATCGTGGCAGTATTAGCCTTTATTCCACTAGTAGGTTCTCCTACCGCAATGATCTTGATCGCCTTTGTTTCCCTAACATCGCTAGGGTGGGTACAAGCTGTAATTGTTATCGTATTCTTCTTGCTCTACCAGCAGCTAGAAGCCTACGTAATTCTTCCCCACATTATGCGACGTTCGGTTAATGTCCCTGCAGCCATTACAGTTCTCTCTGCATTAGCTGGCGGTACATTGCTGGGTGCGGTAGGAGCGTTGCTGGCTGTTCCCACCGCTGCAGTTATTCTTTTGCTCTATCGCGAAGTTGTAATACCAGCTCTTGATCGTTCCTAGTTAATACTTAGAACAATCGATCTTCTGCATTATCCATTCCTCGCAGCGCATCATAATCAACGACAACGCACGATATTCCGCGGTCATTCGCTAAGGTTTTTGCTTGCGGTTTTATTGCTTGCGCAGCAAAAATACCTTTAACGTTTTTGCCTAGTAGCGGATCGCGATTCAACAACTCTAGATATCTAGTAAGTTGCTCCACACCATCAATTTCTCCACGTCGCTTAATCTCAACAGCAACATATTCGCCTACTTCATTGCGACACAATAGATCAACAGGACCAATAGCGGTCATGTATTCTCGTCGCACTAATGACCAACCTTGACCAAATGTTTGTGGGTTATCAGCTAACAGTTCCTGCAGGTGCGCTTCCACACCATCTTTTTGTAAGCCAGGATCAATACCCAGTTCGTGCTGCGAGTCATGGAAAATCTCTGCAATAGAGATTAGTAACGTGTCCCCATCTTTCCCCGTGACTTCCCATAAATGTGCAAGCTGAGTTTCACCTACAACAGCATCTTCAGTTACCTCAGGCACCGGCAGCTCTTTCAGAGTGCATGGTGGACTCATCCAATTCAGAGGTTTGTAAGCTCGATCGTCGGCATGAATCGATACCGAACCATCAGACTTTATTAAAATAAGTCGATGAGCCATCGGTAGATGGGCGGTTAATCGACCTGCATAATCAACTTGGCAACGAGCAATAACAAGACGCACACCAGATAACCTACCCGACCCCGCCATTCAATGTCTCTTATCGGCGTGGCAGAGTTGGCACATGAACATCGAGTGCGTCGGCGTAGTAGGGCTTGGCACCATGGGTGCCGGCATTGTTGAAGTCTTTGCCAAAGCTGGTTTTAACGTTGTTGGTATGGACATCAGCGATGCTGGTGTCACCCGTGGCCGTAATATCATCACGACTTCTCTAGAAAGAGCAGTCAGCAAAAATAAACTTTCTCGCACAGCTGCTGATGCCATCTTAGGGCGTATCACTTGGGAAACTTCTTTATCTGCTGCTGCACAATGTCAGTTCATTGTCGAAGCAGCTTTTGAAGATCTTGCAGTAAAGCAGAATATTTTCCGTACGCTATCTGCCGCTGCTCCTGCCGCCATCATGGCAACAAATACTTCCTCACTGTCAGTAACTGATATTGCCAGTGTTGCTGACGATCCTTCTCGCGTTCTCGGGGTTCACTTCTTTAATCCAGCTCCAGTGCAATCTCTTGTTGAAGTAATTGCCACTAAGCACACCAGCGAAGAAACTATGGCTCAGGTACGTCAAGTTATGGGATCGCTAGGAAAACATCCGATTTATCTAAGCGACCGGGCAGGTTTCGTCGTAAATGCTCTCTTAATTACCTATCTCAACCGTGCGATCTCACTTTACGAACAAGGCTATGCTTCCCGAGAAGATATCGATACTGCAATGGTTACAGCCGGATATCCAATGGGCCCATTAACCCTCGCTGATTTAATAGGTAATGACGTCAACCTTGCCATCATGGAACGGATGTTCTCTGATACCAATAACGGTGAACATGAGCCAGCCCAATTACTGCGTAGTGTTGTTGAGCAGGGGTTACTAGGCCGTAAGAGCGGTCGCGGATTCTATGTCTACGATGACACCGCAGAATTAGCTTTAGTAGCTGCTGCACCACAAAACCGTGCCACTGAACTACCGCTAGCGTTGTTGGCTCCTTATTTCAATGATGCTTGCCGGATGGTCGAAGTAGGTTACGCTAGCGAGGACGATATCAATATCGGCATGGCTGAAGGCTGTCGGATGCCACAACCGTTTGTTCATCTTCGCGAGATCGGAGCACCAGCAGTTATTGAAGCACTGGAAAAAATCTACGTAGAAACTGGATTTGCAGGGCACGAACCGTCAGCATATTTACGTTCTTTGTAGTAACTGATTTTTCTGAAATACCACAACGAACTACAGTGGTCGGGTGAAGCGCAAACCAAGTAAACACCTGCAGGCCCCCCGGCCGCTGTCTGCTGGTCATGCGCAAAGTGCTAGCAAGCAAGATGGTAGATGGGTTGTGCGCTCTATTCCGGGAGCGCACGCTGCCAAGTTATATCGCTGTCCTGGTTGTGGTGGTGATATCCAAATCGGAGTTGCACATATCGTAGCGTGGCCCCAAGAAGCTCATAGTATGTTTTCTGCTAGCCCGATTGAAGAACGCCGTCATTGGCATACCGGATGTTGGAAGAAGCGACGATGAATTTACATGAGTTTCGTTATGGCGACAAAGGTCCCCTCGTAGTCTTTTGCCATGGACTTTTTGGGCAAGGAAAAAATTGGGGTGCTGCCGCCCGGCTCTTAAGCGACCAATATCGCTGCGTAATGCTAGATATGCCCAATCACGGTCGTTCACCGTGGACTGATGTAGTGGACTACCCCACTATGGCAGATGCGGTAGCTAACCATATTGCTACTCACTACGCCGATGACCTGCCACTAGCTTTGGTAGGACACTCGATGGGTGGAAAGATCGCTATGCGGATTGCCTTGACTCACCCTGAGCTAGTAGGACGGCTCGTAGTAGCAGATATGGCACCTGCCTATACCGAAGGTATGTCATCTTTCGTCCCCATCTTCGACGCCCTCAACGCACTTCCCCTAGATAGCATTACTCGACGAGAGCAAGCAGATGCTCTTTTAGCTGAGCGTATTCTTGACCCAGCAGTACGTAATCTTCTGATGCAATCGCTGCGCCAACAGCAAGGAAAATGGCAGTGGATGATTAACCTAGAAGGGTTAACAAACGGACGTCAATCGCTGTCTGAGTGGCCCACACTAACAGCTCAGTATGATGGCCCGGTTCTTATCTTGGCAGGAGCTAACAGTAACTACATCCGCCCAGAAGATACTCCAACAATAAAACAGCTATTTCCCACCAGTATCAAAGCCACTATAAAGGACGCCGGACACTGGTTACACTCTGAGCAGCCAGAGGCTTTCGCTGCTACCGTTCGCTCATTCTTACAACAAACTGATTAGTTGACGGTAACCGTTAATACCGCCAACTAATCAGGAGAAAGCTATCCTGCGGTTACTGAGGTAATACGTGCCTCATTGATCGGTTTTCCTTCTACCCCATCGCCGGTGTGTCCCATAGCTGCGATCCGGTTGATGACTCCAAGACCTTGCTCATCAGTTTTTCCAAATACGGTGTATCCGGCTGGGAGTTTGGTATCAGCGTAGACGAAAAAGAACTGTGAGCCATTGGTAGCAGTACCTGGACCTGCATTAGCCATAGCTAAAGTTCCGGCTGGATAGGTTTCTTGACCTGTCAATTCATCGGCGAAGCGATATCCTGGACCACCAGTTCCTTTACCTGTGGGATCACCACATTGCAGTACAAAGATTCCTGTTTCTACCAACCGATGACACTGAGTGTCATTGAAGTAGTCTTGTTTTACTAAGGATTCAAAGTTATTTACGGTGCAAGGCGTTTTGGATCGATCCATAGTTACCGGGATCACGCCTTCATTCATCGTAATAGTGAAGGTTACTGTTCCATCAGTTTTTACTTGATCTGAGCTAGGAGGATCAACTGGTTTAGCCGGTTTTCCCTCAGCAATATAATTACAACTTGCTGTTTTAGCAGTAGCGGTACTGGCTGCCGGATCCGAGCTTTCTTGAGTTCCAGGAGCTGGGGATGCTGAGCTTGTTTGAGCCGAAGCATAGTTACCCGGGGTATTAGATGGCGATGTATTAGCTGGGGAATCTACTGCGCATGCTGCTAGCGCAACGATAGGAAGCATACACAAAAAAACAGAACGATTAGTCACGTCTCTACTCTCTCATATCTGCATACAGATATGGTGGTGCCATGGTCAATCTAACTCGCATTTATACTCGTACTGGTGATGCCGGAAAAACTCGGCTCGTTGATAACTCTATTGCCGCTAAAACAGATCTTCGGGTTGCTGCCTACGGTGACGTCGATGAAGCAAACTCACATATCGGAGTGGCTTTAGCTACTGGTCTGATTCCAGAGAAAGCAGCTTTAGCTCTCCGGATCATTCAAAATGAACTTTTTGATGTTGGCGCAGACCTTGCTACGCCACTAGTTAGTGATCCTGAATGGGAGCCGCTACGTACCGTCCAAGAGTCTATTGACCGGCTAGAAACCTGGTGTGACGAATTCGGTGCCGAACTACCTAATCTACGTTCCTTCATTATTCCTGGCGGCAACGCTGCTGGCGCCCAGCTGCATATTTGTCGTACGGTAGTACGCCGCGCCGAAAGAACTGCGTGGGAAGCAGTAGAGCAACAAGGCAGCCAAATGGGAACCCGAGCTGAGCCAGGTGGGGTTAGCATCTTAGCTATCACATATCTGAATCGACTATCAGATTTACTATTCATTCTTACCAGATACTGTAATGGCGCTGAAGGAGATATTCTTTGGATTCCTGGCGGTGAAAGAAATCCTCAAAAGAAAGTTTAAATTAGCTGCTTAAGCACTAGTATTGCCGTACTGTGCTACACCGGGACTAGCTGCTTCTAGCCAGGCACATAGCCCCATAGCACTTTCTTGGTCCATCCCTAGTACTGCTTTCTGCCTATCTCGAGAAGTCAAAGTCACTACTTGCTGCCGCGAAAAAAGCCCAATACTTTCATGATCGGTAGCTACTCTCGATGATGTTACTACCCATTCACCCTGCTTAAAGCAGTGCTGGGGACGCCAAGAGAACCAAAAAATCTGAAACCACTGAAACTCAGTATTGTGATAACGGGCTAACCCTAGTGTCCAATGGCGCGAATTTTTGCTTAGAAGCGCACAGTCCATCGAACCTGAGTGACGCGATAGCCAGCGTCTTCGAGAAAAAAGTCCGATGACTATAGCAGCTAGCGTAGCGAGAAGAAGCATTATTGCTACTTCTGACCACTCCAGCATATCCATAGAGACCAATGTAGCGAATGCCCCGCTCAGTTATCGAGTCGGGGCATTCGCTACTAGCTGGTTAGCAACAGAAATTTTAATGTGAAAGTTTCTCGATTGCCTTTAGCTGTGCTTGTGCACGCTGTAGATGTCGCTCATTGTCAGCGCTGGTATCTCCAGCCTCTCTTGCTACCGTAGCTTTTCGGTACTCTTCTTCAGCTTCGCTTGGATCAATTTCATCAGCGAGGCGACCGAATTGGCTAAGTAACGCAATTTGGTTGTTATGTACCGAGATAAAACCACCATCAACTGCAATGATGTAACGATTACCGTCAGTAGCAATAATTTCTGCAGCACATGGCACTAAGGCGGCAAGAAGCGGCTCGTGATTCAGAAGAATACCAATATCTCCTTCAACGGTACGAGCAACTACGCTGGTTGCTTCGCCTTCCCAGACGATGCGATCAGCAGCAACAACTTCCACCTTCATGACACCGGTTGCCATGGTTACAGCTCCTTCTGGATCTGATCCCACTTACGGTAAACATCCTCTAGACCGCCAACGTTGAAGAACGCCTGCTCAGCAATGTGATCAACTTCACCATTGCAGATCATCTGGAACGATTCAATCGTCTCAGCTAGTGGCACCGTTGAACCTTCAATGTTGGTGAACTTCGTTGCCATGTAAGTGTTCTGTGATAGGAACTGCTGGAGACGACGAGCGCGCGATACCACGATCTTGTCTTCTTCAGATAGTTCATCGACACCGAGAATGGCGATGATGTCTTGAAGTTCCTTGTTACGCTGCAAAATCTCTTTCACGCGGACAGCCGTATCGTAGTGTGTCTTTCCTACATACTGCGGATCCAAAATACGTGATGTTGAAGTGAGCGGATCTACAGCTGGGTACAGACCACGAGCAGCAATTTCACGAGAAAGTTCGGTCGTTGCATCAAGGTGAGCGAAGGTCGTTGCTGGAGCTGGATCGGTGTAATCGTCAGCTGGAACGTAAATAGCCTGCATCGAAGTGATCGAGTGACCACGAGTTGAGGTAATACGCTCCTGTAACTGACCCATCTCGTCGGCCAAGTTAGGCTGATATCCCACAGCAGACGGCATACGTCCTAGCAATGTCGATACTTCAGAACCGGCCTGAGTAAAGCGGAAGATATTATCGATGAACAACAATACGTCCTGGTTCTGAACATCACGGAAATATTCAGCCATGGTTAGCGCAGACAAAGCCACCCGAAGACGTGTGCCCGGCGGCTCATCCATCTGACCAAAAACAAGTGCGGTGTCTTTGAAAACTCCGGCCTCTTCCATTTCGACGATGAGGTCGTTACCTTCACGGGTACGCTCGCCTACTCCAGCAAATACTGAAGTACCACCGAAGTTATGAGCAATACGGTAGATCATCTCTTGAATGAGCACGGTCTTACCTACACCAGCGCCCCCAAATAGACCGATCTTGCCACCTTTAACGTAAGGAGTCAGTAGGTCAAGGACCTTAATACCGGTCTCCAACATTTCGGTGCGAGATTCTAGCTGATCAAACTTTGGAGCGGGACGATGAATGGGCCACCGCTCGGTGATCTCAAAGCCAGAATCATTTAGACAATCACCTGTTGTGTTCCACACACGTCCTTTAGTGACATCACCTACTGGTACTGAAATAGGAGCACCCGTATCGCGCACTTCAGCACCGCGCTGCATACCGTCAGTAGGTTTTAGAGCAATGGCGCGAACCATATTGTCGCCAATATGGAGTGCCACCTCCATCGTCATAGTGTGCTTTTCACCCATCACTTCAGTTTCAACGTGAAGGGCATTCAAGATATCCGGCATCTGAGTAGCCGGGAACTCAACGTCGACGACCGGGCCGATGACCCGCGCAACGCGACCCACGCCAGGCGTGGACTTGGTGGTCTCGTCAGTGACGATTGCAGTCATGGAATCTTCCTCAATCATTCATTCGCGGCGTTAGCCTCGGTCAGCGCAGCAGCGCCGCCGACGATCTCGCTGATTTCCTGGGTGATCTCAGCCTGACGCGCCTGATTAGCTTGGCGAGTCAAAGAATCAATCAGTTGCTGGGCATTATCGGTAGCCGACTTCATTGCTTTCTGACGACTTGCTAACTCTGAAGCCGCAGACTGCAATAAACAGTAGTGAATACGGTTAGCGACATAGAGCGGAAGCAGCGCATCTAATACTGCATCAGCGCTTGGTTCAAAGGCATATGTAGGAACTGCATAAGAGACGTTCTGAGTATCTGTCTCATCTGATTCCACAACTTCAAGTGGCAGCATTCTGAGCATCTCAGGAGATTGATTCAACATAGACACAAAGCGTGTGTATACGATATGAATCTCATCAACTCCCTCACCACTCTTATCAAGAAAAGCAGTAATGAGCGATTGAGCAATCTCATGAGCTTGCAATGGAGTGGGATCCTCAGAAAAACCATCCCAATATGCGGCAATCGGACGTTTGCGGAATGTGAAATAATTCACGCCTTTACGTCCAGCAAGGTAATGAACAACCTCTTTGCCTTCTTTTTGTAGCTTCTTTGTCAACCCGTCGCAGGCCTTGATCGCCGATGAAGAATATGCGCCGGCAAGACCACGATCAGAGGTGATCAAAAGTACAGCAGCACGTTTCGGGTTCGGCCTCTCTGAGGTGAGCGGATGCTCGATATCAGAGAGCGTCGCCACCGCACTCACCGCGCGCGTAAGCTCGCGGGAGTAGGGGGCAGCGGCCGTGGCCCGCTGCTGCGCCTTAACGATCCGAGAGGCAGCGATCAACTCCATAGCGCGAGTGATCTTCTTTGTTGCTTGGACCGAGGTGCGACGCTGCCGCAGTTCACGGAGACTGGCTGGCATCTGATCAGCCTCGCTTCTGCTTAACGATCTGCTCTTGGGCTACCTCATCAGCAGTGGCGCTCTCAACAGCTTTTTCGCCTATGAGAGTTCCTTCGCCAGTACGGAAGGTTTGCTTAACAAGATCAATCTCAGCTACCAAGGCTGCGGCGCTATCATCGTCAAACTTACCTGTGGAGTCGATATTTCCTAGCACGGTTCCTTGACGACGCAAGTGTTCCAATAGTTCATCTTGGAAACGAAGCACATCAGCTAGCGGAATCTCATCGAAGTGTCCATTGAGACCTGCCCATACGATGACAACTTGTTCAGCAACCGGGAAAGGCGCGTACTGCGGCTGTCGTAGTAGCTCAGTAAGACGAGCACCTCGATCGAGCTGACGACGAGAAGCAGCATCCAAATCCGATGCGAACATAGCAAAGGCTTGCATGTCTCGGTACTGAGCCAACGAAATCTTTAGCGAGCCCGATACCGTCTTCATGGCTTTGACCTGAGCAGCGCCACCAACACGAGAAACCGAGTTACCCACGTCGATAGCAGGACGCTGGTTTGCATTGAATAAGTCCGAGAGCAAGAAGATCTGACCATCGGTAATCGAGATCACGTTTGTCGGAATGTAAGCCGAAATATCGTTAGCTTTCGTCTCAATGATTGGCAAACCTGTCATCGAGCCACCGCCCAGCTCATCTGATAGCTTGGCGCAACGTTCCAGTAAACGGCTGTGTAGATAGAAAACATCACCCGGGTAGGCTTCACGACCTGGCGGGCGACGTAGCAACAGCGACATCGCTCGGTAGGCTTCGGCCTGCTTGGTAAGGTCATCAAAAACGATCAGAACATGTTTACCTTGGTACATCCAATGCTGACCTATGGCCGAGCCAGTGTACGGAGCAATGTACTTGAAACCTGCCGGATCAGATGCTGGAGCATGCACAATAGTGGTGTATTCCATCGCACCAGCTCTTTCGAGAGTTCCACGAACTTCTGCAATCGTAGAACCCTTCTGTCCAATAGCTACATAAATGCAGCGTACCTGCTTAGTCGGATCCCCCGACTCCCAGTTGGTTTTCTGGTTAATGATCGTATCCAGAGCGATAGCAGTCTTACCGGTCTTGCGGTCACCAATAATAAGTTCGCGCTGACCACGACCAATAGGAATCATGGCATCAATAGCTTTGATACCGGTCTGTAGCGGCTCGCCTACTGACTTACGATCCATAACGCCAGCAGCCTGTAATTCCAGCGCGCGACGAGTTTGGATATCTGCAATCTCGCCAAGCCCATCAATAGGGTTACCCATCGCATCAACAACGCGCCCTAGGTAGCCATCTCCGACTGGAACCGAGAGCACCTCGCCAGTACGACGAACTGTTGATCCTTCTTCGATACCTTCTGAGTTACCAAGAACAACAACACCGATCTCGCGGGCATCAAGGTTCAATGCAATGCCGAGAGTGCCATTTTCAAAGGTTAGTAGCTCGTTAGACATCGCCGAAGGCAGCCCCTCAACACGAGCGATACCGTCGCCAGATACAACGACCGTGCCGACTTCCTCGCGTTGAGCAGCGTCGGGAGTGTAATTCTGAACAAATGCGTCCAGAGCGTCCCGGATCTCATCCGGACGAATGGTGAGTTCCGCCATGTGAATGCGTCCCTGCTTTCGGTTCTTCAGTGAAAACTCATGAATGGATTTACTGGGATCATCCCAGTTGACGACGAACGTTATCGAGGCGACCAGCAACGGTTCCCTCAATCACGTCATCCCCCAGCGTCACGCGTACTCCGCCAATAATTGATGGATCAACGGTGACATGTATATCGACTAAACGTCCAGCCTGACGGCTTAGTGCTGCTTGGAGACGATCAGCCTGATCTGCTGGAAGCGGACGAGCTACAGTTACTCGTGCTACTAGCCGCTCCTTAACTAAACCAGATAAAGCCAGATAGCTTTCCACAGTCAAAGCAAAAGTACGCTCTCGCGCAGCTATCGCGCGTTTTGCAAGACGAATGGTAGCTGCGGCTACTTTCCCAGAAAGCAACGTGCTTACTAGTTCCTGTCGTTTCTCGACCGAAACTCTCCGATCAGCTATCGCTTCTCGCAGTTCATTGTCCTTTTCTACAAGAGCGGCAAAGCTCAACAACTGCTTTTCAACCTCGTCAAGAGTGCCTGATGCCATAGCAACAGAAAGTTCTGAACGGATACCTTGACGTTCCAAGGCTGCTTCAAGAGCACGTCCTGACTTCCAGGCTAATCCAACTCCAGCAAGCACAATATCAAGTGCTGCTGGAGAGATTTTCTCAGCCAATAAGGTACGAGCTAATTCTTGACGCTGTTGTGGGAGGCGACCTGGATCGGTGAGCACTCGTCGTAGACCAGGCTCACCAGCTAACAGATCTACGACGGCAAAAAGCTCATCTGTCAGCGACTGGCTCGCTACTGACATCGGAAGAGCTCGATCCAACTGACTTAGTCGAGCTTCCTGCGATGTTTCCCACATATCCGATCCAACCATTAGTGCCCCACCTGCGAATCACTCATTGTTTGGTCTTGTTCTAGCTCAGCTAGGAAACGCTCCACGGTACGACGAGCACGCTCGTCATCGTCAAGGCTCTCCCCCACAATTTTTTCAGCAAGACCGGTAGCAAGACCACCGATCTCTGCCTTTAGCTGCTGCCGAGCTTGAGTGCGCTGAGCCTCAACTTGTAGGTGTGCTTGAGCAACAATGCGCTCTGACTCAGACTGAGCTTGTGCTCGCATCTCAGATAGCACCTGAGATCCCTGAGTTTTCGCCTCTTCACGAATGGTAGCAGCCTCATCATTGGCAGTAGCTAGCTTGGCTTGATACTCAGCTAGAGCTGCTCGGGCTTCTTCTTGAGCCAGATGAGCCTTCTCCATACCTCCGGTTATCTCCTGAGCACGTTCAGCGTACGTCTTCTCAAACGCAGGAACTACAAATTTCCACATCACCAGAAAGATGATGATAAATAATGCAATGCCAACTAAAAACTCGCTGAAATCATGCGGCAGGAGGGGACCCATAGGTCCACTTCCATTCAGAGGGATCACTTCAGAACAATCGCCAATGCCACGCCAAACAAAGCAAGCGCCTCGACTACGGCAAAGCCGATCCATGCCGTGCTCATCATGGCTGGCTTAGCTTCAGGCTGACGAGCAGTTCCGTTAATAACAGAAGCAAAAATCCATGCAACACCAAAAGCTGGAGTAAAAGTCGCCATAGCGTAGCCAATCATATTGATCGAGCCGTTAATTTCCATGAGATTCATGGTTTTTCCTTTCAGAGTGTTTTTCTTGATTCAAAAAGAACTGCGAAGCCTTAATGCTCCTCAGAAACCGCTGAACCGACGTATTGGGCCGTCAGAACAGTGAAGACAAAAGCCTGTAGACAGGAAACTAGAAGCTCCAAAGCAAAAACGGCAAAGGAGAAAATAATAGAGACAATACCACCACCGAACCAAAGCGGATTCTCAATATGCTGCACTAAGTAGCCACCACCTACTACCAATACCAAAATCACTAGATGACCACCAAAAAGGTTAGCAAAAAGACGCAAAGCTAATGCAATTGGACGAGTGATAAAATTAGAAAGAATTTCTAACGGAATAATAAGAGGCCATAGAATTTTAGGAACACCTGGCGGTATCGTCATCTTAGAGAAATATTTCATCCCATGAGCATGAATTCCCAAAACATTGTACAATAAGAAACTCATAATCGCTAAACCATAAGCAAATCCGATTTTTGAAAAAGTTGGGAACATAAAGACAAAGAACTCGCCAAAAAGGTTATTTACTAAAATAAAAGAAAATATTGCTAACAGGAATGGCATAACTACATTTTTATATCGACCAAAATTATGACCTAGCGCATCCAGTGCAATCTCTTGGCGCACCAAATCATAAATCTTCTCACCGAGATACTGTCGCTTACCTGGAACAATAGTTTGCTTACGTGACACCCACAACCAAAAAGAAATCACGATAATCGCGCCGATAGCAGCCTGAATATGATGATTAGTTAGCCATGCGAGTGGGTGATCTGGGCCAAAGATGTGACGCGACTCAAAGCTCTCTTCACCAAAGACAGGAGCTTGACCTCCTTCCAACGGAAGGAGCATCGGGATCACGAAACTCACAGCGACTCCTCTCGTGGGGAAGCTACAATGTCCCCTGAATTCACGACAGCACCAGAATCCATGCCACCAAATTTCTTAATAATGATATATAGCGCTAGCACAATCCCCACCGAAAAACCAAATATAAATATATAGTTGGTGTGAAAATAACTATCGCCTAAAAATCCCATTCCGCCATACAATAACGGTCCAGTAACCATATAAGCAAATACCGAATAGCCTTGTTCTCTATCCGACGCATTCTCTCCTGCAGATGAGACACTACCAATAGTATTGTTTTTGTTCATTATCTCATACCTCTCCTTGAGAGGGCGGTAGGTATTCAACGTCATAAAGAGGAAAGCGCATACGTTTAAAAAGCATAATTTCGGCAAAAATCCAACCGAACATCACAGAGATAACTGTAAAAGCAATAGAATTAGCGTGAAGTACACCTGCATCAACCAATCTCATTGCTACATACAATCCATAAGCTAAACCGCTAACTCGAACAACGTAAGAAAAAAGCGTAGCTAAAAAACCTTGCTTTAGATCAATAGCAACAATCGCTATTTGCACTGCTTGTCCAATAGTAAAAAAGATAACCACGACCGCAGCTGCTACGAAGGAAGATAGAAGCCCTACTCGTCCAACCATTGCAGTACAGCAGGCAATACATGGTATTGCTACTACAAAAGCTCCTATACTTCCAGCAAAAAGTAGCTGAATAGCACGTTTACGTTGTGCACCAAAAGCCCATGGCGATGTCTGCGACAATGCCCGAGCCACATAGGCGGCGGCGGTATTCATCGTCAACAGCATCTCCTCATTATTGTTATCTTTGTGAAACTTATCACACAGTGATGGCTACCCTAAAAGTGGGGTACTTAACTTCTTTACGATGTGACGATAACCTCCGGAGCGTATTTTGCAATTTCTGCAGTTGTGAGTACCCCATGACGTCGAATAATTCCTCGTTGATCAGCAGCAAAATCAACGATTGTTGACGGAACTGTCCCTAAAGTTGCTCCGCCATCGAGGTATACCGAAACTGAGTCTCCCAGCATCTGATGCGCTTGTTCACAGGTTGTTGCTGGCGGCTGACCTGTGGAATTAGCACTAGAGACACCTAAGGGACCAGTACGACGTAGTAAGGCTCGTGCTCGATCATCATCAGGAACTCGCACCATGATGGTATCCATGGTGTCTCCTAGATCGACTATAAGCGAGGGACGCACCTTAACGATCAACGATAATGCTCCTGGCCAATACTGTTCAGCTAGAGCAAAAGCAGTTTCTGGAACCTCATGTGCCAAAGTTGATAAGACTGAAATATCAGCAATCAACACGGGAACTGGCATATCCCGACCGCGACCTTTAGCCGATAGCAATCTAGCGATAGCAGCTGCATTAAAAGCATCTGCCGCAATGCCATAAACCGTATCCGTTGGGATTACTGCACAGTCACCAGCATGCAAGGCAGCCTGTGCGGCGGTAAGACCGTCGTCACATTGACTAGAAAGATCAAAAATTTGTTCCCTCACAAGTTCATCTTCTCACTGCTGTGACAAAACGCCAACGTGTGGTCAAATCTTGGTTATCGACAATCTGATCAAAAAGATTCGTATCAGCTAAGAGTTCAACAACTGACTCATGTTGACTCTCATCATGTTCGGCAGCAAGTAGACCGCCAGAACGTAGTAACCGACCTGCTACCTGAGCCACCACATGCATAGCGTCTAGACCATCAGCACCAGAAAAAAGCGCTAGATGCGGATCATAATCACGTACATCAATAGGTAATTCATCACATACCCCTGATGGAACATATGGCGGATTAACTACGACTACATCAACCGTGCCATCTAACTCAGTTAGGGCTTCTGCCATATCAGCGGCAACCAACTGTACTGAAGTGTGCTGAAGGTTTTTTGCTAGCCAGGTAAAAGCATCTGCACTAATTTCTACCGCATACTGCCGATGCCCCGGAGCTTCCCGATATATTGCTGCCGAAATAGCTCCTGATCCAGCACATAGCTCGACGACGCAGCCTGGCTCTTGACGCTGGTGTAGTTTCTCAACAACCCATCCAGCCAATAGTTCAGTTTCTGGACGAGGAATAAAAACTCCCGGACCCACCGATAGCGTCTCATATCGAAACCAAGCTAATCCGGTGAGATGCTGCAATGGCTCACCTGCTAACCGTCGGATCACCAGTTCGTCAAGCCGAGCTTGTTCATCATCAGATAACAAATCACTTCTACGAGCACGCTGCTCCCCTACAACAGCCTCTAGCAAGATGGCATATTCGTGGCGCGGTAATCGGGTATCCATGCTAATTATTTTATCGGTCAACTCGTGTAAAGGACTCCATATGCAATATCAATTCTCCAGCCTCATCGCAGGCATCTAAATCGACGCTAGCGTGTAACTGCCAGTCATGATTTTGCTCCGGGTCATCAATAATCTGCTTAACTTGCCAAATTCTAGGTTGCTTTGGTCGCGATTGCTCAATATGAAATAGCTGTGACCCACGAGCATCAGCTGCACAAGAAATTTCATCATGTTCATCCCAGTACTGCCCTAAAGCTTGATCCCAAGCGTTATAGTCCATCACTGTAGATGGATCACGAGCATCAAGTTCTGCTAATTCTTGGACGCGATCGCCTGCCATCAACTCGACGTGTCGGAACATTGCGTTACGAATCATCACTTGGAAAACTCGCTGATTTCCTGTTACTAATCGAAGATTTCCATTACTACTGGCTAATGCCGCTAATTTATCTTGAATATTAGTATCTGGATTAGTTAATGCTTCCCATTCATCAAGTAGTGATGAATCAGTTAGCCGAATAACTTCACCTAGCCATTCGATAAGATCCTCCAGCTCGGGGGTTACTCGAGATTCTGGAACAGTTTGTCGTAATGCCCGATAAGCATCAGATAAATACCGCAGTACCAGCCCTTCAGCTCGTTGTACTTTATAGAAAGCCACAAATTCACCAAAGGACATCGCTTTTTCGATCATATCTCGCACTAAGGATTTAGGAGATAGTCGAGCTTCCAAAACCCAAGGATGAGCTGAGGCATAAGTTTCATAAGCAGCATTAAGTATTTCAGCTAATGGTTGCGGCCATAGAATTTCTTCCACCGCAGACATACGTTCTTCGTAGTCATATCCATCTGTTTTCATCTGAGCAACAGCTTCTCCTCTAGCCTGAAATTGCTGCTGCACTAGGATCTGCATCGGATCTTCCAATGTTGCTTCAATAACGCTAATAACGTCTAAACCATAAGTTGGAGAAGTCTCATCTAATAGTTCTAAGGCAGCCATTGCAAAAGCTGAAAGCGGCTGATTTAGAGCAAAATTATCTTGTAAATCAACAGCAATCTCATAGCGGCGACCCGTTGATTCTTGTTCCGGAAGTCTAACAACCACACCAGCTTGTATCAGCGAACGCCCCAAAGATACTGCGCGACGCTTTAGCCGACGTCGAGTTCCCTCATCTGGAACTGACTCTTCAATAAGATGGACTACTGATTGAGCAGTATCGTCGCCTCGTTCTAATAAATTCAGCAGCATGGCATTAGTCATTTTCATACGCGGCTGCAATGTTTCAGGAACCGAGGCAATCAGCTTTTCAAAAGTTTCTTCAGAGTAATTAATAAAACCCTCTGGAGGCTTTTTGCGTTGTATTTTTCGCTGTTTTTTGGGGTCATCGCCAGCTTTAGCCAATGCCCGAGCATTTTCTACTACATGTTCGGGAGCCTGCGCCACCACATAACCAATGGTGTCGAAACCTGCTCTACCAGCCCTGCCCGCAATTTGATGAAACTCTCGGCTACGCAAGGTACGCATACGTCGTCCGTCAAACTTGGTAAGAGCAGTAAATAGCACTGTTCTGATAGGAACATTAATTCCCACCCCCAAAGTATCAGTGCCACAAATAACTTTAAGTAACCCCTTTTGTGCTAATGTCTCAACCAACCGACGATAACGAGGTAGCATCCCTGCATGGTGGACGCCAATACCTGATTTCACTAACTTTTGTAGTGTCTGACCAAACCCTGGCGCAAACCGAAAATGTCCTAATGCTGCTAGGATTTCAGCTTTTTCTGTTTTACTAACTATCGAAATCGACAAGAGCGCCTGTGCTCGCTCCAATGCCGCGCCTTGGGTAGCATGAACCACATAAACTGGGGCTTGCCCCCCTTGCACTATCTCTTCGATTGTCTCGTGGATCGAAGTCATTGCCCAGCGATAAGTCAGCGGAACCGGCCTAACAGCATCAGCTACGATGGCAGTAGCTCTTTTAGTACGTCGGGTCAGGTCACGCTGCAGTTGCGAAACATCACCTAAAGTAGCGCTCATCAAAATATGCTGTGCTTGAGGTAATTCAGTAACCCCTACCTGCCAAGCCCAACCCCGATCAGCATCGGCAACAAAGTGATATTCATCAGCAACTACGCTAGTCACATCAGCTTGATCACCTTCGCGCAGCGCAATATTGGCCAAGATCTCTGCAGTACAGCAAATGATAGGAGCATCCGCATTGACCGAGGCATCCCCAGTAACCATGCCCACATTATCGGCACCAAAGGTCTGGCATAGATCAAAAAACTTTTCACTTACTAAAGCTTTAATTGGAGCGGTATAGAAACTCACTCCCCCTGTAGCTACTGCTTGAAAATGGGCAGCTAACGCAATTAAAGATTTTCCTGACCCCGTCGGAGTCGTCACGATGACATTGCTACCTGACAAGATTTCAAGGATTGCTTCATCTTGGTGCGGATAGAGAGTTACCCCATTTTTAGTACACCAAGTGGTAAAAACTTCATAGAGACGGTCTGAGCTACGATCAGCCCCAGCCGCTCTAAGATCAGCTAGCAATGTCATTTAGGAACCAACGTTAGAAAGCCGCTCCGCTAAATCGGCTTCCTGCAAGGCAGTAATTACTGCTGTCATATCTCCGGTTAGAACTTGATCTAAATTGTAGGCTTTGAAGCCAATTCGATGATCGGCAATTCGGTTCTCGGGGAAGTTATAGGTACGAATACGTTCAGAGCGGTCCACAGTACGTACCTGAGATTTACGAGCAGCAGATGCGTCAGCAGCCGCTTGTTCTTCCGCATGCGCAATCAGTCGAGATCGTAGTACTCGCATCGCAGAATCTTTGTTTTGTAGCTGGGATCGCTCGGTCTGGCAGGTTACGACAACGCCCGTAGGAATATGAGTAATACGCACTGCCGAGTCAGTAGTGTTAACGCCCTGTCCACCTTTGCCAGAGGCACGATAGACGTCAATACGTAAATCTTTTTCGTCGATAGCAACATCGTCAGCTTCAACATCAGGCATAACCAGAACTCCAGCTGCCGAAGTGTGAATACGACCCTGTGTTTCAGTCACCGGTACTCGCTGGACTCGATGTACGCCACCTTCAAACTTAAGAACGGCATAGGGCATATTGTCAGGATCTGCGGTTCCCGAAGCTTTGACAGCTACCGTAACCGACTTATATCCACCCAAGTCAGTATCCTGGGCGTCAATAGTTTCAACTTTCCAGCCGCGAGACTCAGCGTATCGGGTGTACATGTTGAGGAGGTCTCCAGCAAATAACGCTGATTCCTCACCGCCTTCACCAGATTTAATTTCCAAGATAGCGTCTTGTGAATCGTTAGGGTCACGAGGTGCTAATAGTCGTGTCAGCAAAGCTGTTACGTCACCAAGGCGGGCCTCCATAGCGGGGATCTCATCAGCAAAAACTGGATCTACCTCTGCTAATTCGCGAGCTGTATCAATATCATCAACTAAATGATCATATTCAGCCAAAGCTTTGACGATCGGGGTCAGTTCAGCGTAGCGACGACCAATTTTCTTGGCTTTAGCTGGATCAGCATGGGTGGCAGCATCTGCCATCGACTTCTCTAGCTCTGCGAATTCTTCTCGCAGTGGTGCAGCGCTCTCAAACACCGACATCTCCTCGATTATTACTTTAGATAGGAAATAACAACGCCGGGGCAAGTCAACTGACCTGCACCCGGCGCTGTAGACACGTTAGTTGCCGGACTTGCCGTAACGCTTCTCAAAGCGAGCAACGCGACCGCCCGTATCAAGAATCTTCTGCTTACCGGTGTAGAACGGGTGGCACTGTGAGCAAACATCGGCGCGCATAACGCCGTTCTTTGCAGTGCTGTGAGTCGTGAACGTATTGCCACAGGTGCAGGACACTGTGGTCTCTACGTATTCAGGATGAATACCCTGCTTCATGATGATCTCCTAAGTTTGTAGCCGGGTCCCGGAGTTGGGTGAACCGGCAGCACAGAACATTATGCCATGTGCTACCGGTCCAAAGCCAGTTACTCCGCGCCCGGAGTCGTCTTCGATATCTGAACTAGGAATTCTGGATTAGATCCAGTCTTACGCATTTGACGAAGCAACATTTCCAAAGCTGGCTGATCATCCATACCTGATAGCACTCGTCGTAGCTTCCAGATAATTGCCAGTTCTTCTCTACCTAGCAACAAATCTTCACGACGAGTACCTGAAGCATCAACATCAATAGCCGGGAAAATACGCTTATCGGCTAGTTCGCGACGTAGACGCAATTCCATATTGCCAGTGCCCTTGAACTCCTCGAAGATAACTTCATCCATCCTCGAGCCAGTTTCGATCAAAGCCGTAGCCAAAATAGTGAGTGATCCACCATTTTCGATATTACGAGCCGCACCGAAGAACTTCTTAGGCGGATAAAGTGCCGAAGCATCTACACCACCGGACATGATGCGACCAGATGCTGGAGCAGACTGATTGTAGGCACGCCCTAGACGAGTAATACCATCAAGAAGCACCACAACGTCATGCCCTAATTCAACTAAACGCTTAGCACGTTCGATGGCGAGTTCGGCCACAATCGTATGATCAGCAGCTGGACGATCAAAGGTAGAAGCAATAACTTCACCAGCTACCGAACGCTGGAAATCAGTTACTTCTTCTGGACGTTCATCGACAAGAACTACCATCAAATGAACTTCAGGATTATTAACTGCAATTGCATTAGCAATGCTTTGCATGACCATCGTCTTACCCGCTTTAGGCGGCGACACGATCAAGCCACGCTGTCCCTTACCTACCGGAGCAACTAGATCGATAATACGTCCAGTCATATTGTTTTGCGTTGTCTCTAAACGCAACCGCTCCTGCGGGTATAACGGAGTTAACTTCGCAAACTCTGGACGAGTTTTCATCTTCTCTGGTTCGCCACCATTTACTGTGTCGATCCGTACTAAAGGTGCAAACTTTTCGCGTCGCTCCCCTTCTCGTGGAGAACGAATCGCACCTGTAATGACGTCGCCTTTACGCAGCCCAAACTTCTTTGCCAAGTTCACCGCAACATAGGCATCCTCTGGCGAAGGTAAATATCCGGAAGTACGGATAAAAATGTATTGATCGCGAATATCAACGATTCCCGAAATCTCTACTAAAACGTCATCCTCTGCAACCATGGGATCGCCGTCAACCCCGAAACCAGTACGGCTACGACGATTCCGGCGATTACGCTCCCGACGACGGTTACGACGCTCTTCCTCATCCCAATGCGGCTGCTGCCGTTGCTGAGTTGTGCCCTGATTATTGTTGTACCGCGTAGTCTGCGCTGATTGTGGCTGTGGATCATCATTGGTACGCGGCTTATTATCCCGACGGTTATAGGTACGTCTGGTATCGACGGACTGCTCCATCGAATCGCCAGAATCTAACGCCTCTAGCCGAGTAGCGACATCGTCACGACTGGTTTCTTCACCGTCAGTACGTTCGGTGCGATCAGCACGTTCTGTCCGTTCAGTCCGCTGATAGCGCGATGAGCGACGCTCTCGTGGTTCCCGCGAAACATAGGATTGCGTTGTCGTTTCAACTGAATCAGTAATAGCAGCAACCATTTGAGTAGTACTCTCAGCAGCGACAACCTCGGTCACCGTCTGCGAACGACGATCAATACGTTCAGATCGAGGACGCCTTGTTGCAGCAGGCTCTTTAGTTGCTGCTTTTTCACTATATGCAGACGAAACGCGCTGCTGCGAGCGGATAGCGTCGATCAATGCGCTTTTACGCATTGCGCCAGCTCCCTTAATCCCCATACCGCCAGCAATCTGCTTGAGCTGCGGCAGGAGCATGCCTTCGAGGGCCAAAGCCGGAGTTGTATCGGTCACAAAGATCCTTCCAATGCGGTCCTAAGACCGGAAACGTGCTGGAGTCCCTGCACGCGAGGGTTAATGAATAGGGACTTAGGTCTGCTTTTACTCGTCGACGCCGTTTTACTTAGTAAAGATAGGCGGCGGTCACGCGTAGATCCTTTAATAAAGACTTAAAGGTGCTGACCTAAATATATGTACTTGATGCTAAGTAACTGCATCGGACAAGAACCATGATAACACTATGGTCATATCGGATACATAATTAGCCTTACTTACACCTAAGGCTGCATCTACTAGCAAAGTCCTGCTAGGCTTATCTCAGGTCAACACAATTGGCCCCCGTAGCTCAGGGGATAGAGCACCGCCCTCCGGAGGCGGGAGCAGAGGTTCGAATCCTCTCGGGGGCGCCACCTTGATGATACAAACCCGGGTGCGCAGCTCGCGGGCCCTCCCAAAGCAGGATGAGGAGAGCATGAGTCAGGTGTCTAAAACATCTAATTTTACGTGGAGCAAAAAATATCTAGCCTTAGCTTGGGCGCTCCCTAAGACTCTCGTAATCACACTCTGGCTATGTATTGCTCCGGGCGTACAAGGTGATGTTTTCTACTACTTCCGTTCCTTGGAACGCATGAGTGAAGTAGGGGCTCATACTCTTATCGAATATCCCACCCCAGTTATCTGGGTATTACAGATTCCGCACCTGTTTAGTTTTGGGTATCAGCGCATTTTTCTATTTGTTTTTATTTTCTTCATGTTGCTGCTAGATGCTATTTTCACTGTTGCATTGTGGCGTCGCTGGCAAAAATCTGGTTCCCAAAAGCATCCTTGGGCAGTACTATTTTGGATCGGTTTCACTCTTCTAATGTCGCCGACGGCATACTTACGCTTCGATATGATCCCAGCAGTTCTTGCTGGTGGAGCTTTACTTTTGATTGCATCTAAGCGCCCAGCTTGGGCTGGAGCACTCATTGGTATCGGAGCAGCAACCAAACTATGGCCAGCTTTGCTGTGGCTAGCATTGTTAGGACGTCGCCAAAATCGAAAACCAGCAACCCTAGGATTCTGGGGAGTAGGTGGCGGCTTAGCGCTCCTGAGCTTGATCTGGGGAGGCTGGTCTAGACTCATCTCTCCACTGACTTGGCAAAAAGATCGTGGCTTACAGATTGAATCAGTATGGGCGAACGTCCCAGTTATTCAACGTATTTTTGATCCAAGTTTTTATGTAGAGCAATCTCGCTACCAAGCATTTGAGATCTTCGGGTCAGGTGTTGGGGCTTGGGTATTGGCAGCCGATACCGCTACTAAGCTTCTCGTACTAGGAGTCCTAACTCTCTGCATTTGGTGGTGGCGTTCTTCTGCCGCTACAGATATCACTGCTACCGGACTACTTATGCTGATAGCTGCAACTGTAATGATTATTGGCAATAAAACTTTTTCACCACAGTATTTACTTTGGCTAGGAGGCTTAATTGCTGCAGTTCTTGCAGTAGCACCAGCTGATTCGGTAAATCTCAAGCTACGCACTAGTAGCGCTGGAGCGCTCGCTGCCATCTTCTTAGTTGTTACTGCACTAACTGCGGTGGTTTATCCGCTCTGCTACGACTATCTAATTCACGACTCTGGCGTAACTACTACTCTTATTTCTTTATGTCTAGTAGCACGTAATGTGATCTTTTTGGGATTCTTTGCCTTTTTAGTAACAGGGTTTGTGAAACGTATCAGGTTTAGTTCATGAAAAATTATTTTCGTACGGTCACACACCAAGCCTGGTTCTGGTGCGCTGCTTTCCTACTAACTAGAGCAGCTATGGTCGCAGTATGGCGATACCGAGTAACTTTCATCATTGGTGATGTTGGATACTACTGGACTCATACTGGCAGACTTCCTAGCGATGGCATCGCTAGTGTAATGCCCGAATACCCCACACCTGTGGTTTGGGGGCTAGCATCACTTCGCTGGATAAGCGGCGGTGGTTGGGCAGAATATGCTTACTTTTTCGCAATCAGTATGGCACTCCTAGATGCCATATTTGCTTTTCTACTATGGCGACATGGTGGAAGTAGACGTCGTTCCGCACTGTTCTTTTGGATTCTTTTCGTTCCACTGGTAGGGCCGCTACTTTTCTTTCGTTTTGATCTATTACCAGCAGTTCTTGCTGGTGGCGGAATCTTATTGCTACGTCGCTATCCGCGTATTGCTGGAGCACTAGTAGGGTTAGGAGCCGCAACTAAATTATGGCCAGCGCTACTTATTGCTCCACTGGCAGCAGCGAAAAAAGAGCGTCGCCATAGCCTATCTTGGTTTGCTATTGTCGGCTTTGGACTAGCTTTTTTGAGTCTCATTTTTGGTGGCTGGAGTCGCCTCATTAGTCCATTAACATGGCAAAAATCCCGTGGCTTGCAAGTTGAATCGCTAGCTGCAACTCCACTAATGACTCTAAGAACTTATAGCCCCCATAACCACTGGGAGGTATTTCTTAGCCAATATAACGCTTTTGAAATAACTGGCCCTGGCACCAAACTCTGCCTAACCTTAGCTACCCTATTTACTGTGCTAGGCATGGTAGTCATCGGTGTGCTGTGTTGGCGTATCTGGCATATCTCTAATCCCAGTGATGCTGCTATTGGAATAGTTATGCTCGCTATTGTTGCCATTATGATCGTGACAAATAAGACGCTGTCACCGCAATACATCATCTGGCTAGCTGGTCCACTAGCAGTTTTACTATTGCAACCACCTAAACAAAATCGCCAGATTCGCTCTTTGGCTATCGTATCGCTGGCTATTGCACTGGGAACCCAGCTAATTTACCCATTCATGTATGACACTTTGGTACAGACTCCTCGAGGAACTGTCTTAGCAACAGGTATTCTCGTAGCACGAAATATCACGCTGCTGCTATGGACCATTTGGCTGTGTTGGGTTGCTTTCACTTATACCGCAAAAGATAATCACCCAGATAGTGACCAGATCGCTGCTAGCTCTGTTCAGTCATTAAGATGATTTAATAAGACATCAAGATAGTTTTCACCGCATCCGGAAGAAGGCACCGTGACCCATGACAACAGCCCTATTGATGATTTTGGTGCAAATGATTGGCTCATAAATGATATGTATGAGCGTTACCTTCTTGATCCGACAACTCTTGACCAAAAGTGGATAGATTTCTTTCAGAACCAAGATACGACTCCACCAGCAACTTCTGAACCACTCTCTCCCCCAGCTGCAATTAATCTTGATCTGACAGAAATCCCTAATACCGATACGCCAGTTCATATAGATTCAACTATTCCCGCTACACCAGTGCTTACTGAACCAACTTTGATTCCAGCTATACCAATTCCAGCTGAGCCAGTCGTCGTAGAAAAACCAGTGCCTCGACGTACTGTCTTACGCGGAGCTACCATGCGAGCCGCCCGGAATATGGAAGCATCAATTTCAGTTCCAACTGCAACAACGGTTCGTGCTATCCCAATGAAGCTCGTTATCGAAACTCGAACCGATATTAATAATCACTTAGCACGCCACCGCGGTGGAAAACTTAGTTTTACTCACTTGATTGCCTACGCCATGGTGCAAGCAATCAAGTCCGTACCAACGATGAACAATACGTTCACCGAAGAAGATAATAAAGCAATTCTCGTCGAATCTAATGTCATCAATTTAGGGCTAGCGATCGATGTAAAACGTCCCGACGGCACCCGGAATCTTGTTGTTCCTAATATCAAAGATGCTGGAAGTATGGACTTCTCCCAATTTTGGGATGCCTACGAAAATCTAGTGGCTAAAGGGCGCACTAATTCACTAACTGTCGATGATTTTTCCGGAACTACTGCTTCTATCACTAACCCTGGTGGGCTGGGAACTAACCATTCCATGGCTCGCCTTATGAATGGCCAATCAATGATTCTGGGGGTAGGCAATATCGACTATCCCGCCGAGTTTCAGGGAACAAACCCTGAGCGACTAGATGATATGGCTATCTCTAAAATCACAACTTTCACCTCAACTTATGACCATCGTGTTATCCAAGGAGCTCAATCTGGCGAGTTCTTGCGACGCCTTCATGAACTACTCTTAGGCGCAGATAACTTCTACGACGATATTTACGAAAGTCTCCGAATTCCCTATCAACCGATGCGATGGGCTACCGACAGCCAAGACCGTCACGAAGACTCTATTTCCAAACAATCTCGAGTACTTACCCTCATTGATTCCTATCGCTGCTTTGGACATCTTGCCGCAGCCGTAGATCCACTGGCTTATCGACGTCGTCACTATGCTGAACTAGATTTAGAAGCCCATGGTTTAACTATTTGGGATCTAGACCGTGTTTTTGCTACTGGAACATTCGGTCACCACAATCGTCCGTTCTTGAAGCTCCGCGAGATCCTAGAAATTTTACGTGACGCGTATTGTCGCTTTGACACCGTCGAATATATGCATATTCCTGACGTAAAACAGCGCACTTGGATTCAGGATCGAGTGGAACATCCCACTCCTAAAATGGCGCGTGAAGAGCAACTCCACATTCTTGACCGTCTTAACGAAGCTGAAATTTTTGAAACCTTCCTACAAACAAAATTTGTGGGACAGAAACGTTTCTCTCTCGAAGGCGGCGAATCTGCCATCGTCTGTCTTGACGAAATCTGCCAAGAAGCTGCCGACGCTAACCTCGATGAAGTATGTATTGGTATGCCACATCGGGGCCGTCTCAGTGTTTTAACTAATATTGTCGGAAAATCCTACGCCCAAGTTTTTTGTGAATTTGAAGAAACACTTCACTTTGAAGGTACTGGCGATGTGAAATATCATCTCGGAGCTGAAGGTGAGTTTGTTTCTCCATCGGGGAACCGGATCAGAGCCTCTGTTGCGGCTAACCCCAGCCATTTAGAAGCAGTAAACCCAGTAGTGGAAGGTATCGCACGCGCTAAACAAGATCGTTTAGCTCGCGACGATTTTCCGGTACTGCCGCTGCTATTACATGGCGACGCATCCTTTAGCGGGCAGGGAGTGAACTTTGAAACACTCCAAATGAGTAGATTACGTGCCTATCAAACTGGCGGAACTATTCATGTTGTTATCAACAATCAAGTAGGTTTTACTACCAGTCCGCTAGATGCTCGCAGCTCTACTTACTGCACTGATGTGGCAAAAGCCATCGATGCCCCAGTTTTCCATGTCAATGGCGATCAGCCAGAAGCTGTTGCCCGGATCGCAAAACTAGCTTTTGATTATCGTCAAACCTTCCATCGTGATGTAGTAATCGATCTGGTTTGTTACCGACGTCGTGGACATAATGAAGGCGATGACCCTAGCTTCACACAACCTAAAATGTATGACCTGATTGAAGCCAAACACAGTGTTCGTAGTATCTACACTGACTCTTTGATCGGTCGAGGTGACCTTTCAGTCGATGAAGCTAATGAGCAAGAGCAGCGTTTCCGTCAGCGGCTAGAAAAGGTATTTTCAGAACGCTCTCAGATCCAAGCTGGTTCAGAGGGGGATTCCTATATGAGAGTCCCCTACTATCCAGAGAAGAAAGCTGGACCTGGTAAAACTGCTATCACGCAAGAAACCATGAATGCACTAGCAGCAGCTCAGGTACGATTCCCGAATGATTTTGCCATTCATCCCAAGATGCGACCACAGTTAGAGCGTCGTGCACAAGCGATTCTTAACGGCCCTATCGACTGGGCTACCGCCGAGTTATTGGCGTTAGGATCGCTAGCTATGGAAGGCCGGCCAGTACGTTTGACTGGACAAGATGCTCGACGCGGAACTTTCTCGCAACGTTTCGCAGCTGCGTTAGATCGCTGTACCGGCGAGGCATGGATACCTTTTGCTCATATCACTGAGGATCAAGCTAGTTTTGAAGTTTATGACTCTTTACTTAGCGAATATGCCGCTATGGGTTTTGAGTACGGTTATTCGGTTGCCCGCCCAGATGCGATTGTGCTCTGGGAAGCTCAATTCGGTGATTTTGCTAATGGCGCTCAAACTATTAGTGATGAGTTTATTGCTTCTGGCAAAGCAAAGTGGGGACAGAACTCGGGTATCGTATTACTACTTCCGCATGGACTAGAAGGACAAGGTCCTGACCACAGTTCAGCTCGCTTAGAACGTTGGCTGCAACTGTGTAGCGAAGGAGCTCTCGCGGTTAATCAGCCTTCTACCCCTGCTTCTTATTTCCATTTACTACGCACTCATGCCTACGTTAATTGGCATCGTCCGGTTGTTATTGCTACTCCTAAATCAATGCTGCGTAATAAAATAGCTGTATCTATGCCGCAGGATTTCACTAACGATAGTTGGCATCCAGCTTTTGGAGATAGCACTATTACTGATCCTCGCACAGTAGAGCGCATTATTCTTTGTTCAGGTAAGATCCGGTGGGATTTGCTTCAGATGCGCGCTGATCTAGGACTAGATCAAAAAGTAGCGATCATTAGCATAGAACGTCTGTACCCGTTACCGACCGAAGAGTTGGCTACTGAACTTGCTAAGTTCCCTCACATCTCTGATGTCCGGTGGGTACAAGATGAGCCGGCTAATCAGGGAGCTTGGCCATTTATGGCTCTCAATTTACCTCGGGCTTTACACGATGTCATGCCTGAGTATCAGTTGAATATGACGTTAATTTCCCGCCCTAGAGCTTCAGCTCCTTCGGTAGGATCTCATCATGTTCATACCGAACAACAAGATGCATTACTCAGATCTGCTTTTACTTCCTAAGGAATAGGCATTATGTATTTCACAGACCGTGGTATTGAAGAATTGGAAAAACGACGCGGCGATGAAGAAGTCACCTTCGAATGGCTGGCAGAACAACTACGTACTTTTGTTGATCTCAATCCAGAATTTGAGGTTCCAGTGGAAAGATTAGCTACTTGGCTAGCCCGTCTTGATGACGATGAAGACTGAGATAACAAGTAAGTAACGATTTATATTAGCTATTGACAATTACTTCCTTGCTGGATCTACTCTTAGGCGTAAAGAGTTCACGACTAGTTTGATTTATCAATCAGCGATAACTCGATATGCCGTGAGATTTCCTCACCCCTATAAATTAGGGTTCCAGCAAGGAGTAATCATGAAGAACTACTCTACAAAAATAGTTTTACTAATAATTCCAGTACTTGCATTATCGGCATGTAACAATAATTCTTCAGCCGATAACCCTAGCCAAACCCCTACCCAAAAAGCATCATTAAAAACATTATGTGAAGTCGAGACCCCCGAGGCATGGAAAAATCTTATTTCCGATCAGGGGCTAGATACTAGCGATATTTTGCATACTGTATTTGATATAGCTGGAGATCGCATCCAAACAGATAAGTTCTTTCAAGAAAATAGAGGGGTGTATCTTACTAAAAAAGATGGAACCCGAGAAAAGCTATTCACAATCGAAGGCTGGGATGCTATACCCGGCGCGGCGATCAATGACGATAGAGTAGCCATTGTTCATCGAATGGGAGACAATCTCTGGTCGCCAGTAGAACTGCTCCTGTGGTCCAAAAACGATGGAGCTAAACGCATAGACCGTAGTCCTATCGATAGCGATGGCAGAGAATTAGCATCCCCCATGACCGCTCCGCTCCTTACAAAAGATTCTGTCTTATGGATGACTTCCGAAGAAAATAAAAATAAAACAGAGTATAACTATTACGACAATACATCGATTTGGAAAAAATAAATTTAGAAACAAAAGAAAGCACTATCTTAATAAAACATACAAGTGACAGCTATACCACCTTGGGGGATATAATTCTTGGCGCACAATACTCTGAAGACAGCCAAGCCAAAGACAAGCCTTACGCACTAAATATGACTACCGGAGCGCTAGAAGAGGTTCCCGATCGAGTAAAATCTGCTTGGCCTTTCAACTCTATAAAGAGTAATAGTGATGGAATTATAGTCACATCCCAAGGCGGTGACAATGGAACTGATACTGCAAAAATCTCTTGGCCAGATGAAAAACATGAGACCATCTCGCTACAAAACCCTAAGGTAAAGCAATGGGATTCTTACCCCTCTATGAATAATGATTTCATCATCTTCAATCAACAGACTTTTAGCATACTTTTTGACCTCAAAACACTTTCGTGGACTGAAATTACTACTCCGGTTACACTGGGCGAGACTTGGACTTGGCTAAGCATCGGTGCAGCCGAACGTGAAGCTGTTCGCAAGAGTTCAGAGATGCCACACCTATCTGAATGCCGATAATCTAGGCATCTGCCTAGCCAAGTTCACTACCGAACAGGCAGCACCTGCCCACGATAGACAACGTTTCTAAAAATTAGTTGAAGTTTTAATAACGAAAACTCTTTACGACACCCACATCTAGGCGTAGAATCTAAAGAGGCGTCGGGGTCGGATCAATAAATCCTCCGGGCGTCTCTTTTTAACTTACTAATCTCTCACCTACGGGTAAGCCACTTCTGTGGCTATGTACCACGCCTGTAGCAGCAAGACAAAAGAAGGAGCTACGCCTCATGGACTGGCGCCACCAGTCGGCTTGTCTGGATGAAGATCCCGAGCTGTTCTTCCCCATTGGCAATACCGGCCCTGCACTCCTACAAGCAGAGGAAGCCAAAAAGGTGTGCGCGCGCTGCGGTGTGCATGAAAAGTGTCTCGCTTGGGCCCTTGACGCTGGCCAAGATTATGGCGTGTGGGGTGGCATGAGCGAAGACGAACGTCGTGCGCTTAAACGTCGCAATGCGCGTAACCGCCTACGCAACTCCTAAAGAGTTACCTCTTAATAAGTTGAGGTGGGAAAGTTCTTAATCGGCTTTCCCACCTCAACTTTTGTGCTCACTGCAATGAAGATAACTCAGTAATAACTAGTGGTTCTGCAGGAATTGAGACCCGAGCTACGCTTCCTGGCGTATCGTCAGCGTGCGCAGACAGTTCAAAGGTCCCTTTCAGGTCTGTTACCAAGGTTTGTACGATCGAAAGCCCCAAGCTACTGCTACTTCCGATCTCGAAACCTTCTGGAATACCTGAACCGTTATCGTGTACCTCTACGACAAGGGCTCCAGCATTACGGATTGGGCGCACCACAACTTCTCCCCCGCCAGAACGCAACCCATGTTCGACCGCATTTTGGCATAGCTCAGTAACCACTAACGCCAAGTGCGTGGCAACATCACCTGGAATCTGCTCAAAAGAACCTTCTCGTCGGGCATGAACTGTGCCATTAGTACTAGCAACAGCACCCACCATTGAAAGAATCCGATCACAGATACTATCAAAAGCCACTACATCGTCGTACGCTTGCGACAAAATCTCATGAACCACCGCAATAGCAGCTACGCGCGCCATCGCCTGCTCTAAAGCTACTTTGGCGTCTGGTGAAGTAATACGTCGTGCTTGCAGACGCAATAGCGCCGCAACTGTCTGCAAATTATTTTTTACTCGATGATGTATCTCTCGAATAGTGGCATCTTTAGTGACCAGTTCCCGCTCTCGGGAACGTAATTCTGTAGTGTCCCGGCACAAGGCAATCGTGCCTACTCGAACTCCATCTTCACGTAACGGCAAAATCCGTAGCCGTAAACTTGCCTTCTTATTTTCGATATCCATGATTGATGATGGGATAGCCTCATGCAGCCCCAGCGAATCAACTGGTTCTCGCGATGATGAGGCTAGCAACGAGCGAGTTACCTCGTAGAAATTTTCGCCCTCTAGATCCCCAGAAAGTCCCATATGCCGGTAGGCGGTCAGCGCATTAGGGCTGACGTAGGTAACTTTTCCTTGCAAAGTTAGACGAATCATACCGTCGCCTACTCGCGGAGTTATCGCCGGCTCATCATCGACTGGACCGAAAGGAAAATCCCCTTGCCATAGCATTTGCGAGAGAATATCTGCCACTTCAAGGTAAGCATCTTCCAAAGCTCCCGGTGCCCGTACCCCCATTCGGTTTGTGTGACGCTCCACGATTCCGATACAGCTACCATGTCTCACGATCGGAACCGCATGTACGTCTACGGGAATCCCTGCCCCCAGTTTTCCGTCGCTAGTGCTACAAATTTGTTCCGATAGATAGGCTTCAGTAACTAAATGGTCTGGATCGTAGGCGATGCTGTCACCTATTACATCAGATTCCAAGGCAGTTGGACCGGTAGCAGGACGAATCTGAGCTACCGCCCAAAAAACGTTGTCATCAGCATCTGGCACCCACAAAATCAGATCAGAAAAACTCAGATCAGCCAGCAGGTGCCAGCTGTCTACAAGACTCACAAGATAGTCGCGATCACTACGACTAAGCTCGGAGCGGTGATCAATATCGGAAGCCACGGACATGTGAAGATCCTAGCGGTTTGTGGCGATGCCGGCTTGTACGGCAGAATATGAGATAACGGTTCGCCAACAGGTGAGCTGTCACAAATCCAGCGAGGAGTCCCATTATGGGTAAGGGTGGCCGTCGTCGCCGCGACCGCAGGAAGAAGAGCGCGAACCACGGCAAGCGCCCTAACGCCTGAGGCCGGACAAAAAAGCCTTATACGAGTAAAGCCCCTGCACAATGCAGGGGCTTTTTCTCTACGGAAAACTAGTTTCTCCTAATACGCAAGGAGACGATTCGTTGCCGCAAACTATCTGGGGCCTCTTCTTTGCAGCACCGCTGAATGGTATCGCGCACAATGACTTCAAGGTCATAGCCATCTAGACAGGACTCACAAGCATCTAAGTGATATCGAACTATCTCGGCTGTTGCTTCGTCTAACTCTGCATCCATGAAAGCGTGCATTAAAGCAGCTGCTTTTAGACAAGGGTCTTGATCGTCATTCATCGCGATACCCCAATCCCTTGCGCAGCAGCATGTTCAGCAAGAGCTTCTCTCAGTTGCGTGCGTCCTCGGTTAAGCCGAGACATTACCGTCCCGATAGGGGTATCCATAATGTCTGCAATCTCTTTATATTTAAAGCCTTCAACATCAGCTAGCAGCACTACCATTCGGTAATCCGACGGCAATGCCTCCAACGCATCTTTAACAACTTGCGAGGGCATTGCTTCTAATGCCTCAATCTCAGCAGACCTCAAACCAATAGCATCATGTGAGGCAGCATCAGCAAGCTGCCAATCCTCTATTTGCCCCTCTCCTGCTGTTTTCGGACTACGCTGAGCTTTTCGATAAGAGGAAATATAGGTATTTGTCAGGATTCGATAAAGCCATGCTTTGAGATTTGTACCCTGGGCAAACTGTCGCCAATGTGCAAAAGCTTTAGCGTAAGTATCTTGTACAAGATCTTCAGCATCGGCTTTATTCCGGGTATAACGCAAAGCAGCACCATAGAGCGCATCAAGATGACTCATCGCTTCGTGTTCGAATACCGCTTCAGGATCATCGGAAGCGGCTGTCGTTTCAGTAATCTGGGACATCATCGTCAACCAGTCTATGGTGCGAGAGACCTCAAGGTCACACATAGTGATCGACATGGTAATAAAACGTTACTTTTGTCTCATCTATTCCACAACAATCTGATATATCTATATCACTTTCAAAAGAATAATGAGCCACACGGCGTCTTAGACTAGGCAGAAGATAGCTAAGACTGGTTTCCTTAGTTGTTATGGCACGTTCTGGTATTTTCTTCGATGATCACGACGGTTTCGACCGTCCCAAAAGACGTACCCGCCCCAGAACAAAAGACCGCCCCAATTATTCTGACCGCCCCACTGGGCGGATTCTCACTGTTGATCGGGGGCGTTATCGTTGTCTGGTCGAAGATAGTATTGTCACTGCTGCTAAAGCCCGTCAGCTAGGTCGTAAAGCTGTCATCGTCGGTGACGTAGTCCATCTTGATGGTGATACCTCTGGCAAAGCCGGAACCCTTGCTCGCGTTGTTGAAGTGTTAGAACGCACAACTGTCCTACGACGCACTGCTGACGATAACGATCCTTTTGAGCGTCCGATGGTAGCTAATGCTGATCAACTTGTCATTGTTACTGCGCTAACTAATCCTCCACCGCGGCCAGGAATGATCGACCGCATTCTCATTGCTGCTTATGATGCTGGGCTTAGTCCACTGCTATGTTTAACAAAAGCTGATTTAGCTAGCCCT
The DNA here is from genome assembly GCA_051654905.1 of Propionibacteriaceae bacterium. GTDB lineage: Bacteria > Actinomycetota > Actinomycetes > Propionibacteriales > Propionibacteriaceae > JBOFIQ01. Next base: position 150,832 of record JBOFYY010000111.1, read on the forward strand.
GAAGAACTAATTGCTGCTTATGAACCGTTAGGCGTCCCAATAGTCGTAACCCAAGAAGACTTAGATCCTGAAAATTTACGTAACCAGCTCACCGATCGCGTCAGTGTTTTTGTCGGACATTCTGGAGTCGGTAAGTCCACACTCGTCAATAATCTAATTCCTGACGCGGCCCGCAGCACTGGCGTGGTGGATAACAAAGGCAAAGGACAACACACTTCAACCTCTGCAATCGCATTACAGCTTCCTGACGGCGGCTGGGTTATCGATACTCCTGGCGTTCGTAGCTTTGGGCTATCCCATGTCACCCCTGATAGCGTCATCCAAGCTTTCACTGATTTGGAAAGTTTTACTGATGGTTGTTCCCGAGGTTGCCAACATACCGATAGTGAACCTGAATGTGCACTCGATATTGCTGCTGCTAACGATCAACTATCTCCATTACGGCTTGCTTCTTTCCGGCGTGTCGTGAGTGCCTTACTGAAGGCAGAGCAACAACGTTACGACTAGTCTTTTGTCATGAACGCCTTACATGACGATCTACGGTTGGCTCACCTACTAGCCGATAATGCTGACGCGGTATCTATGAGCCGTTTCAAAGCACACGATTTACGCATCGATACTAAACCAGATATGACACTAGTTACTGACGCCGATCGTGCAGTAGAAGAGTCCATTCGTTCGCTTTTGAAAAAAGCCCGCACTCGTGACGCTATTCATGGCGAAGAAGGTGAAGATACTGGTCATGGTCAGCGACGCTGGATTATTGATCCTATCGATGGCACTCACAACTATGCCCGAGGAGTTCCAGTATGGGCGACTCTAATTGCGTTAGAAGAACATGGTCAGATCGTAGCTGGCGTCGTATCAGCACCAGCATTACATCGACGTTGGTGGGCATCAAAAGAAGGCGGCGCCTGGACTGGCAAGAGTCTGCTTCAAGCCACTGCTATCCAAGTCAGCGATATTACACAAATCAGTGATGCTTTCTTGGGATATAGCGACATCAATGAATGGGTTCGCTCTGGACATGGGCAAGAGTTTATCGACCTGATGCGATCTTGCTGGCGTAGTCGCGGATTTGGCGATTTTTGGAGCTACATGCTGGTAGCTGAAGGAGCCATTGACGCCGCCTGTGAGCCGCAGCTAGCTCTCTACGATATGGCAGCATGTTCCATCATCGTTCAAGAGGCTGGCGGTCAATTTAGCGATATTGACGGCACTGACGGGCCGTACGGAAGCGGTGCACTTGCTAGCAACGGACTACTTCATCAGCAACTTTCAGATCAGCTAATGGGCGTGGAATACACCGGACCTATAGTTCCAGTTCCCTAAAAGATCTTTTTAGATCTTAATGGTTGGAACTGCAGCAAGTAGTTCTTGGGTATAAGGCTGTTGCGGATTGTCATATACCTGCTCGATTGTGCCACGCTCTACGATCTGTCCATATCTCATTACTACGACGCTGTTACAGACATGACGAACAACGTTAAGATCGTGAGAAACAAAAACTAGTGTGAGGCCCATCTCGTCAACTAGATCATCAAGCAGGTTAAGTACGGTAGCTCGTACGCTCACATCTAGAGCAGAAACTGGTTCATCAGCAATCAATACCTCAGGCTTTGGAGCTAATGCTCGCGCAATAGCAATACGCTGCCGTTGTCCCCCGGAAAACTCATGTGGGTATCGATCTTTAGCGTCAGCAGGAAGTCCTACTGCTTCTAAGACTTGCTGTAATCTCACTGCTGGAGCTGACGGAACATCGTCGCGACGTCGTAGTAAAGGTGAACGCAACGGTTCAGTGACAATATCGGATACTTTCATCCTAGGATTCAACGAGCTACGCGGATCTTGGAAAACCATCTGCACTCGACTGCGTAAAAAACCCAACTGCCGATCTTTAAGATTAGTTATATCGCGACCATCAAAAGTTATAGAACCTTGCGTAGGGCGATCCAAGGCAGCCATCATCCGAATAAGTGTTGACTTTCCAGAACCAGACTCTCCGACTATCCCCAATCGCTCCCCAGCAGCTACTACTAGCGAGATATCGTGACAACCAGTAACTGCGTTAGTACCAGAGCCGTAAACCCTAGAAACCTGATCTACCTGATACAAAATCTTATTCATCGCTGGCTCCGGTCTCGATGAAAGAAGTCTTCCACCACAGGTAGCCGCTCCCCTGATTTCACTTGATCCAGCCGAGCTGTTGCTACTAAACCTTTAGTGTAAGGATGTTGCGAATCACCCAATACCTGAGCAGTTTTACCGTATTCAACAATCTTTCCATCTAACATGACGGCAATATCACTACATACGTGACTTACGATAGCTAAATCATGCGAAATGAATAGACATGCGGCAGCAGCATCGGTTAGCGCTTTATCCAACACTTTTAATACCCGTGCCTGTACTGTCACATCTAAGGCTGTGGTTGGCTCATCACAGATCACTAATTGCGGACTATTTATCAATGCCATCGCTAAAACTACTCGTTGTCGTTGCCCGCCAGAAAGCTGGTGCGGATAGGACTGGCTTACTCGTTCTACATCGCGCAAACCTACGTTACTCAACATAGTCAATACTCGATCTCGTGCCGCTCCAGCCGCTGCGCCTTGATGCAGTCGCAATACTTCAGCGACTTGGCGACCGACCTTCATCGTCGGATCTAGCGCTGTCATAGGTTCTTGGAAAACCATTGATACGACGTTACCGCGCAGTAACGCTATATCTTTATCCGCAGCCCCCACGACTTCTTGACCATCTAGCTGAATAGAACCTGTTATATGAGCAGTTTCTGGAAGCAAACCCATGATTGCTAACGCTGTTACTGATTTACCTGACCCAGATTCGCCGATCAAACCAATACGTTGCCCCGCGGACATAGTTAATGAAATACCGTCAAGAGCAGTGCGTCGGCGTCTCCCAAAATCCACCGATAGATCAGTTATCTCCAACAGCATCAGCGCACCTCTTTAAGCCGAGGATCTAAAATATCGCGCAAACCTTCACCTAAAAGATTGAACCCTAAAACTGCCAACGCAATAGCTAAACCTGGCCAAAGCGATAACTCTGGATTGGCCCACAAATAGTTACGGGCATCAAAGAGCATCCGACCCCAAGTTGGCGTAGTAGGCGGAGTACCTACTCCCAAATAAGACAGTCCAGCTTCAGCGAGAATAGCCAGTGCAAAAGAAACTGATGCTTGGACTGCAATAGTGGGAATGATATTAGGCAAGATATGTCGCCGTAAGATCCCGCCGCTAGTAGTTCCTGAAGCCCGTGCTGCTAACACAAAATCTGAATGTGCAACTGGCAAAGTGGTGCTTCTAGCAACTCGCGCAAAAGCTGGAATGGTAGCAATACCTATCGCTACCATGGCAATCGTTGTAGATGCTCCAAAAGCTGCTGCTAATAGGATTGCCAGTAAAAGTGCTGGAAATGCAAAAAGGATGTCGTTAGCCCGAGATAGTAAATCATCTATCCAACCGCCACGGTAACCAGCGATCATTCCCAACGGGACACCGCAGCAAGCAGCGATACCTACTGCGATAACTCCAGTCAGTAAACATATTCTTGCCCCCATCATGAGGCGGCTAAGCACGTCGATACCCATATGATCAGTTCCTAACCAATGGATAGCCGAAGGCGCTCGTAGCGCTATCGCTGGATCAACATGCCCTGGGTCGTAAGGGGTCCACACCGTAGCAACCATTGCCATCAGCACCACGGCTGAAACTAAAATAATCCCTACCCATAGTCCCGCACGTTTCACGATTTATCTCCTGCTCGCAAACGTGGGTCGATCAAAACATATGCCATATCGACTAGTGCATTAACAATCAGTACCGATGCCACCAGTAACATCACTACACCTTGTACGATCGCAAGATCACGAGATGTCACTGCAGTAAGAAGTAACTGTCCCAGACCAGGCAACTGAAAAACTTGTTCGATGACGATAGCGCCCACAAGAAGTGTTGCTAGCTGCAATCCAATGACAGTCACTAAATTAAGCGCCATATTACGTAGCCCATGGCGTAGTAGCGCCGGCCATAGCCGCCAGCCCACAGCACGGGCAGTACGTAAATAATCTTCCCCAAGAATCTCTACCGTTGTTGCCCGTACATAGCGAGTAAGCACTGACCCTTGTACTAAACCTAGGCTTAAAATCGGCAAGACTAGATGTCTGGCCCACTCTAAAATATTTTTACGCATATCGACATAGCCATTTGCTGGCAACCACCGCAGTCGAATAGCAAAAACTACTACGAGCAAGATCCCCGCAAGAAATGCTGGGATAGCCATCCCCAGTTGTGATAGTGCCGACAGTAACTGTCCTTGCCAATGTCGACGTTTAACTGCTGCTGCCATTCCAACTGGAACTGCCACGATGATAGCTACCAGCATGCCCCCAAAAACTAACCATAAAGTCACCGCTAGTCGGGGTGCTATCAGAGAAGTTACCGATGCTGAATTCAAATAAGAGTGTCCGAAATTTCCGGTCAGCATGCCAGTAGCCCATTCTAGATATCTCAGCAAGAACGGACGATCTAGCCCTAATTTGGTGCGTAATTGCGCTACTGACGCTGGATCAGCGTTAGTACCTAAAATGACATTAGCTACGTCACCAGGAAGTGCTTGACATACCCAAAAGACTAAAAAAGACGCGACGAATAGGCTTGCGGCGAAAACCGCTAGCCTCACACCTATTCGTTTAACTAATCGCATGATTGCTTTTAGGTTACCCGCGAGAGGCCACTGTAGTCAGATCGAAGCTCGTAGAGGTCATATTTTTGCTAATGCCAGTAATACCCGGCTTACTCACGATCAAGTTCGGAAGCAGAAAGAGGAAATCAGCTGCCGCATCATCGGAAAGGATTCGAGCAGCTTGTTTCATCGTCGTAGCGTAATCGCCTTCTGAACTTTGATCAGCTTGCGTAATCAACTGAGCAAACTCCTGATTACCGTAGTGCCAGTAATAATCTGAATTAGCAAACTTAACCATGTCACGTGGTTCTACATGAGCAACGATCGTAAGATCGTAATCGCTCTTGACTAAAACATGTTCTACCCATTGAGCCGGAAACTCCAACTGGTCAGTAACTACCGTGATACCAATTTCTTTAAGCTGCGAGGCAACATATTGCCCAGCCCCTGTGGCATATGCCAAGGTAGGTAGCCGTAGTCGCAATGTTGGAGAAACTACCCCTGATTCAGCCATAAGCTTTTTGGCCTGTTCCAGATCATAAGGATAGCTATTAGATAAGTCTTCATACCAGGGATCAGTAGGCGGAACCATAGAACCAATCAGCGAACCGCGCCCTCCCCAAACCGTATCGATAAGACCTTTTCGATTGATAGCAAAGTTAATGGCTTGGCGAACTTTCAAATTATTTAAAACTGGATTCTTGTGGTTAAAACCAAGCACAACTTCGCCATTGGTTGTACCTTCTAACACCTGAAAACGTGAAGTGTCATTGAACTGTCCCAAAGCTTGGGGAGCTTGCACATTCGTCACAATGTCGAGATCACCCGACAACATGGCGTTATTAAGTGCAGCAGCATCAGAGAAGTAGCGCCACTCCACATCGTCGTAACGAGCTGGGGTTCCCCAGTAATATGCATTCTTAACTAGCGTGATGCTGGCGCCTTTACGCCATTGCGAGAAAGCGTAGGGGCCAGAACCTGCTGGAGTTGAACTGAGATCAGTATTTGCTTGGGAATCTATGACGATTCCAGCTTGTCCTGCGATATCAAAAAGCCAAGCATTGCTGGGGCGAGAAAGAGTTACCTTGACGGTTAAATCATCAGTAGCCTCGATAGTATTTACCACACTCATCTGAGCTTTCTGAACCTTGGTTCCTTGCTCTTTAGCTCGTGTTAGCGACCATACGACGTCACTAGCTTTGACCTGACGTTCGGAAGCAAAATGTGCTGATGGTTGTAATAGGAATGTATAGGTGAGACGGTCTTGGGATATGTCCCAAGATGCCGCTAGCAATGGTTTGATATTCCCATAACCGTCAATTTTCACCAAAGTCTCGTAAACGTTGTAGAGAAGAACTTGTGGAATAGCTGCCGCATCGCTTGAATGCAGATCCATTGAAGTCGGTTCTGCGCTAGCACCTAGTACTAGACGAGATGCTGCTGTAGCCGTTGAACTTCCTTGCGAACATCCAGCTAGTACAGCGATCAACGTTAACATTGCTGCAGCTAGCTTCAGCGAACGCTTCAGCGAGAACATATTTTTCTCCTTCACCGTCACATCCCACGTGCGTCGGCCGATTAAGTCTAAAGCCATCTCAATTAACATGAGCAGTCGGCCTGCGAAAAAACGCTATTGTTTTTATTTCTAAAACAAATTGAGGGCCACACTAATAGTGTGACCCTCAATTATCTAAGTAGCGGGAACAGGATTTGAACCTGTGACCTCCGGGTTATGAGCCCGGCGAGCTACCGAGCTGCTCCATCCCGCGTCGGTATGTACCTAGTCTACATACATCCTGCAGGAATCCCAAATCGCTACTATTTATCCCTGTGCTTTAGCAGCTTTTTCGACAGCAGCACGAGCTGTCTGCTGATGCCGTTGGTACTCTGCAAGATCACCTTTACGTAAAGACTCATCAGCGGCGCTAAATGCAGTAGCCGCCTCAGCTAACGCTGCCTTTACTGCCTCTGCCCCAACCGTAGGCTTATCATTAGGTTTCTTATCTCCCGGAGCCTGCCCATCGATTTCTTTAGTATCAGCGCCAGAGTCACCTTGGAATACTGAATCTAGAGCCTCTTGTAGCGTCTCTCCAATCGCCACATGTTCTCCAAATCGGACAATTACAAATCGTAACGCTGGATACGACGATGCACCGCCGCTGCCCTCACGCTGGGTAAATACTGGCGTAACGTAGAGTAACCCCCCGCCCAAAGGTAGCGTCAACAGATTCCCGTAACTAGCAGCAGCTGATCCTTGATTCAAGAAGGGCCGCAACCGTTCAGCAACTGTAGCATCGGTAATCATTGCGTTAAAGCTTTGCCCCGGGCCATCAATCTGCTGCGAATCAGACATTCGCAAAACTCTCAGCTGTCCATAAGACGGGCTTGTGGCATCGGCAACAACCCCAAAATAGGCTGCCAGATTTGATCGATTATTTGGTACCAACACGCTTGTTGCCGAAAATACTGGTTTCTCATCTCCAGGCCAACGAACCGTCAAGAAATACGATGCTTCTTTATATCCACCTTGTGACTGTCGTGCTGCCACCGGATCTTCTGGAACTACCCATAAGTCAGTCGAATTGTACCAAGTATGCGGATTAGTTTGATGATAACGACCATAAACTTCCCGCTGTACCTTGAAAATGTCCTCCGGATAACGCACATGCGACATTAGATCCGCCGACATTTCCGACTTATCGTGAACAACGCCAGGGAAAACCTGTCGCCAAGTTTCCAAGATGGGATCGGCATCCCATGCATAAAGCGTCACCGTACCGTCATAGGCATCTACAGTGGCTTTAACTGCATTGCGAATATAGTTGAGCCGTTCCTCGGGAAGTTTAGAATTTTCCTGAGCATGCTGCTGATCAGTTACTGTTTTCCGCAAATCCAACCGGTGACTATCTGGATAGTTATTGGTTGTGGTGTAGCCATCAACAATCCAAGTCAATTTGCCGTCAACGATAGTTGGATAGGGATCTGAATCTAGGGTAAGCCACGGCGCAACTGCACTCACTCGCTGTATTGGGGTGCGATTATAAAGTAACTTGGAATTACTGTGAACCCGATCGCTAAGTAAAAGATTAAGGTCTCCAAAACGGCTAGCATAAGCCAATCTTCGTAATGGATTACTCAGCGCAACTCCACCTTTTCCAGAGTAAGTAACTGACTGTTCACCACCGCCGGTAGCTCCTCCTGGCGTATCCAACTCAAGCGGAGCTTCTCCTGGTTTAGCTCCTACAACAACCCACTCGTTAGCTAATTCTCCAAAGTAGATTCTTGATTCTGCATTGGGAAGTTGCCCCGTTGGTGGAATATCTTTTTGGATCCATACTGGCTCTCCCCCGCTTTGGCGGCGATTACCATGTGCTGCTGCCAGCCCAAAACCATGAGTAAATACGGTATGAATATTGTTCCAGTTAGCATCCGGTAATCCGGCATGGTCAATCTCTCGTGCTGCAACCACCACATCTGTTGCTACGCCATCGATAGAGTAACGATCAACGTCTAACACCTGCGGGAAAGTGTAATAACCACGCACTTGCTGAAGCTGTTCAAAAGTTTTACCGACCATAGCCGGATCCATCAATCTAATCCCCGGCAAAGAATCAGCATCATGATGAAGCTGCCCAGAAGTAGCTTTAGTTTGAGCTGAATATTCTGTCAAAGCTACTTCTTCAAGCCCATAAGCGGCACGAGTAGCGGCAATATGTTTTTCAACATAAGGAGCTTCTTTATCTGGTTCAGAAGGACGTACCGAAAACGTATGTAGCAAGAATGGGTACAGCGCAGACACTACTAATCCTGACACTAACAGCAGGATTACTGCGGTAATCGGTGTCACCCAAGTACGCCATATCGCATTGAGAGCAAATAGTCCCGCGCAGATGAAAGCAATCACCGCTACGATCAGCGTCGAATACATACGTGCATGCGCATCGGTATAAGACACACCTGTGAAAAGCGAATTATCTGTTAGCGGAAGACTCCACCGTTGCAACAAAACATTGCAGCCATATCCCACACAAACTAACGCACATAGTAGCGACAAGTGACTGGCAGCTTTCGGCACCAAGCGTGTCTTTTGTGATCCTTGTTTAGAAAATTGCCCCGTCAAATACATCACTACTGAGCTGAGGCAAAGCGCTATCAGAACCGATTTCATCACCCAGCCCAAGACAACAGTGAGCCACGGGAGTACAAAAACGAAAAAAGAGATATCTAATCCAAAAGTCGAATCTGTGCGACCAAAGGGTTGTCTATGTAAGAAAGCCAAAAATTCGTTTACATGGCTACTAGCAGCTTGCGCAATCACTACAGCTAAGAACGCAATCGCTACCGCGATAGCTGCTTTAGTTTTCTTTGGGCTGAACTCAACTGTGGTATTTAATTGCCGAAGATATGGTTTACGTCGCCACATGAGCCACCCCATTAAGGCCGGGAATCCCACCATTAGTAAAGCTCCCAGCGCACCTAACCCGATACGCGCAAACAGTTGGGTGGAAAAGACACTAGTAAATCCAAGGCTGGAGAACCACAATGCGTTCGTTAATAGATCAACGCCAATTCCCCCCAATATGACTACTGAAGCTATAAGAATCGCTAACACCCAAATGCTACGAGGAAAACCACCTGTAGCGTTTCGAACTTGTTTTGTAGTCTTCTTCATGGTTTCTTACATCTCCTGATCATTAAGAAGTGTTTGCGCCAATGCTTCACTAAGATGTGGTGCAATATCTTCGCCAGCAAGAACTTGATCAGCAGAACGTAGTCGCGCTACACAGAACTGCTGCAATTCTCCATTCGGCAATTTCACTGCGCCTGCCACCAAACGAATCTCATCGCGGCTAGGATGTTTAGCTACTATTTCAGCAGCTTCAGCTGGATCTTCTGGCAATTCCAGCTCTGCATCAGCAGGTAAGAAGGCTCGCTCTAGAGCTAAAGCTGCACCTTGGACTGTTTGCGGCCACATAATCTGCGCCAATGTTTCGGCAAGATCTTGATCAATAACAAAATCTTCTTGTTCAATGCTAGTAAGTGCTCCTTCTGGAGCTCCCTCGGCACTTCCTCGTAGTTGCAATTGAGCAGCAAGAGCTGGTTCAGCAGCAATGAGATCATCTGTAGCAACCAGTGCAAATAGTCGTGCTGGCTGATCCCAGCCGCTCTGAGCAATGAAACGCTCAATATCAAGGAGCGCAGCAGTTAAAGCAGATACATCATTATTGGTCATGAGCAGGTCGCCACCTCAGTAGTTTTGTCAGAATTATTAAGATACGTCAGTGCAGTAATAGCTCCAGAAAGCGTACTTACCGGAACCAGTCTTACCGAGGTATGCCGATTAACTAAGTCAGCACAGTTACGTTCAGGTATAACTAAAATATCGATTTTATTAGCTTCAGCCTGACTCAGTCGAGAGTTTACATCTACAACTGTAGAAACATTTCCCAAGCCATCGATCTCTCCGATCGCAGCTACTTTTCTACCAGCTATTAAATCATCAGGAGATGTCATCTCATATACAGCAAGCGCCATAGCCAATCCATCTTCTGCATGAGAATGATCTGCTGTTAGCACAAAATTAACCGCCGCCTCTGGAGAATATCCTTGCTCAAATTTGGCGCCGATTGTTGGTTTCATATGATCATTTTTTATAGAAGAAACTGTTACATCCACTGCCACTGACTCAGCGTCTCGTAGCACGATAAAGGTCAATACTTCATTGACCTTTTTTTCTGCAATGAGAGACTCTAGTTCTTCAGGTTTATTAACTGAACGTCCATTTATTTTAAGAACATAATCTCCAGCACGCAGTCTCTCAAAAGAAGGTCCAGCTGTTGTAACCGCAGATACTACCGGCAACGACGTCACTTTAACTCCAGCATGGCGCAAGCCAGCAACTGCAGCCGCATGTAGTGTACGACGCAACCCTGTGGTTGCTTCTTGTTTACGCTGTGATTCTGTTTTTCCAGGAATATAAACATGATCTCGTGGAAGCGTACCGCTCTTACCAAACCAATGATGAATAAGAACTTTTGCTAACGAATCATAATTATTCGACGGAGTAATTGCCGTTGGAAGTAACAGGATCTCGCCAGTATGAGGGTAAGTAACGGCACCATCAACAGCAGTAATTGAGGTAGCTTTCGAGTCAACTTCTACTGTAGAAAAAAGATTGATGCTTTCACCTGAACCACGAATAACGAAGGGAACCGGAGCGGTCACCAGCAGCACCGCTATTGCAACTAAAATTGTTGCCGATAACGCAGCTATTTGAGTCTGTGGCGTAAAAGCGAACCGTTTAACAACCTTGTCACGTCGAACACGCATATATGCTCTAGTGTTCTTGGGTTGCGCAGTCATAGCTACCACTCTATCGGTCTTAGTATCAATACTTCTTAACTAGTCACCAGTATCCCGCTAGGCTAGAACTGTAATACCAGTTAAAGGAGTGACATGTCAGACGAGCAGTCTCCCAAAGACAACAACGATCAACCTAATAATCTTTTTGAAGAGTTGTTCAAACAGCTAGGAAATCTAACACCTCCTACTAATGAGGCTCAAGCATCAGACATGGCTGCTAAATTGCAAAAGCAGTTGCAAGCTATGGCGTCACAATTGGGATCTTTTCTACCTAATATGGCAGAAGGAGAATCTCTAAACTGGGAGCAAACTCGCTCACAAGCACGTCACGGCGTCGCAGCATTAGGAGCTGATCCTTCAGCGACTAATAACGATCAAGCTCAGGTACTTGAAGCTACTGAACTAGCTGAATCTTGGTTAGATAGTCACACACATTTCCGTTGCCCAGCTACAGCCTACGCATGGTCTCGCGCTGAATGGATCGAAGCAACTATGCCAACTTGGCAGCAACTAGCAGACCCGGTAGCTACCCATCTAACCCAAGCTATAGAAGATCTCTTCAAAACTTCTTTTAGTCGTGGTGATGCCACTCAGCTAGATTCTTTCTTTCAACCAATGATGCGTCGAGCTGCTGGCGCAATGCTTGCTGGTTCAATTGGACAAGGAATCGGAAAACTAGCTGCAGCCACTGTCACTGCAACTGATATTGGATTGCCACTCATTCAAAATCGTATAGTTTTTTTGCCAACTAACATTACAGAGTACTCCGAAGGATTATCTTCATCTTTACAAGATATTCGGATCTATTTAGCACTACGAGAAGCTGCTAGACAGCGTCTTTTCTCTTCAGTTCCTTGGCTTTCTAGTCAACTACTAGCTCTGGTAGAGAACTATGCACGCGGTATTCATATTGATCCAACTGCTTTGGAAGAAGTTGTTCGAGATATCGACGGTGGATTCGATCCTCAGCAGCTCCAAGTAATGAGTGAGCGTGTAAATGGAGCTATTTTTTCTCCAGCATCAACTCCGCAACAGCAAGAAGTACTAGAAAGATTAGAAGTTCTAATATCGCTAGTCGAAGGTTGGGTTGATCATGTAGTTAACCAAGCTGCTTCATCATGGCTATCAGATATTGCGTTGTTAGAAGAAAATACTCGCCGCCGTAGAGCCGTTGGTGGCGCTGCCGCAGAAGCTTTGAAAACCATATTTGGTCTTGAGCTAAGTCCACGTCGCATCCGAGATGCCGCAAATCTATGGGCTGCCTTACGGCAAGCTCGGGGCACAGCTGGTCGCGACGAAGTATGGCTACATCCAGATCTTATTCCAGATACGGCAGCACTCAATGATCCACTGGGATGGGTCTCTGGAGAAATATCGACGCTAAATGATGACCTTGATAAAGAGCTTCGTCAGCTCTTAGAAAACCAAGACGAATCTTAAAATCAATATCACTAAGCGATAGCTGGATCGCCAAGCTACTTGGATAGATTCAGCTATCGCTTATCTCTAAGCGTGCTGCAGCAGCCCATCCAGCTAAGTAACCTCTTGCTTTCTCTCGCTGCGGAACTTGTCGTAATAACTCCCAAAAAGCTGCTGAGTGCGAAGGCTCATATAGATGAGCTAATTCATGGCATATTACATAATCAACTACCCACTGCGGCATACTGCGCAAGTGATGCGACAAGCGAATAACTTTAGTTGTATGAGTACAGGAACCCCACCGAGAAGATTGGTTTGTTACCCACTTCACTTCATTGGGCAAAATGAGATATCCAGCTTGTAGTGCAACTACTGTTTTATTGAGTTGCTTAGCACGGCGTAACAAATTGTTTTCATCGCTGTCTGCTAGCTGGTTAGCCTCTCTAGCTAGCAGTTTTGCCACTATATTAGCGACTAGTTTTTCTTCTTCTAATGCTGCTATTCCGGCTGGAACTTGAACAATAATAGTATTCCCGGATCTATGAGCTTGGATGGTTCGCACTCGTCGCTTGCTACGGCGAATCTCAACCGTAGGAGTGACATCACTCATATATTCTCCGGAGACTACTAGCTGTTTATAAGGACAAGACCCCCAGGAACTCGGATCCGCTTGCCTTCCCCTGCTAGCGAACCGATTCATCTGAGGGCCTCGTGAAACTCAACATATCGGGCATAGGCATTCCCGTCAAATATAGGTGTCTCCCTAATTACAGTAAGTGTTGTCTGGTTCGTAAAAAACCTTGTTCTAATCTCTTAGGTCAGACAGAGTTAATTTTTATGATATCTTTTCCCTCAATCATCTCTGGCTGCCCAGTTTTTGCTACTGATACCGGGATTCGAGTGGGTCATATTATCATTGACCAAGTTGATCCTGTTATAGCCAAAGGACTTCTCTTACTGGATGGAAATTGCAGTTCCCAATACGCAGCACAGCAATACCAAATTGACTATACGATCTGGCAAAACGTTCTTACAATCCTTTCTGATAACAAGCTGCTCAAAAAAGTTACTCCTCTCACTGTCGCAGTTCTAGGAACAAGTCAGATCGCTGAAGCTATTGTGAGTTTGCTAAAACAAGATAACCATCATGTTCTCAGAGAAATATCTGAAACTAACAACCATCATCTTGACTGCATTCTCATTGCACCTGCAACAACAGCTCTTGATGCAACTACCAAGTATCTAGTTACCAATTCGAGAGTACCTCATCTGCTTTGCTTACCTGCTCCCGGCGGCGCTAGCGTCGGACCATTTATTTTCCCAGGAATTACTGCATGTTTAGGCTGCTGCGATGCAATTAGTCAACGTCACGATCCTTCATGGGCTTGGCAATCAATAGAATTAGCTAATACGAAAGTAACAACATCTTCAGCTGCCGCCTGCTGGGCTGCTGGGCTTGCTATCAGCCAATTGGCAGCATTACAGCAAGAAGAACTACCTGCTACAGCACAAGAAACTTGGCAACTACGAAACGGTATCTGTTATCAATACCTGTGGCAACCTGACCCCGATTGCTCCTGCCAACAAGAACAACAAGTAATAACCATGCTAGCAGCTTAACAAATGCTCAGCTAAGCTAGTTACGTGGATTTGCGACAGCTCCGATATTTCTTGACCATCGCTGACGCACGCAGTTTTACTGCTGCCGCTAAGACACTTATGGTCACTCAGCCTACACTTACCATGTCAATGAAAAAATTAGAATCTTCATTGGGAACCCCTCTATTCTATCAAGGAAGTCAAGGAATTCAGCTAACCTCATCTGGGCAACTTCTTTACGATGAAGGAAGTCGTATAATAGATGAGTTTATTATCCTTGAACAGCGCATCCGAGGCAGAGAAGAAGATCCACGCGAAACTTTGCGTATCGGAATTACTGTACTTTTTTCAATGCAACTCATGCACCGCCTTGCTTCTTTTATGGCAAAACATAAAAATGTTGAACTTACACTTATCCAAAATGGCTCCCGAGAACTTCAGCGTCAACTAGCTGCAGGAGAATTGGATTTAGGAGTCCTTTCTTTTCCTAAAATAGAACGTAGTATCTCTATAGATCCATTACCAGACCCTTATGGTTCATACTCGGTTTCAGTTGTCATGAGAAACGATAATCCACTTTCCAACTCAAAAACCCTAACTTTCTCTGATCTCAAGGATCAAGTTTTCTGCACTCTACCTAATAGTTTCGTCTTAGGAGATATGCTAGTTAAACGATGTTTAGCAGCTGGCTTTACTCCAAAATATGTATTTACCAACGATGACTGGGAGGTGTTATTATCTAACGTAAGAGCTACAGGCAGTATCTGCTTGCTCCCTTCAGCTTTCTCTAGACTATCAGCTTATAGAGATATATCTTGGATTCCCCTTGACGATAAAGCTAATTCTTTTTCTATTGGAATAGCTACTCGCCAAAATACTCCTTTAACCCCAACAATGGGAGCATTCATTAAAATCATTAAACAGACTTAAAAAACTGAATAAAAGAAAGAACTAAAACCTCTATCGATAATTATTTCAAGCCAACCGAAAGCGGAATACTCCGAGTACTAATAGAGACACTCCTCAATAATCTATATTCATTCGACAGCCCCTAATTGCTTGCCCTTATATAGAAATTGCCCCAAAATAAGGATTGGGGGGTCAAGGAGTTTATCCTTGACCCCCCAATCCTTTAATTAAATACTAACCACTAGTAACCTCTAGCGGACTTATTCCCTTTTCTAAAAATGACACCAAAGAACCAACAGCAGCATAGACCATATCTTTTACAACACGATCAGTATAAAAAGCCACATGCGGAGTAAGAAATACATTCGGAAAAGAGCGAAGAATGGCAAGCTGATGATTATGAATAACATCGTGTCGTAAATCTTGATGAAAGTATTCCAAATCATGTTCAATGACATCAGCAGAAAGCGCTCTTACTTTTCCTGATTCAATAGCAGCTATGAGAGCATTTGTATCGATAAGCTCACCTCGACTGCAGTTGACGATTGTAACTCCTTCTTTCATCCGGTTAAAAGCAGCTTCATCAAGCATATGAACGTTACTATCAAGCAATGGTGCATGCAGCGTAATAACATCACATGTCTCCAAAAGCTCTTCGAGGCTTACGTAAGTAAGAATTTCAGATAGCTCTGGATTCTGATAAACATCATATCCAACTATCTCGCCACCAAACCCTTTTACAAGCTGCGCTACTTTGGCACCGATTCGCCCAGTTCCAATAATGCCAACCCGACTAGATCCTAGCTCTCGACCGCACGAACCAACTAAAGCATAATCCTGAATTGCAGAGCGAGCATTAATTTGCTTAACTTTTCGCAAAGCTATCAGCATCATCATGACGGTAAACTCTGCGACACCGTCTGGAGCATAAGTAGCATTAGATACTCTAATACCAAACTTAGTCGCTGCGGAAACATCAACATTGTCGTAACCAATAGAGCGTGTAGCAACAAACTTAATACCGCGTTCTGCTAGTTTACCCAAAAGTATTTCATCTAAGTGTGATTTTCCTAATACTGAAATAGCTTCAACAGCTACCGGAATAAGGTCAATGGTATCCATAGATAAAGGCTCTGCATGTAATCCCAAATCCGTTTTAAACTCCGAAGAAGCAAGTTCAAAACTATGGCGTTCATCGGGACGAACATCAAAACATTCTATAAGATTCATGATCAGCTTTCCATAACATTAGCAATTTCTTCGCCACGCAGTACACGCAGCACACCACCTGCAAGTGCCGGCAATTCAGCTTCCCCCGGGTAAGGGTAGAACGGAGCAATAAAGTCAGTACGCTTGGAGACTTCATCACATAGTCGAGAAGAATGAGCCATACCGCCAGTAAGGATAAGACCATCTACTTTGCCAGCCAAAGTAGCTGCTAGCGAAGCCATACACTTAGCGACCTGCAGCCCCATAGCTGCAACTACGGTTTCCGCAGCGGTATCTCCAGCTTGAATACGTGATTCAATTTCACGCATATCAGTAGTGCCACAGTGCGAAAGCAGCCCGGCTTCTTTACGAAGTTTTGTCCCTAGCTCTGTTGGAGACATGGTTTTCAACAGAGTCGTAATCTCCTTAAGCGGTACCCCACCAGATCTTTCTGCTGAGAACTGAATTTCATCGTCGGAAACAAAATCAACAATCTCACCCTGGCAGTGAGCAGAAGCCGATGACCCTCCGCCCATATGAACCACAATAATATTTGCCTTTTTGTATCCCAGACCTAAGGTGTCAGCAAGATCCATCGCTACCGCACGCATATTTAAGTGATGTCCAATGGATTTACGCTCGACTCCTTTTAGACCAGTCAAACGAGCAATATCTGTCATAGAGTCAACAGTTACTGGATCATAAATAAATGCTGGACAATCTACTATGCCGAAATCACGAGCAACCTCACGCGCCAGCGCACCTCCTAAGTTAGAAGCGTGGTCAAGGACTGGACGGTTGCGAAGCTGATCAATCAAAGCGTCATTAACCACATAAGCGCCTGGTTTAACTGGACCGATAAGCCCACCTCGACCTGCAGTAGCGTCGAATACCATCCCTGAATGACGAGATTCTAAGATTGTTTTAATATCGTTATAGCGACGTTCGAGTTGATCAAAAACACTCGTCATTCCTGCAAAATCAGTAGCATCATAATTAATAGTTTCACGCCATAGCTCAGCTGTATCTTCGAAAGCAGCGATCTTGGTTGAAGTAGCGCCAGGATTGACAGTCAGAATGTAAGTCATCGGGTTGCTCCCATAGCAATAGCAAGTAAGAGTGAATAGTATTTTTCGTCAGCAGTAGCCGAGCGAGACACTAGAACAATCGGTGCGCTAGCCCCTAACACCAGACCAGCCATCAGCCCATTACCAAAAACAAAGAGTGCTTTAGAGAACGCATTAGCTGAAACAATATCTGGAGCAACAATGATATCTGCGTCCCCTTGAATGCGTCCTTGCCAACCTTTTTCTTTAGCACTACGTGGAACTAGCGCAAGATCAACTGAAAGTGGACCTTCAACTACAGCTTCCTGATCTGCGACCGAAGCAGCATACTCGGCTTGCATGACAGAACTTGCTAGTTTGGGCATCACAGTTTCAGCCATCGACAGTAAAGCTGTTTTAGGGTTATTATTCCCCATCGCTGCCATGACCTGTCGTGCGTGATCAATTAGTGCCGGCAGATCTTCGATAGTAGGCGTCAACATCATGCCACCATCAGTTAAAGCAATTAAACGCCTCAGATCACGATTTTCTAAAATCGCAACATGACTAAGCAAATTACTAGTACGGATACCTGTTTCTTTATTGACTACTGGCTTAAGGAATTCCCCAGAAGTGAGATGCCCCTTCATAAGAATCTGGCAGCGCCCTTCGCGTATTAAGCGAACTCCTTCTATCGCAGCCATATTAGCATCCGAAATATTTACGACTTCATAGTCGCCCCGAGGGAGGCGATCATCAATAAGATTAATGATCGCCTCCTCATCATCAATGAATACAGGAATAACAAATCCGGCTTTAGCTGCTCGAATTACAGAATCAATGGCATGCTCATCTGCAGCTTTCACTACAGCAACTCGCAATAATTCGGCAGAGCTTGACCTATCTAGAAGCAATGATTCAATCTGAGCTAAAGTATTTATTATCATAGTTATTCCTGTTCTTACATCAATAGGGAAATCAGGCGATATCCAATTTGTAATCTTCGGCCTTAATTATCTTCAACTGCTTAACAAAAATCCAATTAAAAATAAAACCAAGAAGTACGGGGGTAACAATAAAAGCAACCAAAGCCTTGATCAAAGAAACTATCCCCCAGCCCACCCCAGATAGGTAGGCTAGCGGTCCCACCAGGCCAGAGAATCCAAACCCTGCAGACATAGGAGTCCCAGTAATATTGAGAAGAGCTGCCACCAAGCCACATACCGCAGCATTACATATAATTGGGAGCATGATCTTTGGTTTTGCCAACACCTTAGGCATAGACATCTTTGGAGAACCAATAAAATGAGCTAAGCAAACTCCATGGGAGTTTACGCTCCACCCCGCAATAGCCAATCCGAATCCCGCAGCACACACACCAAGATTTCCAGCTCCAGATCCCATACCTGCCAACGAAATCGCTAAAGCTATGCCAACGGTTGTGATTGGAGAAACGATCAAGAGCGAGAACACAATTGCGATAAGCACTGCCATTACGATAGGCGTCAACCCCAATAATCCTGAAACTCCCTTACCTATCCATGTTGTAATCATCATGACGTAAGGCAAAATAAGGCGACCAATAACGCCTGCTGTCAAAAGAACAGTAACTGGAATAATAAGAATTGCATAGGTTTGGAGATTCTTGATGCTCTTCTGTAGAAGCATCACTACCCCACAAGCCAATGCAGCAGTAATACCAATATTTATAACATCCCCTGTGCCTTTAAGCGTCATAGCATTTTTCTCACCAAACGTAACAGCACCTCCAGCAAATTCTACAGCAAGAGCCACCGCTCCTTGAGCAATCGGCGGGAATTTAAACGACTGCGCCGCTAAAACTCCAACAACTAAACCAAGCATGCCATTACACATAGCTGTTGCTTTAATAATAATAGTTAGCCACGTAGCGCCAGGAGCAGCAGATAAAATAGCCTTAGAAATTTCTCCAGCTAATGCCCCGGGGATAAGAGCAATAACTGTCCCTAATGCCAGAGCATTAAGAATATTCATAGTATAAGAGCCAGCAGTAATTTTACCTGCCATTCCTGCAACTGGTAACGCGGCCTGCTTAGAAGCATTCGTCATATCAAAAATAACCTTTACTGGTGAATAGGGTGGCCAAGAGCTACTTCTGCAGCATCCATAACCATCTCGGACAATGTGGGATGACTATGAATTGTCATAGACACATCTTCTAGTGTTAAAAGATTCTCAATAGCAAGTGTGATCTCGGCAAGCATCTCTGATACGCCTGGTCCTACTAGCTGAGCACCGACAAGTCGCCCTGTCGCTTTCTCAGCAACCAAACGTACGAAACCTGTCTTATTAGCCATCGAAAGCGAACGTCCATTACCGCCAAAGGCAAACTTGGCAACAGTAACGTCCATACCTTCTTCTTTAGCTGCCGCCTTAGTTAAACCGACAGTAGCGATCTCAGGTGAGGTGTAACAAACTGTTGGCATCGCCTGATAATCCACAGCAACTCCTGGAACTCCAGCAATCGCTTCAGCAGCAACTTTACCTTCGTAACTAGCTTTATGAGCTAATGGCGCACCTTTGACGATGTCACCAATGGCATAGATATGACTCAGTGAAGTCCTACCCTGCTCATCAACTGGAATGAGACCTCGCTCATCAGTTTCCAACCCAATAAGTTCCAATCCCAGATCATCGGTATTGGGGCGGCGCCCTACTGTCACAACACAGTAGTCTGCGGTAACTTGCTCAATAGTTCCGTTGATTTCATAAGAAACCGTTACCTTGCCAGCATCGCTCTTGTAACCAGTAGCCTTAGCTTTCGTCACGATTTCGACGTCGTTAGCTTTCAGCTCTTCAATGACTGGCCGAGTAAGATCTGGCTCGAATCCGCTCATTACTGCATCTAGACCTTCGAGAACTGTAATTTTTGTTCCAAAAGCAGCATAAGCACTAGCTAATTCCATACCGATATAGCCACCGCCAACAAAGACCATAGATTCTGGAATCTGAGGCAAGTTAAGCGCACCTGTGGAGTCCAAAACCCGGTCTCCAAAAGGCAAACTAGGAATCTCTATGGGACGGCCACCTGTAGCAATAATTGCATTCTGGAATCGATATGTCTGTCCAGTAACATCATCAATCATTACCCGCAGCGTATGATCATCAATGAAGTGTGCTTCGCCACGAACAATCTGAACTTTATTCTTCTTCAGCAGCATTTCGATACCACTGGTCAGCGGAGCCACCACATCATTGTCTTTCCAATTCTGTGTAGCTGAAAAGTCAATCACTGTTTCGGTATTTATGACTCCAAATAAGTTCTGATGCTTGCTATTTTCATAGTGATGCGCAGCACTAATAAGAGCTTTCGAAGGAATGCATCCCACATTGAGACAGACTCCCCCAATGAAAGTCTTCTCTACAATCACTACTTTTTTACCCAGCTGAGCGGCACGAATCGCTGCCACGTATCCACCTGGACCTGAACCGATGACTACCGTATCGGCCTCTAGAGCAAAGTCTCCTACAACCATAGTTTTCAGCTCTCTGCCAGAAGAAGGTCAGGATCATTCAGTAGCATCTTAAATTCATTAAGTGCTGATTGAGCAGTAACACCATCAATAAGACGATGATCAAAAGCGAAAGAAATCTTGCAGATAGGTCTAAGAACTGGCTGCCGGTCCTCATCTGGCACGAATTCTTCCTCAAATCGACCAATCCCAATGATGCATGATTCTGGAGCATTTATGATCGGAGTAGACCAGACACCGCCAATAGCGGCTCCTCCTACATTGGTTATGGTTAACGATCCTTGGGACATATCCACAGTTGTTAACTGACCATTCTTTGCTTTTTCACCATTAGTTACGATGTCACTAGCAATTTCAAATAGAGACTTCCGATCAGCCTCAGCTACTACTGGTACGAAAAGTCCACTATCGGTGTTAGTAGCAACCCCTACATTGTAGGTATTCCGATAGCACAGCTCGCCAGCTTCCATATCCACGAAACCATTCATTTCGGGGAACTTCTTAAGCATGGCAACAGCAGCTTTGACCACATATGGGGTGTAAGTAAGATTGATATCACGTTTAGCAGCAACTGGCTTTAGGCGTGCTCGATGAGCTACTAACGCTGAAACATCAACCTTATCTAGCACTGTAACAACTGGAACCGTCTGTACCGTATGAGTCAAAGCTTTATTGGTTGCTCGACGCATAGGAGTCATTTTTTCGCGACGAATCTCCCCTACTACAACCGGCTTTGTCGCTACCTGATCTGAAACAGCATCGACGACTGGAGCAGAAACTTCCGCGATAACAGGAGCAGTATTTGCAGTAGTAGCTACCACCGCACCCAAGCCTCCAGCTAGGAATGCTTCGACGTCTGCCATCGTTACTTTCCCATGTGCGCCAGTTGCAGGAACTATCGTCAGATCCACACCCTTTTCACGAGCATATTTACGCACTCGTGGAATAGCAATGCTACGAATATCGACATCTGTCCGCGCAGCAATTGGAGCAGCTGTTGTTGGCTGTGAAGTCACGCTCTGACTGGGTTGCTCAGCAACAACAACCGGAGCTTCTTTGCCTGAAGAATTCGCTGTTTCAATGTCGCAAATAGGTTTCTTAACTAAGGCCATTTCGCCTTCAGCAAAGTAACGTTTTAGAACCGTTCCAGCTACTGGAGATGGTAACTCTGCCATTGCTTTGTCTGACTGAATCTCCAGCAGAATTTGGTCTTCAGTAACAACGTCACCTTCTTTTACCATCCACCGAACAACTTCAGCCTCGTGAGTACCTTCGCCAATATCAGGCAATAAAAACTGGTAAACCATGCTCGCCTCTCCTTAGAACTTTGCGATCTGAAGTGCTTTGGCAGCAATATCGCCAGCATTGGGCATCCAAATGCTTTCGGCAGCACCAAACGGAAATACCGTATCTGGCCCGGTAACACGCGCCACCGGAGCATCAAGCTGCATGAAAGCACGTTCGGTGATTTCTGACATCAATCCGGAAGCAACTCCACCAATACGCTGTGCTTCTTGGCATACTACGACACGATGTGTCTTATTGACCGATGCGATCACTGTCTCCATATCAATAGGAGCAACAGTACGTAGATCAATAACCTCTGCCGAAACTCCTTCAGTCGATAGTTGCTCTGCAGCAGTTAACGCTTCTGACACCATTAATCCGTAGGCGATAAGGGTGATATCTGTTCCTTCGCGGCGCACTACTGCTTTATCTAGATCAACAGTGTAATGACCTTCTGGAACCTCATCTTTGACCGTACGATACATACGTAGGTGTTCCAAGAAAATAACGGGATCATTACTCTCGATAGACGCCAACAATAACCCCTTGGCATCATAAGCAGTCGATGGGATAACTACACGTAGTCCTGGAGTGCAGGCAAATAATGCCTCCATATTGTCTGAGTGCAACTCTGGAGTATGTACACCCCCACCAAAAGGAGCCCTAATGACCATCGGCATATTTCGGGTACCCCCGTAACGGTAACGCCACCTAGAAATCTGAGCTACGACGGCATCCATAGCTTCTAGGAAAAAGCCTGCAAATTGTATTTCTGGAACTGGACGAAATCCTTGATCAGCCAGACCGATTGCTAGCCCTAAAATGCCTGATTCTGCCAACGGTGTATCAAATACCCGTTCTTCACCATGTTTTTTCTGTAGCCCATCAGTGATTCGAAATACCCCACCGTTAAAACCAACGTCTTCACCAAAAGCAAGTACCTTATCGTCGCCAGCAAGTGCGACATCCAGCGCGTCTGTGACGGCCTGAGCAAGAGTCATCTCGACCATATCAGTTGGCCTCCTTCGCGGCGTAAAACTCAATTTGCTCTTTAATATTTTGAGGAGCTACTTCATACATATGTTCTAGTAATTCAGTGACCTTCATAGCTGGGGTCTTTGCCATTAGAGCTAGCTCCGTTTTCATCGTAGCCTTCAGCTCTTCTTCAATAGCTTTTTCATCCTCTGCAGTCCAGAGGTTCTTGGACTCAAGATATGCCCGCAAACGACGGAGTCCTGACTTTTCTGCCCATTCGGCAACTTCTTCATCACTGCGATAACGCTTAGCATCATCGGACATCGTATGGTTACCAGTACGATAAGTAAGAGATTCGATAACAACTGGCCCGTTACCTGCAATAGCGTAATCTCGAGCCATCTTAGTTGCTATGTACAGAGCTACTGGATCATTACCATCTACGCGGAGCGCTGGAATACCAGCTGCTACAGCCTTTTGTGCAAGAGTAACAGCAGCTGTCTGCTTGGAAATCGGCACCGAAATGGCATAGAGATTATTCTGAATAATCGTTACCATAGGAGCCTTATAGACGCCTGCAAAGTTAATTCCTTCGTAGAAGTCTCCTTGGCTAGTAGCACCATCTCCCAGATACAACATGACAATGTTCTTCTCGTCATTAAGTTTCTTAGCAAGAGCAACACCTGCAGCATGGGGAACGTGTCCGCCAACAATAACTTGTGGCATCCAAGCATTGATCTCACGATCAATTTGGTTTCCAGCCATATGTCCCTTCCACCACAAGAAAGCCTTATGCATAGGCACTCCGTGTTTAATGAGAGGTGCTAGATCGCGATAAGTTGGGACTAGGAAATCTCCTTTTTCCAGAGCTTTCAAAGTAGCGAATTGAGATGCCTCTTGCCCCCCAGCTGGAGCATAGTTTCCAAGAGTTCCTTGTCTATTGAGTAAAACCATCCGCTCATCAAACTTCTGCGCCCATACTAAATCTCGCATGAGATCGACAAGAAGCTCATCAGTGATGGTCTTCATACTCTCTTGATCGACGACATTTCCATCAGCATCCAAAACTTGGATCGCCGGGAATGCGTCACTGTAGCTAGTAGTACTAGCAGCCAAGTCAATGTTGGCCAGCGGCATTGCTGTCATGTACGTAAATCCTCACTTATGAAAAGTGGCTACATTATGTTACCAAAACTGAGGCTAAGCTGACTTTTTAACTACGTCAACTACTTAATATAAAATTTATGGGATCATCAATTTTACCACCGCAGGTTGAGCATAAAACTTTTCCTTCCACGAACAACCAACTAGGTTAAGCCGCAAAAGAAGAGGGTTCCTTCTGAAGCACCGGAAGTGTAGAGAGATCAACAGATGACTGTAACTTTTCTTCTTTCCGAGGTCTACCACGTAGCCGTTTCCGCGCGATAATGACTCCTTCGGAAAAGAGTTCACCGCCCCATACGCCATGAGGTTCAGCACGTTCTAGCGCACCAACTAAACATGCCACCTGTTGAGGACAAGCCTGACATATTGCTTTCGCTTTTTCCACATCTTTGGGAATATCAGCAAAAAATATGTCGGGGTCAACAAAATGACACGGAAGACCTTTAGCAAAAATAATTTGTTCGTCAAGGGACTCGGTAAAAGCAAGGACTGACATAGGATTTCTCTCGGTTTATTAAATTTCGATCTTTTTTCATTTCAATGTGACCGAGAAACACAAAAACCGTGAATCCCAGTCGGATCCACGGCCTAAAAGGTACTGGTGTAACTACACCACAACCTCCCAGTAGGGATCCAGACGCAGCTGGCGCTTAATATTCAATAGATTGCTGCCAATACGCTTGCCATGGATAAGGCGATCTATGCCATATCCTGCTTCGCTACGGGCGCTAACTACTTCTGCCAAAAATGTCGGTAGGAGCAAAGCAGCAACAAGCCAGAAGGCGCGCAAAAGCATCATTGAAACGGTGATGTTGTTAATCATGAAACTGCGCCTCCTTACTTAATCGATGCCGATTTACCCCATCAAGAATGGGATCGACGTATGTCAGATAGCCCAGTTGAGCTACTACTTAAACCTTAGAGAATCCAAATGAGATTACGCAACTTATTTTTTGAAAGTTTCCAAACTGTAATAAATCCAGCACTAATTATTCTTCTCTCAACAGTTCTAAAATACTGTCGCCATAACGAGAAAGTTTACTAGCGCCAACCCCTGGAATACGCAGCAGTTCGCGCTCATTAGTAGGCATAGCTTCAGCAATAGCGATGATCGTCGCGTCTGTAAAAATGCAATAGGCAGGAATCTTTGCTGCGCTAGCTTCTTGCCGACGCCATTCTCGTAGTCTCTCTAAAACTTGTTCATCATAATTAGCTTCACATTCAAGATGCCGTCCAATTTTACGTTCAGCGCTATCTGTTAATCGTCCCTGACAAATACGACACATCTGAGCTAGTACCGTACCGCGACGTCGACTAGTTGCAGTTGCGGCTTTTACTTGCTTTCGCGCGCTAGAAGCAGGCACAACCTGCTCAAGGAATCGTGATACTGACCGCGTTCCAGAATCGCCATGACGCCCCTGCGACCAGCTCAGTCGTAAGTAAGAACGAGCACGCGTAACTCCCACGTAAAGTAACCGTTGTTCTTCAGCAAGATCTGCTGGCGAAGTTGCTAGCGCAAAGGGAATAGTTCCTTCATGAGCCCCAAAAATGGCTACAGCATCCCATTCCAACCCCTTGGCTGAATGCAGTGTGGCAAGTGTAACTCCTTGCGCGGTAGGAACACACTGAGCAGCAGCCAGCGCATCTAGTTCTTCGACCACATCACCTAACGTGGCTACCTGTTGGTCTATCTGTTTTCTATCGGCAGCGACATCTTCAGCTACTGCAACTAGCGCAGATAAAGATTCCCAACGCTCACGAACTGCACCTGCCGCAACTGGCGCCTCTTGCGACCAGCCCATAGTTTCCAAAATATGTTTAACTTGCGAAACTCCATCGACGATATTGCTGTTATCGGAAGCAGTTTCAGGTATCAATCGAGCAGCAGCACGTAACGATAGCAATGCTTGTTTGACCTCGGCTCGGTCATAAAACTTCTCGGCGCCTCTGACAAGATAGGGGATACCTTGTGCGGTTAGTGCAGCTTCTAGCAGTGGAGATTGTGCATTTATCCGAAATAGAACTGCCATCTGGCGATATTCAATGCCACGGTCAGCACATTCCTTCAGCCATTGCGCAACAGCTGCTGCTTCATCGGGTTCATTAGCACAACAATCAAAGACTGGCTCTACCCCAGATGCTCGCTGAGCTACTAGCTTTACGCCTTCATTACGAGTAGCTATGACCTTATTAGCAAGAGAAACTATCTGCGGCGTCGAACGATAGTTGCGTACTAAGGTGAGCGTAGTTACTGCTGGGAAGCGTTGCTGGAAGGTGGTCAAGAATCTAGATTGAGCGCCAGCAAAACTATGAATTGTCTGAGCGGGATCTCCTACTACACATAAATCTCGAGATTCGCCCCGCCACAGGTGTAACAGCGTTTCTTGTAGCGGCGATACGTCTTGGTATTCGTCGACAACAAAATGACGGTACTGTCGTCGCACTTCATCAGCGATTTGAGGATGTTCGCTTAATAGTGCCGCATTACACAGCAAAATATCGTCAAAATCGACGAGTCCTCGGTCTCGTTTTAATTCCTCATAGGTAGCAAAAACTCTTGCTACTGCCGTAGGTTCTAGTGTTGCTACTTCTCTTTTAGCTAATCGAGATAGTTCAACATAAGAATCCATCGTGATGTTAGAAACTTTCGACCAGCTGATTTCTCCTACTAAATCGCGTAATGCCGCAGTATCGACTGGAACTTTGACCCGTCCAGCAGCTTCGGCTACCAATGCCATCTTATTATTGACAATACGGGGAAACTCGGCTCGATAAGCTCGCGGCCAAAAGTATTGACATTGTCTTAGTGCAGCAGAGTGAAATGTTCTAGCTTGTACGCTTCCTACGCCTAGATCCTGCAGCCTTGACCGCATTTCTCCAGCAGCACGCGTGGTAAACGTTACTGCTAAAACTGCTCTGGGATCATATCTGGCGATGGCACATGCGTAGGCTATCCGGTGCGTAATAGCACGGGTTTTGCCAGTTCCTGCCCCAGCAATGACAACTGTGGGTGCTGTAAGCGAGGTAGCTACCAGACGTTGCTCTGGATCAAGATTAGCTAGCAGGGATTCAGGTTCACTCACCTAGTCGAGATTAGACGGTTCTGTTCAATACGTCAGATCGCAGCGCTAAATTTCTCGCTGTGTTTTTAGTAATTACCGTGACTAACATATTTAGCATCTTGCCTTCCCATCGAAAATGTCAGTGCTAACCGGTAAGTTCATCTCTATGGCTCTTGCATCTGCTGCTACCTCAGGTATCCATGTTGTTCGCGCGGATTCGCTAGCAGCGCTTGTCACGATGCTCGCTGCAGATCTTAGCGGGACGCGAACCGATCCATTCGCAACCGACATCATTGTTACTCCTAGCGGCGGCGTCCAAAGATGGATTCAACAGCAACTAGCGCAACAATTAGGAGCTGGCTCTAATGGCGACGGAATCTGTGCTGGTATTGATTTTCTTTCACTATCGCATCTTTTAGAACGAACCCAGCAAGCCGTCCTGCCAGAACTTGAAAACCTTTGGGACCCAGCACAACTTACTTGGCATATTTTGGCTGAAATTGATGTTTTACCTGATACTTCTTGGAGCCACTTCTTAACCGCTTATCTTGCTAAAAACGCTAAAGCAACGTTGCCCGGGCAACGTTTGGCAGCTGCCAAACGTATTGCAGCTATCTGGCATAACTATGCCCAAGAGTGTCCATCTTTACTGAGCCGATGGAGCGCTGAAAATGATGTTGATCACAACGGAGCAGCCCTTTGTGAACCAGATCAATGGCAGCCACATCTATGGCGGGCGGTGCGAGCTCGGATAGGAACTTTAGATCTGGTTCAGCAGCAGCAAACTTTACAAGATCTCTACAAGTCTGCACCCGTACCAGGTTTGCCTACTGTTTTAACTTTTATCGCCCCCAAAAGAGTTTCTAGATCTCAACAGGAGCTAATCTCGGCAATAAGTAACCATCATCGTATTAACGTCTTCTTGGTCGATCATTGCCCTGCTATTGCTGCTAACACCATTCCTCAGCAAGAAAATAACCGTCTACAGCATCGGTTAGGGCAAGCTGCTGTAATTGAACGAAACTCATGGCTTGAATTAGCTGACACCGATACAGTGCTTCCGCCCCAAGAACGTGCCGCCACCAGACTGGGACTCGTGCAGAAAGCAGTAGCAACTGACGCCAATTTTGTAGACTTCCCTGCCGTATTTGACTCCTCTTTTTCGCTTCACGTATCGCATGATCCAGCTAGGCAAATCGAAGTTCTTCGTGATGAACTCACTCGACTGTTAGAGAATGATCACACTCTAGAACCACGCGATATTGTTGTGCTCTGTCCCCAGTTAGCGACGATAGCCCCGCTGCTTCAGAGCGCCTTCGAGCCATTATCGCCCGATCTTATCGGTGAAACTTCTCCTCACCCAGGCCGTTCGCTACGGGTACGCATTGCAGACCGTAGCATCGGTCAGCCCAATCCCCTACTTCAGCTGTTATCTGATCTGCTCGACCTAATTTCGACTCGTATCGATGTCACTGCTGTTATGGATTTCATCGCATCCGATCCAGTAGTATCTCGTTTCGGTTTTGACGACGAGGCTCTTTCTAGACTCGAGGAACTTATTCGGCGCTCTGGGGTACGTTGGGGTCTAGATGGCTCTCATAGAGCCCACTATGGGGCGATTGCTGCTGGCTATAACACTTGGCAAGCAGGTCTTGACCGAATGCTCGCTGGAGTAGCTCTAAGTGAAGACACTCTCCTTCCACTTGGATCTACAGCGCTTCCCCTTGATGATGTCGGCTCTGGAGACGTCGTATTAGTTGGACGCTTAGCCGAGATTATTGAACATATTTCTTTACTAGAAAAAGTGGCGCGCTCTGTTCATACGATTCATGAGTGGGTCAAGCTGTTCAAAGACTCTCTGCAAGGTCTGACTGAAGTACCTATTAGCGAGGCTTGGCAGTACAACCATGCTTTTAGTGAATTAAATAACCTTATCGATCAAGCACCGGTAGATTCTCCCAAACTTAGTCTCGGAGATGTTCGTATTCTTCTTACTGAAGCGATGTCTGGAATACCGCCCCGAGCTGGTTTCGGCACTGGATCGCTAATTATTTGTTCGCCCGATCAACTACGCCATATCAGTCATCGTGTAGTCGTGCTGCTGGGTTTCGATAGCTCAGTTTTTCCTAGTTCACCACGTATTAATGGCGATAATCTCTTATCTCGTACACCACAGATCGAAGATTTCGATCCTAGATCCTATGACCGTCAGCTACTTCTTGATGCGGTGATGTCAGCTAAGGATGCTGTCATTATTTTCGGTGAAGGATCTACTGAAAATAATGATAAAGATCTCAAACTTTCTTCACCTATTGCTGAGTTAGTTTCCTACATAAAGGCCGAAAAAGCTGTATGGAATTGGCATACTCTGCACGCATGGTCGCCCCAATCTTTCGCAGGAGATCTCCCATCCTTCGATGCTGGAGCAGCTAAAGGAGCATATGCACTTCGCCAACCACAGCAAGCTATAGCTACTCGTTGGCCACGAATACGACTTACCCCCATCGAACGATCTGAACGAATCGATCTGGAAGATTTAATACGAACTATTCAGCACCCAGTAAAGGAACATGTTCGGCTCCGTATGGGGTTACGTATAGTAGATAACGATATTGATAATCTCCAAGATCAGATACCGGTAGATCCCGATGGTTTACAGCGATGGAATATCGGAAATCGCGTGCTGCAGCTAGTGAAATCTGGTGTCGAATTTGATACAGCACTTAGCGCCGAGTGGCTACGCGGAGAGCTACCTCCTGCTGAACGCGGCAAAATAGTTCTTGCAGAAGTTAGTCAGCAGGTAAAAAGTATTCTTGATACGGCCCCTCCTCTAACTGATCCAGAACATCACATAATCGATATTGCAGTAGGTGATCGTAGGATTTGCGGTTCTGTAGTAACTCATGGAAATAGCATTGTTGATATCTCATACTCAAAACCGTCTGTTCGTCATTTACTCAGAGGCTGGATGCAACTTTTAGCACTGCAACAGAGCAAACCCGGTATCCCCTGGACATGGCGCATGATAGGGAAAAATCAGAGCCAAGATATCCCTACAATTCCAAGTTCATGGCTGTTACCACTTTTGCAGAACCTCATAGAGTTCACTGACATGGCAACAGTTGAACCATTGCCATTCTTACCGACCCTTTCAGAGCGCTATTTTAATTTACGTCGAGATAACCTCAGCGAAGATGAACTATGGCAAAGAATGAATACCCGTGGATATGCTGGCGTCTTAAGTTGGGATTCCGATACCGACACTGTCTTTAGAAATTACTTCCCGACGCTGTCCGATCTTCGTACAACTTCACCTCAACTAAGTGATTCTGCTCGTTATAGCGAATCTTCTCGCTTTGGCACTTTATCGCGGCGGATATTTGAACCACTCTTCCAGCATAAGGAAGCTAATCGATGAATATCTCCCCTATCAAACCTTTCGATATCGCTAACGATATTGAAACCGGAACTGTGCTTATCGAAGCTAGTGCTGGAACTGGAAAAACTTACACTATTGCATCATTAGTAGCCCGCTATATTGCTGAAGGCGTACCACTTAACTCCATGATGATCGTGACCTTTTCTAGGATGGCAACCCAAGAGTTACGTTCTCGTATCCGCGAGCGCTGTGAAACCGTATTACAAGGCTTGGAAGCACATCTAGCTAATAAGACTGACGCTGCTATTACGGATCCTGTTACGCAATTTATTCTTGCTTCTTCTGCGATAAATGTCGTTACTGCTCACCATAATCTTTCTGACGCGCTAGCTGATTATGATGCAGCTACAATCGCTACCACCCATGAGTTCTGCCATCGTATGATCAGCAGCTTGGGATCCTTAGCACCTCAGCCTGGACGAGAACAATTCTCTCAAGATCTCACCGAACTAACTCAAGAAGTAGCTCTGGACGTCTGGCTGGAGATGTTTTCTGCAACCTCAGCTAAAAGAGCCCCTATCACCATTGATGAGGCTCTCACTATTACTAAAAAAGCTTTACTCGATATTCATCTTCAACTATGTTCTTACGATAAGCACGATGTATCCAGACAACGAGTTCAGCTAGCTAAACGAGCCCGAGAGCTGGCTTATGAGCGAAAAACTCGACGAGGCATCACCACCTACGACGATATGGTGTCTTCGCTGCTGCTGGCCTTAGAACATCCAGAATTGGGGCATTACGCCTGCCAACGGCTTTCGCAACGTTTCCCGGTGGTACTTATAGACGAGTTCCAAGATACCGACCCGCAACAGTGGCAAATTATTTCTAAAGCTTTCATCAGTCAAACTAGCCAAGTTTTTCTAATTGGTGACCCGAAACAAGCTATCTACGGTTTTCGTGGCGCCGATATTTACAGCTATCTAGCTGCTGCTAAAGCTACGACCAAATATTCGCTTGCCACAAACTGGCGCTCAGATGATGCTTTAGTAACTGCGATCAGCAATATTTTGAAACCTATCAACTTAGGTCATCGCGATATCACTGTCACAGAAGTAGCTGCTCGTCACAAAAATGACCGCATTAAAGTTACACAAGCCCGCTGGCAACCTCCGCTAAGACTTCGGATACTTCCTTGTCAGTCAGATGGTTCAGATTCCATTGCCACGATCAGATCTCTTATTGACGCTGATCTTATTGACGATATCTCTGGATTGATAGCGTCCGAAGCTACTATTAACGTCGGCTCCGCATCCGAACCTGAATGGCGTCCTGTCAGCCACAGCGATATCGCTATTTTAGTTAGTACTAATAGAGCCGGAAACCGGATTTCACAAGCACTGACTGATGCTGCAATCCCACATATTTTTGCTGGTTCTGGAAGTGTTTTTGCTACCGAAGCTGCCCACGACTGGGTAACTCTTCTTAACGCTTTGATTGATTTACAACCAATGCTTATCCGTCAAGTAGCTTTAACTTCATTCCATGGCTGGGATACTAAGGAATTAGCTTTAGCAACAGCTGAAGATCTAACTGCACTAGGTAGCAAAGTTCGTTCATGGAGCAGAATCCTTCATACCTACGGAATGGCTACTCTAGTAACAACTATTCTTGAATCTGGGACATTACAAGAACGTATTCTTAGCTACTCCGGTGGCGAAAGAATCCTTACAGATCTTCACCATATCGGAGAAAATCTTATTAAAGTTTCTTACCGTAATACTGGCATCCGCGGTGTTCTTGACTGGTTGCAATCTCAAATTTCTGCATCGAGCAGCGATATTGATGATGTTAACCGTCGGCTAGAAACTGATGCTGACGCAGTGAAGATCATGACAATTCATCGTGCTAAAGGGCTTGAATTTCCTATCGTTTATCTGCCGGAAGCTAGCGACAAATGGGACCGCAGCAAAGATACCGGATACCCTTTCGTGGTCCACCAAACTAGCGCTATTGATATGGACCAACGGATACTTGATGTGGGAGCAAGTTCTGCAACAGTTGAACGTAAAGAACGCTACTTAGCAGGCCTCGATGAGAATCGCGGAGAAGATTTACGTACCTTGTATGTAGCACTGACTCGCGCTCAATCTAGAGTCACTATGTGGTGGGCTCCTTCAGCTAATTTAGGAGCTTCTTCACTACACCGTACGTTATCTGCTGGCACAAAAAATGATATCAACCCACTCGCCAGCTATCCGATTACAGAACTTGCTGAACTACAGATACCCGATGATATTGCTGTGCAATATGTTCAATCATCAGCAACACTATCGCCACCACGAACACCAACTCCACAACTGGGAGACTCCGTAGCTGCTCGTGCACAACGTCAAATTGACCAAAGTTGGCGACGAACGTCGTATTCTGCACTAACTGCCGCAGTTCATGGGACTGCTCCGGCTGAACTTATTGGTAAAGAATCTGATGAACCAGAATCTGCTAGCCCTGGCGATCTCAGTTCTTCTACCACCAAGCAACCAAGCAAGGCCACCCCATCACCTATGGCTACTATGGCTGGCGGAACTAATTTCGGCACGCTTGTCCACAGTATTTTGGAACAGCTTGATCCGATGTCTATCAATCTGGAAGCTGAACTTACTGATCTTTGTCAAGAGCAGCTTCGCCGAATCATGATTAAAGATTTAGCTCCGCAGGATCTTGCTACTGCTTTACTTGCTGCGGTAACGACTCCGTTAGGCCCGCTAGCTAACGGACGTTCTCTTTCTCAAATACCTGTCAACGACCGATTAGCTGAGCTTGATTTTGAGATACCACTAGGAAACGCTAACCATTATGCCTTCTTAAGTGATGTCGCAGATATCATCGAAAAGTTTCTTCCGGTAGATGATATTTTGTCCACCTATCCTAAAGCGCTACGAATGCACGGTTTAGATCAACAGTCCTTACATGGTTTTATGACAGGCTCTATTGATGCATTGCTACGCGTCGATGATCGTCATCTAGTTGTTGACTACAAAACAAACCGAATTGCACCGCCTACTACAGATCTTCTTGTTGAACATCACACGCTAGCAGCTATGGCCGAAACCATGATTTCCTCTCACTACCCGCTACAAGCATTACTGTATTCAGTTGCTACCCATCGTTTCCTACGTTGGCGCCTACCAAACTATGATCCCGAAACTCATCTTGGTGGAATCCTCTATCTCTTTGTCCGCGGTATGGCTGGACCAGCATCAGCACAAGACGACTTCAGCTATGGCGTTTTCCAGTGGAAACCACCAGCTGCTCTGGTGGTAGCCCTTTCTGATCTCATCGGAGGATGTCAATGAAAACCTTGCTCTCTGCTAATGCACCTGAGCTACTCCAAGAATTTAATGCCGCTGGTGTTCTTGATGCTGCTGACGTTCAGATAGCTCGTCGTCTCATGAAGCTATGCCAAGATACTGATCAAACCGTAGCGTTAGCTACTGCACTAACAATTCGGGCGCTACGAGCTGGTTCGGTATGTATCGATTTAACAAGTATTGCTGAGCAAAACTTTGATACTGACGACATAGTTCTCGATATTTCTCATCTTCCTTGGCCAGACCCTGTCGCATGGATTGCAGCTGTCGAAGCTAGTCCGATGGTGACGCTAGGAGAATCAACAACTGACACTATCCGCCGCCCATTACGTATGGTAGACGGCAACCTTTATCTAGAGCGTTACTGGGAATACGAAGAAGCGGTACGGCAGCAACTTTTATCTCACCGTAATCTTGATATGCCTATTGTTGAAGACTCCTTAGCTGCTTCCTTAACACGTTATTTCCCGCGATCACCAGAACTTTCAGCAGCCGAAGATGACTTACAAGCAGCGGCAGCTCAAGCAGCGGCACGTCATAGCATTAGTGTCGTAGCAGGTGGGCCTGGAACTGGAAAAACCACAACTGTTGCAAAAATATTAGCTGTCTTATCGGAACAGTCAGATAGCAAGCTCCAGATCGCACTTGCTGCTCCCACCGGGAAAGCAGCTGCTCGACTTTCTGAATCGTTACGTAGCGAACTAGAAAAACCAGATTCGCTGTTATCTTGTCTTGCCCCAGAGATTCGAGAACAGCTACATGAACTATCTGCAACTACTTTGCATAGACTTTTGGGATATCGTCCCGACAATCGCACTCGTTTCCGCCACGATTGCAACAATCCGCTCCCCTACGACGTGATCGTCGTAGATGAAAGTTCTATGGTTTCGATTCATCTAATGGATCGATTACTTGCTGCTATTGCCCCTAATTCCCGACTTATTTTAGTTGGCGATCCCGACCAATTAGCTTCTGTCGAAGCCGGAACCGTACTTTCCGATATTGTTCGCGCAAAACAGAATAAAGTCGGAGTGACTGTTCTATCGCACACCTGGCGTTTTGGAGCCCAAATAGATAGGTTAGCCCGCGCTATTAGAGAGGGTGATCCAAAAGCAGCACTTAGTGTTCTTGAGCTAGGCGGAGATACTGAAATCTTGCCCTTCGATGTGTCTAGCAGTACCGATATTACTGATCTAAGATCACGTGTTGTTAAAACGCATGAAGCAATTTATCGCGCCGCAGCCAAAGGAGATGCCGAACATACTCGCCTAGCCCTCAATGCGATGGATTCGCACCGCGTATTATGCGCTCATAACCACGGACCATTCGGAATTACTTCTTGGCAACACACTATTGAAGGCTGGTTAGCTGAAGCATCACCAGATTTCTACTCTGAATCTCAGGATTTCTATGTAGGCAGACCACTACTTATTTCTCAAAACTGCCGCGATATTTCATTAAATAACGGTGATACTGGTGTGGTCGTTGCTACTGAACAAGGGCCACGAGCTGCTTTTATCTGTCATGGCGAAATTGCATATTTCTCTTCTGCACAGTTGCCCAATGTTTCAACATTGCACGCTATGACAGTTCATAAGTCGCAAGGATCACAATATGAGCATGTTACGTTGATTCTTCCCCCCGTAGGATCGCCATTACTACGTCGAGAGTTGCTTTACACTGCCGTAACCCGTGCCAAGAAAAAAGTAACCATCATTGGCTCAGAAGACGCTATTACTCAAGCAATAACTAGTGAGCTACAGCGGGCTTCTGGGCTTGGCAATCGACTCTAGTCCCAATCTGGAGAAGGTAGCTGTTCTTGCCGCCATTGGTTGATCACCCATGCAGCAATAGAAGCACTTGCTGCGGGAATCGTAATAGTTCCTGACTCCAACGCTTGAGTTATCTCACTACGCGAAAAGAATCGAGCATCGTTGATTTCGGCACGATCAGGGTTAATATCTGTTGTTGCTGCGCGCGCTACTGCAGCAAACATCAACGATCGAGGAAACGGCCAAGGCTGATCTGCTAAATGATGAACCCCAGATAAAGTTATGCCTACTTCTTCCCACACTTCACGATGTACTGCTTGTGTTACAGATTCTCCAGCTTCCACAAAACCAGCTAACAGCGAGTAGCGGTTTTGATCCCAAGAGGTATGGTTTCCTAGTAATAATCGATCCTGATCGTCTAGAACTGCCACGATCATAGCTGGGTCATGACGTGGAAAATGCTCGCTATTGCATTGCTCACAGCGCCGAGAAAATCCTCCTGGTTGTGGAGATGTTGCCCCAGAGCAGAGGCTACAAAAAGAGGTTTGTGCATGCCATGCAGCTAACGCACATGCGGTCATGGCACATTCGAGGTCTTCTTGAGATAGTCGATGAGCACACTCACGTAAGCTGACATAGGATTCATCATTTTTACTGTGCTGAGCAAATAATGGCGCCCCTTGGCATAGCCCTAGGAAGAATAGTGCCGAATTTTCAGTTGTGATAGGAAACCAAGCTAATTGATCGCCTTGCAGAGCGATTCGACTACGTGCATCTACTACAACGTAGCGAGCTTGCGGATGTTGTTGAAGTTCTCTGAGTGATTCAGCAGTACGTAAATGTGCTGCTCTATCAACTAGTGCTTTTGTCATCCATGAGTTCACATATGTCAGATTACGCCTGTTCAAGGTTTTTATCTTGCCTACTATTTTCTCCCAAATCCAGTATCAATTTCGTCAAACCTGCTCGATCTGGAAGTTCGTTAGCTTCAACAAGTCGATCCGAACGAACGTAGTAAAATGCTGCGCGTACTCGCGATATTTCTATATTTTCAAGTTCGGCCCAAGCCAACCGGTATAGCGCTAATTGCAAAGAATCAGCTCTCTGGTTCTTAGAGGTTTTCCAATCAACTACTAGCCAATCATCTCCGTCACGATATACCGCATCGATACGTCCTCGGACCGTATGCGCAATACCTTCTTGGCTTAATGTCAAGGTAAAAGCTTGCTCAACTCTTGCTGGTGCACGATTACCAAATAGGCCATTTTCAAAACGTTCACACAGCTTATTGAAATCTTCAACATCGATATTCGGATATAGCTCGTCCTCATCTTCTAGTAATGATGCAGGAGTTTGATCGAAACGTCTTTCTACCCAGTTATGAAAGTGAGTACCGAATGCAGCTTCCCGCTGGGGAGCTCTAGGAATAGGCCTGATGATATCTAGCGCAAATCTCTGAGCATCATTCTTGGCAGCTATTAGCTGAGTTGCGCTTAAAGATACTGGCAAGGTCACTGATCTAATGCCCCGACGTTGCCGCTGGGTCTCTGCAATTAGATCAGCTATTTCTTGATCCCAAGCTGCTACTCGAGTAGCAGCTGCCAGATCTAGTCCCGCAATAGCAGTTATATCTTCACCTGTTGCCAATAGTTTCTGATAGCGACGAACCATATCTGCTGCTTCGACTCGACGCACCACCGCATCTTCGTCGAGCGGGGCAGGCCACGGTTGCGGAATAGGATCTACCATCTCAGGGTTTTTCTCACCGTCTGCTAGCGGCGGAATATCGCATAAAACCCTATGAGCTTTTTCTTGTATTTTAATGAAATAAGCTGATATTTCCACTGGCTTTTTATTCTGTCCTCGCCAGCGATGTCCGGTAGCAACTAGTTTCGTTTTAGCTCGGGTCACCGCAACATATGCCAACCGGTCTTCAGCACGTTTTGCTTGATCTGACAGATCCTCTTTATAGGCTTTAAATCCAGCATCGCTCACCTCTGTTAACTGAGCAATATCAGCTGCATCACCCCGTAGCGGTGCTGGTACGACAGCAGGGTTCGTTACCCAATTATCGGTAACGGTAAGATTCGGGAACGTCCCAGATACGAGTGCCGGTAAAAATACTACCTCCCATTCCAACCCTTTAGCTCGATGGATTGTGAGGAGTTTAACGGAGTCGCTTTCGCTGATTGCTGCTTGTTCTAGTCCAGTTCCATACGCTATTTCTGCATCAAAATAAGTGAGCAATCCTGCCAAGGTGGCTTCTGGATCTGAATCTGCATAATTAGCTACTTCGTCTAAGAAAGCATAAAGCTGACGTCTTGGTTGCTGGTTAGCTCTGGCAGGATCAGCCGCCAACTCAACATCGAGTCCCAAGGTTGCCACTACTCGCCGAACCAAATCAGTAACCGGAAGGTGTCGATACTCTCGCAACATAGCTATCTCTTGAGCAAATTTCGCGATACGCTGTCGCCCTTCAACGCTAAGTGAGATATTGCCTGGATCGGCAACAGCATCGATCAAACATGCCATCTCTGCCTCATCGCTTCCAGATAGTGCTTCCTGCACTGCCTGATCAAAATCTACTGATTCACCAAAATTACTTTTTCGTTCCCGCGAAAGAGCGACGGCTCTTCGACCTAATACGGCTAAGTCATCGGCACCAATACTCCACCTAGCTCCAGTCAACAGCCGAATAAGATCTGCATTAGCACTTGCGTCATCAATGATGCGTAACGTAGCTACCACATCTACTATTTCTGGTAATAACAGCAGTCCACCCAGACCAACTATTTCACAAGGAATATCTCTTGCTGCTAACGCGCTGTAGAGGGCACTAATCTCTTTATTCCCACGAGATAGCACCGCGATATCTTTCCATAGAAAATCACGATGAGCTGCGGTAATCTCGTCAGCTACCAGCGCTATTTCTTGGGACCAAGTAGAACATACTCCCACGTGAATAGTTCCAACCCCTGCCCCCTTTGGAGCAGTTAGTTCGGCTGGTGCTTGTTTACTAGCGATAACTGGATCTTCCCGTAACTCTTTTACGAGCTTATTGGCTACTTCTAAAATATCGCTACCAGAGCGTCGATTTACCGATAGTGAAAACCGTTTTGCTGGACTGTTATCAGCACAAGGAAAGTCTGTGTCGAAGGTCAGAATATTTGATGCAGCTGCTCCACGCCACCCGTAGATCCCTTGAAAAGGATCACCTACAGCGGTAACAGCATGCCCTAGCCCTTGTGCTGTATCGCTACCAGAGAAAAGGTTTCGTAAGAAAAGCATCTGGGCATTTGAAGTATCTTGGTATTCATCCAAAAGCACTACTTTGAACTGACTCCGATAGGCAGCACTGACTGCTGGAACATCTCTGGCTAAACGAGCAGCTAACGCCATTTGATCAGAAAACTCAACATATCCTCGCTCTTTTTTATAGCGCTGATAGTCGGCAACGAGAGTGAGAAGTTCTTTTCTTTCTTCAACCGTCGCATAAGCATCTGTAATAGATTTATAGGTCTTCCCACGGTAGAGCGGGGCATTGGCTAAAGCTGCATTAACTTCACGACAATGGCTTTCTAGCTGCGATGGTTCTAACAAGTGTGAGCTAAGTTCTGAATCAAGATTCAATACTCGTTCCACAATTGATGCAGCCCGTAATCGAGATAGCGCTGGAAAAGGTCCCGATGCTTGCGAAACAACATTCGAGGCAAGACGAAATCGTGATGCCCCAGTAACCATAGTTGATCCTTGATCAATACCGATCCGCAATCCATGTTCTGCTACTAAGTTTCCAGCAAAAGAATCGTATGTTGCCACAAAAGGCTCACCAGCATCGTCAACATCCTTATTGATCACACCACATTGCTGTAGGGCTTTTCGGATACGACAAGCTAATTCTGCGGCTGCCTTACGGGTGAAGGTCAGCCCAAGTACTTCATCGGGACGAATTTGCCCAGTACCGACTAGCCACACTACTCGTGCCGCCATCACTGCGGTTTTTCCCGAACCAGCACCTGCCACTATTACTCCTGGCTCTAGTGGAGCTGTAATTGCAACGCATTGTTCTGGCGAAAAAGGAATATCTAGAGCAACTTTCAGTTCTTCAACACTTCTAAAAATGGCTGAACTCTGATTACTTTCATTGATCTGGTTCACTGAAGTATCTGCTTTCCTTCTAGCCTTACCGGACAACTACGAGTGAAACGACACCGGTTACACGCGCTACCTTCGGTCGCTGGGAAAGTTCCTTCTCTTACGATGCGTGCAGCTCTGCGTAGTAGCTCATGGATCCAAGTACTCTCGTGATCTTCAATTCCTTCTCGATGAGGTAAGGCAGTTAGCGATTCTTGAGATCGTACGGTAGGCATTTGAGTATCTTTATCTGCTACTCGTAGATAAACCAGTTCGGCGCTACCTAGGGCAATATCGTTACCCAAATCTGCGAGTCCACCATTAAGAGCTACCAGTTGATAAACACCTAATTGTTCTGACGATTCAGCTTCTTTTTTGGTAGCTGCTAACCGACCAGTCTTTAAATCTACAATATGGATACGAGAATCTTTATCGCGCTCTATTCGATCAATAGCTCCCACTAGCCGCACTTGATCATCGCCTAGATCAATCACAGTATCAAAAGGAACTTCTACTCCAACTAGTTCTCGATCACGGCTTGATTGCCAGTTATCAAAACGTGCTAAGGCTGCTTCTGCCTCGCCTCTTTCAGCAGTGGCATACCAAGGAGTTTCAAATGCTAACTGATCCCATGCTTGGTCAAGGCGTTCCACCATCT
This sequence comes from Propionibacteriaceae bacterium, assembly GCA_051654905.1. Lineage (GTDB taxonomy): Bacteria > Actinomycetota > Actinomycetes > Propionibacteriales > Propionibacteriaceae > JBOFIQ01. Next base: position 191,398 of record JBOFYY010000111.1, read on the forward strand.
CAGTAACAGACCACTCGTTTATAGCAGCATGTTGTGCAATCAAATGTACTAACGACCCTATGCCTTGAGCGATGCCACGAGCAGTTTCTGCTCGTACTTGCCGTTCTAAAAACCATTGTCTGGGACACATCAATAAAGCAGCTAGTGAAGATCCGCTCAGTCGAATAGGTTCATTATCTTTCGCAATAGCATTTTGATCCGATGTTGTTAGCTCGTTTAGCCCCCACCAGTGCTCTGGATTGGCAAGCGGGACTAAGGCATATCCATCATCGTCGGTAGCTGCAGTTAACAGCGCTAACCGTGATGCTGCTGCTTCTCTAACTAATGGAGATTCTTCAGGATCTACTGATATTCGCCGTAGCGAAGCAGTTAATGCCGACAATGTTAGAGGGCGACGCGGGTAGCCTTTGATATGAGTTATCGGCAGATCTAGATCTGCTAAAAACCGTGATGGAATCTCGCTTTGTCCAGCTTCTCCTACTACCGTAGTTAAGACGAGTTGACGACGTGCGCGCGTACTTGCAACGTAGAATAATCGTCGCTCTTGGGCTAAGACGCTACTGAGCGGTTCTGGCGGAGCAATATGATCGAGTTCTAGTCGTTCTGCTTCTAATAACCCGTTATGACGACGCAGGTTAGGCCATAAGCCTTCTTGTAATCCGGCAACAACTACCAGATCCCATTCCATCCCCTTGGCTCGGTGCGCTGTCATCACGGCAACTGCTTCTCGCCGGACGGATTCCTCTCGGTCGGTATCACCTGGGATCTCTTGATTTTCTACTTCAGCTAAGAAACTCAGCAATCCTAGATTTCCCATTGTTTCTTTACGCGCGGCTAAATCAAAAAGCGCACATATAGCGTCGAGATCATGATGAGCTTGCTGCCCGCTTTCACCGCCCTTCAAGGCTTGAACTCGCATTTCTTGCGCCCACGCAGTGGCTTGCCACAGTAGCCAAAGAGCTTGATGAGGCCCTGCACCAGAAGCGATCTCATCACGAACCTGCATCAGAATCTGGGATATTTTATGCAATTTCTGGATATAAGGCTCGGTACTATCTTTTACTAAGTCTGGCTGCATAAGCACTCTGGCAATAAGGTCAGCGCTAGTTAATTGTTTGTTAGCTAGTTCAGCACCAAGGTTTTTGCGTAACCAACGCCCTGTCTTGCGTAACAGAACCGCATCAAATCCGCCCCAGGCCGATGTCAATATTTTTTCTGCTTCACCAGCAGCTATCTCTTGTTCTTGCGCAAGGATTCTAAGGGTGGTCAGCAAGGGTTTTACTGCTGCTTCTTGAACCAGCGGGATTTCGTCGCCAGCAACACTAACTGGCACACCACCGGCGATAAGAGCCCTCGACAGAGCAGGAATAGCACTTCTTCCTTCACGCACCAGAACTGCCATTTGCGACCAAGGAATGCCATCTCGTAAATGAGCTTGTTGTAAGTAGTGAGCAAGGTATTGACCATGCGCTGATTCAGAATCGTAGGAGAAAATCTCTACTTTCCCCGGTTTTTTTGTAGCTGGGATATGACGAGAATTATGTACCTGACTAGCTTTCAGCCCAGGCAATATGGGAAGCCGATCAGCAATCTTAGCTACTACAGCAGAGATTTCAGAACCATAGCGCCAGCAAGTATCTAACGTAACTATTTCGCAAGGACACTCACCACTAAAAGTCTCAGAAAATTGCGCTACAACTGCCGAATCGGCACCTCTGAAGCGATAAATAGCTTGATCCGGATCAGCAAAAGCAACCACATTGCCATCTTTGCCTGTAAGTAGCGAAAGTACCGCCGCCTGAGCTGGATCGGTATCTTGATATTCGTCAACAACAATGTAGGGATACCGCTTGCGAATAGCTGGACCAATTTCTGGGTCTGCCAACAACAATCTGGTTCTATGAACTAGCTCTGGATAATCAAGTGCTTGTTCAAAATCAAGCACATCAAGGTATTCGTCAAAAAATCTTCCGGCTGCTGACCATTCTGCTTTACCAACCTGATCCCCGAGCTTTTGAATATCGCTAGGATCCATATTCAGCTGTCTAGCTCGAGCAAGAACGTGACGTAATTGCGAAGCAAATCCCCTAGTTTCTACTGCCGCCTCTAATTCAGTTGGCCACAGGTGTGCCCCCGCCCCGTTAAGGATCTCTCGTAGTCGAAACTCTTGTTCTGGAGCGGTTAGCAACCGAACTGTGGTGGCTCCTGGTTCTTGTTCTGGAGAATACCCCCATGTATTTACGATGATGTGACATAGCGCATGAAAAGTCATCGCTGCCGGCACAGTAGAGGCATGCCCCAACCTTGCTACGATTCGGTGGCGAAGCTCTGTGGCAGCTTTACGAGAGAAAGTTAAGATAAGAATTTCTTCTGACTTAGCACAATCGTTGATTCGGGAAAGTACATGCTCCACGAGCGTCGTAGTTTTCCCAGTACCAGGACCTGCTACGACAAGGAGCGGACCACGACGATGACCAACGACGCGACGTTGCGTATCATCTAACTGTAACGTTAGTTCCGTCGATGATGACGGTGATACGAGTCGTAACTTTGGCATCTCCATGACAAGCAATCCAATCATTGACCACCCACATTTTTCGATAAATACCCCTCAAAAGCAAAAAATATGCCCAAAAAAGATATTTTCTTTGTTTCTATGTAGCGCTGAGACCAAATATGTGTCACGCTTATCTTGCTGTTGCAAGAAATTCTGTGCTGTGCTCCTAATGGCACTGAATGCATGCAGAGGTCGAGGAGACCGCAGTACCGGAACCCGTGAGGTACGGGTCCGGAAGAATGAAGAGGTACAACACCATGGCACAGGGAACCGTTAAGTGGTTCAACGCTGACAAGGGCTTCGGCTTCATCGCCGTTGACGGTCAGGACCAGGACGTTTTCGTCCATTACACCGCCATCGAGACCAACGGCTACCGCGCCCTTGAGGACGGCCAGCGCGTCGAGTTCGACATCGCTCAGGGCCCAAAGGGCTTGCAGGCTGAGGGCGTCCGTCCCCTCTGATCTGCCATAGATCATTGACTGACACGTCACCCCCGACTTTCACGAGTCGGGGGTGACGTTTTTCTTATTCTTTTCTTTCCCCCAGATAGCTCTAACTGACTGATGCAGTAATTTACTGATACATCTGACAAATATCGGGGATGTTCCGGAGGAAAAAACCCTCGGAATGATTACTTTCTCCAGTAGATTAGATAATAGAACGCGTGTATCGATGAAAGGGATCGTAATGTCTACCCCACTCCAGTCCCCTGGTGGCATACCACAACGCCCCATTGACACAGTTGATTTCGGTGCTACTGCAGCAGCGCCAGCACCTGCAGCTGCTGCACCACTAACAGCCCCAACTCTGACGCTAGAAGCAGCAGCACCTACCCCTGCAGTAGTAGCAACCCAAGCACCACGGATGGCTCCGCAGATAGAAGCTGCTCAAGTACCTGCTTTAGACCAAAAAGTTGATGCTTTTCTTTCTGCTATTCATACTGCCCAAGCAGGCTCACCGGAGTTCAGTATTCAGGCAGATGCCGTACGTCAGATGGGCGATGCTGATATCCGTAAAGCAGCTGAAACGTCGAATCGTCTCTTACAAAAACCAGTAGCGGCTATGCGCGAGGGTGGGCTAGCTCAAAGTTCTCATGTGGGAAAAACATTACTTGACCTACGCAGGACCGTAGAAGATCTTGATCCTTCGCAAGCTAAAGGTGTCAAGAAGATCTTGGGCATGATTCCTTTTGGTAGGGATGTTCAGGATTACTTCCGCAAATACGAGTCGTCCCAAGACCACTTAAATGGTATTTTGCACGCGCTACGTCAAGGGCAAGACGAACTACAGCGAGACAATGCCTCTTTAACCTTAGAGAAACAAAATCTTTGGGAAACTATGGGCAGATTGAACCAGTATCTCTATATCGCTGAACGTCTTGATACTCGGCTTGCCGCAAATATCGCAGAACTAGAATTATCTGATCCAGATAAAGCTCGTACCCTAAACCAAGATGTTCTGTTCTATGTACGTCAGAAACACCAAGATCTGTTGACTCAGCTAGCGGTTTCTATTCAAAGCTATCTTGCGATTGATGTCATTATTCGCAATAACATTGAACTTATAAAAGGGGTAGACCGAGCCTCGACCACAACAGTTTCTGCTTTGCGAACTGCGGTAATCGTCGCCCAAGCATTAGGTAATCAACAGCTAGTCCTTAATCAGATCCAAGCGTTAAATAGCACTACGAGTTCCATGATTCAACGCACCTCTGAGATGTTGCGTGACAACTCTTCCAACATTCAAGCACAAGCTGCTAACTCCACTATCGGACTAGATCAGCTACAAGCTGCGTTTGCCAATATCTATCAGACGATGGACTCCATCGATGCCTTTAAGACGGCTGCTCTCAATAATATGAGCCAAACTATTGGTGTGCTAGAGACAGAAGTTTCTAAGTCTCGCAGCTATCTGGAACGAGTTAAATATCGCGAGTCGCAGCAGACTCCTGTCGATTTGGCACTCAATGATGGTTCTGGTCCAGTAACTGGTCCGATCGGAAAGCCACAGGCACAGGCCTAATAATGGGGTTTTTTGATTTTTTTCGTAAGAGGCGACCCGAACCTGAACCTATTAAGGTTCCGTCGCCTCCTACTGAAGCCGATATTCTTGCCAGTTTAGCTAGAGTTGAGGCTTTAGTTTCTAGTGGTGTTCCGGCTGCGGTTACGTCACGAGTTCACCGTATTTCAAAAACAATTAGGGAAACTCTGCCGCGCCTCAATAACGATGGTTTACAGTCTCAGGATTCGTACTATCTGATGACTACCGCAACTAATTATCTGCCAGAAGCCTTAGAAGCTTACTTACGACTTCCACGCGACTGGGCAGATTCTCGACCTATCGATCACGGAAAATCTGCACTTCTTATCCTTGTCGACCAACTTGATCTTCTTGCGATAACGATGGAACGTATTCTTGATGCGATTAGTACCGCTGATGCGGCTGCCTTGATCGCCCATGGACGTTTCCTTCAAGATAAATTCGGGGCAGCAACACCAACAGCTCCACTTGTTATCGATAATCAGTCTGCTAACCCTCTCGATCTTTAAATCTTTTAGGAGCTTTGATGAGCCCCCACAGTTTTGCTGCTGTCATATCTGCTCTTGTTGCTATTGCAACTAAATATGACCTTGATGCATCAGCCGCTCGTCAAGAAGGTATCTGTCTTGCAGCCGCAGTAGCAGAAGGTGCTCCGGGAGCTTTCGTAGACTGGGCAAAACAACTTGAGATAGCTGAAGCAACAGCCGAAACTTTCATGAAAGCAGCAAGCGATGGCAGACGTTATCGAACGTCTCCTACCCCACTAGCAATTGCAGCCCGCGATATCTCTCCCCAAGCAGCTATCGACTACGGGCAAGCCCTTGCAGACATATGTGTTGCAGCCTGCGCATTAGGACAGCCGACGCCACAAGTAGCCGGTGCTGCAACTATGGCTGCTGCTGCTCAATTATCAGGGTTAGCTCTTGAAGCACCTTTCGAGATGCCTTCTTTTCCAACACCTGTTATCGAGAAAGCAACTTCGCCAGAACCTCCTACAAACACTTCCCCAGTTCCGCCTATGCCAAATTTACCTAATGTTTTACAACGGGTAGTTGATCAATTACGCCAAGCAACTAGCAATATCTTGCCGACGCAGCATTCCCCACTACCTAATCCAGCAGCGGCCGACCATAAGCATCCTTTTGATCTTTCTGATATAGATGCTCATGCTCCAGGAGCCTTTGATTTAACTGGAACTAATTCTTCACAAATAACTTCGGCTACTTCAGATATCTCTTCAGCAATTACTGCTCCAGCTCCTGTTGCTAAACAGCAACCAGAACCGGCTGCAGCAGCACCCTCCCAAGAGACTGCTAAATCTGAGAAGACTGTCGAAGAGTTATTAGCTGAGTTAGATGAACTGGTAGGACTGGAGCGCGTTAAAAAAGAAATTCGGCGTCAATCAGCTATTTTGCGAGTCGAAGGGCTGCGGCGCAAGGAAGGGCTAGAGTCGCCTACTTTGACTCGCCACCTTATTTTTGCTGGTAATCCTGGTACTGGAAAGACCACAGTTGCTCGACTAGTTGCCGGTATTTACCGAGCCCTTGGGCTGCTAAGCAAAGGTCAGCTCGTCGAAGTAGACCGTTCAGAACTAGTTGCCGGCTACTTAGGGCAAACCGCTATCAAAACTGCTGAAGTAGTGGCTAAAGCTGTTGGCGGAGTGCTTTTCATCGACGAGGCTTATGCTCTAAATGGTGACCAATACGGCGAAGAAGCTATCAATACGCTGGTTAAGGAGATGGAAGATAATCGTCATGATTTGGTTGTTATCGTAGCCGGGTATCCCGCTCCAATGGCAGAGTTTATTGATAATAATCCTGGGCTATCTTCACGTTTTGGCACAACAATTACTTTCGAGAATTATTCCGACGATGAACTGTGTCAGATTCTTCACCGCTTAGCTAGCGCCAGCGACTACGATTTAGATGACGGTATCGATGATCTGTTCCGTAAAATTTTAGCTAACCAAATTCGGGATGAATCTTTTGGCAATGGTCGTTTTGTTCGCAATACTTTGGAAGCTGCTATCGGTCGCCATGCATGGCGACTGCGTAATATAGCGGAGCCAACGTTGCCTCAATTGCGTACTTTGCTTCCTATTGATTTCAATGACGATATTTCGTCAGAAGCTACTACTTCGGAAGTAATCTCACGAACTACTTCAGAAAAGGATAAAGATAGTCATGCCATATCCTGAACCTTCAGAGCTAGCAGTTAAGAAAATCCCTACGTCCGAACTTCCAGTTCATACTATTTTCTCAACACCGAGTCTGCTAAGAAGACTTCGTCAGATATCACTTATTGTGCTAGTAATATCTTTCGCATTTAATGGCTATACTGCCTTTCGCGTTCATGAAAATAATGCCCATCGTGCAGCGATTAGTCAACAGCTCCAGCAGCTTTACGCAGCAGATGTTGATTTACATAAGGCTTACACTGCTGCAGCTATATCAGCAATTTCTCATACTGACACAACAACTATAGATAGCCTTATTTCTCAAGCAACTTCACACTCAGTATCGGCAGCTACTTTAGACTCACCTACCCCAATAAAAGATGATGTGAATCAGCTTTTAGACGCAATCAGCAAATACCACGTACTACTAAGCAGGGGAAATGATGAAACTTCCGCTAACAAATCGTTAACCGAAGCAGCTTCAACCCTTAATAATGAAATATCTCCAATAATAGAGCGCCTCACCCAAAGCAATCAAGAATTTCTGGCAACTAATAATAATTACAAAAATCATTGGGGCTGGACAGTATTTTTAATTGCTACACTTATAATTACTAGCCTATTCATGGCTAGCCGTAGCCATCGCGCCTTTAATATCTTTATTATAGTTGCCATTGCAATGATTACAGTCGCAACTATGTTACTAACTAGAGCTAATTCTGATGCCACAAAAGAGGGTCAGATGCTAACCTTCAGTGAACTTACTTCCATTAGACAGCTAACCGAATTTCAAGTATCCACTCAGCAAGCTCGTAGCGCAGAACTAACTATTTTTCTTCCTGATGCCACACTAAGCGACAATGGCACTAAGGCAACAGCTGCATTCGATACTCTCGATGTCTCATTTCATGATCAGATATCACCTTCTTTTACCGCTTGGCAAGAAAATCACAATCGCATACTTTCAACAGCGAAGACCTCACGCACACAAGCTCTAGCGCTAGCTACCAGTAGTGATAGTTCTAGCTCTGCCGCCTCATTCGAGGATTATAGTTCCGCCGCCCAAGAATATAGCAATTCACTAGCTGCTTCTACTACAGAAAAATTCGATGGATTCGCTAATAGAATAGCCATAGTTTCCATAATTTTTACGCTATTTATGATCATTGCTGGCATTAGCATAATTTATGGTTTCAATCAACGCCTAAAGGAATATTTAGGATGAAAGCGCCTTATGCCCCCGGTGGTATTCAGCAACCGCCGACATCCCCTTTGCTACTTACTTATCTAAGCCAGCTGGAAAATTGGTTAACTGAACGACGCTCTCAGTTAGACACAATAGATGGTGTTATTAAAACTACCCCTGCACCTACCCCCCAAATCTCAGGCCCCAATCCTCAGTTATTACTAAACGATTTAATGCTAGCAATGAGTTTATGGCAAGCAATAACTCAGCGCCACAATGAGATTATTCCTATTTGGAATTATGGCCGAGTAGGCGCTGTCGAATGTGAAAAAATTTCTGTTCTTATTTGGGGACGTCTCAGTAATAACGCCTATAATAGTGACCTTGATCCAGCTCTGGCAGGCATGAACTTTTCGCTTCCAGAAGCTTGCCGACTTCTCGACGCACTGAGCGATCAACTTACTAGTGCAGTTGGGCTAAATGGTAATAGTGAAAACTTTGCTAAGCGAATATCTGTTCTTAAAGCTGGCATGGAACGAATACGCGATCAACTATTGTTAGCGCCGGCTGCCGAAGCGCCGGAAGCTACTAAGAAAATGGCTGCGCTGGAGCAACGCTTGATACTCCTACAGGAAAAATTACGACGCGGTGGCGATATTGCAGGATTTATAGAGCCACTGGAAACTGATGCCGCACTTTTCGAGCGTGATTTGATTGTCAAAAGTGCTCAGCATCGTGAACACGAACAGCTAATCACCCGAGTAAAACAACTTTTCACTGAAACTATCCAACGTTCACAAGCAGCTAACCAATTAGTTGAGCACGTCGTAGCCACTGTTGCTAAACCTCCTTGCTACGCAGTTCCCGATCCTAAACTATTAGGAGATATTCCTAACGATCTTTCCGACCTTAAACTTTTTGAAGAAAAGTTATCTCAGGTCAATAAAGCTCTCACTGTTGTTGAAAATGCCTATCAAGAAGCTCTCGCTACCAATACGCCGCTGGAGATAACATGACATGCACTACTGCTAATTGCTCTGGAACTATCATCGATGGTTATTGCAATATTTGTGGCATGCCTCCAGGCGCCAACACTACTTCTAATCAGATAGCTAAACCTGCTGTTAACCAATCTGAAGTAGTAGTTACTAACAAACAAAAACCGCGTTGTCTGCAACCACAGTGCGTCGGCACTATTATCGATGGTTATTGTGATACTTGCGGAGCACCAATAGGAGCACCTCCACTACGAAAAGCAGATCCTGCTGTTACAGCAGCAGCGTCAGATAAAGTCATCGCACCTAATGCTGGATTGTCCTCACAAACAATTGGAGTTCTAGCCTTAGGATCTGCCCGCCTTAGTCAAGATACAACTCGTCGCTATGTGGCTGGACCTGCTCGTATCAAAGCTTCTCATTTGGGGCAAGGACTGACCATAGTTCCATCTGCTCCAGTAGTAGCACCAGAATCATGCCTAATGGAAACTCCTTGTATCCCTGAAGATAAAAGGATTTGCCCTAGCTGCAATAAGCAAGTTGGACAATCAAATACTGCCTCACAAGGACGTCTCTCTGGGTTTTGTCCGCACTGCCAGGCTCGCTATGATTTTTCAGCAAAATTATCTCCCGGTGATCTAGTTGCTGGGCAATACGAAGTTGCGGGCGCTCTTGCCCATGGCGGTATGGGCTGGATCTATCTCGCTAAAGATCGCAATGTTTCCAACCGATGGGTTGTGTTAAAAGGCATTCTTAACTCTGAAGATAAAGATCTGGTAGCAGCAGCTATTGCCGAACAACGGTTTTTAGCGCAAGTTCAGCATCCGCTTATCGTAGAGATCTATAATTTCGTCACCTTTGAAGGTGCTGGATATATCGTGATGGAATATGTAGGTGGCCGTTCACTTAAAGAATTGCTACGACAATATTTAGAGCAAGGCACTACGCTCCCTGTTGAACAAGCAATCGCATTTATTCTAGAGGTGCTACCCGCATTCAGTTATCTTCACGATAATGGCTTACTTTACTGTGATTTCAAGCCCGACAATGTAATCCAAGTTGGTGATGCCATAAAGCTAATCGATCTAGGAGGCGTTCGCCGGATCGGTGATAATGATTCAGCTATCTATGGCACAGTTGGATATCAAGCTCCCGAAATAGCAACTCAGGGACCTTCTATAGCATCAGATATTTTCACGCTCGGACGCACTCTTTTGATGTTGTGTACAGATCTAAAGGGCTACCAGAGTACTTATCAATACACGCTTCCAACACCAGATGAAGTTCCACTATTAGCTCAACATGATTCGTTATACCGCTTGCTACTGACTTGCTGCGCCCCTGATCCCAATGATCGTTTTACTTCTGCTGAAGAACTTCGTATTCAATTATTAGGGGTCTTACGTGAAGTCGTAGGAACTAATAGCGGTAAGTTAGCCACCGTTTCATGGGGATCATTACTTTTCTCTGATCCTAAATACTCCGATAGCGATATTTCATGGGATCAGCTACCTCGTCTTTCTCCTGACCTTACTGATCCACAATATGCTTTTGTGCAGGGAATCAATGTGCCCGATCCCCGACAACGCCTAGCAGCGCTTAGCCATGCCAGTATGGAATCTCCAGAAGTTCTTATAGCGCGTGCTTACGCAGCATTAGAAATCAACGATGAAGCTACCGTCGTTAAAGTCGTACAACAAATGTTGAATCTTGATCCATGGGAATGGCGAGCATTATGGATAACTGGATTAGCAGCATTAATTCGTAAAGATAGCGTTGAAGCAAAACAAGCATTTAATGCTGTTTACGGGCGTATACCTGGCGAATTAGCGCCACAGTTTGCATTAGCAGTTGCTTGTCAGCTAAGTGGCGATAATTCTTTATCGGAGCGTTTCTACAATGCCTGTGCCGCAACTGACGCTAGCTACCTAACTCCAGCAGCTTTCGCGCTAACTAGGATGCGAGTTCCCTATCAGAATCTTCCAGAAATTATAGAAACATTAGATACTGTTCCGACGACCTCACCTGGATATGTCAGTTCACGTCGGCTTCGTGTCTATTACTTAGTAAAGTTCGGAAGAAAACTATCTGATCTAATCGCTGCAGATGAATCTTTAGCTAGTGCCCAGTTTGCTCCTGATATCACCGAACGCTACCGAGTAAATATTCTTAGTAGCGTACTTAAAGAAGTTTTAACTAACGGAGAAAAACCAAATCAGACCATAGCTGGAGTTCCAATACAAGTAAAGCCACTCCAAAAGTATTTATTTAATGCTTACCGCAGACTAGCCGAAAATACTTTAGACAAGAACGAGCGTATCAATTTTATTGAAGCAGCTAATCACTACCGTCAATGGAGCTTGTTATGACCACAACCCCAGCCGAGAGCCTATCGACTAGTTGTTTTTCTTGTGGCAGCGTTATTGCCCCAGACGGTTATTGCACCGGTTGCGGTATTAAGGCTAAATCAGCTCGTGACCACTGGTCTGAATCACCAGCTTCTTGGGTAGGTGGTTGCTGTGACAGAGGCATCAAGCATCGTCGTAATGAAGATGCTATGGCATTATCTACAGCCGACACTTCTAGAAGATTCGCTGTTCTTGTAGTTTGTGATGGAGTTAGTTCTACAGCAGATTCTGATATTGCAGCATTGGCTGCAGCTCGTCGCGCTAAAGATGTTTTAGGCCAAATACCTGATACTGATTTGTCAGCAGATATGACGGCACAAGCAGCTGCTGTTAATACTGCTTTCTTGACAGCAGCCGAGCAAGCAAATCAAGCAATTATTGCTGCCACTGATACCAATAATAATGCTTCATGTACTTTTGTTGCTGCCGTCATCAGCGACGACCGGCTCTACTACAGCAATATAGGTGATTCTCGAGTTTATTGGATATCTGATGATCCTACCCAATCACTGCTGCTGACAGTCGATGATTCTATTGCCCAAGATCGTATTAGTTTGGGGGAAAATAGAGAGGTCGCCGAAACTGGACCTAACTCTCACACCATTACTAAGTGGCTAGGACGCGATGCGTTAGACATTACCCCTAAAACTGGATTATTACAGCTTCCTGGATCGGGATGGGTATTAGTGTGTTCTGATGGGCTCTGGAATTACTGTTCTGATCCAGTAGAGCTAGCAGAATTGCTTCATGACAAGCTAACAGTCGTGCCGACTAAAACTCCCACGCTACTAGCTGAAGAACTCTGCAGATGGGCATGCGAACAAGGTGGGCGTGACAATATAACTATCGCGTTGGCTCGTATCGACAATATTTACCGTTAGCCGACTCGCTGATAAGACTATCCATAACAATGAACTCATAGTAGGAGAAAATAGGTTTATGGCTCAGTTCACCACAACCGTTTATCAAAACGAGTTCCTTCCTGATGGCGGAACCGATGTTTCTGCCATTATTACGATTGCTTGCGATAGCGCTGGAAAAGCTGGGCAAACTGGAGCCGGTGAAGCTGGCGAAATTATCATGGTTGACACATCTGGTTCCATGAGCCAAGCGAATATGGAACTAGCTAAGCAAGCAGCAATGGCAGCCGTGGATCAACTTACTGACGGAACTTGGTTTGCTTTAGTTGCTGGAAATCATCGCGCTTACTTGGCATATCCTATGGTGCAGTCAGGCGCAGGAATGGTTAAAGCTAACGACGCTACTAGAGCAGCAGCAAAAGAAGCTATTGCATGGTTTAGAGCCGATGGCGGTACTGCTATTGGCGAATGGCTCAACTTAACTAGAGCTCTTTTTAATTCAGTACCAGGACTTACTCAAAAACATGCCATCTTACTGACTGATGGCGAAAATAATAACGAAACTCCAGCGCAATTAGATAAAGCTATTTACCAATGCATTGGACAGTTTCAGTGTGATTGCCGAGGCATCGGCAGCGAATGGAAAGTTTATGAGCTACGAAAAATTGCGACTGCCCTAATCGGAACAGTAGATCTTGTTCCCGATCCACAGCAGCTCAGTTCAGTTTTCGCTAGTCTGATGCGAACTTCAATGGGGCGTGGTGTTGCTGAAGCTCAACTAAGACTTTGGGTTCCCCAAGGTGCCCAGATTCTCTTTGTTAGACAAGTATCACCCCAGCTAGAAGATTTCACTGCTCGTGGCAGCGCCATCAACCCATTGACCATGTCGTATCCGACCGGATCATGGGGAAATGAGCAGCGTGACTATCACATTGCAGTGCGTCTACCAGCTAAAGCCATCGGGCAAGAGCAGCTTGCCGCCAGAGTCCAAATTACTTTAGGTCAAGAGATTGTTACTCAAGGATTAGTTAAGGCAATGTGGTCTGCTGATCATGAGCTAACAACAAGTATTGACTCTCGAGTAGCTCACTACACCGGTCAAACCGAATTAGCTACCGCTATTCAAGAAGGCTTAGCTGCTAAGAAAGCTGGCGATGAAGCTACCGCAACTACTCGCTTAGGACGTGCAGTTCAGATTGCAGCTGCCAGCGGTAATGTGGAAGCAACAACCCGACTACGTAAAGTTGTTGATGTGACCGATGAAGGAACTGGAACAGTCCGTTTGAAGCGCAGTGTTGATAAAGTCGATGAAATAGCGCTCGATACTGCTTCTATTAAAACTACTCGAATCCGAGAATCATAATGATTACTTGCCCAGCAGGACATCAGACAGAAGATAACCAATGGTGTGATACTTGTGGGATCTCATTGACTGCCCCAGCCTCACCAGAGATTGCTACGATCGTCTGCCCTAATTGCGATAGCTCTTGTTTTGCAGGCGCACTATTTTGTGAGGCTTGTGGCTACGACTGGACGACTGGAGCGTTACCGCGTCAGCACCCAGACCAAGGTAATTCAAAGATTCTTGATCTCGATACTCCCATTAACGCAACAGCCCCAACTAACTTAGCAGTTGTCCCCGCCGAGGTAACACCAGCGGAGGTTGAGATATCACCAGAACCAGTAACTACGTATTCACAGAACGAGGATGTTATGACTGTCGATAATCAACTATCTGCTATCGAATGGGTAGCTGAAGTATGGGTTGATCCGCAATGGCATGAGCTCCAAGATGCTAGTGAGTTACTCCCCTCTCCCGGGTTACCAGAAATTATTGCGTTATCGAAGCGGCAAGTTCTGATCGGTCGAATGTCGGTATCTCAAAATATTCACCCAGATATTGATTGCGGCACCGATACTGGCGTATCTCGCCGAAATACTTTGGTTAGCTATGATGGCCAACGTTGGTTCGTCGAGGATCTTGGTTCAGCTAATGGCACCTATCTTGGGAATACAGCTAATCCGCTGCCCCAGCACCCAATAACTTCTCGCCAAGAACTATCTGACGATAGTCGTATCTATGTTGGCGCATGGACTCGTATTGTTATTCGACGAGCTACTGCCGACGAGCGAGTCACATTTTCCACCTCACTATGAAGGAGAAAAAGTAATGGAAATCAAAATTGGTGTCAGCCATCTCAACCGTGAGGTTGTCATTGAAGTGGCAGAAAGCTCTGACGATATCCAGCGTAAGGTCTCAACTGCATTGGCAGAAGGCAGTCCCTTGTCACTCAGCGACGATAAGGGTCGCATCGTCTTAGTGCCAGCAGCTCAAATTGCTTATATTGAGTGTGGTCCAGAAAATAAGCGCTCGGTGGGTTTCGGGACTGCGTAAAAGAACCTGTTAAGGCTGCTGGGATTATTTGCTTAATAGGGAACAATCCCAGCAGCCTTTATTTTGCTAGATGACAGCTCCAGGTATTTGGCATCAGTAATTAGTTTTGGTAAAACCGAATAAACATTGATGATCGCCTGCACATTGCAGCTGGCACTTTCGAAACTGCAGCAAATGTTACTGACGCTGTTGCTTGTATTGTTGAGCGACCTTTGTTAATAATTTTTGCCCCAGATTGCCTAACATGACCAAAACGACCAAAATTAGCCAGTTTTATGAATCTTTAGCAATCTGAGGCAGAGATTCCGCATAAAGGTCCCGATACATCAATTATAGAACTGACAGGATTTGAACCTGTAACTCCTTGACCCCAGATGGCAGGAGCCGGAGTCATAGATCACCTGACCAAGGGTTTGTGTTTCGGGAGGATGATCTTCGCGTCACGTTTTACAGGGTTTGCAGGCTGTTGAGTCACCGGATAGGTCCACTTCGTCGCTGCAAGCATGTGAGACCTAAGAGCGGGACTCCGCACGTAGGTAACGACACCAGCGAACAGGCGCAAGTGGATCTCGATATCCGATAGGCGGTCAACCCCTGTTGCCCCCACAAGGTGATTGCATGGGCTGCGGAATCGGAATTGAGATAGTACCTTGATGCTTACTAACGGTTCCCGAGGTTGCGATGGCAGATGCAGATTCCGAATCCTGGAGTACCGAGACTGCCTCTTGTCGTTGCGGTCGGCGACTCTACAGCAGCGAAATGATCGCCGTGCGTGGCTCAAAAAGAAGAACTGCTTCTTTCAGAGCTCGTCGCCCGCCCCTTCCTCCTTCGCTTGAGCTCCCTCCCAGCGTGCTATGGGTCGAAGTAACGTAGTGTTCACGGATATGCCATGAATCGCCAGCTATAGCCACAATGTCACGGCTACTGAGACCGTTGCTTGCGTCAGCGTCAGGGAATGTCAATAGCACCCTGCATGACCTTCCCCGAAGAGCGCTGAGGAGCTCTGACATAGCTCTAGAAGCCTGACTCTTCATGCTGAAATCGGAGGATACGCGGAGGGCGCGCGCAGGTGATCTACCAGCGCCAGCCACATCATTCCATCCACCTTGAACAATTCCTTCTAGGACATGGTAAAAACGACTGTACTGAACAGCGGAATATGGAGGGTCGCAGAACACAAGATCTTCTTCTCCAAGACTAGATACGGCTTCCAGCGCATCACTCACACGAGCTTCGCCCTTCACCTTTGCGTGTCGTGCTGAGAGCATAGTAACTTGGCGCTGACATTCATGGACAACGTCTCTGCTCCAGGCGAACTTTATGTATGGCAATAGCTTGGGTGTGGGTTGAAATGGTTGTGCAGTGTGTCCGGGAGCAGCTGCACAAATGCTAGCCGTATGGAGTAGAGCGGCGAGGCCTAGCGTTCGATGAGGTTCTTCTTTCGGGAGACCCTCATACAGCTGGTCCAGTGCATACGCTTGCTGTGGGGAGAAGTAGTGCCCGCCATAATGCTGCGTGATAAATCCGACACCGACTGTTCTTTCGGAATTACGTCGGGCCCGCAGAACGGTCGACTTTCCAAGCCGCGGAATCGGCTCGCACAAAGACGCGTAAATCGTGTCGTTAAGTAGGCCCGCTCTCACGGCTGCCGTCCATTTGTTAAGAATCGGGCCGTCCGTCTGAGGGCGATCGCGGCCTGTAATGCTCTCGGCAAGAATCTTTGAGTAGCGCTGCAAGTCAACACTCAACACAGGGATACTAATGTTCTCCGCAACATAGTGGCTAACAGACCCGGACCCAGAGAACAGATCCACGAACCGTGAGGCACCCGCGCTGGATGCAACGAGGATATCGCCCAGTTCCCCGCGGAGTAGGGCACTCTTGCTTCCCATGTATTTCACGCGAGTGCTCCGCCCTTCAGAGACATGCTCGCGCCAAGCCTCAAGCGAAGCTCCATGCGACTACACGTTCTGTTTGCCCAAAGGTAAGGAGCTGGGCGCCAACGGCGCTAAGTAGAGCATGTGGGCTCGCATAATCCGGATCAAGCGTCTCCAGGGCAGCTGCGACACCTGACCATAGGTCCAACATGTTCTCTGGGGGATAATCGGCTTCCCAGAGTCCACGAACAACGCCGAGCGACTGAACCCACGGCGCGATTCCCTCTTTCTTTAGCCCTGATTCCTCGAAGAGGTGCACGCACGATCCGGTAGCGATCCGCAACAACACGGATGTTCGAGAAAACATTGCTTCTATAAACTCAACTGGCGAAATGGAGTCGTTATTCGCATCAAAGAGGGCCGACAGGACTGGTTGGTTAGGCATCGACAACAGCTCTTCGAAAAGAGCAGTGCCAGATATCGACGCAGGAGCGACCTGCTGCAGCCAGTCTTCCCAATCAGACCAATCGATCTTGTCCATAAGCTCGCCACTATCGTCTGCTTCTTGGTGCGTAGGAGCATACGATGCCTTGAGGACATCCTTAAGTAGAAGCTGATCCAAAATTGGGAAGGTTCCGCGAGAATCCGGCTCAAGTACCTGCCAGAGTTTTGAGACCATACTCGCGGTCTTCTCAACGCTAAGATCCTTAACGACAAGCCGGGTAGGCGTATAGCTCGCCGTGTTTCTTCGTGAACGATCATTTGCGAATGACTGTAGATCGAATGACATGCGGGCAAGAAGTCCAGATACCGCCAAGTTCACACCACTAGCGGGCATGTTCTGCATCCAGTCGTCAAGCGCTGTTCCGCCTGGTCGAAGAATCTTTGCGATCAGCGACTTCGAACGCGTCTGATCATTCCATGCCGACAAATACTTCCAAGCCGCAATATGGGTAGAATCTCTTGTCATGAGATCGAATGTACCGCCATCCGTTAGCACAAAATTTACGCCGTTACCGATGTAGATCCCCTCCGAGGCAAGGAGAGAGATAGCGCCCCTCAACTCGGCGTAATAAGTAAGATGCACAGCTCCGTGGATATCGCCGCGCATCAACGCATCAACTGCGCGGCCAAGATATCCCCAAGCGTCGCCACAGTGGATAAAAGAGCTGGCCGCTAGGTACTTTGCAAAGTCGCCCTGAGTTGCAGCAGGGATAACCTTTCCGTCGTCTTTGATACGGTCCTGCGCCATATTACTGTATACGTTCCTAGGATCTAGCCATTCAGCAGTTTCCGGAATTGAGATGCCGCTCAGGGCATTGGCGACTTCTTTGCGTGAGGCGCTCTCAAGAATCCTCCGATCCTCAGCGTCAAGCTGTTGCTGGTTATGAGCTGCCACTTCAAGAATCCAGATGGTTAGCTGCGCTTACAATGTCAGGAAAACTTGAAGCACACAAATGTCTTGCTAGCTGTGAGCGAAGTTCCTTGTATCCTCCGCTTCCGCGTAACGCTGCTTTCGCTAGCCTCGCCTGTTCGTCAAGATCGGGTGCCCCGCTTGTCCTCCAGTCAAACGTTGTCAGCGCCTCGCAAAGCTGATTCAAGAACTCGAATACAGGCTGTTTTTTCAGTGTTTCCGCAGTGACTGCAACATTCTCTGGAGTGACATCAGCAAAATCAGAAAAATCTTGCCAGGCAGCGAGGCGCAGTTCTTTTTGCCGGATGAAGCAGAGATCATTTACGACATACTGAAAGCCTCGAACACCTTGGTCGGTCGCGAGCAAGGTGTTCGCACCGGTGAAGGCAGGTTCGTGGTACGTCTCATTAACCTCACTCAACCCATCAAGTTCAGCGGCATCCTCTCGCAAGATCTTCGCCCAATCAGGCTCAGCTTTCTTAATCTTCTCAGCGAGCAGCTCCCAGACAGTCAGGAGAAATGCCGACTGCTGCAATCTGGACCAGGAAAGCCCATCGCTGCTGTCAGGTGTTCCACCGAAGATGCCTCCGGGGCCTTTGTTTGATCGCCATGATTTGACCATGCTAGCTGTCAGGCTGCGAATGAATGCTGCCTGTGTCACCGGCCCGTTTTCTTTGCGCGTTCCGCCAAGCATGTTGATTCGGCGGTACCAAGGACTAGTCGGGCTAGACCAGAGTGCCTCTGTAAGCTCTTGTGCGCGACTCTCACGATAGACGTGCACCACTTCGCCGCTATCTAGCCAGTCCTGCTCGCGGAGCAAGGGGTAGAGATCGAAGGCTAGCGAAGGATTAATCTTCTTCGGTTTGATGTTGATCGTCCAGAAAAGATAGGCCTGCCAAGATATATCTAAGCCGTGAAACGCGACCACCGGCAGATAGTAATCTTCGACATCTGCATCGCCATCATCGAAAGCGAAGAGCCGGTGCTGTCCATCAATGACCTCAATAGGTGGTATTCGATCCTCGTCGTCTTCAGCCGTAGAGGGCAGGTATAACGCTGCAGAAGTTGACTCCTTATCGTCACTGACCCGAATTATGCTATCAGCCGTTGCCTTTTTTCCGGATCGGACATCGCCCTCTGTGAGAATATTTACCACGACTGCCGTGGGTAGCCACCCAGGCTTTCTAAGGCTGTCATTCTCTGTGTTGCGACGCTTCGCCTCGCTGAGGCTAGACCAGGGGTATCCACCCTCGACGTACCTTCTAATTTCTTCGCTACGTTCCGGGTCGTGTTTGCGCTGGATACCCAGATCGTCTTTCCGAGGTGCGATGACGTCCGTGGAACGACGATAGATCCCCGCAAGCTTGCGTAACTGCGAAGCAGGGAGTGAGAACATGTAGAAGTGTTCTTTAGGGCGCGATTGCCTCTGTGATTCATCGTAGGTTAGCTCGTTCCACTGCGCTAACCACTGCCGCACGCGAAGAGCCGGGACTGGTGCCGATGGGTCCTGTTGCGTCATCCTGGTTCTCCTGATTCGAAGTGTAATCGTCCACTAGACTATAGCGCCCATCCGACACAGACCCAGCCGGTGTCCGATCACCGAGGGCAAGGCGCCCCTTCGAGACCTTGGAGGCGAGGGCCCAGCACAGATACCGGACCGATCCAGATCATCTTGAACGCGTTTCAGAGCTAGATGATGACGATGAGGTGCAGCCATCCGGGTCCGCCACCTCTCTATACGGTCTCGGAGGACGGCTGCAGCGATGAGGTACGGGATCGATGAAGCATTGCCAGGACGCCTCACTGAGGCCGCGGCGGGTGCGGATTGCGTTGAGGAGTTGGCTGGTGGGCATGTAGTGACGCAGGAATTTGCGGGCGCGAACGCTGAGGACCCAGATGAGTCGGAGCATGACGAAGTTCTGTCATGGTCTCTGCGACAAGAATCTTGAAGGACTACCCGCCACAGCCTCCGGCACACCGGGGCTATGTGGATGACCGACGCCGGCATCGCCCTGCATAGGGCACCAGTCGATCGAGACGATCAAGTGGTATCTCCACCCTGATCACCGCCACCTCAGAGGAAAGACAGTACCCCGCCACGACGAACCCCACTGTGACCGCTCCGAGCCTCTCCGATAGAGGGCCGGAGTACCGTCGTGTTCGTGTTTTGGTGCACCTCTTGGTCACCTTTTGGTGCGCTTCCGCCGCCGACGAGGCCGGATGGAAGCGATCCATCCATGAACGAACGGAACGGTCGTATCGAGGAAGTGGATCAGCCAGTTACCACTTCCATATACGACGAAGCCTGGTGAAAGTTACTTCTCACCAGGGCTTTCGATCGAACTGACAGGATTTGAACCTGTAACTCCCTATTTTTCAGTTTTATTGACTCATCACAGCTAGACTTCATCTAGATGGTAAAATTGCCGTCAGGCTCTGAGCACCCATAACGGTGTGCCGAGCAGAACGCTATGGCCCCTTGACGGGGGTCCGACAAAGAGGCTCATAGAAGTGAATAAGGACCATACCTCTGCACCTTCGGCGCAGACTTTTGTCGATCTCGGCGTTAATGCCGATATTGCAGCAGCATTAGCTCAAGTAGGAATCACTACCCCATTCCCAATCCAAGCAATGGCTATCCCTATTGCCCTTCAAGGCACCGATATGGTGGGGCAAGCTCGTACTGGAACTGGTAAAACGTTAGCTTTTGGTATTTCTACCTTGCAGCGAATCAGTGTCCCTGGCGAAGCTGATTATGACGAACTAGAGTTCCCGGGCAAACCGCAAGCTTTGATTATGGCTCCCACTCGCGAGCTTGCTATCCAGGTAGCTAAAGATATGGAAACTGCCTCTAGCGTTCGCAAAGCTAGAGTCTTAACTGTTTATGGTGGAGTGTCATATGACTCCCAGCTGGAAGCTTTAGCTAGCGGCGTCGACGTCGTCGTAGGAACTCCCGGCCGGCTTCTAGATCTAGTTCAGCGCGGTTCGCTTAATTTGCGTCACGTCAAGGTTGTAGTACTTGATGAGGCCGATGAAATGCTTGATTTAGGTTTCTTGCCTGATGTCGAGCGGCTATTGTCACAAACTCCGTTAAGCCGCCAAACATTGCTTTTCTCGGCAACAATGCCTTCAGCAATCATGTCGCTGGCTCGTAATCATTTGTCGCACCCAGTTAATATTCGTGCTGAAGCTCATGACGCCAACGTCACAGTTCCAGACACCACGCAATTTGTTTACCAAGCCCACGATCTTGATAAACCAGAAATGATCGCCCGTATTTTCCAGTCCCCTGATTTTTCCAAGGGAATGGTTTTTACTAAAACTAAGCGTGCCGCACAGCGGTTATCTGACGATCTCGAAGCCCGAGGTTTCAAGGTTGCTTCGCTACATGGCGACCTTAACCAGACAGCTCGTGAACGTGCTTTGAAGCGTTTTCGTCGCGACGATATCGACATTCTTGTCTCAACCGATGTAGCCGCTCGTGGTATTGATGTCACTGGAGTGAGCCACGTCATCAATAATGAATGTCCTGATGATGACAAAGCTTATGTTCACCGTATCGGCCGTACTGGACGTGCCGGAGCTAAAGGTGTTGCTGTAACACTTGTAGATTGGTCAGATATTGTCCGTTGGAAAACGATCAATAAGGTACTAGATCTGCCATTCCCTGACCCGGTAGAAACCTATTCCACTTCTGCCCATCTCTACGCCGATCTTGCTATCCCGGAGGGAACCAAAGGGCGATTGCCAGGCGCTGCACCACAAAAAGAAGCAGCTCCTAGTAAGAATCGTTCTCGTTCGCAGAGCAAAGAGGAAGGGCGCGAACGTCCTCGTGAAGCTCGCCAACCTTCAACTCGCACTCGCCGTAGATTACGCAATGGCGAGCCGGTAACCAAGGAAGTCCCAGAAACAAGTGTTTCCGTGGAAAATCCTGCCGAAAAACCAGCTAAACCACGACGACGTCGAGGCGGCCGCAACCGTAGCAAAGGCGAAGCCGCCCCCGAACAAACGTCTTAATAAACCATCTTCATAGCAGTACGCACTTCAGTAAGAGTTGCTTCAGCAATATCGCTAGCCCGATCATTTCCGCTCCGCAATACGGTTCGTAAATGATCGGGATTAGCGATAAGTTCAGCACGTAACGCACGATGTGGTGCCAACTTTTCATTGAGAGCTTCAGTCAACATGCGTTTCAGTTGTCCTGCTCCACCATCACCAATTTCTTTGGCGATAGCCACCGGGTCACGATCAGTACAAAGCCCAGTTAGTAGCAACAGATTAGCTACTTCTGGACGATTAGTTGGGTCGTAGGTGATGAAACGTTCTGAATCAGTTTTAGCTTTCTTAATCTGTTTAGCGGTTTCGTCAGCAGTCATAGCTAGATCGACAGTATTTCCGTGAGATTTACTCATCTTTCCACCATCCATACCCAAGATATTGGTGGCTTTAGTTAGCAAGGCTTCTGGCTGTGGGAATATTGGCTGATCTTGGTTTACTCGACCATAGCGTTCGTCGAAACGCCGCGCGATAACGCGGGTAATCTCGATATGAGGTAGTTGATCTTTACCTACCGGAACCAGATTAGATTTACAGAATAAAATATCGGCGGCTTGATGCACTGGGAAGGTAAGCATCAATCCAGACATTGGTCGATTCAGATGCTCTAGCTCTTCTTTTACAGTTGGATTACGACGTAGCTCCGCGTCGGTGACCAATGCCAAGAACGGTAATATCAGCTGATTTAGTGCGGTAATCGTCGAATGAGTAAAGATTGTGGAACGATTTGGATCAATCCCTGCAGCAAGATAATCCGCCACAGCATTTAGTACTCGACCATCTAAATCTGCTACTGAATCACGGTCATAAATTGTCTGATAGTCAGCAATGATGACGAAGGACTCCACACCTAGATTCTGTAGTCGTACTCGATTCAACAGTGAACCGAAATAATGACCGATATGCAGTAATCCGGTAGGGCGATCTCCAGTTAATATCCGAAACTTACCGGGATTAGCAGCAAGTTCTGCTTCGATTTTAGCGCTCCGGGCTTGGGAAGCAGCTAAGGTGCCATCGGTATTCTCGGAAATCTCAATACTCATTCGGTAATCCTAGCGCGACCATAGGCGCTAGGCATATCTTTATTATTATGGAACTAGCTGCTGGTCCTGTTCGCTAGCAACTCTTTTAGCCTTAGCAGCATCTCTGGAGAAGTAGTGTTACAGGCTAACTCATGATTCACTTTGCCGAGTCCGTGATAATCAGAAGATCCAGTTTTAAGAACCTCGTATTGTTGCAAAAACTTACCCAATGCCATCCGAGCAGCACTATCGTGGTCTTGGTGATCGACTTCAATACCATCTAACTTTTCATCACTAATTAGTTGTTCTAAATAGTCATAAGTAAAGGTATTTCGTGATCCTCTACCCCACGGATGAGCTAGAACTGCTACCCCACCTGCCTGTTGGATGAGAGATATTGCTCGTGACAGTGAGCAAGTATAGCGTTCTACATAGCCAGGCATTCCTTCTCCTAGCCAATGATCGAATGCTTCTTTCCGGTCGCTAACGTATCCTCGTTTTACCATGACATCAGCGATATGTGGACGCCCTATCGACGATGCCGTGCCAGCCTGTGCCATAACTTCAGCTACGGTGATTTCGCGATCTGCCGCAGTAAGTTGTCTAACCATTGCAGCTACCCGCCCAGAACGTCCACCTCGAATTTTCGCTAGTTCTAGGCACAATATTTCATTTGTTACATCACAGCCATAACCTAATAGGTGAGCTGATGTACCATCACTAGCCTTACAAGACATCTCTAGTCCAGCAACTAGCTCAATACCCATATTCATAGCGCAATCGTTAGCTTCAACAAGACCATCGAAAGTATCGTGGTCGCAAAGAGCTACTACATCAAGCCCTTGTTGCGCTGCTTTAATCACTAGTTGGCTCGGAGAGTCTGTGCCATCGGAAATGTTGCTATGTGTATGCAAATCAATGGTGGTCATGGTATTTATTTCCTTTCCATACCTAGTTATTGTCTGGATTCTAGTTACATGGTTTACACAGAAAGCGGATAATAAGAACTATGAACTTCACTTCACGTAACGATTTTGCCGCCACCCCAGATGCGGTCATTACTATGCTCACCGATCGGGCTTTCATCGAAGAAGTGTGTCGCGCTGGTGGCGTTGCTACCCCTGATATCGCTACCGATAATTATCACACTAGTTACACTTTTGCTTTTCCTGCTCCAGCATTGGTTAAAAAATTCACCGATGCAACTGTTCGATTAACAGCTGACACTAACTGGTCTGACGCTGCTTCAGATGGTTCACGTGATGGAATCCTCACCATATCTGCATCGGGTTTGCCTATGAAGGCTGGCGGTACAGCTACACTTCGCCCTGATGGACGTGGGACTGTGATTGATTATCGTGGAGATTTCAGCGTTACAGTTCCAATTATAGGCAAGAAAATCGAGAAACAAGCCACCCTATTCATCCCAGAAGCTTTCCAGCTATTACAGGAAGTAGGAGATAAATGGATTTGTAAATATTAGCCATACGCCTCCTCGTTAGTAGCTATGCTGTAACCATCTTCTACGAAAGAGGAATTACTTATAATGATAATAATAAACAAAACTAGTTACCACATATGCAAACCATTCATTTGTATCGCAATGCTTTTGATAATAATGCTGTCTGGTTGTGGCATAAAAACATATGGAGAACAAACAATGCGTAAAGACTACTCGGGAAGAACTCAAAAAGATGTAGAAAAATTATCCCTTGAAGAAGAATTCAACCTCTTCAAAGAACGCTACTACCAAATGCAAGAAATCCTAGAAGACGCCCAAAAAGCTATCAGCAACAAACTATGGCACCAAGGCGGTGGTGAAAGAATTCCTGCTGGAGGAGGATTCCGTGGCGCACACAGCGATCTACCAGAAGCAACCGACCTAAACAGCTACTACCTAGACGCAGCCCGGATGATATATCTACCCAACACCGGAACCGAAACCGACCTAGACATCATGGCCACCTACTTCAACAAAAAAGGCTGGACCTCACACACCAAAAAATCAGTAAAGACTACTACATCATCGCAGACACCGGAACCGGCTGGTATATAGAATACCGAGCAAGCCCACCACCAGAAATATCAGCAATAAGCATCCGAAGCGACCTCTACTGGACAAACAACTCCAACAACCTACTCGGAGCAATCAGTGACAGAAGCTACGGAACAAGCCCCAACGAAGTACCACCAGGCACATACCTCCCATTCCCCAAATGGGAAGACCCAATAACAGAAAAATAACGATACTTTTACTCGTCTACCTCTACCCATGCCTCATCATCAAGGTCAAGAAACTCACGTACTGATACCTCATCAGCAGTGGTTGCTACCACCCATACGATCTCTTCGTCATCATCCTCACCAGCAAAGCGTTCTTTGATAACTGCAACTTCATACTCGTTATCATCAAGGATTTCAGCAGCCTCCACAGCTGCATCTTCGCTATCAAAATGAATACGAGTTGTCATAAATCTCACCTTTCTTTACGACCGCTTTAATGCAGCCAACTTATTAATTAGATCGCAAGACAGTTACCGTATCGAAGAATCTCTAGCTAGGGAAGTAGCCTGCTACGAATCTCCGATATTTCATCTGGGGAATACCACAATAAATCAGCTACTTCTAGCAGCTTTTGCACTGCATCGTGCTCCCACAGATCAGCTAACGAAGAAGTAGCTTCTGCTATTTTTCGAGCTGCAGCTACCTGTGGAGCGACTTCTGGTTCGTCAAGAAAAATGCCGGTAACTTGGCTCCATGCTAAGGAAGCTACTGTTACTTTTCCAAAAGAATCATGATGATCATTCGCTGTTGCTTGAGCAACTACAACTAGCCGCTGCGACGCTGCAAGTAATGAAGCCACCGATGCGTAAGTAAGCGCCGCAAAATCGGCATCCTCATCCATATCTGCGGTATATCCAAGTCCTTCATACAAACTTGGAGTAGGAGCATAGGCGGTAAAGTTACTTAAGGGAGCCAACAGCAGACTATCTAGTTCAGCACGAGTCAATGGAACACAAATCAGCACTTACTATCTCCTCCAGATGCTAGAGTCCATCGCTGTATAACAACTAATAAAGCTTACTGTCAGCTACTCTAACTAGCTATCTTCTAGCGCTTTATTGCTAATTTTTAGCTTAGCAGGCAAGTTCCACTCTAACTGAGTACATATCCAGCTGGCACCAACTAGTTCTAACCGCAATGCAACAGCATGCAACTGGTTACCACTTTTAATCATAACTGCGCTTTCTTTAACATTGCCTTGATCCTGAACACGCAATCGATACAACTGAACACTAATTCCCCTATAAGCTCTAGCTAACACCTCAATATCAGGTATAACTCTTGGCGAAACCCAGCGCCATAACTGTGATATTGAACGCCTTCCTGACACCGTTTCCAATATCACAGTTACTATTTTGAAAACGTAAATATCACAATTAGCTGTTTCAGCTATTACAGGTACTGATATTGAATCTTTCACCACTAGCTCTGGGCGTGCTCTAACCACACCCCATATTTGAGCCGGCGGACATCTATCAGCAACTACGCGTACTATCACAGTTACGAGCTTGCTATAAGAAGTAAAGCTGCTACTACCCTTAACTCACTGGGTTGTGGATAAACTTTTAATCACCCGCTAAACAGCAATGGCTCGATCAGATCCTAGAATCCAATCGAGCCATCCTGCAGATCAAAAACTTTTTAAGCTCCGTGGCACTGCTTAAATTTCTTACCTGATCCACACGGGCATGGACTATTGCGTCCAACGCCAGCGTACTGATCAGATGCCTTCTCAGTGATGCTAGCTGCTTTTCCAGATTCATCAGGAGCAGAATAAGTAAGCTCAGAAAGTTTCGCTGCTCCTTCTAAACCTTTAGCATGGATCTCCACACGATGCTCTGGTGCACTGGTAGCTGCCGCAACTTCCTGTGGCGTCATCTGTACAGCTAGTTCTGGAGCAGGTTCCACATGAACCTCAAGATTAAAGAGGAAACCTACTACTTCTTCCATGACCGCGCTCATCATCGCACTAAACATCGTGCTACCTTCACGCTGGTATTCCACTAGCGGATCACGCTGCGCCATAGCGCGCAAACCAATACCTTCTCGTAGATAGTCCATCTCGTAAAGATGATCACGCCACTTACGATCAAGAACAGTTAATAGAACCCGACGTTCCAGCTCGCGCATGGTTTCTTCGCCCAACTCGGCTTCTCGTCGATCATAGGCTTCTTGCGCATCTGCCCGGAAATCTTCAACAAGCTGTTCACTTGTGACATCGGTACCTTCGTAATTAGCTCGTTCTAGACCAACTGGGTAAAGCGTACGCATTGTGGTCCATAGCTGTTCCCAGTCCC
Source organism: Propionibacteriaceae bacterium (assembly GCA_051654905.1). GTDB lineage: Bacteria > Actinomycetota > Actinomycetes > Propionibacteriales > Propionibacteriaceae > JBOFIQ01. The sequence continues at coordinate 218,745 of JBOFYY010000111.1, forward strand.
AGTCCTCAGCGAAACCTTCTACAGTAGCCTCTTGAACGTACTGTGATACCACTTGATCTACGGTGTCACGTAGCCGAGTTTCAATATCGGCACCTTCTAGTACTTTTCTGCGATCACCATAAACTGCATGGCGCTGACGATTCATTACATCGTCATATTTGAGAACATTTTTACGCATCTCGAAGTTTTGAGCTTCAACCTGCTTTTGCGCGCTCTCAATAGAATCAGAGACTCTCTTATTTTCGATCGGAACATCATCGGGAACCTTCAATGCAGCAAGCACCCACTCGACCATATCGCTCTTGAACAAGCGCATCAGATCATCGCCCAAAGACAAGTAGAATCTAGATTCACCCGGATCGCCTTGACGTCCCGAACGTCCACGCAGCTGATTGTCGATACGACGTGACTCATGGCGTTCAGAACCTAGAACATAAAGACCACCAAGCTCTACAACTTCTTCATGTTCTTTAAGAACTTCTGCTTCCATATCCCGCACCATTTGCGGCCAAGCAGCTTCATACTCTTGCGGATTATCGACTGGATCAAGTCCTTGCGCACGTAATTTCACATCAGCCATAAACTCCGGGCTGCCACCCAGCATGATGTCGGTACCACGTCCAGCCATGTTAGTAGCAACAGTTACTGCCCCCTTATGGCCAGCTTGAGCTACAATCGTCGCCTCTTGCTCATGGTGCTTAGCATTAAGTACCTTGTGAGGAATCCCTGCAGCACGCAACATCGTTGATAGTTTCTCCGATTTAACAACCGAAGCCGTACCTATCAAAACTGGCTGACCTTTTTCATAGCGTTCAGAAACATCAGCAACAATCGCATTAAATTTTGCTTCTTCAGTTCGATAAATAAGATCTCGCTGATCTTTACGGATCATCGGTTTATTCGTCGGGATCGGAAGGACCGAAAGTCCATAAATCTTCTGAAATTCGCTTTCTTCGGTCTTGGCAGTACCAGTCATACCCGCCAATTTGGTGTACATGCGGAAATAGTTCTGCAAAGTCACCGTGGCAAGGGTTTGATATTCATCTCTAATCTCCACTTTTTCTTTAGCTTCTAAAGCTTGATGTAAACCTTCGCTATAACGGCGTCCCTGCAAAGTACGCCCCGTATGCTCATCAACAATCAAAACTTCATCGTCGATGATTACATAGTCTTTATCTCGTTTAAAGAGCTCTTTAGCTCTGATCGCATTATTGAGGTAACTAATGAGCGGAGTATTTGCCGACTCATACAGATTTTCAATACCTAAACGATCTTCAACAACTGCAATGCCCGCCTCTAAAATAGCGACCGTCTTTTTCTTTTCATCAACTTCATAGTGCTCATCTGGACGCATTTGTTGTGCCAGCGTAGCAAACTCTGGATACCACTGGTGGTTATCTTCAGCCGGACCAGAAATAATCAACGGCGTACGTGCCTCATCGACCAAGATCGAGTCAACCTCGTCAACGATCGCATAGTGATGTCCTCGCTGCACACAATCTTCTGGAGATTGCGCCATATTGTCGCGCAAGTAATCAAAGCCAAATTCATTATTAGTGCCATAAGTAATATCTGCGGCATACATCTGACGTCGCTCAGCAGGAGTCATATGGGACAAAATGACACCCGTTTCCAAACCTAAGAAACGGTGCACACGCCCCATCTGTTCTGACTGAGTCTTTGCCAAATAGTCATTGACCGTAACAACATGCACACCTTTACCGGCAATCGCATTAAGATACGACGGCATAAGCGCGACGATCGTCTTACCTTCACCAGTCTTCATCTCAGCGATCTTGCACTGATGCAGAGCAGCGCCGCCCATCATCTGTACATCGTAAGGGCGTTTACCAAGAACCCGTTTGGTTGCCTCACGAACCGTAGCAAAAGCTTCCGGCAGCAGATCATCTAATGATTCACCGTCGTTGTAACGCTTCTTAAACTCATCGGTTTGTCCGCGGAGCTCCTCATCGGACATCGCAATGAAGTCTTCTTCGATCTTGTTGACGTCGTCAGCTATCGCCTTAAGACGCTTAACCATACGTCCTTCACCTGCGTGCAGCATCTTGTCCAGCAGACCCACGAGCAGAGCTCCTTGTCCTGATTTTTTCACCGATGCGGGGCGCTATCGGCGTCGAGTATAACTACCCGCCATACCCCATCTTATAGATGAGACAAACTATCGGGTACTTACGACCATACTCGGGGCAAAAGTCCTGCTATCTGATACAGATCTGCCAACACAATTGCAGTCATTGCTTCAACAACAACTGGAACCCGTAATGCAATACATGCATCATGGCGACCTTGTACCCGTAGCTCGGTTAATTGCCCCGTTGCTAAGTCAATCGTATGCTGCTGCTGCGTTATTGAAGCCGTAGGCTTAATAGCAGTACGAAAATATATTTCATTGCCATTGGTTAACCCACCATTTACACCACCAGCATGGTTCGTAGCAGTGGTTCCTTGCGGATCAACCAGATAGTCATTGTGTTCGCTGCCTCGCATAGTCGCAGCAGCAAAACCGGAACCGAATTCGATACCTTTAACAGCTGGAATAGCAAAAATGGCATGAGCTAACAAAGATTCCACCGAATCAAAAAACGGCTCCCCTAACCCAACAGGTATTTTTGTGACCCGACATTCGACTATTCCTCCCACCGAATCACCACTACGCTGTGCTTGCGCTACTGCTTCCTGATGCTCAGCGCTGCCAGCTACCTCTGCCAGTTGAGCACTAATCGACATTGGTAGCAATTTTTTAGCAACTATCCCAGCAGCAACCACCGCAACCGTTAATCGGCCTGAGAAATGTCCGCCGCCTCGCGGATCTTGGAATCCCGAAAATCGTTGTTCGGCAACAAAATCTGCATGCCCTGGACGAGGTATCTGGCGTACTTCAGCATAAGAACTAGAACGAATATCCGCGTTAGGAAATTCTATAGTTAGCGGGCTACCAGTGGTATGTCCTTGATATATGCCACTACGAAAAACTGGCACATCAGCTTCTGCCCGAGTAGTGGTTCCCTTTATTACACCGCCGCGCCGTCGTTGTAAATCAGAACTAAAGTCAGCTTCCTTTAAAGGCAGTCCAGCTGGCACTCCATCAAGCACAACGCTGACAGCAGGTCCATGCGATTCGCCAGCAATACTGACTCGAAAAAGACGACCAAAAGTATTCATGCTTTTAGCTCCTCTAGATCTGCAAAAAATGTTGGCCAGGACTTAGCTACCGCCTCAGCCCCGGTCAGATAAATCGGACCATCAGCACGAAGCGCTGCTACTGCTAGCGCCATCGCAATTCGATGATCGTTATGCGAATCCACCGTAGCGCCAATAGGCTTTGCGCCAGAAATAACCATATCGTCACCATCGATACCCAATTGGATTCCCAGCGAACTAAACTCGGTCACCAAAGCCTGTGCCCGATCAGATTCTTTATGACGAAGTCGATGTACTCCAGTTATTCTGCTAGTTCCTTCACAGCCAGTAGCTAATGCTACAAGCGGTGGAAAAAGATCTGGCGTATCAGTAGCATCATACGAAAAAGGAGCCAGCGACGCTGCGCTACTAACTCGGATGCTGGTAGCGTCATACTCAATAGCAGCCCCCACCTGAGCTAAAACTGCAACAATAGCGCGATCGCCTTGTGCAGATTCAAGATCTAATCCAGTTAAACAAATATCACCAGCAAGAGCTCCCGCAACCAATGCAAAAGCTGCCCCCGACCAATCTGCTTCCACTGCAAGATCTACCCCATAGGGTTGTTGCCCTCCTGACAACATTATCTGCGAACCGCATCGTTTTAAGTTCATACCAAAGCAGCTAGCCACTGATATCGTTAAATCTATATACGGAGTACTCGCCAAATCAGTAGCAACAATCGTTGAAGATTCCGAAAGTTGCGGCAACGCTAATATCAATCCCGACAATGGCTGCGACGAAGAATCTGCCGCAATAGTCATATCCCCAGCATGTAACGGCCCTTGCACTATCAGCGACATATCCCGATAACTCACGCTAGCGCCAGCTGCAGCTAATGACTCCTGCAACGCTAGCTGTGGCCTAGTTGCTAAAGTTCCAGCGGGATGAAAAGTTAGCGGTCGATCATCAAGCGCAGCTATCGCTGCCCCTAGCCGTAATGCTGTAGCAGATTCCCCACAACTAACCTGCTCGCTACGTTGCTGAGCCTGCGGTATTACAGTCCATACATCATCATTACAAGTGACTCGCGCCCCCAACGCACGCGTAATATTTGCGCATGCCAACACATCTGCTGACGGCGTCAATCTTCTTAAAGTAGTAGTTCCATCTGCACAAGCAGCAAGAAGTAGTGCCCGTTGCGCCACCGACTTGCTAGCAGGAACCGAAAGCTGCCCAGCGATCCGACTAGGAGTGATTAAGTGCATCGAGCACATCGGTGACAACCTCCTCGATACTGCGCTGGTAAGTACTAATTCGATGATCTGCTAAGGCTTGCCAAAGCTGACGCCGCTGCTGCTCTAATTCTTGCAGCTTACCGAGCCGATCGTCCCCAGCGAGTAACGGCCGATCGTTAGTATTAGCTAGTCTTTGTGCAGAGACTTCTGCCGGAGTATCTAACCAAATAACAGTGGTATCAGCCAACATTTCGCCTACTACTGGCGAAAGAATTGCGCCACCCCCAGTTGCTACAACCCCTTGCCTTTGCAAAGCTGCCACAACCGCTTTTTGTTCCCTTTCTCGAAAACCACATTCTGTTTCTTGCGAAAAAATAGTGGCAATATCGATACCTGCAGCTAAGACAATATCCTCATCTGTATCGTTAAAAGGTAGGCTAAGCCTACTGGCAAGCAGCCGACCTACTGTTGTTTTCCCGCTACCAGACGGTCCGACTAAGACTAGAGGAAGCACGATCATCATAGGTTTCCTCTCTTGTTTATCGGCACGAATACTCTCATCCTAGTTAGCTTTTACTCTATGACCACCTATGAAGCACCGATCCGACTCGCGGCTCGTAACCTAGCCGAGGTTCCCCAGCTTGCCGAACTACTACGTCGCGGCACTGCGGTGACCTGTATTTGGGGTCCAAGCGGTGGCATCGTCGGTTGGGGAGAAAGCGTTCGGATCGATGCTGATTCTTGGGATGATCTTGCCAATAGCTGGCAGCAACTTTCTAGCATGATCCCTACCGCTGTTGGTTTCCCTGCCCCTAGAGCTATAACAACTCTAGTTTTTGATCAGACCGCTACTGCTTGGCCCTCAACATTGATTCTGCCGCGCGAAGCAGTCATCGTCGAAAACGAACAAGCCTGGCACTTACGTCTTGACGGCGAAGAACCACTTTCCTTACCTGAGCTACGTCCGCAATCCTCTGCCGTTATCACCCTAGATCTGGGCAATAGCACTAACTATCAAGACCGGGTAGCTAAAGCATTAGCTATGATCGATCGCGGCGAACTACACAAAGTCGTGGTAGCGACCCCAGCTACTGGCTCACTACCTGAGTATTTTGATCCAGCAGACATTGCTGCAGCCCTAGCTGAAACCTTCTCTTCGTGCTGGATTTACTGTATTGACGGTCTAGTAGGAGCTTCCCCAGAGCTATTAACCCAAGTTATTGATCAACAACTTACTGCGCGAGTTTTAGCCGGAACCGTCGATAATCAGGAGCCAAAACATCAACTAGCAGTAACAAAAGCTTTATCGGTTGGCGGGAAAAACTATCGCGAACATCTCTTAGCGCGGGACTCTGCTCGTAACTCTTTACAGCCGCTAGTTACCGCATTGAAGATCAGCGAACAACCCTTTGCGCTAGTACTACCAAATGTTACGCATCTGGCAAGCGATATTACTGCCGATCTTAATCCAGAATTAGGGATCTTTGATGTCCTTAAACAACTACATCCCACCGCTGCAGTAGGTGGAACACCTACCGATATCGCACTTGCTTGTATCCGCGAATGGGAACCAGACCGCGGTAGATACGCTGGCCCAGTCGGATGGCTAGATACTTGCGGTAACGGAGCTTTTGCTATTGCACTACGCGGTGGCCAAGTTAACACCTGCAATAACACTTTTTCAGCTTGGGTCGGGGCAGGGATTGTCGCAGGAAGCACTCCCGAAGATGAATGGCTCGAAATCAATGCCAAACTTCGTCCTATGAAAGAAGCGCTGAGTTAACCCAGATAGGCAAAAGAGCGTGAGGGTAGCTCCCCCACGCTCTTTGTTTAATTGCTATTTACGTAATTAACTAGCTAAGTTTGCCAACACATCGTCGATATCATCAGCTGAAACTAATACTTCTCGCGGTTTGGAACCTTCGCTAGGTCCAACGATGCCTCGCGTTTCAAGAATATCCATGAGGCGTCCAGCTTTAGCAAAACCTACCCGCAGCTTACGCTGCAACATTGACGTAGAACCTAGTTGCAAACTGACAACAAGCTGAGCTGCTTCTAGCACCTGTTCTAGATCGTCACCGATATCTTCGGCAACCTTACTTTCGCTGGCGACCGGAGCTGCTACGTCTTCGCGATATTGCGGGGCAAGCTGTCCTGAAATATGGGCTACTACATCACGCACTTCAGCTTCAGTGACCCATGATCCCTGCACTCGAATAGGTTTACCTGAACCCATCGGAAGGAATAGTCCATCGCCTTGTCCCACAAGTTTTTCAGCACCAGGTTGGTCAAGAATAACTCGAGAGTCAGTCATCGACGATGTCGCAAAAGCTAACCGGGAAGGCACATTCGCCTTAATCAAACCTGTCACAACATCGGTAGAAGGACGCTGTGTTGCTAGCACTAGGTGAATACCAGCGGCACGAGCCAGCTGGGTAATACGCACAATTGAGTCTTCAACATCGCGAGGAGCCACCATCATCAAGTCCGCCAGCTCGTCTACCACCACCAGTAGGTAGGGGTAAGGAGCCAATACGCGTTCTGATCCTTCAGGGACTGTAACTTGCCCAGCTTTGACGGCTTTATTGAAATCATCCACATGTCTGAACCCAAAATTAGCTAGGTCGTCGTAGCGCATATCCATCTCACGCACCACCCACTGTAAGGCTTCTGCCGCCTTCTTCGGGTTAGTGATTATGGGAGTAACTAGGTGTGGAATACCTTCATATTGGTTGAGTTCGACTCGTTTCGGGTCAACCAGCATCATACGTACTTCATCTGGCGTTGCTCGCATCATGATGGAACTAATCAGCGAGTTAACAAATGATGATTTACCAGATCCAGTAGCACCAGCCACTAAAAGGTGCGGCATTTTTGCCATATTAGCTAAAACAAAGCCACCTTCTACATCTTTACCCAGTCCCATCAACATTGGATGATGGTCATTGCGAGCCTTCTGGCTCCGTAAAACATCTCCTAGGCTAACTACTTCCTTATCGGTATTAGGAATCTCAATACCAATAGCTGATTTGCCTGGGATTGGAGACAAGATACGCACATCAGCGCTTGCTACGGCATAGGCAATGTTCTTACTGAGGGCCGTAACTTTTTCTACCTTGACCGCAGGTCCTAACTCCACTTCGTAGCGAGTTACCGTCGGACCTCGGGTATAGCCTGTGACCTGAGCGTCAATATCAAACTGTTGGAGTACTTCAGTGAGCGCTGCCACAATTTTGTCATTAGCTTCTGAACGAGCTTTAGGAACACTACCTGGTTTTAATAGTTCTGAATCTGGCAACAAATACTGCACATCACCTGACAGTTGTAACTGTTCCATTCGCTGCGGAATAGGACCATGTTGTGGTGCTTCAATATCGGTATTGACCTGAACTGGCGGCAACCCTGCAGTAACTTTTCGAGCAGCTTCAGCTTCAGCTTCAGCCAATGCGATCGGAGCAGCCGGAACTGGGGCATCAAATGCCGCAACGTCGAATAGCTCATCGCGCGATTTCTCAGCTTCTAATTCTTCTGTCACTACTTTGGTACGACGTCGCGGCTTCTCATCGACAATGACTGGAGTGTCATATGCTTCATCGACACCATATTCCATGGCTGCTACCGGGCGTTGTGGTCGCATAGCATGCAAACCATCCATCAGTTCGTGCAGTGGCCGACCAATAATTACAACAAACCCAAAAATTAGACTCAGTAGCAAAACGGGAATAGCGACCCATTTTGACATCAAATCTGTCAATAAAGATGAGAAAACAAATCCCACCATTCCGCCAGCTTCACGTACCGCAGCTAAATCTTGTGGTCGGGGCAGATTGTGGGTGATATGAACCAGACCAGTTAAGCCGATAAGTAAGAATGTCCACCCCACGCCTTGCCGAACCGCCGGACCATTATCTTGCGGATGACGCATAGTACGCCATGCTAGTAGCCCACCTAAGAATGGCATGGCATATGCCAAAACTCCAAAAATTGTGGTGACTATTACTCGTCCTGCCGAAACAGCAACTCCGCCTAACGGGAACCATACACAAGCAGCAGTAATCACTGATAATGCCAGGATCAAGAGCGCTGCCCCATCACGGCGAAAATCTGGCTCAACCGTAGTCGGTGAACCGCCTAGCGCCCTCACACCGGAGGAAACAATCCGAGCAGTACCGTTCCATAGCCGCGTAAGTCCACGCCCTGCCAGCTGAAATACGCTAGGACGTGGCGGTTCTTGCACCCGTTGCCGGGGAGCCCCGGATTTTACCGGCTGCTTACGAGAGTTCTGAGTTTTACTTCCTTGCGACCGCGGGTTCGACGAGTTCTTAGTCGAAGTCCGCGGTGGGGAAGACACGCGGGTCGCCATGTCTTCTAGCGTACGCTTTTGCGGTAATTCTTAGACCAAGGCGCGCCGCTAAAACCCTGCTAAACCCCTACTTTGCGGCGAAATGATCCCAGCCGCCAGTCCCGTCCCACAGTTTACCGTCGACGGTAACTCCAGACCCCTGCTGAACTTGGCCAATGACCAGCCACCCTTGTGGAATATTCTGGTTAGGGAAAGTGGCAGCTAATGCATGGTCTTCACCACCGCCCAACAAAAACTCTAATGGGTTTCGTCCAGTTGCCTGAGCTACAGCGAGCATAGCTTCTGGGATCTCTAGAGCTGAGGAGTCCAGATCAATAGCTACTTTGCTTAGATCAGCTATATGTCCAACATCGTTTACTAAGCCATCAGAAATATCAATCATGGCGGTAGCCCCCGCCAAAGCAGATATTCGACCTTCCCCATAAGGAGGTTCTGGGCAGCGTTGGGCATCAACCATGAGCCGTGGCGAACGAAAACCTCGCAGTAGCACAGCTAACCCAGCTGCCGCCCACCCCAAACGTCCAGTTACAGCAAGAACATCACCTACGCGAGCGCCGGCTCTAGTAACTGGAGCAATACCATCGGTTTCTCCCATTACGGTGACACAAATCGTCACATCCCGAGAGCGTGTAGTATCGCCACCAACTAGATTTATTCCAGCCAATTGGGCTTCGGCGATAACTCCTGCCATAAACTCTTCTACCCACGTTAGTGGCGTATCTTCAGGAGCTGAGAACCCCATCACCATAGTGGTAGGACGTGCTCCCATCGCTTCAATATCGGCAACATTAACCGCCACAGCTTTACGTCCAATATCATGGGCGCTCGACCAGTCGCGACGAAAATGAACTCCCTCAACTAGCGCATCTGTAGAGACAACAAGATCGCCTTTGACTCGAAACACAGCACCATCATCACCAGGGCCAAGTAAGACTCGATCTCCACCCGGAATTGTCGGCAAAATTCGCGACAATAATCCGAACTCGCCAGCAGTAGCCAACGTTTTCATATCATCGACCATAGCTGCACTCTACCCGCTTCTCCGATCGCATATCGTAACGAGTTTTTGGTGGATCTTGTTCCCGAAGTTCTGCCACTAGAACCGTAATAGCGCTCTGAATTCGCTCAGCTGCTTCCACTAAAAGTTCATGAGTAATTTCTTGTCCCCGTAGATCATCTAGCTCAACTGGATCACCAACAAGTATCTGCATTTTTTTACGCGGCAGCAGTCGCGGCAAAGTTGCATCTTGTCCTGGCATAACTTTTTGAGAACCCCACTGCCCTACCGGAATAACTGGACATCCAGTAAGTAATGCAACCCGAGCAGATCCCGTACGCCCAACCATCGGCCAGTAATCTGGATCAACTGTCAAAGTGCCTTCTGGATAAATACAAACACATTTACCGTCCGTCATAGCTTGTGACAGCGCCCCAACTAAATCTCGAGCTTTGTCACTATCTCGCTCAACTGGGATTTGCCCCGTCTTTCGAGCGAAGAATCCAATAACCGGCACCTTCCACAGCTCAGCTTTTCCTACGATACGTGGCCACCTATGAGCTGCCGATAGAAGGAAATGCCCCAACGCTACTGGATCAAAGTAAGAAATATGGTTACTTACGATGAGTACTCCCCCAGTAGGAGGAATCTTCTCAGATCCTCGCCATTCTCGTTTAGTGAGAACTGTCGCCAAGCGGACACATATCCATGCAAAGCGACGATAAAACACTTCACCTTTCTCAATAACAGGAAGCGAAGTGGGGTTTATATCAGCGCTCACAAATTCTCCAAAAGTAGCAACGGGCGCAAGCTAGCTTACTGGTAGAATCAAGATATTTCTGCTATCAACCTACCAGCAGTAGCAATTCTGTGAAGGAATCCTTTTCATCAGAGCACATCCATGCATTCCATTTGTCGGGACAGGTGTCCACAGTCCACTATGGAACCATGGAAGATCGTTCTGGAGTAGGTGTCCTCGATAAGGCTGTTCTGGTTCTCGATACTCTGGAAGCTGGGCCAACCACATTAGCAGGTCTGGTTGCCGCGACCGGGCTATCGCGACCGACCGCACATCGTCTTGCAGTTGCTTTAGAGCATCACCGGCTAGTTTCTCGCGATATCCAAGGCCGTTTTGTATTAGGCGCGCGCCTGACTGAACTTAGTTCTGCTGCTGGCGAAGATCACCTAGTAGCTGCTGCCGGTCCAGTATTGGCGCGACTACGCGATATTACCGGCGAATCTGCACACGTCTTCCGTCGCCAAGGAGATATGCGAATCTGTATCGCATCTGCCGAACGCACCACCGGATTACGAGACAGCGTCCCGGTAGGAACTGCCTTCCCTCTCGACGGATCTGCTACTACCCAAATTCTTTTAGCTTGGGAAGAAGCTGCCATGATCAATGCCTTCGTCAGCCGAGAAGTAACCCGTATGGCATTAGCTAAAGTCCGCAAACAAGGTTTTGCCGAAAGCGCTGGCGAACGTGAAGCTGGCGTCGCAGCGGTAGCAGCCCCGGTACGAGGCCCTTCCGGAGCTGTTGTGGCCTCACTAGCTATTTCTGGTCCCATCGAGCGACTATCTGTTGCCCCCAGTAGGATCCATGCTCCCGCAGTTGTAGCAGCAGCCAACTTACTTGGGGAACGGCTACGTCGTCGCTAGTCAATAAGTTTTGTTACTAAGCAAGAAGAAGGTTTCCTCAGATATAGAGGAAACCTTCTGTTACTTGTAGCCCCGACGGGATTCGAACCCGCGCTACCGCCTTGAGAGGGCGGCGTGCTAGGCCGCTACACAACGGGGCCCTAGCGATATGGAGTTTTGCGTCTCCGCAGGGGTACTAGGACTCGAACCTAGACAAACAGAACCAGAAACTGTCGGGCTGCCAATTACCCCATACCCCTTTATTTATTTAGCATGTCACCCACGGGGCAACGAACAAGAACTCTATCTGATACTCAGCTTCAATGCAAAACTGTTTCTGTTGTCACCGTCGAAACTTTCATAGCTCTACCAATCAACCAAGCTACAACGATAACTATTGCAAAAGCTCCAATATCGCTGACAGCTTGTAGCCACCCGATCTGCTGTACGGTTCGAGCATCAGCAACAGTATGAAAGAGTCCTGCCATTGTGAAAGCTAGTACATTATTTACCGCATGGATCGCAATACCTGCTTCCAAGCCACCAGTACGCCATACCAAAACCCCAGCTAAGATTCCAAAAGCAAAGCGATCTACGAAAAGTGCTGGATTTTGCACCCCGTGAAAGAAAGCAAAAACTGCCGCTGAAGCGACGATTCCAAACCAGGGATTCCGCCATAAACTTCCCAAGGTCATCATTAAGACGCCTCGAAATAGGTATTCTTCACCAGCAGCTTGTAGCGGAGCTGTTAGCAGAATTACTAAAAAGAAAACTCCAAAATTTTCTTGCGGATGGATCTGACCCCAATTAACGTGTTGGGTCACAGTTACAGCAATACCCAATACACATAGCGATACCGCTGCTACTGCTAGCAGAAAACGCCAACGCATCCCAGGTTCCACCGAATGGATATTAGCTATCGGCAATCGAGCAATATAGTGCAGAACCGCTATCGAGATAACGATCAACAGTGCTAATCCAATATGAGAAGCAAAAACACCTATCGGATTTTCAAAGCGTAGACCTGCTGCCGCATAGTCGATAAAAGTTCCCGGTTTTCCAGATAGAAACCAGCTCAACGCAAGAATTAGCTGAGCCACCAATGGCACCAAAATAAAACCAGCCAACGCCAAAAATAGCGCCAACATCGACCGAACTGGATCTAAGGCACTTCTAAGCTGTAATTGATAAGGAACTCCCCGAAGGTTTTTCACGGACACGTCTATGCCCCCACCACCGGGTTCGACAAGGTACCGATGCCATCAATAGTTACCGCAACCACATCGCCGGGAACCATACGAGTTACTCCCGCTGGCGTTCCAGTAAGGATTACATCGCCGGGAAGTAGCGTCATGAATGAGCTGATGTAACAAACTAGATCAGTAATTGAGCGCACCATAAGATCGGTCGTGGCTTCTTGCTTTACCGCACCATTTACTGTCGTAGTTAACGAAAACTTTCCAGCCTCAGCTACTGAATAGTGCGTAACAATCCATGGCCCTAGCGGACAAAACGTGTCATAGCTCTTAGCGCGAGTGAACTGCGGATCTGTCTTTTGAATATCCCGAGCTGTTACATCGTTAGCTACGGTGTAACCAAAAATTACGTCTTGTACTCGTTCTGGCGGAACCTGCTTACAAATACGCCCGATGACGATAGCAAGCTCTCCCTCACAGTGCAGATCATCAGATTCTGCTGGATGCACAATGGCTTCATCTGGACCAACGACAGTGGTATTTGGTTTCATAAACAGCAAAGGGATTTCAGGAACTTCATTACCTAGTTCACGAGCATGGTCGACGTAGTTACGTCCAGCTCCAACAATTTTGCTTCTTGGAATAACTGGGCTTAACAACCGGACATCAGCAAGTAGATGTCGTTCTCCGGTGTAGTTGACTGGACCAGCAAGTGGATCGCCAGTAATAGTCGCTACCGTGTCTGGGTTCTCTCCCCCATCTTCGGCAAGTTCGACGATTCCGAAATAAGTTTCATTATTAGCTACGTACCTTGCAATGCGCATAGAGATGAGCGTAGCGCTGTTATCGATTCTTATGCGAGCTTTGTTCATACTAGAATCACGCTATGGCTGATTTCGCTGTGGTAGACCTGATCCATATTAAACGTGACGGTGGCACTCTCACCGATGCCCAAATCCGCTGGCTCATCAATTCTTATACCGATGGCAGCGTTGATCCAGAACAAATGTCAGCAATGGCAATGGCTATCTTTTTCCAAGGCCTCAGCGCTACAGAGCTACCGACATGGACCAATGCCATGATCGCTACCGGCGAGAGACTAGATTTCTCATCGCTTTCTCGGACAACTTCCGATAAGCACTCCACCGGTGGTGTCGGCGATAAAATCACGCTACCGTTAGCGCCGCTGGTAGCTGCTTGTGGCGTCGCAGTACCACAACTTTCCGGGCGCGGGCTAGGTCATACCGGTGGCACTCTAGATAAATTAGAGGCTATTCCTGGTTGGCGAGCAGATCTCAGCAATGAAGAAATGCTGAAACAGCTAGAAGAAATTGGTGCTGTCATTTGCGCAGCTGGCTCAGGGCTCGCACCAGCTGATAAAAAACTCTACGCACTACGCGATATCACTGGAACTGTCGAAGCAATTCCACTAATTGCTAGCTCCATCATGAGTAAAAAGATTGCTGAAGGCACAGCTTCATTAGTGTTGGATGTCAAAGTTGGTTCTGGTGCTTTCATGAAAACTCATGAAAAAGCAGCCGAACTAGCTCGCACCATGGTGGGCTTAGGCAAAGCTGCTGGCGTCACAACAGTTGCGCTCTTGACTGATATGTCAACACCATTAGGACTCACTGCCGGAAACGCACTAGAGGTTCGCGAATCGGTCGAAGTACTTGCTGGAGGTGGACCAGCTGACGTCGTCGAGCTAACTCTGCTCTTAGCACGAGAAATGCTGACCGCAGCTGGCAAGACCGATATTGATCCTGCCGATGCACTAGCGGATGGTCGAGCTATGGACGTATGGCGTCGCATGATTAGCGCACAAGGAGGCAATCCTGACGCCCCACTACCGGCAGCCCGTCATCAACATATTGTCACTGCTCCAGAAACTGGCACCCTAACGTCACTAGACGCATTGGCTGTCGGAGTTTCTGCTTGGCGGCTCGGAGCTGGCCGAGAACGTGCTGGCGCACCTGTACAAGCTGGAGCTGGTATCGAGATGCATGCCAAACCAGGTCAGCTAGTTACCGCAGGACAGCCTTTACTAACTCTGCATACCGATACTCCAGAAAAGTTTGAAGCTGCTTTAGCTGACCTTGCTGGCTCTTTCACTATCGGAAATGTCGCTCCTACCGCGACCTCGGTACTTCTCGAACGTATCGCTTAGCAAGAGTTTCTTAACATGATCTAGTCGGTTTTGGTGTCATATCTCATTTCATGACGCCAAAACCAACTTTTTTGTTCATATCCTGACCCGGTGTTTGTCGTTACCCCAGAGCATGACAGAATCCGCGCATGAGTTCTTCAGCCATTCCAACTATTGTGGAACGCGCTTTACGCGTATCTCTTGAGCTTGGCTATGTCCACACCACTCGTACTGAAACTGGTCGACTACTAGCTGCACTTGCTGCCACCTGTACTGGAACTATTGCCGAATGTGGCACCGGGGCAGGCGTAGGTGCAGCATGGTTACGATCTGGCGCTCCCAAAGATGTCCGAGTTATCACTGCCGAACTTGACCCTGCACTTGCTGGCGAAGCCGCTAAAGCTATCGCTGGTGCAGGCGTGGAAGTGGTAGCTACCGAGTTCCGCGCTCTTGCCGGACAAGGTCCCTTCGATCTGATCTTGGCAAATAAAACTCAAGCCTTTGATCCTAGCGATCGCGATATTGCCGCCCAGCTCCTACGCCCTGGCGGCATGCTTGTCATAGATGATCTTGAACCAGCCACTAGATTTCCACCACTGCTATCCAACGGTAGTATCGACACTGCCCGCTACGGTTGGCTCACCGACGAGCGATTTGTCACTGCCGAAGTATGTGTAACCGCTGATTCAGCAGTCTTACTGTGCACCCGTCGTTAACGCCAGCGACGCCCATCTTCTCGACGCGTATAGCGAGCTAGCCACGGCATCATGGCTCGCACTTTTTGACCTACCGACGCTGAAGCGTGTTCTGCAATATTCTGACGCCAACGTCGAACCACATTTTCTCCTTCTACGAGAAAATCTCGACCCAGCATGTCGTCGGTTGCGATCTCATATAGATCATTAAGCTCTGTGCACTGTTCAGTACTCAGATCGCCCCGCTGAGCTGCAACGTATGCGTGCCACATAGGAGCTTGTTCTGCAAGACCATTCAAGCCTTGCGTCGCAATAATATCGGTGGCGCTGTGAAGCGATTGGATACAGGAAAGATAGGCTACTTGTGGATCAACTCCTTGCGTAACCATCGTGTCAACAGCAGCCTGCAACAAAGCCGGAACCCCACCTAGCGTTACAGCTGCCGCACCAAAAGCAGCCGCATTAACTGCTTCTTCCACTGTGGTAGTAACGATTCCAGAGCGCAATCCCCCTAAAGCTGCCGCATATCCCAAAACTGATTCCCAAGCGTTACCTGATGCATCTGCAGAGACTGCTGCCAGCACCGGAACTCCTCGACCTTGCGCAAATTCTCGCCGCATTAGATCTGAAGAACCTACCGGTACTACTAATCCAACATCGACACCGGCTGGAATATCTAACATGCCGTAACGGAGCCCAAAACCATCAGCAACTAGGAGAATATCTCCAGCTACCAAGGAATCGCTCAATGCCGCATCAAACATATCTATCTGCTGCGGAGCTGATCCCAACAACATCACTAGATCGGCTTCTTCACAAGCAGCAGCACATTCTGCTACCCGGAAACCTTCTGCTTCAGCAGCAGCCCAATCTGGATCATCTGGCAACAAACCAATCCGAACATCAATGCCAGAATCGCGTAGACATAGTGCATGAGCAGCGCCTTCTGCCCCCCATCCTAGAATGGTAACGAACCGACGCTGAAGCACGCCTAATGCTTGTTGGGCTTGCAGGAAATCGCTCATTATTTCATCCAATCACGAAAGCATCGGTTGGGCAGGTACCTCGATCGGAACTACCCGGGTGATATTCATACGAGCTTGCCCATCACTAGAAGGTAACCAAGTCCCCTGAACCTCAACCCATAAGTTATCTGGGAACGCAGCAGCCCCTTGAGCAACCAGTCTAAAAGGCAACGCATCAGCAACGCAGCAATTTACTTTAAGTCTACTAAGCTGCCAAGGATTACCTACTCCTTGATTAACGACAAACCCAACTATATGAAAAGTTTTGCCAGTCATTGTCGTGGCAGCATCAGCGCTAACAGCATGTAGCACATAGTCATCAAGCTCTAATTGAATATCTTGCCCAGCCGGTAATGGAGTTAGTTGAGTCACCCCTGTAGTTGTATTTCGTTGCGCACCTCTTTTTGCAAGATAAAGTCCAGCATTGGGAGTTGGAAGAACACACAGTAGCGCCATCGGAATAACCAGTAATGAACCAATTAAAGCTGGCCGGTGATGGCTATGCTGATGCTGCTCCCGGTACGAAAGTAGCGTCCACGATCCCATTACACACAAAATAGCCCCAGCTAACCAAAGCCAAGGTCGCATTGAGCGTTTCACCAGAGCGGCATATTCCCCAGTCAAAGCTAATTTAGCCGATACCAACCCTACGAGTAGGGTTATCAGACCTAGAACTAATTGCTCTCTTCTAGCATTAGTCGTCACCATAGGAAAGCCCCTACTGTAGCAGCGCATACTATCGCGACGATGAATGTTGTTGGCGCAAATCTCCACATGAATCCACGCCCAAAAGTACCGCGCTGCATCACCATAAGTTTGACATCAACCATGGGAGAAACCACCATAAAAGCTAGTTGAGCAGTCGGCGAAAATTGCGTCATAGCCGCGGCTACGAAGGCATCAGCTTCGGAACAAACTGCAATAACAACCGCAATCAGTCCCATCGCAATAACTGCAAAAACTCGCTGGGATCCTATCTGAGCTACCAGATTTGCTGGCGCAAAAATATTAAGACCTGCTGCAATCATCGCCCCTAAAACTAGATAGCCGCCAGCATGGACGAAGTCGTGGATAAAAGCTGCTCTAAAAGCCTCTAATCGGTTATTGCTCCGGTCATGATCATGTCGATCTGCTTGAATCCATTCTTCCTTACCTACCGCAATCCATAGCCATCCCATAATGACAGCAGCTAGCAGCGAGGCAGCTAATCTTGCCCAGGGCATTGCTGGAATCGTAGGGAAAGCGATAGCTGTCGCAACCAGTACTACTGGATTCACAGCTGGAGCAGCTAATAAGAAAGTAAAGGCTGCTGCTGGGCTCATTCCTCGTCGCAATAGGGAATCACTAACCGGAACCGAAGCACACTCACACCCAGGTAATGCCATTCCTGCCACACCAGCTACTGGTACTGCTAAAAGCTGATTTCTAGGCAGCATTCGCGCAACAATACCTTCTGGTAACCATGCCGTAATTGCTGCAGAAACCCCTACTCCTAAAACTAGGAACGGAATAGCTTGGACTACTAATCCGATAAAAACCGCCAACCACGCATTCAATGATTCTGGCGACACCGAGATCGGAAAAACCGACCGTAGTTGACTGGTAATAATTACGATTAGCGCTAGTAGAATACCAGCACTAATTCCTAGCTTCTTATCACGTGATAATCCTCGTAACATCACAGCTGATCTCTCGATAGCCGAGGCGCAGCTATCGCCATCGCTAAGAAGATCATGATCGTCACTAACACAGTAAAGTTAGCGACCATATTTTCTCCTACCGTGTAGTGATACTCTCTACCACCACCAAATGGAACCATAAATAGAATGAAACATCCTGATACCCATAGGCTCCATACCGCCATGAGAATCTGAATACCTTTAGGCAATTTCTCGGCGCAAATTAGCGACGCAATAACTACAATCACCCAGACATGATGGTGGGTCCATGACAGCGGTGAAGCTAAACAGCCAGCCATCCCCACCAAAGCAACCGACATTGCCGGAGCGGTTTCATACCAACGCGATGCCACCAAAGTCATAGCTAAACCGCAGCACGCCCCCACTAGCAATCCAATTTTCATCCAAATACCAGTATCGCTACCGGCTGATCTAGCTATTAGCCCTAGAAAAGACTGGTTTCCTAGATAGATAGGTGATGTGGTTCCGGTATGTCCGTGAGCTAGTTCACTGACGAATCGGATCGTCTCTGGGAACAGCAAGATTGCACCTAGCAGCGTCCAGAAAATAAAACTTCCCACCGCCACAAAAGCAGCTCTACGTTTGCCTGCAAACCATAAAAATGCCACAAAAATCAGCGGCGTCAATTTTATTGCCGCTGCCAGACCAATCAGCGTGCCTCGCGGGATATAGCGACGTTCTGAATCTTTAATTGGTAATAAATCAGCGATAACTAGCGCCATCAAAAATGTATTGACTTGCCCGTAACCCAGCGTGGTACGGATAGGTTCTACCGCAATAACAACAACTGCCCCAAATAGCCCTAACGCCCAACCTCGACTAACACCACAACGACGTAGCACTAGTTGCTGTGCCCAGACCGTTCCAACAGTCCAAATCAATCTCCATAGCGTCAATGATCCCAATGCTATTGGAGACATAAGTACTGCTGCGATAGGAGGATAAATAAACTTAAGTCGCCAAACTTGGGTAACCGTATCGTAAATACTGCGCGATGCCAGCATATCCTGGGCTGCTTGTCGATAGACGTCGAAATCGATAGTAGCTGGCAACCACGGATGCGCCACCCCCGTAGCAATAATCCACGGCAATAACAACACTGCCATCACTATTGGTGGCAATAATTCTTGCCCGCTACGTATCAAAGTAGCTTTCGATGGCAGCACAGTAGAAACTCTCACGATGCTAGTACGCCTGCGATACCGTCGACATAGCGAAATCAGGTACCCGAACTGCTGGGGCTAGGGATCTAGTGAACCAATCGTTCCACTCTCGACACAAGGTTCGTTCTGGAGCGGAAGTTTCTGTAATTCTCCCCAATAGCGACAACGGTGATTCATTCCATCGGAAGTTATTAACCGCTGCGGTCACTACCCCATCTTCAATCAGATATACCCCGTCACGAGTTAACCCAGTTAAGAGTAACGTTTCTGGATCTACAGTGCGGATGTACCACAAACAGGTCACCAATAAACCCTTTTTAGTACTAGCGATCATATCGTCTATAGTGCAATCTCCCCCGGCAGAAATTTCGAGGTTATCGCAAACATATCGCAGTGAATCTTCTTGCCGAGTAGCTGCCATACCAGCCCGGGTACGTGCTAACTCAGCTAGTACTCCATCTTTCATGAACTCTATTCGATCAACAGCAGCGCCATTATCAAAAACACTGACCATTCCCGGGATTGGGGTAGCTGCCATAACAAAATCAGCAACTTCTAGCCCCGCTAGCTGTGGATCTGTGGCGATAGTGAACGGAAGTTTCCCATAGCGATTACCAATACGAGAAGATCCGACGGTATCACCGGCAAAACAAGTACGCCCCTCTTCGGCATCCCGAGCAGATAATTCCCAAGTCACTGGAACGATCAAATCAACAAATGCTCCCGGCGAAAGGATCGTGTCGTAATGACCAGCTGGTAATTCAACTCGGCGTTCTCCCCAAGCTAGCCGCCGCTGTAATTCTTGATAATGGGCTGCTACGTCAACATCGGCAAAATCATAGGTTTGCTGCCCGACCCACGCACTATTTACAAAATCTGGAGATTTTGCAGTGAATTCAAAACGTCCCATTGGCTGCACCTGACGGCGTCGAACCCCAGTAGTAGTTGCTAACCATGAGGTACACCGATGTAACTCAGCAAATCCAAATAGTAGCTGCCCAGCTGCTGCTGCATGCTGAAAAGCTGCTCCTAATTGTTTGGCAAGGTTAGCAAATTCGGTAACCTCAATTTCTTGAGCAGGTAATGAAAAATTAGCATCGCGCTCCCCTGCTACTAACGGCATTGCATCGTCAGAAAGTGGGGCTTGACGAGCTTGGCTACAGGCTTGAGTCACTAGCTCCTGAAGGTCTTTCTCGGAAACAACTGGCCCAGATAATGACGCGCTAGCAGCTCCTTGACTCCGTCGATCAATAGCTACGATGCTCGCTTGCGTTGCAACCATCTGACCATTGGTAGTTAGCGCATTAGCTGCCCATCTAAGGTTCAGCTCGTGACTTTCCTCCACGATGATGACAACTTCTTCGTCACGCGATATTGCTAGCGCGCTATCGATCCATGCTGAGACTGTCATTTTTGCTCCTCACGAGTCGAAAGCACATTAACCTCACGAAATAGTGCAACTGGCGATCCATGCGATACTGGGGCAGATTGTCCCGGCTGACCTTTGCCACAATTAACGGCTCCTGCCAGCAACCACGTCTGCGGTCCACCAACAGCTTCCATCGAACCCCAGAAATCTGTAGTAGTTGCTTGATAGGCGACGTCAGTAACTTGCCCAGCTAACTTGCCATTCTTGATGCGGAAGAATCTTTGTCCGGTGAACTGGAAATTGTATCGCTGCATATCGATTGACCATGAGTTGTCACCGACAATATAAAGTCCATGATCGACTCGCGCAATAAGTTCAGCGGTATCTGGACCTACTGGATCTGGTTGCAACGACACATTCGGCATCCGCTGCATCGGAATATTACTAGCTGCATCAGCAAAAGCACACCCATTAGATCGGGCATATCCTTTTTCTTGCGCCATCTGCCGGTTAAGCTGAAAATCAACCAGCACGCCGTCGCGAATAATATCGAAACTCTGGGCTGCTACCCCTTCATCATCCCAAGCTACTGTCGCTAAACCATGATCTGTGACCCGATCTCCAGTCACATTCATTACTGAAGATCCATAAGCCAAACTACCCCGATCCTCATAGCGCGCGAAAGAGCTACCAGCATATGCCGCCTCATAGCCAAGTGCGCGATCTAATTCAGTACCGTGCGCGACTGATTCATGGATTGTGAGCCATAAATTACTAGGATCTATCACTAAATCGTAACGACCAGGTTCTCCAGATGGGGCCGCCACTTTTTCAGCAAGCAGTTCCCCCATCTGTGCTATCTCATCGTCAAAATCCCAGCCGCTTCCGGTGAGATATTCCCAGCCTCGTCCCGCTGGCGGAGCAATCGTACGCATCGTAGCGAATCCCTGCTCTGACACATTTGTGGCAGTCAGCGATGGATCGATACGTACTAGCTGCTGCATCGTGGCAGTTCCAGAAAGATCAGCGTAGAACTTATTAGCTTGTGTCCAGTCCACAGTAGCGCTGACATGAGTAACGGCTGGGTGGCTGTGCAGTTTTTCTGATAGCTCGCTCAGTCTTCCTACGCGCTCAGCATCAGCAACCTCATAAGGATTCAAGGTATATGCCGAAATCCATGAACCTTGATGTACTGGCTCTGGCGCTAGCTCCACTCGGTGCGTCGATAGCGGACGAGAAATCTGAGCAAGTGCTACAGCGCGTTCTACTAACTGCTGAGCGGCAGCGGTAGTAAGTAGAACGCCCGAAGCAAAGCCCCAAGAACCTTCATGAATAACCCGAATACCAATACCAAGATCGACATGGTCGCTAGCCGATTCCAGTCGGGCATCACGCAGCGAACGTTGTGAGCTACTGGTACGTTCGATACGTACGTCAGCATGTTCACAACCTAGCCGGCGCGCATGTGTTAATGCTGCATCGGCAAGCAGCTGCAACGGCAACGCTGTGAAAACCTCATCCATCTCATGCATGCACTTACCCTACCTAGTAACTGGTTTGATCTGCTGATAGTAAACAGTTATATCTAGTTTTCTTGTGAAGCCAGATCGACGACGCCGCGCCGCATCATATCGACTGCCTCTCGCGCCGCTCGCCTTACCGCTATGCCAGCACCCGATGCGCAACCGCC
This sequence comes from Propionibacteriaceae bacterium, assembly GCA_051654905.1. Taxonomy (GTDB): domain Bacteria; phylum Actinomycetota; class Actinomycetes; order Propionibacteriales; family Propionibacteriaceae; genus JBOFIQ01. The sequence goes on from JBOFYY010000111.1 coordinate 241,106, forward strand.
AAGGATCTCAGCTAATTCATGGTCAAGACTATTGTCTTGGGATAACAGATCGGCAGCGACTGCTAGTTGTCCACAAAAATCAATGACTTGCCGAATCCAACGCACGAAATCACCAGCGGTAAGACCTGAAATACGTAACACTTCGGCAAGTTCTCGACCCGAAGCCCAAGCAAAAGCTGCTTCAGCAAAGCCAATATCCAGCTCTCGACCGCGTTCTAGTTTGGCGTCACGCTCTAATAGTCCTACTTCGCGGCGTACTCGACGCAGTTGCGACATAGCTTGCTCAGTAGCTAAGTCTGGAAGTCGATGTTGCCGCATTCCATCAATCCGCGATTCATAAACCAGCGCGGAAGCAACTGCCGCCAACTGTGGACCTGATAAGTTATCGAAAACTCCTTGCCGGAGTGCTTCGGCTGCCACTAGATCTAATTCGCTGTAGATACGAGCTAGCCTGCGGCCAGCGTCAGTGACGCTATCGGAGCCAGCACCTAGATACCCCAATGATTCCAGTACTACACAGATTTTATCGAAATGTTTAGCAATCGTATTTTGTCGACTATCGGCAGCTGCTTGTAGACGCGCTATGTCGCGTTCTAGCCTAAGTGCTGCTTCCGCCGATCTAGCATGTTGCTCTCGGTCTGGACATTCATGACAAGGATGAGCTTTCATAGCTGCCCGAATCTCTGCAATCTCTGCAAGAATCGCAACATCTGGTGCTATTTTTTCGGGACGCTCTGGCAGCGTCGTATTCTCCCCTAGCCGTGCCTGCATTGCAGCATGCAGCGAGCGACGAGATTGGCTATCGCGAGGATCAAAATGTTTCGGAACTCGCACTCTGGTAACCACTACTGGAGCAGTTGGAAAGTCGCTGGTAGACAATCTTTTAACTTGCCGACTCTGGGTCAACATCAAAGCGCTAACATCGTCGCTACGACGACCGCGCCCCGGATCGATAACAACCGCCCAGCCCACATGTTTACCAGCTGGCACCCAAACTACATCTCCGGGCAATAGCGAAGCCACTGTTTCGGCTGCTTCATCTCTTCGGTCTTGTCGCCGATTCTTAGCTGCATGAGCTTCTCGCTGCGAGATAGTGTCACGCATCGTGGCATAAGCTCGGAAGTCACCACGGCTACAGGCGGCTTGTTCCCAGGCTTGTTCGATGCCTTGTTTTGAGCGACGTAATCCTTTAGCTCGTCCAACCACACTACGATCAGCTTGGAATTGCGCAAAACTTTGTTCTAGTAGCGCTCTAGCACGCTCTTTGCCAAGGCTACCTACGACGTTGACCGCCATATTGTAAGTAGGAGCAAAAGAGGAACGTAGTGGATACGTACGTTTAGAAGCCAAACCAGCTACTGCCCTAGGATCTAATCCTGGCTGCCACAGCACAATGGCATGACCTTCTACGTCAATACCACGGCGTCCGGCTCGCCCAGTGAGCTGGGTATATTCCCCCGGAGTAACTTCAACATGAGCTTCACCGTTCCACTTGACCAGTTTTTCAAGTACCACTGATCTAGCCGGCATATTTATGCCCAATGCTAACGTTTCCGTTGCAAAAACCACTTTCACTAAACCTTGTGCGAAAGCAGATTCTACCGCCTCTTTGAAAGCTGGCAGCATTCCGGCATGGTGTGCTGCAATACCGCGTCGCATACCTTCAGCAAAGGATTCATAGTTCAAAGCCCGTAGATCACTAGCAGCTAACCCGCCCACATAGCGATCTAGAATCTCTTGGATTCGATCTCGCTCAGAGCTGGTAGTTAGATTGATCCGACCCTGTAGAATTTGTCCTACAGCTTGATCGCATCCTGCTCGCGAAAAGATAAAACAAATAGCAGGAAGTAACTGTGCCTGATGTAAGGCGTGAACCATATCGAGACGACTCGTAAAGTTTCTTGATTTCTCTCGGAACCGATCATGGGCACGGCCACCTACTCCACCCCGTTGATCTTTTTTACCTCGCCCACTACGACCTCTTGGGGCTCGAGAATCATCACGAACTGTTCGAGATTCCTCTTTAGCTAACCTCACTAAATCTGGATTTACCTCTACTGTCGTACGCTGGTTAGCGGTAGCAAGAGCATGAGCGGTCGGGGCGATGCCGTCAAAAAGATCATGTAATTTACGCTGAACTAATACATGCTGATAGAGCGGTACTGGCCGTCGTTCGCTAACGATCAGGGCAACATCACCCCGTACTTCATCTAGCCACTCACCGAATTCCTCGGTATTAGAGACTGTTGCCGACAGCGATATAAGCTGCACGCTGGGATCTAATCCGATGATTATTTCTTCCCAAACAGCCCCGCGGAAACGATCTCCCAGATAGTGAACTTCATCCATGACGACGTAGCCCACTTGGTGCAATGTCGCAGATTTTGCATAGATCATGTTCCGCAGAACTTCTGTGGTCATAACCACAATATCGGCTTCTGAATTAACCGATGAGTCACCAGTTAACAATCCAACTTTGTCAGCACCATAGCGCTTGACCAGATCATGATATTTCTGATTCGACAGCGCCTTGATTGGGGTGGTGTAAAAACATTTAAGCCCTTGCCGGAGAGCGCAAAAAACCCCGAACTCTCCTACGACGGTTTTACCAGCGCCAGTGGGAGCGGCTACTAGAACTCCTCGTCCAGCTTCTACTTCAGCACATCCTGCTAGCTGAAAGTCATCTAGTTCAAAAGGATATCGAGCAGCGAACTCTCTCAGTAACGGTCCTTGTTCCGGAGCTAACGCCGCATCGGTCACATTGAATCCTTTTTAGAAACAAAAACTGTTAATGCATCAGGTACGGATCGGATCGTTAGCGGAACATTCCCTAAAAGTTCCCCATCTGCCATCCCCATCAGATTTTCCCCATCTATCTGAACTTCATTAGCTGTCAGCATCTCTACTGCTGGGTCACACACAAAACCACCGGTATAAAGCGCTGGCAGCATTCGCAATAGTGTGGCGCGCGAAACTGGATGGATAATCGTAATATCAAGTAATCCATCGGTAAGGCAAGCATTAGGAAGAATCTTCATTCCCCCGCCGTAATAACCAGCATTACCAATAGCAATCAGCATGGCATCTTGACTGCGATATTTTCCATCGATAATCAACCGATAAGGCAACGGCTCAAACCGAGCTAATACGGCCATCGCTGCTGCACCATATCGGAAAGAGCCTCGCGGCCAATTCATTGAATCAGCTCGAGACGTCACCATAGAGTCATAGCCGGTAGAAAGTACCGAACCTACCCAACGCTGCTGCGCAGCACCTACTAAATCACCTTGAACTTGAGCTAGGTCAATACGCTTGGTAATACCTTTAGCAATGACTTTTGCAGCTGCTACCGCATTAGTTGGCATACCAATGCTGCGAACAAAATCATTGCCAGTACCGGCTGGAAGTATTCCCAATGGCACATCTGTTCCGGCACAAGCATTTAAACCTAAGTGCACCATTCCGTCGCCGCCCATTACTACCAACGCATCGCGCGGACGTCCAGCAATAGCGGGGCGAGCACCTTCTACGATGCTGATACAACGCAATCTAGCTTCAGCATAATCAGTGGTTTGAAAAACTCTTAAATTTACCCCTTGCAGTCCCGTAACTAGTTCTGCACATACTGCTGGAAGTAATTTTTGTGCCCGACCCCGACCAGCAGCCGGATTTACTACGAGCGTTAAGGTCGGCCCGTCGTAGGTACGCAGCTGGCTACTCACAGTTTCTCCTTATGAGTCTTCTTCATGCGGTCATGAATATGGGCAATAACTTCAGCCACCACAAAGAGCAACATCATAGGAAAAGCTAACGCCAACATCGAGAATGGATCTGACCCTGGCGTCGCCATTGCACCGACAAGAACACATCCAAAAAGTAAATAAGGACGAGATTTCGCCAATGTTGCTGCGCTAACAACTCCAGCAAAGTTCAGCGCCAACACCACCACCGGAAGTAGAAAAGATGCTCCGAAAAGTAGCATCATGGCGATAAGAACGTCCAAGAAAGAAGGCATATCTACCAGATTCATGACTTCTATTTGCTCTGGAGTAAAAGCCAACATGACCGCAATACCTTGCGGCATCACCCAGTACCCCACTGCTACCCCACAAAGAAAAAGCGGAATTGATGATCCTAAGAACAACAACGCCCATTTTTTCTCTTTAGCTAACAGCCCTGGCGCGATAAAAGCCCAGATCTGATACAGCCAGATAGGACAAGACCCTACTAATCCAGCTACCCCGATCAATTTCATCATGAGCATGAACGGCGCAGACAGCCCTGTATTCACTGCGGTAGCTGTGATATCTGGGTGAGATGCTTTCAATAACTCAATACCCATCTGCCACGGATACATCAGTAGGTTAAGTAAAGGCTGATAGAAAAAAGCAGCCACAATCATGCCCACCACGATGACAAGCAAACTAATAATTAGTCGATATCGAAGCTCACGAAGATGATCGACTAAAGACATTACGCCGTCTGCTGGGACGACGGGGGGCTTTAACAGTTTACCTAGCCCCCGCCACGATAAACGGCTCAGGGCTTCTCCGTTAATTCCGGCTCGTTCTTAGCTGCATCGGAAGTGGGCTTAGTTGCATCTTTCCCATGTAACTCTTCTTTAAACTCCCGAATCGCACGTCCGGTACCTTTACCGATTCCTGCAATGCGGGAACCGCCAAAGATAAGAACTAGCGCAATAACGATAACAATCCACTCGGCACCACCTGGTATGCCAGCAATCATAGAAACCACGAGAACTCACTTCCATTTAAGAGCGCTACGCACTCATATCATCAGGGTAGCTTTATCTGGCTAGCTAATTCAGATATCTGCTGAAGATTCTTTGCCATCATAGACAGCTCAGATGTTAAATCAGCAGCTTTATGGCACATCCAGATTGCATAGAAAACTAGCATCACAAGTCCAGCTAAAGCGATGACACAGAATATCCAGATGATGTTCATAGTTCTGATTCTAGCTGGTAATACCCCAAGGCTGTACGCGCTAAATCAGAAGCTGCCTGCGCAGCTTCGGGAGGATTAACAGAAATAACACCAGATCCCAGTCGTAGCAATAACGACGTTAACCACTGCCAAGACATTACCCCCAGCGATACTACTAACCCTTCCTTGGTTCGTTCAGTGGCACGTACTGGATAATATTCGGCAATCCATTCAGCTTCTGGCGTTACAGTCAAAGTCACTTCACTTTCGAATGGCAACGTATCTAGCCACGAAGCTCCTAGCTCTGGAGCTTCTTTAGGACTGTACTGGTCATCTAATATCACAACTGAGGCGACACGATCTAACCTGTAAATACGCCATTCTTCAGCATCACAGCTCCATGCCTGCACATAGGCGTATCCGTCCCGAACAAAAAATTGTGCTACTTCAATCGTCGGCGATGATGAGTGCTGGTTTCCGTGATAGACCATTTTTACGCGATGTCGCGAAGATAATGCTTGAGAAAGAGCTGTTCTTACTTCTACGCTACCGCTACCTAATTCTGCGGTAGCAGCGATAACGCTATGGTCACCAATCACATTTGCTAGTTTTGCTAACGCTGAATCGACAGCAGCTGCAGTTTTATCGTCTGCAACATCTCGAACCGCACCCAGTGCTAACACCAGCGATAGCGCTTCATCGGTAGTAAATCGCAACGGAGCAGCTAGCTCTGGCGCATTTGAGATTGTGATAATCCCATCTGTCATATCAACTTCTATAAGGTCGTCTGGCAATAGACCAGGACGACCACAAAACCATAGGACATTCAAATCTTTTAATAATTGCTCGCCAGTGATCTGAAAACGTTCTGCTGTCTCGTCCACTGTCACGCCAGGATGAGACAACAGATACGGAGTTAGTGCCAGTAATCTAGCTACTTGATCATTCATCGAATGCTCTCTTTCAATAACTCCACTACCGCTGCTACCAACTCTGGTGGCTCTATTACATAGGCACTATCACCTAATGAAGCAATTTCTGCACTAAGCAAACTTATTGACGACATATCTACGGCAATAGCTTCAAAACCTTCTGCTATTTCCCTAGCCACTAGCTCTCCTCGCTGCCGTAAACTATCTGCCGTTTTCTTTCGCACTGCAATAACAGCTTTATCGGTAGCTGGCTTAGGTGATAGCCGATCCACTGTTTCTTTGACTATCTCAGCATCAGGAATCGTATAAGAGTTTTCAGCCCCGCTAACTTTTACGCCACCATCAATACGGTTCAGTCTGAACATACGTGGAGCTTGTCTAGCTAAATCGAATCCGTAAACGTACCAAGCCCCTCGCCTCGAACGTAACAACCACGGCTGCAACTGCCGTGATTCTCCTCGATAGTTAAAAACTGCTGTACGGCGTTCAGCTAACGCTTTCCGGATTGGAGTTAACGCAGCTCCACCAGCATCAAGTCCACCACAGGCTGGAGCCAACAAAGTCAACCGCTGCGTATCTGGTTCGATCCCACCAGCTTGAAGTTTTGCTAACGCTGATGCGGTATGTTCTGCCATCGTTGCTTCTGTCCACATCCGCGATGCTAACGCTACCGCGGTCGCTTCTTCACAAGTAAACTCTAACGGCGGTAACGCGAATTGTTCTGCCCGGATCAAGTAACCGACTTCATCGTCGAAAAGTTCTGAGTTTTTTCCTACTTCGATAGGAATTCCCAGCGAACGCAACTCGTCTTTGTCACGCTCAAACATCCGCTCAAAATTAGTATCATTAGCCTCTCGATAACCATCGATAATCTCGCGTAGCTGTTCTTTGGAAACAAAACGACGAGCAGCAAGCAAACAAATAGTGAGATTAATGAGCCGTTCAGACTTTTTAGCAGCCATGGAGTGAACTTATCTGACCTTAGTACCTTATGGTGGGAGGCGTGACCATTGCCGGACGTTTTGCACCTAGCCCTACTTCAGATCTGCATCTGGGAAATCTACGAACTGCGGTTCTTGCTTGGCTACTTGCCCGCAATACTGGACGCCAGTTTTATTTGCGTATTGAAGATCTAGATCAAGCTCGTGTCGCTGCGGCACCAGCAGTTGCTGCCCGTCAACTTGCTGATCTTTCTGCTTTAGGGATTGACTACGATGGTCAGATATGGCGGCAATCTGCGCGTACTGACATCTATGCTGCCGCAATTAAAAATCTGGTTACTTACGAATGCTTTTGTAGTCGTAAAGAAATTGCTGAAGCAGCTCAAGCTCCCAATAGCGCTTATGGCTATCGCCCTTATCCGGGCACTTGTCGAGATTTGACGTCAGAACAGCGACAGGAGCGACGACTACAACGTCCAGCAGCATTACGAGTCGATGCAGCTGCTACATCAATGACGATTCATGATCGTTGGAGTGGTGAAGTCACCAGTACCGTCGATGATTTTGTACTCCGCCGCAATGATGGCACTTGGGCATATAACCTTGCTGCCGTCGTAGATGACGGGCTAAGCGGTATCGATCAGGTATGTCGCGGAATTGATCTGTTACCAAGTGCTCCCAGACAAGCCTGGCTAGCACAACAACTAGGTTTCGCTATTCCCGAATATGCTCATATTGGTTTGGTAGTTAACCACGAAAATCAGCGGCTTGCTAAGCGTGATGGTGCAGTAACTCTTAGTGATATGCAGGCAGCCGGATATAGTCCAGCTCATGTTCTTGGTTGGATCGGAAAAACATTAGATTTAGGAGATGGTTCTCCAGTTACGGTGCAGACGCTAGCGGATCGTTTTGATCCTGCTAGCGTCTGCACCGACGACATCATATGGGACGTTACAGTCTTTTAAGCTTTCGCAACAAAAAGCAGATCTACGACAAAGATCAATGTCTCATCAGCAGCAATAGCAGGAGTAGCGTTTCCTTGAGCTCCGTAGCCATCTTTAGGTGGCACAACCAGCAATACTCGCGACCCTACTGTTTGTCCGGCTAAACCTTTTTGCCAGCCTTGAATGAGCCGCGGCAAAGCTGCTTGCTGAGCTTTAGCTCCGTAGCTTTCTTCCAAAACTTGCCCGGTCTTAGCTGAAATAGTCTGGTAGTGCACTAAGACGCTATCGGTAGCACTTACTGACTGTCCCTGACCTTTAATGATAGTTTTAGCGACGGTCTCTTCTGGAGCGGCGAAACCTTCTGGAATTGTCACAGTTGGCTTAGCTGCGTCTCCTCCCACCTGCGGCATAGCCGGATCTTGTGGCTGTGGCTCACCTTGTACTTGCGATAGTGAAGTAGCCACAATATCGACTACGAAAAGAATCGTGTCCCCCTTAGCGATATCCGCATTAGGGTTGCCTTCGGCATAACCGTCAGCGCTAGGCATAGCAATTAGAACTCGGCTGCCTGATTTCTGACCTACTAGTCCCTTTTTGAAACCAGGAACAACCTGATCGACTGAGAATGAAGCTGTTTTTCCGGAGCTGTAGTTTTCGTCAAACTTTTTCCCAGTAGCACCGTTTAAACCGTAGTAGAACACATCTACGACAGCGCCTTCGCTAACTGTTGCCCCATCGCCTTCGGCAAGAACCTTAGTTTGGGTACTGTTGATTCCCCACGGAGCAGGAACAGTGATCTGTGGTTGCGCTAATTTTTCAGCATTAACGGTAATCGCATCAAGGTTTGTAGATACTGCAGCTGGTACCCGTGAGGCTGGAGATGGCGTAGCTGTTTCAGGAGCAGCAGTTATTGCTGGTAGCGGGCTGCTCGAATCATCAGCTGATGGATTCCCTTTTTGGCACGCAGCCATAGAAAGGGTGCAGATAGCAGAGACCGCGATGAGAGCGGTACGACGGAAGGTATTCGACACCCTTGCCACGATACCGGATTATTTGCTACGGATCTTCTTTGCTACCAGATGAGCTAGTTGAAATGCACTAGCGATGATTAGTCCAACTGCTAATCCGACCATTGCCGAACATACAGTTTCAACAAGCCAAGCTAATGCTCCAGCAGCAGGGAATCCATGAACTAAAGCAGCTATATGCTCAATGATGTGATGAGGTTTTCGCCAACCTATAGTCGCCAAACTAGTAACTAAAATATGTCCGCCAACCCAAAGCATGGCAGCAACGCCGACAATAGATAGCAGAGACATTATTTTAGGCATTCCTTGTACCAAAAGATTTCCTACCTTGGCAGATAGCCCAGAGCGACGTTTCATCATCGCTAATCCGATGTCATCCATTTTGACTAAGATCGCCACTACTCCATAAACCAAAGTGGTAATAACAACAGCTACCCCCGCCAGTGTTACTGCCCGCATCGCCAACGGCGCATCAGCAACTGAAGCCAGCGAAATAATCATGATCTCAGCTGACAAAATAAAGTCGGTAGTAATGGCACCACGCACAAGTTTCTTTTCCGAATCAGCACCACGTTCTAGTACTGGCGCAGCACCTTCATCATCATCTTGTTTGCCAGGCAAGACCGCTTCCATGATTTTTTCGGCACCTTCAAAGGAAAGATACGCCCCACCCACTAGCAAAATTGGTGGCAATATCCATGGCGCGAACTGACTAGCAATTAACGCCACCACCAAAATAACCATTTTATTAAGTAGTGAACCTTTAGCGATTTTCCAAATAATAGGTAATTCTCGAGCTGGTGATACTCCCGAAATATATTGCGGAGTCACCGCAGTATCGTCAACAACAATCCCGAGTGCTTTTGTGCTAGCAGCACTAGTCAGCTTGACTATAGCAGCTACGTCGTCAAGTAACGCGGCAAGGCCTCCAGCCACAAGAACTCTCCTCTAAAAGGTTTTATAAATCGTTTCTACGATACCAGCGCGCAGCTATAACGGCAGATATGAATCAAAGACGGTAGTGTTGCTTGATTGTTTATCTAACCGAGCCAATAAGTCTTCCACTCGCTGATCACTAGCAGCAAAAGGATCGGTCAACCTGACTGTGCCATCACGTATATCTTTAACGTGAAGTTGCACCCAATCAACCTCAACATCTCTACGCGCTTGGCGTGCCGCAGCCAAGAACTTACCGCGCAACGCAGCTCTAGTATTGTCAGGCGGTGCCAACATTGCAGTTTTCACTTCACTAACATCAGTTAATCGTTCAATAGCGCCGCTACGCTCCAATAGCCGGCATACTCCCCCGTCGGTAATCTGATGCCAGGCAAGATCGAGGTGCGCTAAGCGTCGATCAGACAGCGATAGTTGGTGTTTCTCGGCATAGCGTTGTAGCCATAAAAACTTAGCTACCCATTCCACTTGCGTAGCCAAGGGCTCAAGGTGACGTTGCCGCAAACAAGTGAGAACTTGTTCCCAACGATGAAGCACCTCCAGTAGAACATCATCTAAATCTGTCAGTTCGCTACATAAATCTAAATATCGCTCTTGAATATCAAGTGCCGTGACCTGAATGCCATCTGCTAGTTCAATAGCAGCTCGCCCATAGTGGTCTCTAGCGACTGCTTTGATCGCAGAAATCGGATCAGCCAGCACTGCATCTGCCAGAATCTGAGGACCTTTTTGTTCTAGCAATCGCAAAACCAGCTCCGTGGTTCCTACTTTTAGCAAAGTCGAAACTTCAGCCAGATTAGAATCACCAACGATTACATGCATTCGACGAAAACGCCGCGGATCAGCATGAGGCTCATCGCGAGTATTGATCATGGGGCGAGACTGCGTCGTGGTAGAAGCAACTTCTTCTGCCATATGGTCGGCTCGTTGACTCACCAAGAACTCGGTCTGTCCCTGGCTTTGCAGTAACTTTCCAGCCCCACATAACAATTGTCTTGTTACTAAGAAAGGAATGAGAGCCTCAGTAAAAGAACTGAAATCATCAATCCGGGACACTAAGTAATTTTCATGACATCCATAAGAATTACCGTAGCTGTCAGTATTATTCTTAAAAAGACAGATTTTCCCAGCGCGCCCAGTATTTTCCAGCTGCTTATCTGCTTGCTGCGCCAGTTCTAACATCCGTTCTTCACCGGCTCTATCGTGAGCTAACAGCATAGGAATATCAGAACATTCTGCGGTGGCATACTCTGGGTGCGATCCCACATCAAGATAAAGCCGTGAACCATTTTCTAGAAAAATATTATTGGCCGAATACTTTTCTACGATCGGTCTAAAGAGTACTCGAGCAGCATCTTCTGGCGACATCATGCGACTTCCGCTAGCTGTCGCCAGAAGACCAAACTCTGTTTCTAGACCGTAAATACGCATTTATTTACATCTGTACGATATCTAGCAAAGCACCTAGCTCATCGCGGGTTAGTTCGCGCGTCTCGCCAGCGGGTAGCGAACCTAAGCGAATCGGACCTATTGCGGTGCGCCCCAACTTACGTACTGGATGCTGTAATACGTCAAACATACGTCGCACAACTCGGTTAGCGCCAGAGTGAATCGTAACGCTCACTAGGGACTTAACATCGCTACGCATAATGAGCTTAACCGCATCTGGTTTTATGAAACCATCTTCTAGTTTCACACCTTTTTCTAAGCGCTTAAGAACCTTATTGTCAACGAATCCTTCGACCTCAGCAATATAGGTCTTAGCTACTTCATACCGCGGATGTGCTAACCGATTAGCGAACTCACCATCATTGGTCAAAATAATTAGACCATCGGTATCAGTATCTAGCCGCCCCACATGGAAAAGTCGTTCCTTCTGACGTCCCAGATAATCTTGAATCGTGGGTCGTCCCTCTGGATCAATCATGGTAGAAACTACGCCGCGAGGCTTATTTAGTACTAAGTAGATATGACGTCGTGGCGGTGGAATCCGAGCCCCATCAACGCGAATGGTATCTACATCCGGTTTAACTCGAAGTCCCTGCTCAGTAACGATACGTCCGTTAACTTCAACTCGACCTTCGTAAATTAAGTTCTCCGAAGCTCGCCTAGAAGCAATACCAGCCTGCGCTAGCGCTTTCTGTAACCGGATACCTTCGATAGTCTCAAGGTCATCTTTTTGCTCAGCCATAAAATGACTCTCCATCCTGTTCGGTCCCCTCCCGGGAAGCGGATGTTGCCCAATTAGCAACGGTGAATAGCTAAGACTACCGGGCAAAACCTCCCTAGGAAAGTAATGCTCAGCTTGTTAGATGCTCAGGAGGTTAGCCGAGTCACTAATTGTGACTCTTCCCCTTGAGTTTCCAGATCAGCCAATGCTGCGGCAATAGCTTCTCGCACGATACGTCCTCTATCTACTGCCACCCCAAAGTTAGCGCGTAATGTCAGACGAGCTTGTTCCAAGCCAAGTAATTCTTCTTGGGAAACGTAAACCGTAATTTTGCTATCGTGGCGAACCCGACCCGTAGGTTTGAGTTCATCACTACCATCTGCAGTAGCAACGGCCTCAGAGCTTTGGCTTGATTGCTTAATTTTATCAGTTTTCGTAGGACGAAAAAGTTCCGCAGCCCCCGGCAAACTTACTTTGCGCGGCATCGAGCTAGCACCTCTTTAGCAAGCGATCTATATGCGGCAGCCCCCGGAGATGAACTGGCGTAGGTAGTAATGGGCTCACCCGCCACAGTCGTTTCAGGGAACTTAATAGTACGACGAATCACAGTATGGAAAACTTGTTCGCCGAAAGCATCGACGACTCGCTCTAGCACCTCACGCGAGTGCAAAGTACGAGCATCGTACATAGTTCCCAAAATACCTAAGATTTGTAGATTTGGATTGAGACGATCCTGAACCTTAGTAATGGTTTCAGTCAACATAGCGATACCCCGCAAAGCAAAGTATTCGCATTCCAAAGGCATCACAACATAATCAGATGCAGTCAACGCATTGATCGTAAGTAGTCCCAGCGAAGGTGCACAGTCGATCAAAATAACGTCGTACTGATCTTTGACCTTCTCTAGCAGTCTGGTTAGTACCTGCTCTCGAGCAACTTCACTAACTAGCTGAACTTCAGCAGCAGATAGATCAATATTCGACGGCATAATGTCAAGGTTCTCTACCGTGGTCTGATGGATTACATCAGCGACACCGTATTCCTTGCTCAACAGTACGTTATAAACACTGACGTCTAGGGTATGCGGATTAACTCCTAGCCCTACTGAGAGCGATCCTTGCGGATCAAAATCTACTAAGAGCACTCGTCGCCCAGTCTCAACTAACGCCGCACCCAAGTTGATGGTGGTCGTAGTCTTACCGACGCCACCTTTTTGGTTGCACATGGAGATCACCATGGCATGTTTTGGTCCAGCAGCCGGAGCGGTAGGTTCTGGCAGATTAGGGAAAGGACGTCCAGTAGGTCCTAGCTCAGCAACAGCAGGGACGATATCGTCGCCTTCACTAACAGCAGCCACAACGAAAGGTTCTTCATGAACCGCTTCAAATAAGGTCTGTTCACCTGACGTATGAGCGTTATTCTGAGCCATATCTAGTCCTCCCCAAACATGCGATACCGCTTACTCTAGCGCGCTCGGGGGTGACTCGTCAGATACACCTGCCGAAGCTGTTCAGCAGTTACTTTGGTATAGATCTGTGTTGTTGTTACTGACGAGTGCCCTAACAGCTCTTGTACTACCCGAATATCGGCTCCGCCATCAAGTAAATGTGTGGCAAATGAGTGGCGTAATGTGTGTGGCGAAATCTCTACTTGCAGCTGAGCTCGGATTGTAATCTGCTGTAATGACGCCCAAGCGCTCTGTCTGCTAAAACGCGCTCCCCTGCTATTGAGTAACAATGCTGGTGTTGCTTTACCTTCTTTAGCCCAAGTCGGTCTACCTCGCACTAGCCATGCTGTAATAGCAGCCCTAGCAAAAGATCCCAGCGGAACAATTCGCTCTTTTCTACCTTTTCCCCATAACCGCAGCCCAGCATCTGGATCTGCTACCGCGGTTGAGACGTCATCCACATCAAGCTGACATATCTCACTGACGCGCGCACCAGTCCCGTACAGCAACTCTAAGAGAGCTGCATCCCGCAATCCTTCAATAGTTTCAGTATTTAGAGCTGCAAAGAGCTGCTGTACTTGTCCTATCGATAATGCTTTTGGTAGATGGTCGGGAAGTTTTGGCGTTGCTGTTCCCACCGTAGGATCAGTCTTAGCGATGCCTTCTTCCACCAGGAAACGCGACAATGAGCGCACTGCCGCTAAAGCTCGAGCGATAGAAGCTGGCGCCATCGCTTGATGATCATCATCGCCATGACTCAGCAGCCGCGTAAAACCTGAAATATGTTCAGCCTTAGCGTGATCTAGATCATCGATATTTTCCTGTTGTAAATACTCCAGATAGCGTTTCAAATCACGTCGATAAGCCGAAATAGTATGTCCGGAGGCGCCTCGTTCAACTCGAAGATGATCCAGATATGACTGTACGGCTCGTTCAGCAGCTGATACCACGACGTCCTGCTTGATGTCCTCGTGCAAGCCACAGCGCATCAGGAGCCCGTAGCTGCTCCCAACCACCCCGATGTTGTGCTGCTGCTAGTGCAAGCACCCCACTAATCAACGTGCCATTCTCACATCGTCCCGAAAAAATGGCATCTAGCAGATCAGGAATTGTTGCCCAGCCTTGTTCCATATCTGCTTCCTCATCTTCGACAAGAAAACCGGTAGGACAAGCGCATGGTCGCAATCCTCGCGCTGCAAAAATCCGAATTGATTCTGTTGACGATCCTGCTGACCCAAAGAAATCAACTAAAACTCGCCATTCGTCAGCTTCTAACATGGCTTCTTCTGCTAATTCTCGACGAGCTGCTGCTAGCGGATCTTCGTCACCGTTATCTAACAAGCCAGCAATAGGTTCAATCATTGTTAGACCTGCAGGATGACGATACTGCCGCAATACTGCTATCTGCTGGTCATCATTGATAGCAAGGACTGCTACTGCCCCTGGATGATCTAAATAAGTTCTGACCATAGTTTCTCCGCTAGGAGTGGTTACTTGGTCTGAAAGTACTGAAAAAACTGGCACTTTAGGCCCTGGAACTCGCGCTACGATTGGCCAAGCTTGCGGCACATCAATCAGATCGTCAGCAGTAAATACGGTATCGCTCATTGGTTGGATCCTCGCTTAATATTAGTTAAGAATCATCGCTACGACGATGAGCTTCCGCTAAGAGATCTCGCGCATGAACTCGCGCTGAATCAGCTTCCAGCCCTCCCATCATACGAGCAAGTTCAGCTTCCTGCTGTTGAGAATCAAGTCTACGTATTCCTGATGTGGTCACATTTCCATCAGCATGTTTTGTCACTACGAAATGGGCATCAGCGAATGCCGCTACTTGAGCTAGATGAGTCACCACAATAACTTGATGATAGTTGGCTAGCTCAGCTAGTCGTCTCCCAATTTCTAGTGCGGTAGCGCCACCGACTCCAGCATCTACTTCATCAAAAATAAATGTCTGTGGTGTGCTGGAATCTGCTAATGCCACTTCGAGCGCCAGCCGGACTCGCGACAATTCTCCGCCTGAAGCTACTTTCCCTAACGGAGCTAGTTCTGATCCCGGGTTGGCAGAAAATAATATCTCTGCTGTTTCATTACCGTACGGACCAAGTTCAGCTAGCTGGGTAAGCTGGAATGTAAGCCGCGCGTGTGGCAATGCTAAGGCACGCATTTCACGGAGCACTATATTTTCGAGACGTTGAGCACCATCATGTCGTAGCTGACTTAGAGTTGCAGCACTGTGTTGTAACTCTTTTTCGACTACTGAAAGTTCCTCTTGTAGCTTGTCGATCCGTTGATCGGAATCTTGTAACAGCAGTAGCTGCGCCGATGATTCTTTTTCCCAAGCTAGAACCTGATCGAGAGTATCGCCATATTTACGCCTTAAATACTGTAGTTCAGCTCTACGAGAAGCAACTACCTCTAACCGATCTGGCTGAACATCAATAGCAGCTAAGTATTGCGATAATTCGGTAGCTATATCGGTTAGCGCGTAAGTCGTATCTGCTATAGCAGTTGCGATTCTGGCTAATTCTGGATCAGATACTTGTCGCTCTAAAACTTTTTTTGCGGTAACTAGTAACCCGACAGCGGAAATATCATCACTTTCATTACCGGCAATAGCCGCTAATGATTTTTGTGCTGCAGCTCTTAAATCATCTGCATCATGAAGCCGTCGAGCTTCTTCTGCTAATGCTTCATCTTCACCAGATATGGGCGCAATCTTATTGATTTCAGCGATTCCAAAGCTCAAAACATCTATTTCACGAAGCCGCTGTTGAGCTTTAGCTGTTAAATCAGCAAGTTCAGTACTGATCCGACGACGTTGTCCCCATAGCTCTCGGTAACGGTCATATTCTATAGCGAGTTTTTCGCCACAAGCTCGATCTAAGATCTCTCGCTGTCGCTCGGGAGCTGCCAGCCTAATTTGCTCTGACTGTCCATAGATAGTGACTAGTTCTGCTGCAATATCAGCTGCTTTAGCGGCTGGAGTTTGTGCCCCGCCTACGAATGCTCGGGAACGAGTTTTCGTCAGATGTCGGGCAATAATAAGTTCACCGTCATCAAGTACGCCACCGGACTCTTCGGTAGCTGACAGTAGCTCCTCTGGGATCTGGCTGAACCGGGCTTCAATAATGGCTCTATCGGTACCATGACGTACTAACCCTTGGTCTGATTTGGCACTGCAGATGGTAGTGAGAGAACCTACTACCATTGTTTTTCCAGCACCGGTTTCTCCAGTGATCGCAACAAAACCTGCTGGCAGGGTGAGGGTCGCTTGCTCAATGACTCCTACATTTACTAGCGATAGTTCTGTCAGCATTAGCGACGATCCTCGTTGCCAGTTCCCCTGAAACCTGCCACTTGCAAACCAAACTTACGTACTAGTCGCGAAGTGAATGGTTGTTCTGAAAGCCGTGCCAACAACAGTGAATAGCAACTCCGTGATATTTCAACGCAAGCTCCTGCAGGTAGTACTGAAGTACGTCGTCCATCTGCTGAAATAGCTCCAGTAACAGTTACATCAGAAACTAATTGCATTGTGACTTTAGAATCTGGGGCAATTACCACTGGTCGAGAAAAAAGTGCATGGGCGCTCACTGGAACTACCAGCATCGCTTCTACGTTCGGCCATACCACCGGGCCACCAGCCGAAAATGCATATGCGGTAGATCCAGTAGGAGTAGCTACGAGCACCCCATCACAGCCCCAACGTGACAATGCCAGTCCATCGATACTGACCAGTATCTCCAACATACGTTCTCGAGTAGATTTTTCTACTGATATTTCATTGACCGCGTGGGAAGTCCATAGTTGTTTACCTGCGCTATCAGTTACAACTGCATAGATAGCGCCACGTTTTTCTACCGTATATTTACGCTCTGCTACGGCCTCCACCAAAGTATCAATATCAGATCGCTCTAGCTCAGCTAAGAAACCAACATGCCCCATATTGACCCCTAGCAGCGGAACGTTTCGCTCTAGCGCCCATTCTGCTGCACGCAATATGGTGCCATCGCCGCCAAAAATGACAGCCAACTCTGCTGTATCTGTTGGAAGCTGCTCACAGACAACACCATGAGTAGCAAGAACCGCCGCCTCTTCTGGCGGAGCAGCACAGCTAAATCCGCGTTCACATATTTGCGTTATAAATTTGGCGGCAGCATGGGCAGCATCATCTCGGGTGGCGTGGAGCCACACGACGATAGTCGGCTTCTGAGTCACAGCTCCAGCCTATCGGGATATACCGAAGAGATTTTTAGGAAGGTCACCGTCACGAGTCAGAATCAACACATGCTCGATATTGCCATCTTGTCCTGCTAGTTGGGCATCTTTCTGCCAAGCCACTCGCCACTTCAGTAGTTGGGCGGCTTCTACAACTCCAGAAATAGCTTCTTTCCGCAATGAGTCGGAGCGAACTATGCCGCCTTTTGCTTTACGGGTTTTCTTGCCTAACTCAAATTGTGGTTTTACTAAAAGAATAGCGAACCCATCGTCAGCAAGGACTCCCAAGATCTGCTCTAATATCAGGGTCAAAGAGATGAAGGAAACGTCGGCAACAACAACATCTACTGGCTTACCGCTAACGTGATCTATCGTTAGATCACGAACATTTAGTCCCTCATAAAGGGTAATTCGTTTATCGCTACGCAGCTCTTCTGCAAATTGCCCATGGCCAACATCGACTGCCACAACTTCCTGACAACCACGGGCTAGTAGGACTTGTGTGAATCCTCCGGTGGAAGCTCCTACATCTAAGGCTCGTCCCCGCGGAGTTATTCCAGCATCATCAAGTGCACCAATGAGTTTGTGGGCAGCTCGTGAAACCCAACCATCGTCAACTACCTGAATTTGGGCTGCTTCAGATACATCAAAACTAGAACGCGTAACGATTTCTCCAGCTACCGATACTTGTCCTGATTCGATTAAGGAGCGAGCACGGGTACGGGACTTAACCAGCCCCCGCTCAACTAAAACTACATCGAGTCTCATAGCATTACCTCAGATGTTAGAAGTCTTTGAGCATTAGTTATTGGGTTCACTCTTATGATCCTAGTCGTCATCACCGAGTCCGCGCGCCGCTAATGCTTCACCAGTGGCGTAAGCATAGGCAACTGCATGGATAACTACTGGCATAACTTGAGCAAAAATATTGCGCTCTTGTCCACGAGCACGACAAGCTTCTTGTACGTCACCAAAGGAATCTAATAGATGCGGAATAGAGCGCATCATAATGCTAATAGTTAGCCCTACTCGCTCAGGTTTTAATCCGATGAATCTAACCGGAGTTGCCATCTTAATTATTCCATCAATAAGATCAGGCCCTGGTGTAGTGAGCGTAAGTACTCGGGTAGCCCATAAACAAGAAATCATGTTTAGCGATAGCATGACTCCGGCAATCCAGCTTGTAGCAAAAAAATGGTATCCGATAAGGCAGAGTATAACAATACATAGTCCCCTGCTTAGCGAAAAAGCATAACTAAACCTTATTCGCGTCAGAAGAAGAGCAATAGCAAAAAACACTAATACTGCTAGCGATACTTCTAACTTCTGCATAAAAAGCGCCGGAAAAGCTGCACTTAATAGCAGAATATATTTCAGCCATAGCGGCGCTCGATGAAATATACTTTCCCCCGGAATATAAGACCCAAATAGCGAGCCATGACTTCTCATGACTCAATAGCTTTTCGATAAGCAGCTATAATTTCTAGCGGGTTACCATCGCCCGCGACCTGTCCACTATCAATCCAGATAACGCGTTCTGCTTGAGCGGCAAAGTCAAGATCATGGGTGGCATAGATAAGTTGTTGACTCACCGAAGCAAGGCGCTTACAGACGATATTTCGGTTTCGTAGATCCAATAATGTTGTGGGTTCATCAGCGACAACAATAGTTGGGTTTATAGCTAGCACTGACGTCAAAGCAACTAGCTGACGTTCTCCTCCAGATAGGTCATAGATACTCTGGTGGGCAACACGTTCCAGCCCCTGCTCTTGGAGCAGCGATACTGCCTGTTCTTTGCGTTGCTTCTTATCTTTAATTACACGGCGAAGACTTAATTCAATATCTTCGACAGGAGTTACTTGTATCAGTTGTGATAACGCATCTGAAAAAATAAAACCTACTTGTTGACGAACTTTCTTGCCATCGCTTTTTGTATTGTAACCATTGACTGAAACTGTACCTTGCGATGGCAGAATGAGTCCGTTAAGGAGCCGCATAAGTGTAGATTTACCTGACCCATTAGCCCCAATTAACGCAATACGATGCTCTGCTAAGTCAATAGAGATCTGGGACAATAACGTTTTGTCACCGCCCCCAGCCAGCGGGACGGTGACATTAACATTTTTTAACTCAATCAAAATATAGCTACTTTAGTTATTTCGCGCCGATAGTGCCGGGAAAGCCTTATGTACTGTAGCTGCAATAACAGCAGCTAGTGAGCATTTTATAATATCCCCCAACCAAAAAGCCATATCTAGAGTCATAGCTTTACCTAGCGATATATGCACGTTGCGCATGAGTCCCACAATTCCCAGCGGATGAATCACAACGAGTGATGCAATCACTGTAGCGGCAAAGAATGCGAGAATAAGCTTGGTATCTCGCATGCCCCTGCGAAGCGCTATCCGACCCAATAGTCCTATCACTAGCGCCGCCAATGGGAATGATAGCAGGTAGCCTGCAGATCCTTTTGTCAAAATCGTAAGACCGCTCCCCCCGCCAGCAAAAACTGGCAACCCCGCTAGTCCCACTAATACGTACAGCATCGTGGCAGCAAAACCACGCCAAGGGCCTAAAACCAACCCAGCCAGAGCGATACCTAAAGTCTGTAGCGTAATTGGAACTGGGTTACCTGGAACATTGAAAACGGTAAGAGCAAAAGCAGCGATCAACGCCGCAAAAACTCCGATTAGCGCTACATCGGTCATAGCTTTACGAGAATCCATTGTGCAGTCCTTTTAGATAGCAGTAGGGGTTATGCGAAGGTATCCTCGCACAACCCCTACTTTAACGCCGTTCAATGATATTACAGTAATCGGCCTAGCCTACGTGTAAATGTTCTTTCACCAGAGCAGTTAGCGCAGCAGCATTTCCGAAGAGCTTCTCGGAAAGGCCTCGGTCGTTGTAGCTCTTAAGCAAATTAGCATGTGCATCGATCATGCCTGCCGGGAATACCTCATCAGCTTCATAAATAGCACGATCTCGAAGAAGGCAATCGGCTGATTCAGCGCAGGAACTAGGTAGTTGAGCAAGACCGGGAACTTCACTAGCATCCACCCCAATATAGGACTTTTCAGCAAACTCTAGGGAGTCTTCGGCAAGTAGTCCCTCTCGTGCTGCAATAGCCATACCCGCTAGTAGCAGATGCACATTAGCCGAGCCGTCTGGGCTACGTAGTTCCACAGTTTGTGGATCATCAGCAAATCCGCTGAATGGTTCTTCTAACGGATTAGCGTCCAATAGCATCCGATCACCTACGCCGTGCCAGCCTAGTGGAACTCGTACTAAACATGAGCGGTTACGATCTCCCCAACATACGTTAGTAGGAGCTTCTTGATGCGGTACGAGCCTTAGGAATGATGTGGGAACTGTATTACCGAAAGCTGTTAGCGATTCTGCTGAACGCAAGTACCCAGCAATAACTTTACGGGCATCATCGGTAAGACCATTTTCGTCAGAGAAAAGATTCTTGCCATCTTTCACTAACCGAGTATGGAAGTGCATACCTGAACCGGCATGTCCCACAATAATTTTTGGGGCAAAACTTACTTCTAGACCGTTATGGTAAGCAACTTCACGTAGCACCCACTTGGCGATAGCTAGTTGATCAGCAGCTTCTTCAATAGGAACCGGCAAGAATTCAATTTCTTGCTGTACCATCTGCATGCCGTCATGAACAATATTTCCTACTTCAGCATGTCCGTATTTGATTTTGCCGCCCATGCTAGCCATGATCGCCATAGCTTCATTACGTAATGCACCCCATTTAGAGAATGGGTGACCTTCGTGATATCCCTTTTGTTCGATCACTGGATAGATCGAATCTACTTCAGAGAAAATGTAGTACTCCAACTCTCCAAGTGCCTCAAGGGTAGTACCAGTGTGCTTTTTGAGAGAAGCCTGTGCTTTACGAAGGATATTTTCTGGTGCGCTTTCTAGTGGTTTGCCTTCCACATCATAGAAAGAACATAGGAAGCTGATCGTAGGTTCGTCTGCAAAAGGATCCATAAATGCTGTACGGTAACGCGGTACTACATATAGATCACTGGATTGAGCAGCAACAAATGGGAAGAGACTTGAGCCATCGACACGTTCACCCATCGTAAGGATTTTATCCAAATGAGAAAGCGAGTTGATAACAAAACTTAGGGTTTTGAGGCGACCGTCTCCTGCCACATACCGGAAGTTCACCATCGAAATTTCATTTTCACAAACGAAATCTATGATGTCAGATTTAGTAAATTCGTTGGCTGGTTTTCCTATCGCATGAACGATGGGATTGGGATTAAGTGCAATGACATCTTTGTCCATAGTGCCATCTTGCCAAAGAGGAAACTGCTGACTGAATCGGGGGTCACTCTTCAACCAGCGCTGCCAGAAATAATTAAGGAATCAAGTTTAATTGTGCTAATGCCGTGCCTGTTTCCAAAGATTCATCCGCCCAAAAAGCCGTAGCAACACCAGCTAAGATCTGAAGTTGAGTTCTTAGATCTGGTGGAATTGCTGGTACGACGATCTGTCCAGCTTTGATCTTTACTTGATCATGGGATTTCACCACGATAGGTTCTTCCCATAACGCCGATACATCAAATCCTAGGTAGGTTGGACGCTCTTCTTGCGTTGCCATAATCAGCTCTTGTTTATGATGAGCACCAGTTCCTAATACAAAAAGAGACTCAATGTTAAGAGCAGTGGCGCCCATAATGTCGGTATCTAACCGATCCCCTACGAAAAGTGGTTTACCACAGCCCAATCGATCCAAAGCTGTTTCCATAAGCGGCCGATGTGGTTTACCAGCTATTAGATAGGGTTGTTTTCCAGTTGCTGCAGTAACAACACTGATCCAAGTTCCCATACCAGGCATGATTCCGCGCTCAGTTGGGATTGTTCGGTCATCATTACTGGCATACCAAGGCAGACCACTATGGATCGCTTCACAGCAATCTTGTAGATCACGAACTGACCACAGCGGATTGTAGCCTTGCACCACTGCTACTGGGTTATCTGTCAGACTTCGCGTAGGACAGAGTCCTACCTTTTTGATCTCAGCAGCTAGCGCATCTGACCCGATAACAAGAATGGGTGATGCTTCAGGAAAATCTTGCCTCATAACGCGAGCTACAGCTTGAGCGCTAGTCATAACATCGGCTTGAGCTGCTCCGATACCTAGTTCTTGTAGGTGTTGCGCGATTGCCGCAGGTGTTCGTGACGCATTATTTGTCACGAACCCTACAGCTATCGCTTTTTCTTGCAGCTTTTTTACTGCTGCTGGAGCAGTATCAATAGCACTAGGACCTACATAGATAACACCATCTAGATCGAAGAGAACCGCATCAAAGTTCTCTGCAAGAGCTGTCACTGCTGACCTGCCTCGACTTCTTGTTCTTCATCGTCTTCATCTTCATCGTCGATGAAGAGTTCAAAATCTTCTATCCCATCAAGTTCAGCTAATCGCTCAGCTGCTCCTGATTCATCTTCTGGATCTAGTCGAATAGCGGTCTCAAGCCACTTACGCGCATGGTCTTCTTTATTGCGACGCAGTAGCGCTTCAGCATAAGCAAAACGTAATCTAGCTTGAGCGACTGGACTGCCATCGATACATTCTTCGATGGAGGTTTTCAGGAGTCGTAGTGCTTCGGCGCCTTGACCCATATCCTCTCGGCATCCTGCTTCAACTAGACGCAACTCAACTGCTTGTTCGGCGCTGGGACGGGAGCGTGCAGCTTCTTTAATTAGTACTAGTGCCGCTTCTGGACGCCCTAATGCTCGTTCGCAGTCAGCCATCACATGGTGGTATTCGTAAGATCCGCTCATTCTCCGTAGCGCTCTAAACTCTGTCAGTGCCCGAGTGTAGTCACCAGCGGCATAGGCAGTTTCTGCTGTAGCTTCACGAACGATAGGAAGACGTGAGGCACGACGGCGAGCTGCTTCAGCATGGCGATATGCCAGTTCTGGATCTTCATCTATAAGCATGCCTGCTGCTACTAGATGAGCAGCAACAACATCTGCCAGATCGCTAGGTAGACCACGCAGTTCTGCTCTCACCTGACGTGGAAGAATTTTAATATCAACATCGCGTGGAGTATTAGGTTCATCTTCACGAGGTTTTAGACCTGGACGCCACTCTTTAGGAGCTTCATCTTCTCGCTTGAAATTATCACGCTTAAACCCACCACGATCATCATCACGACGAGGCCCACGGGAGAAACCACGCTCTGACGAACGATCCGAAGAACGCTCCCCATCACGCTTAAACCCACCACGATCATCATCACGACGAGATCCACGGGAATCTTGAGAAGGACGTCCCGGATTCAATGAACGGGGGCGCTCTCGTCCGAAATTATTTTCAGTCACTCTTTTATCCTGTCGTATGTGATGATGATGTTCTTAATCATATGGTGTTTTTTGTGGGTGTATTGTATCGGGGTATTTTGTTTTGGGAAACAAAATACCCCTCGAGCAAAGCTCGAGGGGTATTTATAAGTCCGGCAACGTCCTAGTCTCCCACACAATCGCTCATGCAGTACCATCGGCGCTAAAGGGCTTAGCTTCCA
>JBOFYY010000112.1:0-1964 GCA_051654905.1 Propionibacteriaceae bacterium
GTTACCACGGTGTGATTCATGACTGGGGTGAAGTCGTAACAAGGTAGCCGTAGGGGAACCTGCGGCTGGATCACCTCCTTAATCGACGACATCAGCCTGCTGATGAGCTCCCACACGAATTGCTTGATTCATTGTAAAAAGGCGATTAAGACCTGTATCGGTCTAGCGTTTTTCCTGGTCAGAACTTGGAAATGAACATTTGTATCGAATGTTGATTTCTGACTTTTGTCAGATCGTTCTTTAAAAATTCGGATATGTGATAGAAATAGACTGAACACCAGTTTCACTGCTGGTGGATCAGGCTAAGGTAAAATTTGTGAGTTCTGCTCGAAAGAGCGACGTGCGAATTTTCGGCGAATGTCGTCTTCACAGTATAACCAGATTGCTTGGGGTTATATGGTCAAGTGAAGAAGCGCATACGGTGGATGCCTTGGCAGTCAGAGGCGATGAAAGACGTGGTAGCCTGCGAAAAGCTTCGGGGAGTCGGCAAACAGACTTTGATCCGGAGATGTCTGAATGGGGGAACCCAGCCATCATAAGATGGTTATCTTGTACTGAATACATAGGTGCAAGAGGCGAACCAGGGGAACTGAAACATCTAAGTACCCTGAGGAAAAGAAATCAACCGAGATTCCCTTAGTAGTGGCGAGCGAACGGGGACCAGCCCTTAAGTTGGTTTGAGATTAGTGGAACGCTCTGGAAAGTGCGGCCATAGTGGGTGATAGCCCCGTACACGAAAATCTCTTATCAATGAAATCGAGTAGGACGGAGCACGAGAAACTTTGTCTGAATATGGGGGGACCATCCTCCAAGGCTAAATACTACTGACTGACCGATAGTGAACCAGTACCGTGAGGGAAAGGCGAAAAGAACCCCGGAGAGGGGAGTGAAATAGATCCTGAAACCGTATGCGTACAAGCAGTGGGAGCCTACTTTGTTAGGTGACTGCGTACCTTTTGTATAATGGGTCAGCGACTTATATTCAGTGGCGAGCTTAACCGAATAGGGGAGGCGTAGCGAAAGCGAGTCTTAATAGGGCGTTTAGTCGCTGGGTATAGACCCGAAACCGGGCGATCTATCCATGGGCAGGTTGAAGGTTAGGTAACACTGACTGGAGGACCGAACCGACTACCGTTGAAAAGTTAGCGGATGACCTGTGGATCGGAGTGAAAGGCTAATCAAGCTCGGAGATAGCTGGTTCTCCTCGAAAGCTATTTAGGTAGCGCCTCATGTATCACTGTAGGGGGTAGAGCACTGTTTCGGCTAGGGGGTCATCCCGACTTACCAAACCGATGCAAACTCCGAATACCTACAAGTGCCGAGCATGGGAGACACACGGCGGGTGCTAACGTCCGTCGTGAAAAGGGAAACAACCCAGACCGTCAGCTAAGGTCCCAAAGTCATGGTTAAGTGGGAAACGATGTGGGAAGGCTTAGACAGCTAGGAGGTTGGCTTAGAAGCAGCCACCCTTTAAAGAAAGCGTAATAGCTCACTAGTCGAGTCGGCCTGCGCGGAAGATGTAACGGGGCTCAAACCACACACCGAAGCTACGGGTGTCACGTAAGTGACGCGGTAGAGGAGCGTTCTGTAAGCCTGTGAAGGTCAATTGAGAAGTTGGCTGGAGGTATCAGAAGTGCGAATGCTGACATGAGTAACGACAATGCGAGTGAAAAACTCGCACGCCGAAAGACCAAGGTTTCCTGCGCAACGTTAATCGACGCAGGGTTAGTCGGCCCCTAAGGCGAGGCAGAAATGCGTAGTCGATGGGAAGCAGGTTAATATTCCTGCACTTCTAGTTACTGCGATGGGGGGACGGAGAAGGCTAGGCCAGCACGGCGTTGGTTGTCCGTGTTTAAGGTGGTAGGCTGAGATCTTAGGTAAATCCGGGATCTTAAGGCCGAGAACTGATGACGAGCGTTCTTTTAGAATGCGAAGTGGTTGATGCCATGCTTCCAGGAAAAGCT
>JBOFYY010000113.1:0-1121 GCA_051654905.1 Propionibacteriaceae bacterium
CGACACAGCATGGGGAGTGTAGACCAGGAGGGGGGGGAGCAGCATAAGCGGCCGTGGTAGTAGTGGAGACCGCCCCAGACCTCGCTAGACGCTGCAGCAGCCCGTGGATGCTAGGCACGCCCTGCCTCCGCGGTGGTCCATACCTGTCCAAGGTCGTCTCCCACGGATGTAGCACCTGCGGTAACATAGATAGATTAGTAAGAGGGGTTCCCTCACGCACGGGGGGAAGACATGCCCCACCCCGAACGCAAGGAAGACCCCAAATACAAAATACAACGAAGAAGCTGAGCGGGGGGCAGGAAGGAAGACGAAGAATCGGATACCAAGGGAGTCGCGGGAGAGCTTTCCGACGACTTCCTGGCAGACCTTCGCTTCCCCTACCCCCGCACAGCAGTGAAAAGTAATATGAAAATGAAACAGAATACTGCCCTTGCGATTCACTTCATAGAACTTAAAGGGGAAAAGATCAATTCCCGGGTAAGAACGGAAACTTGATCCAATAATATGATGCTATCATAAAATATATATGAAAATGAAACAGAATACTGCACTTGCGATTTCATTTTCACATAAAAAAATCGTAAGGATCAATTCCCGGGTAAGAACGAAAATTGATCCAAATTAAATTTCATGCAAATAAATAAATGAAAATGAAAAGAATATTGCAATTGCGAATCCACTTTCATTGCATTCTATTATACAAAATTAAAAGGCTCGTGCCGAGCGCAATCACACTCTCGGTAACGAACGCACAGGGCAAAAATATAATGAAAAGAGTACTTACATTTTTCAATTACACACTTTCGCCCAAAATACATGACTCGGCGCGAGCGCGCCCGCCCTCGGCACCGAGACATAATTCAAGGGTTCAATTCATGAAAAGAGAGGAAATCGCCGCATCTACGGCGATAGCTCCATGTTGGTTCATAATTAAGTAATGAAAATGAAAACAGTGTACTTACAGTTTCATTTTCAAGTCAAACAAACCATTAGTAGAAAACACAATATAAACAAAGCATACGACGATGAAGCGGGCAGAGAGCGATGACGAACACGTCCTTCACACCCGCGGCCGAAAGCAAAAGTGATTCTTCACCTCTCGGGCGCGCGGGCGCGCGCAC
>JBOFYY010000115.1:0-1403 GCA_051654905.1 Propionibacteriaceae bacterium
TCGCCCTCGACAGTGCGCACAACTGCAACAAAGCGAGAGAGCACTCTTGTACAATCCCAGAAAACATTTTGTTCTGGTTGTCCCTTGGCCGTGTTCTGGCAAAATATCGGGCCCGGTTTCGGCTGTCTCACTCGGCCCATGCAATATATGGCAGTTGGCGTGCACTTGGGCCGTGTCTGGCTTGCCAGAGGTGCCAGAAACGGTCCATACGCAGCCCATACACCAGCCATAGATCATTAGCATTTTATTGTTATGGCTCGCCCCTGGCTTGCCACACTCGGCCCATACTTGGATTTTTATATTTGCCTAGCTTCTGCCACAGATCCCTCCCCTCCGCTGCCATTCTTCCCTTATTACGCCTCACTTGTAAATTAGATTGACGTGTGATTTTCTTAATTCGCTTAATTTAAAATTGCAGCGAGAGAAGAAAATCACAAATCGTCAAACTAATTTATCACAGGCGCGTAATAAGACAAGGGCATTCATATCAAAGGTCATACATAATACACAAAATTCCATTTTTATTTTACAATTTGTTTGTTTATTTGGTTAATGCTAATTTCCACAACTGCGAAACATAAAAAATACACAACTTTATCTTCGATATTAATTTTTTCCAAAATAAATTCAAAAATCAATCAACATATAATTTATCACAATAAACACTCACATACATCATTTCACTAATTTGTCTCTAGTCTTGAAGATAGACGTTACACCTGATTCTGAAACAAAAAAAAGCAATTCTGTTAGATCATCCAAAAATTAAATTCGCTGTAACAAGTTAAAAATTTTAATGCGCTAGTTGTAAGGGGCGAAATGGATCGCACTCGACGTTGGCCGCGGCGCCCACTCGGCGCGCGCGGCGCCGAGCGAGTGCGCCGCCAACCCAACCTGCACGCGCACGCACAAAGGTGAGAGGGGAATGGGTGACAGGAAAATTAGCCAAATGAATTAAAATTTAAAGGCAGAAAATAATTACCTGCAGTGATTGAGATGCCCCAGTTGATCGATGCTTCTCTCTGCGACGAGCGTTCAAGGTCACATCGAGTGGGCTGCGTGAGGGCCGCTAGAACAAAATTAAAAAATCACGGTTAAAATCTAATTGTCAATCGGGCGGAGAGCAGAAAATAAAAGGGCACAAGAGATGTGATTAGAAAAAAATCCGTCTTACCTTTTTAAAACGATGAAAAAGTTGAAAACCATCGGCGTGTTGGCTCTCGCTCACTCGCCGGCTCTCTCCTGCGCTCAGGGTTGATCCGGCAACAGGGCGCACGGGTGAAGGCAGGCGGGCGGCCGAGGATCTCTGCACCGGTGGATGAAAACACGATGCGCCTCGCCGGCGTGGTCGAGATGAAAATGTCCATTTCTCACTTTTCGGCGGCCGAAATCCACTGCAGACA
>JBOFYY010000116.1:0-1138 GCA_051654905.1 Propionibacteriaceae bacterium
AGGCCATATCCGAACGCCTCGAACAAACCAATACCAGCTATCAGCAGGCAGACCGAACGCTTGATGCTGCAATCAGCACAGAGACAACCGCAAGGGTCGCGGCTGATGTTGCCCTCACGACAGAGATAACAAAACTCTCTGCAACAGATGGTGAAATCAAAGCCTCGCTGGAACAAGAAAAGGTGGCCAGAGTTGATGCCGATGGCGCGTTGGCAAGAAGTGTTGAAAGCGTCAGCAGCACACTGGGCGCTGATATTGCCTCTGTAAGGCAAGGGGCCGAGGCCTCTATCAATGCAACAAATGGGCGCCTCGATGCGGTATGGGGGCTCGAGGTCACTGCAGGGGATACCATTGCCGGTATCAAGGTCGGGGCAGCCGGTGCTGGCACCTCTGAAATTAAGATGCTTGCCGATAGGGTATCGTTTACCGATGGAGCCAGTACCACAAGACCCATCACCATCGAGAATGGCAAGGCCGCCTTCAATGATGTGATAATCAGAGGGGCGCTGTATGGCCAAAGCGGGACGTTTACCGGAGAGGTTAACGCCACCAGCGGCTACCTGGATAACGTAACTGTTACCGGTGTTGTGAATGCCAACGGTGGAGAGTTCAACAACGTGGTGGTTAAGGAGAACTGCGTTTTGTTGGGGACAGTCTACGCAGACAGGATTGTTGGGTTGCCAACAGGGGTGCGATTCAGCATTGGGGAAACCGAGCAGCTGTACCCGTCAGATACCTGGTTAACGGTGTATCAGACCAACCTGCCAAACCCCACCAGCCGCTTTAACATGAATGGTTTGCTTGGAGGTATCCCAGAGTCAAGGGCCACAGGGGAAGGTGGCTTAGAGCTGCAGGTGTTGGTTAATGGGGGGGTGGTGCATTCGGTGTCCTCTGCCAGTTCAAGCACAAGCTGGATATCCGTGGATAGGTTTGTAGGGCGGGTGTTCTCTTGTGGTACTGAGGGCGGTACATTGCAGATACAGGTGAGGGTTCCCCCCAATGCCCGAGGAAATGCATGGTTCCGAATGTCTGATGGGTTCCTCTACTCGGCCATTGATAATGTGGCTTTCTGGGGGTGATCCGTGGTGTTGCCCCAAGAACCTGAGCTTGAAGAGTAGTTGACATTTTTTAAAAAAAG
>JBOFYY010000117.1:0-2406 GCA_051654905.1 Propionibacteriaceae bacterium
ATTTGAGTAAGAAGAAAGTTGAGATCGGATTTAAATTCGTTGTTGAATTTTTCTGTCGCCAACTTTTTCATGAGAATCGTCACAGATTTTTCAGCTTCTTTTGTTGATCGACTTCCAACATCAGCAATCAAACATTTTACAGCATATTGAATGGCAACCCAAAGTCCATTCAAGAAAACAGAAACTTTGTCGATATCTTCATCAAAAAGAAATTCGTTGACGATGCCATAAGCTGAGAAAATGTCAATGGCAAGGAAATTCATCATCACTGAGATCAGATCGCCAGAAAAAGTTTCGTTGACTTTTTCGATTCCGTTGCAAAGATCGTTGAAGATTTCCGAAAATTCTTTGAGTTTGAAGTTTTTAACAGTGAAAAACCGATAATAATAATAATAATAATAATAATAATAATATTTATTCTGCCTATTTTCAAGCTTTTGACATGTAGTTTAGGTTTTGGTATAATATTGGTTTGGTCGAGAACGGGACTCAGTGCGAGCCTTTAAGAGTCCCGGGTTTGGAATTTATGATAGATTATTGGCACAAAAATCAAAAAAATAAACATTTAAACATAAAATTGCACAAGGTATTTTAAAATTTGAGATCAAAGAATTGTTTGTTGAAGCAGGACGAGATGAACCTTTCTGATCGAAGATGACAGCGAAGCGCCCACCTGAAGGCTTTCGGGTTTTTTAGGTTTTTGATAGACTTGTCGATTTTGTTGTAAATTCGTGGGCCAACGGATTCGAATGAATGGAGACCGTAATTTGTTCTCGCCTGTGTAGGTCGGAAATCATTGGAGTTTCTAAGCACGCGTTTCGCTACATCTCTGACTTTGGCTGGTGCGACATTCGAATAGGATGCTCCTGTTATGCATTTGTGGAAGGAAGTTGCCGTGTTCAATGCGATGATGCCACGAATGGGAAGATGGCCTTCGACTAGGTTCAGGTACATGAAAACACGGTTCTCGAGCGGGTCAATGTGGTACACATTACGAAGCGTCCTGTTTTGCAAAATTTGAATTTCCGACACGAGTTTTTGAGGACAGAAACCCCAAGCTGGAGACATGAAGTTGATGTGAGACTGGAAAAGCGTGTCGTAAATAGTTTTGAGGGCGTTACGAGGCAGTTTGTTCCGAAGTTTCCAGATAACTCCGGCTGTTGGTGCAAGCTTTTTTCTCACCGCATCGACATGTCTGGCCCAACTGAGAGACTCCGTGAGGTTTAGTCCGAGGTATTTGACAGAGGATACTCTTGAAATGTTGACATTGGGTGAAATTGCCAGTGTTTGCCCGACATGGACGTGTACTTTTGGTGATTTAAATATCATGAACTGGGTCTTTGAACTGTTGAGCGTCAGTTTTCGTTGTTGAAAGAAAGCTATGATTTTCCTCATGTCTTCTTTCATCGCATCCATTATCAAATCCTCTGAGTCTGATATTTTGTGTATGTTGATCACAACTGCGTCGTCAGCGTACAAGTAGAGTTTTCCCGAAATCTTGATACTCCCGATTGCATTTATGAAAATTGTGAAGAGTAGTGGTCCCAGACGTGATCCTTGCACAACTCCTTTATCGATTTCTTTACTGTCGCTGATCACTGTTCCCACCTTTACGCTTTGGCGTCGATTCTTCAGGTAATTTCGGAACGGCTCTAACGCATTTCCCCGTACACCATATTTTTCGAGGACTTCAAGCAGTGATTCGTGATCGACAAGATCGAAGGCTTTTCGAAGGTCTATAAAAACCGCGGAAACGCAGCATTTGCTGTCCATTGCCTGCCTAATTTCTCCTGTCAGTTCGATTGCGGCTGTTTCTGTACCACTTCTTTCTCTAAACCCAAATTGGCGACAGAACATTAGATTTCTTTGTGCGCAGAAATAATTTTGGAGTCTATCATGTAGGATACCTTCGACGACTTTGTTAAGTGTGGGCAAGACCGATACCAGCCTGTAGTTTTCGACTGAAGAACGGGTTCCTCCTTTATGGATTGGTGTTGCCAGGGCCAATTTGAAAGTTTCGGGGTAAACACCAGTTTCGAAGATAATTTTGATGAGGTGCGTCAGGACTGGCACGATTGTGCTGGCCAGGTGTTTGATGATTTGAGCACTGACACCGTCGTGTCCAGAAGCACAATTACTTTTCAGCCGTTTCACATGATTTAAAACCTCACTTTCGTCGGGAAATGATAGTTTCTGGCTGTCCTGATCAAGACGCATCTATTGGTGTATAAAACTCGCCAAACAATCGAAAAATCAATAATTTGCACAAGGGTCCCCCCTTACCGTTTTAGGCCAAAATTTTTTTTGTCGATTTTTGCCGTTTTTGCCTCAATAAACAGCTTGATCTCCATTTCGATGATAGTTTCTGGCTGTCCTGATCAAGACGCATCTATTGGTGTATAAAAC
>JBOFYY010000118.1:0-1059 GCA_051654905.1 Propionibacteriaceae bacterium
AATTCGAGGCATTCATAGCAAACGGCAAGTTAATTTGCTCTAACAGCGACACTATAAATCGTCACCCAGGCTTACTGCTAATTCAAGTTTTTGCAGATAACGGCATTTACCGGGTGACTGGCGAGATCAACGACCGCGAGATCAGCGGCATCAGAATCGAGAACGCAATCGAAGCGCTTAACATCGCCGAAAGCGCGGCTGCAGAGCTTGCGCAATACAAAGAAGCGCTACAGAAGCTCAAAAAGAATTTGGCGGTTGACGGCGACGGCAACGACCCTTGCGATTGCGAACACCCAAATTTCGTTCGAAACACTTCAACAAAAACCGGCAGAATCTGTCTAACTTGTGGCGGAATATGAAAGAAAAGCACTCAATGAAAACATTTGATTATTTTATGGCAATCGGCGCTTTGGCGCTCTTGCTTCTAGCTCTAACTGCAATGGGGTTTATGTCATGAGTATGATTGCGTCAATTGTTATAATGATTCTTGCAATGGGTATGATATGGGTGTCTCAGCAAGATTTTGAGTCGGCAGAGGACGAGTTTAAATTCTATTGCGAGATGATAGACCTGCACGAAAAGTCAGGCGGCGCAGATGGCTGGCCGGATTACGAAAATGTTAAAGCGTCATGCAACGAGGAAGAGAAAAAATGAATCCATTTTTAGATGAAATCGAAGACGACGAGCCAGAAGAAGTTGCCGAGGCCGATCCGGCGGCTAGCGGATTTAGTAGGATGAAGTGCGACCTGCGCGCAGAGATTGAGCAGCACGTGTCAGATTTTTTGGCGCGCGGCGGAGAGATTGAAAAGCTTGAGTTTGGCATGCGCCGAACGCTCGACTACAGCTATACCCCCGGCGACGCATCAATCAGCGACGCACTTTTCAGGAAATAATATGAGAGCGATTATCGAGATCCTTTTTATATGCGCTGTCGTTGCTTGGGCGGTCTGCAAGTTTTTCCCAGTTTGGTGATTTTATGAGCGAGCAAGCAGCGGTATTTAATGTCAAAGAACTCGACGAATGCGACATAGGCGGCGGGCCGTGGTACGAAAATTTTTT
>JBOFYY010000119.1:0-1627 GCA_051654905.1 Propionibacteriaceae bacterium
GAGTTCTTTGAAAACTAAACACAGTGAAACAATCACGTTAATTCAAATAAAAGTAATAAGTAAAGCTAGCAAGCAAAGCTTAGGACAAACAATCAATTATGGAGAGTTTGATCCTGGCTCAGGATGAACGCTGGCGGCGTGCCTAATACATGCAAGTCGAGCGAATTGACAGAGGTGCTTGCACCTCTCGATTTTAGCGGCGGACGGGTGAGTAACACGTGGGTAACCTACCTATAAGACTGGGATAACTTCGGGAAACCGGAGCTAATACCGGATAATATTTAGCTTCGCATGAAGCAATAGTGAAAGACGGTTCTGCTGTCACTTATAGATGGACCTGCGGTGTATTAGCTAGTTGGTGAGGTAACGGCTCACCAAGGCGATGATGCGTAGCCGACCTGAGAGGGTGAACGGCCACACTGGGACTGAGACACGGCCCAGACTCCTACGGGAGGCAGCAGTAGGGAATTTTCGGCAATGGGGGAAACCCTGACCGAGCAATGCCGCGTGAGTGATGAAGGCCTTCGGGTTGTAAAGCTCTGTTGTAAGGGAAGAATGCTGGTGATAGGGAATGATCACCAGGTGACGGTACCTTACCAGAAAGCCACGGCTAACTACGTGCCAGCAGCCGCGGTAATACGTAGGTGGCAAGCGTTATCCGGAATTATTGGGCGTAAAGGGTGCGCAGGCGGCCCGGTAAGTCTAAGGTTAAAGCCCGTAGCTCAACTACGGCCCGCCTTAGAAACTGTCGGGCTAGAGTGCAGGAGAGGACATTGGAATTCCATGTGTAGCGGTAAAATGCGTAGATATATGGAGGAACACCAGTGGCGAAGGCGGATGTCTGGCCTGTAACTGACGCTCAAGCACGAAAGCGTGGGGAGCAAATAGGATTAGATACCCTAGTAGTCCACGCCGTAAACGATGAGAACTAAGTGTTGGAGAAATTCAGTGCTGCAGTTAACGCAATAAGTTCTCCGCCTGGGGAGTATGCACGCAAGTGTGAAACTCAAAGGAATTGACGGGGGCCCGCACAAGCGGTGGAGTATGTGGTTTAATTCGAAGCAACGCGAAGAACCTTACCAGGTCTTGACATACCACTAAAAGCTCTAGAGATAGAGAAATAGTTATAGTGGATACAGGTGGTGCATGGTTGTCGTCAGCTCGTGTCGTGAGATGTTGGGTTAAGTCCCGCAACGAGCGCAACCCTTGTCTTTAGTTACCATCATTCAGTTGGGGACTCTAAAGAGACTGCCGGTGATAAACCGGAGGAAGGTGGGGATGACGTCAAATCATCATGCCCCTTATGGCCTGGGCTACACACGTACTACAATGGCGACTACAAAGAGCAGCAAGCTGGTGACAGCAAGCGAATCTCATAAAGGTCGTCTCAGTTCGGATTGAAGTCTGCAACTCGACTTCATGAAGTCGGAATCGCTAGTAATCGCGGATCAGAATGCCGCGGTGAATACGTTCTCGGGCCTTGTACACACCGCCCGTCAAACCACGGGAGTTGGTAATACCCGAAGCCGGTGGCCTAACCAGTAATGGAGGGAGCCGTCGAAGGTAGGATCGATGACTGGGGTTAAGTCGTAACAAGGTATCCCTACGGGAACGTGGGGATGGATCA
>JBOFYY010000120.1:0-1222 GCA_051654905.1 Propionibacteriaceae bacterium
AGAAATGGCTAAAACATCAGCTTGACAATTGGCCTGTACCGCTGCACGGGGACGACAAAACCTTTGCGGCAATCTATTTAGGAAACGGACATGGCTGAGCCTAAACACAATCATAATACCTTCGCGAAAGACGAGAAAGGTGGTGAATGGAGACTAACCCGTAAGATAGGGGAAGGCGGACAGGGTGAGGTGTTCAGTACCGACACTACAGGCTATCTGGCTAAATTCGTCAACTTCGAGGATGACAACAAGCTGACAAGCTGGTCGAAACGGATCCGCTGGGTAATGAGGCAGGATCTGGATGGTCTCCACCTAGCCCGGCCGATTGTCATGCTGACAGAACCAAAGCCGGGTTACATCATGGAGATGATGGACGAACTTCTTCCCTTACGTAAGATCCTCGATGACTCCTACGAAGCGTTACTTGTAGCGCAAGATTTCAGCGTTTTCAAAGCAACTGGTGGCCTGCTGCGTCGTTATCAGTTGTTGGGAAAGCTAGCACGTCAATTGGCTGAACTTCATGGCCGTGGTATCGCCTATGGTGACTTGTCGCCAGATAACGTGTTTGTCTCCGGCGACCCCAACTTTTGTGAAGTGTGGCTGATTGACTGCGACAATCTGGCGACCAATGGCGTTATCGATAACCAGGCGGTCTACACGCCCGACTACGGCGCACCGGAATTGGTCAGAAGTGAGGCGGGGATTAGTTCATTAACTGACTCCTGGAGTTTTGCGGTGATTGCCTTCCAACTATTGACTTTCATGCACCCACTTAAAGGCGAGATGGTGACTGAGGGCGATGAAGCATTAGAGGAAAAAGCGCTTCGGGGTGAATTGCCGTGGATTGAGGATCAGATGGATGACTCCAATGCAGCAGCACCAGGGAAACGTGGATTGTTCACCGCAGCTATGACGAAAAAGCTTACGAGTCTATTCCAGCAGAGCTTCACGGAGGGAATCAATGACCCCATACAGCGCCCTTCAATGATGGAGTGGGCTGAGGCATTTGAGCAAGCGAGTATGGCCACTCTCAATTGCAAGAACAAAGTGTGTGGGCAAAGCTTTATCTACAATCGAGATCATCAATGTCCGTTTTGCGATGGTGTCATTACCCCAAGTGCTTTCTTGCTGTTAAAGCACTACTACTACACACCAGAATTTGAAGCTGATAACAGTGAACAGCAGGGTAACGGCTGGATCAAGTCGCAAAGTGGCATCGTCA
>JBOFYY010000121.1:0-1237 GCA_051654905.1 Propionibacteriaceae bacterium
ATGGAGCCAGTCTATTGACCGTTCGATTATTATTACGTCGTAACCGATGTGTTTATAAATATTTTACACTATTTATTTAGGTAGAGATATAAATTTATTCAAATGGCTTTTTGCAATTAATTATATCAACAAAGACTTACAGTTAAAGTTTTAATTTAAAAATAATTTACATATTTAGATTAATAGTTCAAAAAAAAATCCACATAAAAATCTATAAGTAAGTAAATAAAATTGTTTATTTATATATTATAATATTATTAATTTTTACTGCAAAATAAAACCAATGTGCAAAAGTCACGCAAAAATGGCACGTGCGTCTGATTCCGCCGTGTGAGCAAATAATTTTTTGCCGGCCGGATTTCATTTTTATTGTTTTTGCGGTAAAAGGGAAACTTGCTCGTACGATACATAAAATACGCCCGACGATGCAATTTTGCGTCGGCTCGTGCGCTATGATATGTGTGCGGTTGCCGCCGAAAAAGTAAAATGCGCGAATCTCTCTCGCCTTAACACACGAGAGAGCACCCGGGGAATTTTTGGGGCCGGGAGGCGCGCCGCCGCCGTTGAGCGAAAAAACGTGAAGGTCGTTTCATCAAACTACATAACTTTGGGTAAAAGAGACCTGGTGTTAAATCATTCGCACGCTCCATAATGCAGATCTGCGGCTTGGGTGAATCGACGTGAAAGGTCGGCAGCGCCCAATCTCGCTCGGTTTTGGACGCACAGGGCTGCGCGTCGGTGTCAAAACAAATTCGCGCGAGATGGATATTAATTAGCGACCCGCATGCTCCACTGCCTGCGGGGGCTCCGAATTTTTGTAGCTGTTTGTTTTGAGCAGATGTTTGCAATTTTATTCGAGCAGGAAATGATTGGACCCGATACAATATGCGGATTCTTGGTGAGTGATTTAATGGGCTCGATAATTTTTTCGTAGTTGGAACAGGTTTACCCAGGAAGTTTTCAAGAAAACTAAAGGAATTTCAAAAGATCAAACTTATAAACAAATAGTAAGCTCTGTTTTCTACAAAACTGTTGGTTTTAAAAAGCCCTTTTCTATTTAAATCATATAATTTTAGTAAGTAGAAATTGACATCCACCCTAAAATTCATTAAAATTTGCGAGGAATTTACGGTTTGATGTTGAACCGTAAATTGGTTGTTTCGAAATTTTTGCTGATTTGAACATTTTGAATGGAGGTTATTTACTGCAAATTTCGATTCAATTTCAATTTCCATAC
>JBOFYY010000122.1:0-6605 GCA_051654905.1 Propionibacteriaceae bacterium
TTGTGATGACCTAAAGCACAAGCAAGAAAAGCTGGTGGAAGATTGAATCGACTGTTGGACGGAATTTCGTTGACATCAGCAACAAGACGCACCAAAACATCAACGACTTTGTCCAAGTCACGAGCAATAGCCTCTTCAAGGACTTTTCCAGTCATGTTGGCGAATTTTTCTTCATCTTGTCGAATGTTCTCAAACATTTGAATGATATCAGGTTCTTTCCATGTGTTGATGAAGCTCAAATTCATCTCATTTTCTATCGTGATTTTGTGTTGAGGGCCAAGCTCGGTTATCATCTTGTTGATTTCGCTCTGATTGTGTGAGTGGAAATCGATCGAAGATTTTTCGATGAAGAACTCAACAAGATTGCTGGGGATCGGGATTTCAAGGCACTTTTGGAGCAACAAGAAAAACGGGCTTTCTGACTCTGAGTTTAGCGTGTTTGGATTGCAACCGTTGACCAACATCGTTCTGATCATTTTTGAAACTTCAGTGAAATTATCGCTGTTCAGTTGATTTATGAGGTAGTGCAGGTGGTTGTCGCCGTTCTCAGACTGCTGATTGAGAATCATGGAAAAGTGAGCGCCAAGAAGATTGTCATTTGATGATTGTTGACCAGCTGATTGCAGAAGTGCGAGAAGATTTTCCAAGCTGAGTGATGTGATGGCATAGTAAAGGGGGTAAATGCCATCAGAGTTTTTCTGTGAATTTAAATGTATTTATTATTTTTTATGTTCATCGCTTAAAAAACATTAATGTTAGGGACCATGCCAATATTACGTCACGCTGAAAATGGCTATTTTCGACCCCTCCCCCCCCCCAGGAAACGCTAAAAGCGCCATCTACTCCATACAAAAAATGCTCTTAGTAACGCTCGGTAAGCCAACCCCCTCCCCCCTCCTAGCGTTACGTAATATTGTCATGATCCCTTATCTACATAGTTATTTTTTTCAAGCGGTAAACATCAAATATGATATGCGAAAAGCTCTTTAAAATTAATCTCCATACAATAAAAAAATAATATAAAAAATTTATGGAAATTAAAAATTCAAGCTATTTAAACGACAAAAGAATCTTTTTGTTAAAAACTCAACAATCGTATTTAATTTCCCATTAAAAGTATTTTGACTGGAAAGTGTTTACAAAGACATTAACTAAAATATTTCTGACCCTCCTCTTCCATTTTTTGCGGCTTTAAATTGAATGGAAGCTTTGCTCTTTTTTTACTTCTAATTTGGCAAGCCCCCAAATGTATGAATATTTTTTGCGTGAATGTCTGTTTTGTACAGCAGGGTATTTGAATAACTTTCTTGAAAATTCAAATGATTTTTTTAAAACTTACGTCATGTTTTTAAAATAGGAAGATAAGTAAAGAATAATCTGGCAGCAAACAAATTCGTTTTGGAACATTCATTACATTATGCGAAGAGAAAAATATGATCAAGTAAAATCTTCAATGTTCGTTTCTGTCAGAGCCCCATTGAAAATTTGTAGCATTCTTTCAAGAATCATCATCTCAATTCCATGTTCGTGAACACTTCAAAAACTAAGTAGAAAAAACTTGAAACCGCGTGAATATGTATGTTTAATCAAAGAAAACTCAGGCTCTAGAAGGTCCATTCTGAAAGCGTGGAAAATTTTCAGGACACTCACCAATACCATCACATTTTCTCTCTCCGCTTTGCATCCTTCACATATGCATGTGAGAAGAAAAAATGAAAGTGTGCGTGAGAATTTATTCATTCCAATGGTATTGGTTGAAGCAGTGTCCTGAAGATTTTAATTGGCCCTTCTAGAGCTTAAGTGTTCTTTGGTTTAACCAAAAAGTCATTTTTCCTTGGTTTTACAGAATTCAGAATACTCTAAATTTTTACAAGTAACAATCAAATTTGAAGAGTTTTGAAATAAATTTCAACCGTGAGAAAATGAATCCAAAATAAAATTAACACTTTCAACGCCCTAAAAAATTTGAATTCTCACCTGATAAAACTTTGATCCATTTTCAAGACACAAATCGATACACTTTCTTGAATTTGAAGTCTGCAAAACTTTTTCAAAAGTCGACAGCCCTTGAAAACAGTCCAACTTCTGGTCCGGAGCAATTTTCAATTCATTTAAGATAAATTGAAACTGAAAAACATTTTTTGTCTCGACAACTTCTGAGAGAAAATCCTAAGTTGAAAATGAAAAGGTAATTAAAAAGTCATAAAAATGATATGAAAAAAAAAAACTATTTTTAAGAACTTCTATTTTTAACATCAGCTCACCTCCATCTCAGACTCCATTTCGATTTCTTCGAACTCTCAATTGAAACTGAACCGACCGACGTCTTTATTCACTCATTTAAATCGAAACCTTCACAAAAAAAACTCGTAGCACAAGAAAAAAATGAAAAGAATCCGAATTATTTGGTGATCTCCAAGAAACCAGCACTTAATGAAAAGAACAAAACAAGTCTTGATGAGTTGGAAATCAACTTTATTAATGAAAACACACAAAAAATCTCACTAAAAATCGCATTTAAATGTAAATCTCAAATTTTATACTCTAGTGAATTGTTAAAAGCTTTTAACATTCTACTAATCTTCTAATCTTGATACGATTGATCCCTTTTCCGGACTCACTATCCAGACGCATGTGTCGTCGCAAGGTGAAGTTTCTCGCCAATTGAAAACTTTTCTGCGTTTTCCTTCCACGTAAGAACTGTAACCAGCGTAGAAATATTCACCGCGATCTTTGCTTTTCAACATGATTTCATTCTCGCCTTGAATCTCAACGATCCATCGTTTTTCGTCGGAAGTTTCTTTGCCCCATGTGTAAACATTTCTTCTGGATTTATCGTAAGCTAAAGAGTCATCGCCAGCGTAGAACGACTCATTATACTCGGCGTTTTTGATGAAGAAAGTTTTCCCATCATCGTCAGTTGAAAACTCCCAAATCCCAACTGGATCGCGGCCACCGGGAAGCCAAGTGTACACTGACCGCCTGTCATCATCAACTTCATTGTCGTAAACTACGTACAGGTACTCGCCTTCATGGTACTTGTTAAACAAATGGGTTTTTGAGCTCCAAATAAGCGTGACAATGCTGAGCGGCAAATTCTTGACCATATTTGAGAACTCTTCGTAGAGTTTTGTGTAGTTTTGAGGCTCTTTCATGGTTTCGAGTTCTTGAGTTTTGTTTTGATATTTTTCCGTCACAATCTCTTTGCTACTTTCTTTGGAATCTTTGTCAGATTTTTCTGTGACACTTTCCGTTTTTTCCAATTCTTCAGCTTCGATAATTTTCTTCAATTCATCCATCGCTTCTTTGATTTGAATTGCAAGCGGAAAACTGGCATTTGAATTCAAAGTATTCTTCTCGACCAACTGACTGTAGTAATTTTTGCAAGCGACCAAAGTTATATTTAAAGCTTCAAAGTTCCATGCTGTAACTTCATCGTCTATAATTTCGTTGTCAATCAAAGCATCGCCAGCAAACGATGATCCG
Source organism: Propionibacteriaceae bacterium (assembly GCA_051654905.1). Classification (GTDB taxonomy): domain Bacteria; phylum Actinomycetota; class Actinomycetes; order Propionibacteriales; family Propionibacteriaceae; genus JBOFIQ01. The sequence goes on from JBOFYY010000122.1 coordinate 3,487, forward strand.
AAAATAAAAAACAAATAGAGAACGCCAGTGAAACGCTTCATCTTCGCTCAAAACACAAAACAAACTGACTCAAAGACGATGAAAATTTAAAGAGCTGAGCGTGGATTCTTGGAAGATGAAAAGAAATCCGGTTTTATTTTGCTTTTGTGTTGATATTGGGCTTTAAGCTCTTTTTGGAGTTAGATGATCATTCAGGTGAATTATTTTGATGAGCTTTGGTGAATTTTCAGTGTTACGAGAAGGTCATGTGATAAAACTGGAAGATCAGTGATTATGGAAATGAAAATTCATGTTTTGGTCATTACCCTTTATTAACCTCCATTGTTTTCCGGCATGGACGTTTTTGAACTTCGCTTCATCATCGTCAACATCGTTAGTTTGTTATCAGTTGTATATGAGATCGTGGGGCTGTAAAAATTTTGCTATAAAAGTGGCGCAAAAACTTTATGAATTTAGTCTTGTTTTCACCACCCAGAAAAGCCATGAAACGCAAAGTCTTAGCCATCATTTTGGTCATTTGGTTGATTGCAATCTGTGTAAAAAATATTTATTGAAATATTTCAACATGAAAGTATAAAAGAAGTTTTTCTAGGAAGGTTCGCCGGTTGTCACCGATAAAAGTCTTGGAGAGAAAAGTGAAAGCATTGAAGAAGTCCGTCAAGAACTTCAGGAATTGAAACGCGTTACGCGTCAGGTGAGAAAACATCAGGAATCAATCGTCAGCTTTTGATGAGCAATTTTGAGAAAAAAACTCGACAATTTCAATTGAATTTTACTTTTTCAAAATCAAGTGTCCATTCTCTGGAGGAGGTGGGGGTCCTGGTCCATTTGGAGGTGGTCCATTTGGAGGAAACGGAAATGGACCAAACATGACACAAATTCTTGGTGGAATTCGTCAAGTGTTGGACATTTTGGACCAGGCACAAAACAATCGCAATGATCTGGCTTAAATGCGAAGTCAGTCATGAAATAATAATTTTTTCCAACAATCACATACAACAGGAAAATCAAATGAAAAAAAATGTAAAACCCAAATATGAAATAAAATTTTAAACAGAACAAACTTTTGGATTTTTACTTTATTTTCCAACTACATTTTGACCCCCGCCCCTCTTTCCCGCTAGGGACTGTTCCGTGTTTTTTGGCATTTTTTGACCTCCTTCCGACTCCCTCTCTTTCAAGATCGTCTAAATTAGTAGACCTCCTGAAGCGTAGACGTAATAATTGAACATCTTCTGCTGAATTCTTTCAATCAATATCAGTGGTTTTCAAACAATATTTAGATGTTTTTTTCAAGTCGCAAATAAAAAGCTTTGAGGATTAAATTAAACAAGTATTAAGCAAAAAAAAAAAACATTTAAGAACGCATTGAACCACAGTCACCTTAAGCAAAATTTCCCTATAGAGGTCTGGGCGCAGAATAAAAAAATCAAAATGAGATTCTCGATTGCAAAGAGAACTTTGATTTTTTTTACTCTGCGCCCAGACCTCTATACTGGAAAAGGTGACCTTGATTAAATCTGATTAAACCCCTTGAAACACTTTGAAACACATAGACTTTTACATCATGGGGGCCAAAAAATTTTCCCTTTGGTCCCCTACAAAGTGAACTTCATTAGCCACTTATTTTCTTTGAAAAAATTTCTTTTTTTTGAACCAAACCTCTTATAATCAACAACCAAGATGAAAACAATGAAAAATAATTTTTCGCGGAATTGAATAATTCTTTTTTCCTGGTGTTCAATGCAAGTCCATCAGATAAAGTTAACATGGGTCATTGAAAGTACATGCATTCACTGGAACTAATTGCTTTGATATTTCACCCTTCATGACTTTTTAAGGTCAGCCAATTTGCTTATCTTTTGATATCAATCTGTGGTTATTTCTGAGTTTTTTCTATAAAACAGAAAGCAAATCCAAAATGTTTCATTCTTTCTAGGAAAAACTGACAAGCTGAACAATGAAGTTTAAAATTTTCTTACTTTGTGTTTTATTGTGTACTTTTGTGGTGAGAAACTTGCGAAAGTTGTGATAAAAAAAAACAACCCGAGTTATATCCCCCATAGATTGTTGAATCGGTTCCAATAGTTGCTGAAAAGAAATCGCAAATTGTTGGAGAACCTAAAGAAAGGCCATTGGATGTTCGTGATCTCCTAATGATCGCTCGAAATGTCATCGACTTACTTTTGACTGTCACAAACAGTGACAACAGCGATCGAATGATCCACAAAAGAGAACATGAGTTGAATGATTTGTGAAAGAATCCATGTAAAGAAATTCTAAATAAAATGAAATATTTGGAAACTGGAATATAAAGTTATTATGTTGGTACCTAAAACACGTCATCTGAAAGGCTGTTCATTTATTACATCCATGCTCTAGTAGGTTGGGAGTCGGACCGATTTGGACGTCACAGATAAAGATTTTATAAGGTTTTTTTTTTGTGGAATTTCATCTTTTTTCATGGAGGTGACGATGTAGGGGGTCACCAATTTTGGACGATCTTGGACGAGGGGTGGTCAAAAAATGGCAAAAAACGAGGAGGTACTCCTTACCATTTTTTTGGCCAAAAATTTTAGTGTCGATTTTTGCCTTTTTTGAGATTTTATCGGATTTGTCACTTCAAAAGTAGATGCGGAGCTCAAACTCTATCATTTAAGACCCTCAGTTTTCGAAGTTTTAGAGCGAAAATTAGGCTGAAAATGTGTCTTATAAAAATGCTTTTTTTGTCCATTTTGATCTCCATTTTGATGATAGTTTCTGGCTGTCCTGATCAAAACGCATCTATTGGTGTATAAAACTCGCCAAAAAATTTTTCATCGAAAAATCAAAAATTTGCCAAGGGGTACCCCTTACCATTTTTTTGGCCAAAAATTTTTTTGTCGATTTTTGCCGTTTTTGCCTCAATAAACAGCTTGATCTCCATTTCGATGATAGTTTCTGGCTGTCCTGATCAAGACGCATCTATTGGTGTATAAAAATCGCCAAAACCTTTCAATCGAAAAATCAATAATTTGCACAAGGGTCCCCCCTTACCGTTTTAGGCCAAAAATTTTTTTGTCGATTTTTGCCGTTTTTGCCTCAATAAACAGCTTGATCTCCATTTCGATGATAGTTTC
>JBOFYY010000123.1:0-1031 GCA_051654905.1 Propionibacteriaceae bacterium
CGAAGGATTGAGGACTTCGAGTTTTATCCTCCGGGTTTGACGCAGCCTTTCATCGGCTATGCTAGGCTGACCGTAGCGGCTCTTACTAGGGAAGACAAGATCTCTAGGGAGGATGTTCTCTACAGTAGGGATCATGCCCAACGGGAATGGGTTCACTGCCTTGAGGACTGGGAGTGTACTAACACTAAACTCCAGGCCTACAAGAGTCCCTTCACTATTTTCGCGACGGAAGAGGAGGTTTCTCTTCCGTTCGCCACGAAATTAGTGGAGAAGTCCCTTCAGGCAGTCCTCAAGGATGAGCCCATCCCACAGTTGAGGGAGGCGGAGTCTACTTCTCCGCTCTTCCCGGCTTTCGGAGAATTGTGGGAGAACTTGCCAGCTACATTCACGCTTGGTAAGCTCAAACCGGACTGCGCCATGGACCAGTTCGGCGAGAAGCTGCCAAGGCTGCCGGATTCCCTAATTCAGGCAGAGTTTGATGCGCGAACCAGGTTTGGCAGGTCCCTCAATTCCCTTATAATTACGGAAATGGCTGCCCTCTCTTATGCTACGGAACCGCTGTTCAAGATTTTGGCAAAATCTCAGTTCCAGACGGTACTATCAGACGCTTTCGACTTCTTCCAGGCTAGGAGGAACTGCCGGAAGCATGTCTTACAAGAGTGCACCATCAGGCATGAGCCTAATAGACTCTTGGCTGCTAGCATGTGGGGAGCGGATCTCTTCCCAGAGTCCGCGGTTAACGAAGTACACCACGAAGCTGCTAGGCTCAACCAGAGCCTTAGAGCTAGGTGGGGTATTTCCTCGAAGAGGAAACAGGAGTCCGTTCCCACTGCTGGTAAGAAACCGAAGAAGGCTGGTAAGAGGTTCCAGCCATACAAAAAACTCCAGCAACATCAGCAATTTGTGCAGGCGGTCCCGGTTACCCAACAGGGACAACCTGCCAGTTCAAAGCAGAACCAGCCTATCCTCCTGTTGCCCCCGCAATCTCAGCCATCCACTTCCTACGCTATCTCGCCGGCCTTCAACCCTGC
>JBOFYY010000124.1:0-1006 GCA_051654905.1 Propionibacteriaceae bacterium
CTACATCGCTGCGTAGATGCGTTAACTCAATTCGCAAAGGCGCAATGGATTTGCCGGTTCCACTGCGCAGAAGTAGGTCGATATTGGCAAATCCGGCATCAGTCAAAGCATCGGGCGCTTGGCCTTGCGCCCACAGCCAGTGAAAACTAATGCGGGCTGAATCAATGTTACGCTCCACGCGAATGGTCTCGGGGCATGTTAGGCGCTTGTACTTCGCCAGTCTCTCCAAGGCCTTGCCAAAGGTGTGGGAGTGCAGGGCAGCAAAGGATGCGGGGTCGAATTGGTCGGCACGCGCTTCACCGCCGATGCGCAGTCCGATCAGCGCATCTCCGCTTACTGCTTCGATAGCCGACCATAAGGCAAAATACTGGTTTGTGGTCAAAGATACTTTAGTTTGGTTGCGTAGTGTAGGTGAGATGCTCGCCTGATGCAGTATGCGATCTACATCAAAACCCAGTTGAGCTAACCGTGTTAGTACAGAGCCAAACAGAGGAATCCGGTCAGTTGCCATGAGTGATGTTGTCCTGTTGATTGTTCATGGCTGAACATTTTTGGGAGATCAATACGGTGGTATATATCTTGGCACGGTGGTGTGCAAATCCGTCAATCACAAATCCCATTGCTCCTATGATGATTAAGCCGATAGCAAAGCCATGGGTTTGATCATTTCGAGTGACGAATGACACAGTAATGCCAGTAATGACCAGAATGGCCCACAACACCTTCAACGGCAACCACCAAGTATTGACTCCTTTACTACCTTCAAAGCGCTTGTGCTCGGCCTGAACAAATTCCACTTGGTTTTGCGCGTATTGCGCGGGCATATTGGCCAGTCGCTGGTTGTTGTTGTAGACACCTAAACAACCAGCACAAACAGTAAATATTGCCAAGAATGCAATGGGGTAAAAAAGTCCCTTGAGAAGAGCGTTCTGGTTGGCGTTCTGCCACATCATGACTGCCAGACCTGTGGTTATGATGCCAAACGCCGTCAAGGAAACGGCTTCCA
>JBOFYY010000125.1:0-1060 GCA_051654905.1 Propionibacteriaceae bacterium
GCGAATCCGCCCCCACCCAGACCTTTCCTTCAACTTCCATCCAAAGAATTGACGGAGTATGCGGAGGACCTCCTTCAGAAAGGAGCAATAGCGAGAGTCAACAGATTAAAGTTTCAAGGGCGCTTGTTCAGCGTTCCAAAGAAAGGCTCACAAAAAAGAAGGGTAATCTTAGACTTGTCCCGCTTAAACTTGGCCATTCGCTGCGACAAGTTCAAGATGCTCACGATCTCACAGGTGCGGACCTTACTTCCCCGTGGGGCCGTCACCACCTCTATCGATCTTACAGACGCCTACTATCATATCCCTATTGCAAGACACTTCCGCCCGTATCTGGGTTTCAAGATAGGAGACCAGACGTTCTCCTTCAAGGTAGTCCCGTTCGGGCTCAACGTGGCACCCAGGGTGTTCACGAAGCTAGCGGAAGTAGTAGTGCAACAGCTCAGGGCTCAAGGGATTATGGTAGTAGCGTATCTCGACGATTGGTTGATCTGGGCCCCATCAGTCGAAGAATGCAACAAGGCCACACTGAAAGTGATCCAATTCCTAGAATATCTAGGATTCAAGATAAACAGATCCAAGTCCAGACTCACCCCAGAGTCAAACTTTCAGTGGCTAGGCATTCAATGGAATCTATCCTCACACACTCTGTCGATTCCATCCACCAAAAGGAAAGAAATAGCGAAGTCAGTCAAGCAATTTCTAAGTCACAAACTAGCATCGAGGAGAGCTCAGGAAAGAATCCTCGGCTCTCTCCAGTTTGCTTCAGTAACGAACATCTTAATGAAAGCCAAACTGAAAGATCTAACCAGGATCTGGCGCTCTCGAGCAAATGTCAGGTCCAGGGACAAGCTATCCTCAGTACCTCTGATTCTAAAGAACCGGCTTCGGCCGTGGGCAAAAGTCAAGAATCTGTCAGTGTCAGTCCCTCTTCAGTTCCCTCCACCAGGGATTACCATCCACACCGACGCGTCCTTAAGCGGCTGGGGAGGGTACTCCCAGGTCAAAAAGGTGCAAGGAATTTGGTCACCTCAGTTCCGTCAGTTCCATATAAACGTACTGG
>JBOFYY010000126.1:0-1078 GCA_051654905.1 Propionibacteriaceae bacterium
AACATCCTAACAATCACAACTTTCAGTGAATTATCAGTCAGTTTTTCCACAGTGAACATGGAGAAATTGGCTTTACACATTTCAAACCGAGACCAAAAAGTATTTAACAAGGAAGCTGAAACAAAACTTACGTCAAAGCCATGATTCAGGGGCAGAGTCAACAAGCAGTTTATGTCCGGAGCCTTGAAACCAAGAATTTGTTGAATGAACTTCCTGGAAAAGTCCATTCTGGACATTGCCAGGAAAGTGCCATCCTCTTTTGCTTTAAATTTAAAACGGACGCTGTGGTGCCTCCTCACGCCGGCACGAGCAGCCGACATGGTGGAGGCCCCAACAGCTTAAAAGATTTAAAACAACAAAGAATAAATAAATAAATAAATAGATAAAACTCTTACCTTAAAACTTCTTAACCGTAAAAACCACAGGATCAATGTACCTCCTGAAAGTTGGAGGCCTGCGTCACGAAAGAAACGCAAGCCGGGAAACCTACAAGAGGCGATCGCTGTCTCAACCGTCCGACCAGATACTAGATCTTAGCCAAAAGGCCGAGAAGCGATGACATCATCAAGCAGCGCCAGGGGAGCCGGCAAAGCCCACGCCCATCTGGGGCGTGGTGAGGGGGTGTGGTAAAAGTGGCCAACAACACTCGCTCTACAACATCACCAAGGCTTGGCCCGATCAGGGTATGCTGAAACCGCTATATCTCTTGAACGGACCCAGACAATTTCACCCAAGCCGGTACACCTGTGCACGGGCTCAGCCTGGGGTCACCTAGTGGCACTTTGAAAAGAAATAACAACAACACGAGAACGGCTGAGCATGATGCGCGTGAGCATGAGTTGAATCAGGCCAATGAATCAGGTGTCCCTAATCAAGCCCACCTGATTCAGCTCGCTAGTAAAGACTCCAAGACATCAGGCGATCGCGTCCAATAAGAGGGCCATCAGAAATGTGCTGTCATGGGTCAGCAACCAGCGCTTTTGTTCTTCTTCCTATACTCCTGTGACTGCGTCGCTTTCTTGAAACATTCTTTTTTCTTTATAGCATCATCATTCTTGCCTGCTTCCTATGCATGTCC
>JBOFYY010000127.1:0-1716 GCA_051654905.1 Propionibacteriaceae bacterium
ATTATAAACACACTCAAAGCCAAGGAAAACATGATCTCGTAAATACAGTTATAAACTAATAGTTTAAAATAATCGAAAAACATGATTTGCTCTGGTCCACAAGTCAATTTCATTATTATGAGATTGTTATAACACATACAAATATTGTAAAATGGCCCATAATGTTAAAAATTTCACAGGAAAAAATCAAGATCCCCTCTATAATCACATTTCTCATAGATTGGCATAAAAAATAACTTATAAAGTTCATCCATATATCAGATCACAGAAAGGGAGAAAGATAAATAAAGTGGCACAGATATTTTTACCTTGATTTGGAAACAGAATTAACCTTCAACATTTAAACTCTTTGCACATTGGAATTTACATCTCAGGAACAAGAATCTATACATATTTTTATTCGTTGTAATATTATGTTCATTCTCTCTTTTATTTTCGAAGCTCTGAAGTAAAAGTACCACTCTTAATCCCATCACTATATTGTTGAACAACGAGGGTGTGACGCACTTACTATTAAACACTCATTAAACATCATTTTTAGTACCATGTCCTGTCAGGAATATGTTTAAGAACGTATTTACTAAATTTTCGCCGATTTAAAATTTATAATTTGTTTTATTTAAGCCTTTTAGAGCATTTTTAAAGTATTTTCGACGAAGCCACGCCCCCTTGGCGCCTCTCATACTAGGGAACGCGCATGAAGCGCGTGCTCTCATACCGCGCTTCAGACTCCGAGCTGACACGACACGGAGATCGTCCTCGAGATATTAATACATTTCTATCGAAAAAAACCCTTCATTTTCTCTACTTTTTTCTAAAAAATTTCTCAAGTCTTTCCTGAAGAAGACACTATCAGTGTCGAAACGTCGACAGGACTTGAGTTAGGTTTTGCTACTTTATTTTCATTCTGATTATTATTACATACGTTTTTTTTGAGCTTTATTTTATTCATTTTTAACTTTTTTTGATTTTTATTTTATCTTTCATAAAAAAAAGATTGAAAAAGACCAAAAAAAATACATAATTTTTCAAAAATAACCAAAAAAACCAAAAAAAATACTTTCACTTGAATGCTTTTCCTCTGTTTTTGTTAAAAATTCACATATATTGTTTAGCTTAAATTAAATATGAGTGACTACAGAGGCAGACCAAGACAAAGGGAGACCCCGCGACTTCGGATCGGACCTTTTAATGGCCCGGAACGTTCGCGTGAGGTCCACACGTACCGTCCTCATCATGAGCCGGCTGGCTCTGAGAATATTGAAAGAGGGAATATTGGATACAACACGGAGATGAATAGAAATGAGTATTCCCATAGATCTTTCAGAGATAGAGAGAGCGTTTGGTCTTCTGAACGCAGACCAAACTTTGAAGAACCCAGGCTTGGGTCTTCCCGACAGCCCCCGTTTCAGCACACAGAACGCTCTGAGTTAGTTGTAGGTCCATACAGACCTCCTAACACAGGCGTTCAACACAGAGTGATAGTAGACCCAGATAGGTCTCTCACTAGAAAACAAGGGAAACGGAAGAGAAGAAAGAATAGAAATAGAGCTTTTAGAACCTCTCCTGAAAAATATCAGGAGAGAGATTATTTTTCGGATATGCACTCTCAAGTGGGTGATGGGCTTCCCTGGACACAGCAGAGCCACGATGGGTTCAATACGGGTCCCCCCCATTTCGTACAGAGAAGAAGTTCCTCTTACAATGCTCCCTCCA
>JBOFYY010000128.1:0-1182 GCA_051654905.1 Propionibacteriaceae bacterium
CTGAGCGCGGCTTTACTCTGGTCGAGATTGCCGTGGTCATGGGGGTGATCGGCATACTCGCCTTAATCGCTATCCCTTATTATCGGGACTATATCATTAAGAGCCGAGTCGTCGAGGCTCTGGAGCAAGCAGACGCTGCGCGAATTGTAGTGATACTCAAAACCATGGGGGGGGATAGTGGCGCGTTGTCTAAAGGTTTAGATATTCAAGATAAGCCTCTGGGTAATGTGACATCTCTGCACTGGGTGCCGGTGCCGCATAACCAGAAAGATTCCGACCCGGTTGTCGGTTACTTATTGCCGGCGATGAACCTGCCTGGACTTGGTGCGCGTGACGCGTTCGCGCTCGAGTATTTTCGTGGCGGAGCGTGGCGCTGTGTGAGTGCCGACAGCGTGTCTGGACGGAGCTTGGTTTCCCAACATCAGGCTCTAGAAGACAAATACCTGCCGGAGCTTTGTCACGGGCAGGGTGGGATGCTGGCCCCCCATCCCCAAGCTCCTGCCGGTTGCCCACTGGGCACCCAAACTACCCAGAGGGCTGATTCGAATGGTATTATGCGGCAGATTTGCAATCCCATGCAGCCGCAACCTCAGCCACAACCTCAAATACAACCCAACCAAGCCCAGGTGGTTACGTGCCCTGTCGGCCAGGATTGCGCCCACAAGGATCCGAAATGCCCGGCAGGACAAGCGTACGTTCCTGCAAGTCAGGTTCCCGTTCGAGGAAACTTTGACCCATTCGTCAGCGGAGAGGCTGTATTCTCCGTAAAAATGATCGATATTCCGGCGGGGTGCGCTGTCAAGTGCAAGTCAGGTTTTGTAGTCAATCCCATTACCAAGCTCTGCGGCGTTGCTCCGGCGACCAACAACCATGTGTGCCGTGGTCCGAAGTTTATTTGCGAGCGCGCCCACGAGGCTAAATCTTCCTGCCCAGCTGATGCTCCTTATGCTGCCAGTCATGTGCACAACCTGAGCGATGGCTCACGCTACGTGACGAAGAGCTGCGTGACCCAAAAGGAGGCCTGGAATTATGACCAATACAATAAAGCTCACACTGAGTGCTCAACGTACAGTGTCGGTAATCTGCAACCGTCTGACTTCATGTGTTCTTTTGCTTGCCTGGGCGATGCTTGTAACACCGAAACTGTCCCAAAGAATCAGGCAACCTGGAGTGGTAAAAAGT
>JBOFYY010000129.1:0-1388 GCA_051654905.1 Propionibacteriaceae bacterium
GTCCGCCCCCACCTGCAACCGCGCCGGCTCAAAAATTTAGAGGGTGAGGCTGAAATTGTTTGGGTTGAGGTGAAAATGGGTGACCTGAAAGTGTTGATCGGCTCTGCGTACAGGAAACCAAATGCGCCTCAATCTTACAATGACAAGTTGATTGCGTCGCTCGACAAAGTGGCGGACGTAAAACACCTTTTCGACGCCTGCGTTCTTACTGGGGACTTCAATTTGGACGTCGATTGGGGCCAAAAACCACCGCGCGCCGGCGCCGCTCCTGCTGCCGAGTTCCTCAGCTCTTTCGACGAGCTCGCCTTCAAGCAGCTAATCAAATTCGCCACGCGCACCACCGACACCAGCTCTAAAATTCTCGACCTTGCGCTCTGTGACGGACCAGCAGCCCTGATTTCAAGCGCCCAAGTCGTTCCCGGGACATCTGACCACGACGCCGTCCAACTGGATTTCGCCGTTCAGCAAAGGGTGCCGACGCGCGCGCGTGAATTTTTCAACTTCAGAAGAGTTGATTGGGCGGCCCTGAATCAGCGGATGAGCGAAGAGCTGAATGCAATTTATTTTGCTGGTTTGCAAATTGATGCGGCGTGGGAGACGTGGCTGCAAGTCTACTGGCGCACCCTAGCTGAACTCGTCCCGAAAAAACGCGCGCGCCCCAACAAGCAAAATTGCGCCCCCTGGATGACGGAAGAGCTCCGCGCGCTGTTGAAGAGAAGGGACAAATTATTTTCCAAGTGGCAGAAACATCGCTCACAGCCAGCGCGCGCCGATTTCGTCGCTGCGCGCAAAGTGGTGCAAAAAGCTCTTCGCCTCGCCCGTGACAAGTGGATGTGGGACTTGGGCAGTGGCCCTGGAGGTAACAAATTCTTCTGGACATACGTCAAATCAAAAAGCAAGGTGTCGCCAGCTGCAAGTGTTTTTCGTGTGAACGGAGAAAATGTGTCCGAGCCCGAGCGAGTCGCCGCCGCTTTTAGTGACGTGTTTGCGCGCAACTTTAGCTCGGCCGCCGACGACCACCCTTTTGTTCGGCGCCATCCACCTGGCCTCCCTCGCCCCCTCCTGTGCGAAATGACTGTTTGTGCAGCCGACGTGCAGAGCAAGTTGCAGCAGATCAAGAGCAACGCCGGCCCCGGACCCGACGGCGTGCAGGGAGCGGTGCTCAAGAGCTGCGCCGCAGCGCTCGCGCCGAGCCTCTCGCGGCTCTTTAACTGCTCCCTTCAACAGGGCGTACTGCCACAGGGGTGGAAAACTGCGGCCGTCATCCCTATCCCAAAAGGTGGCGACAAATCTGATTTGGAAAACTACAGACCGATCAGCATGACGTCTCTTGTTGGTAAGGCGCTCGAGAAACTCGTCCGGGACAAAATTCAAATTTTCATGGAGGA
>JBOFYY010000130.1:0-3210 GCA_051654905.1 Propionibacteriaceae bacterium
ACATGCCAGGTAATTTATAAATCGTTCCTAATTCTTCGCGAAGCATTTTCTGAACATCAATCATCGTTCGCTGATGAAATTTTCCGCCAGGCATAAATCTTCTGATGAGTTCAAATTTAGACAAAGTCGGCATCTCATCAAAACTTTTTGCTGTGTCATATTCACTGACTTTCGGCTTGAAAGCAACAGCTGCCTGAGCACTGTAGTTTCTACGTAGTAACGAAAAATCACAGTTCAGAAGTTTTTTATTACGAATCATCATTCTAGCGCGTTTGAAGTGATACTGAAGCTTGGAGAGCGAAATTGTATGTTTATTTGAGCGATTCCTTCGTTTAAACGTTATCGTTATCAAACACACTCAGACTTTAATTTAAGTGTGCGTAAATATAAAAGTGATAATGGGAGATACGCTTTTATGGCTGGTGGAGGTCATGCATTATCAGGTAGTATGAAATCAGCTTGAAACAAGAGGCAAATTCACTAGACATTTTTAGACATTTTTAGACACAAAAAATGAGAGAGTGTTAGTGAAGTGAACCCGTTTTCTCCTGTTTTTATTCGTGTTTAAACTGAAAACTGAGAGAATAATAGTGGAGTGAATCTTCTTTTGCCTTTTGTCTAATGTCTAGTGGATTTGCCTCGGAGAATCCTCATGTTTGATAAATTCAATTATATTATGTGACAGTTCGGATCTTTTTGTCCTTTGAGGAAAGTAAAAAAAAAAAGATTGACGTGCATGTAAAATCTACTGAACATCAAAACCATGATGCGGAACATGGATGATGAAACGTGGATTGAAGATACGATTACGATAGCTGAAAAAAAAACTTCTTTGAGTGTTTGAACTTTTTTTTCTGCAGTTTTCTGATCTCGAAGCAAATGTGTTCTATCCTGGATAAAAAGGTTTTGCACGGAATTTGTTTACATGAAATTTGGTTAAGGTGATGTATGTACTCGAAATATATGTTCACTTGTTTGTTCTTTCCTTTTTCTGCTCACAAGTAGTTTACAGGTTTCGTATGGAAATGAAATTCTTATCAAAAACCGTTACGTTTTAATTGAAAAATGGTGGGTATATTTTTGAACTTAATTTCTTTCAAAGAACACTCAAGCTCTAGAAGGGTTAATTAAAATTCAATGATAACAGTTTTAAGCAACCAATGCCGTCACGTGAGCGTGGGAAATAAAAAAATAATACATGTTGAACTTTAACAATGGTTCCCATAATCGAGTTTATCTGATTAAATGGTCCATTTTCAGCAAAGGTTCATAAGAATTTAATTAAAAAATGGACCATTTAATCCGATAAACTCGATTGTGGAAACCAATGTAAGCGTACACTTTGAAATTTTTTTACCTGCTCGAAATGATATTTTTCAATTGTCCCTCTCTAGCTTGAGTGTTCAATGCTTCTTTGAACTTTAATTGAAAGTTTTGATTCTTTTCCATTAAAAAACGTTTAAAAAGGCAATTTTTCCTATAAAAAATTTCAGTTTACAAAAGAGTGCAGAACTGAAACATTCCGGAGCAGCAAACAAACGTAAAAATGCCGATGATAGCCACGAAATCACAAGGAAATAGTTCGGTTGTTGTTTTTGGTTTTCTCAAGGACGAAAAGTTGACTGATTGCTGTTTGTCAGCTGAAGGAAGCTTAATTCGAGCTCATAAACTAATTTTAGCAGCTTCGTCTAAATACTTTGAGGTAAATTTAATTTTTAACTACTTATCAAATTCAAAAAATTATAATTACTCTGTTGTCAATTTTTCAGGATCTGTTTGCACTTCTCGAAGAAAAACATCCAGTTATTGTGCTGAAAGACGTCTCAATCAAATTTCTTCTGTTGATCCTTGAGTATGTTTACTTGGGAAAAGTTGAAATTGAGACTGAGGACGTCCAAGGTTTCATTGAAGTCGCGAAAACTTTGCAAATAAAAGCAGAATTCGAAGACTTGCCAGAAGAGGAGGAAGAAGATGAAATGATGAAAGATCTTTTAACGGAAATGACCGATCAAGACATGCAATCCAATGTAAGCAAGGAGCTCCTCGAGAGCATGGAATGTTCCCAGTCACCAACTGAAATGACCAAAAAACCAACGCCTGGACGAAAGTTGATGGACGAGGAAACTGCTCATAAAAAAGGACCACCGCGAAAGAAGCCCAAGACATCAGGTTCGGGTGTCTCACCGAAACTCAAACCAAGACTTTCCGACCCCGTCAGCAAACCGTGTATTCACTGCGAAAATTTAATACGCGAAAAGGACCGAAAGTATCATCAAAAGTTCTGTTGGGAAAATCCAGATCGCATCGTTTCCGACTGCCAGCATTGCGACAAAAAGTACCAAATACCTGGAAAACTTCGAGTGCACATGAAACTTCATCATCCGGAAATTAAATTCTAACACAAAAAACTTTTTTCTTTAAAATTCAAGTTTCTTTATTTTCAAAAGAAGAAATTACAACATATTTTATGGCTTTTCAAAGACATTTACACTTCGAGACGAACCAAAATCGAACCATCATTAACCTTTCATTTATCAAACAATTTATTTCTGTGATCGGCATCAGGTACAAAAAGTTCGATTTGGTTGATTTAGAAAAAAAAACTCCAATTTCGTTTTTGTAAATATCAATGTGGATACAATTAAAAGTTAATAAAGAAAAAAAGGTTAAAAGAAATATGCTTAAAAAGGGGTCTGTACTTAAGTGATGTCAAGTAGGTGTGGGTTTTTCTAGAAAACTGAATGCTTTGACTCGTTACCAATGTCGTTGTCAAGACAGAAAATTAAGAGGGTATTCAATTAAGACGTCCATGTTTTTCGGTCACTTTCTGACCACTCCCATTTACTCCTATTCCCCCGCCCCTTTAATTATTCGAATGATGTTTTCCATGATTTCGGAATATACAAAATTTTTGATCCTGCTTTTTCCGAAAAATTGGACGTCTTAATTGAGCAGCCATTAAATGAAACCGACGTCAAGTTAAACAATATGTGACATCACTAATTCACAACCCCTTCAAAGGGTGGGCGGTGATTGTAATGATATTCCACTCTGGCTCTTTTTATCGAGTTCCATCGTGTTTTTTTCTCCTTTTCAAATATTTTATTTTCTCTCTTTCAAGTTCATTTTTAACTATCTACCAAGAACTTTTTGAGGATTTATCAACAGATTTGTGTGTTTGAACAGTTTATTTTCCACATTCAAAAAGAC
>JBOFYY010000131.1:0-1510 GCA_051654905.1 Propionibacteriaceae bacterium
GCCAGTAACGGTTTGCCTGTTGCTGAAATCACCTTTCGTTCAACCGCAGCGGTTGAAGCTATCCAGCTTTTACGTTCGGCCCAGCCAGATATGTTAATTGGTGCTGGTACAGTGCTCACACGCGAGCAAGTCTTTGCAGCCAAGGCAGCCGGAGCATCGTTTATTGTGTCTCCCGGGTTCAACCCTGATACCGTTCAAGCTTGCCAGGAAGCCGATATCCCTATTATTCCGGGAGTAAACAACCCCACAGCCATCGAGGCGGCTCTGGCTATGGGTCTTACAACGTTAAAGTTTTTCCCAGCAGAGGCATCAGGTGGAGTCGCAATGATAAAAGCCTTGCTTGCCCCCTACAACCAAATCAAGTTAATGCCTACTGGTGGGATTGGCCCAAAAAACATTCAAGAATATCTTTCTATTCCCGGAGTCGTTGCCTGTGGTGGCTCTTGGATGGTAGACAAAGCACTCATCAAAAATAAGGACTGGGAAGAGGTTGCGAGCCTCACTCGTTCAGCGATGGAATTGCTTGAAGGTTAACAGGTGTTTTCCTACCACTTATAAAAGAAAGCCCCCTTGAGAACTCTCAAGGGGGTTTATATTAAAAGTTGAATTACTCGCCTTCATCTATGCACTGCACCATCAATATTCTATCAGTTGAACTTCCTTTTCTTTCTTGGTCTTTAGCCAGGAAGTTATAACCTGACGGGCACAGGTCTGATGTTTTATTATAGCAATCACTCCAACTATCAGAGCTAGAGGAGCATTCTACTATAAACGCGGCTTTACCATTCGGCCCCTGAATTTTATCAACCGAACTCGAGCAACCGGCTACCAAAAACACAATAAAAAAAATGAATGAACATTTCATTTTAAACCCCTTATTGGTATCTATAGCCTCCATTATTTAACTCTTTCCAGCACACTTGAATCGGTGTGATTAAAGGGCTTTTCATAAACCTGCAAGCTTGTCACTTGGTTATATTTTATTTTATCCGGCTCACTGATATCGAGCTGATACATAAATGCGGTGGTGCTGTCCTTTTTGTGCATAAATTCACTTTCTGCAACCTGTCCCAACTCTTTGGTGGCCTTCAACTGCAACCGCTCCCCAGCCGCACCTTCTGCAACAACACAGGTTGCTCGAGGAATGCAAAACACGTTGTAAACCATCTGCTTTTCTTTGTCATAGAGGAAAAAACCACGCTGGTCGTGAAACTTAACCCCATCTCTCTTCCTGAACACCTCCTGCACGTAAGAGAGGGCAGCCAAGTGCTGCTCGCTGGCATTGGTCGCAGTGGCAGCCTCCTCGACTGTCAGCACCTCATAGAACGGCTCTACAGCAGGCCCACCCTTTCCAACTGCAGACCCCTCTTGACCAGGGGCCATATCAACCCCACCGGCTTGAACTGTTTGCCATTTCCCTATCATCTTTGCTAGCGGCCCATAATCAACAACCTCCTCCGCAGACACAGCGAAAGAGCTCCCCATCATGACTACCGAACAGATAAAAATA
>JBOFYY010000132.1:0-195177 GCA_051654905.1 Propionibacteriaceae bacterium
GTAATGATGATCGTCGTGGTGGTTTCAACCGTGACGATCGTGGTGGGGAACGTCGTTCCTTCAATCGTGATGAGCGTCCTCGTCGTTTTGAAGATCGTAATGATGATCGTCGTGGTGGTTTCAATCGTGATGATCGTGGCGGTCTCCCTCGTTTTGAGCGTGATGATCGTGGTGGGGAACGTCGTTCCTTCAACCGTGATGAGCGTCCCCGTCAAGGTTCTCGTTTTGGAGACCGTGAAGAACGTGGTTTCGGTGGTGGCCGTTCGCATGACGGGCATTCCTCGCGTTCGCATCATCGTCCCCTAGACGCTGCTGCGGGACATCGTCATCGCCAGCATGAAGACCACAGTGACGCCGACCAAATGGAATGGTCACAAGCTGAGGTACTAGAAGGCGGCTCTGTTGATACCGCCTTTGCTGACTTGGGGCTACCAGCAAGTTTGGTAGCAGCACTTAGCGCACAAGGAATTGAAACACCATTCCCGATCCAAGCTGTCACCATTCCTGATGCGGTCGCTGGTCGTGACGTACTAGGTCGTGCAGAAACTGGATCAGGAAAAACTCTAGGTTTTGGGCTGCCGCTGCTTGCCCGATTAGGTGAATCTGGTCACCAGAAGAACCCACGTGCAGTAATTCTGACCCCAACTCGTGAGCTTGCAGTTCAGGTTGCTGACGCGCTATCACCACTAGCAGCAGGACTAGGACTTAAAGTAATCCTAGTAGCTGGCGGTATGAGCTATGGTCCGCAGCTACGCGCTTTCGATCGCGGAGTTGACGTCGTCGTAGCAACCCCAGGTCGCATGGTTGACCTGATGGAACAGTATGCAGTTGACCTATCGTCAGTAGAAGTTACTGTTCTAGATGAAGCTGATCACATGGCAGATCTAGGATTCTTACCTGCGGTAACCCAGATTATGGATTCCACGCCGCCTGGATCACAGCGGTTGCTGTTCTCGGCAACTCTCGACAATGCGGTAGCAAAACTGGTTTCGCGTTACATGACTGATCCAGTAACCCATGAGGTTGATTCAGGTCGGGCAAGCGTTTCCACAATGACTCACCACGTCCTACATGTACAAGGGCATGAAAAGTCAGCTGTAGCGGCACATTTGGTAAACCGTCCCGGAAAAACCATTGTCTTTGTTCGTACTCAGCTAGGCGCCGACAGAGTAGCTCGCACAATGCAAGAAGTAGGTGTTCTTGCCGCACCATTACATGGTGGACTTACCCAAGGACAGCGAGTACGTACTCTGAATGCATTTAAGACTGGTGCTTTGCCAGTCATCATCGCTACCGATGTAGCTGCTCGTGGTATTCACGTTGACGATGTTTCACTTGTACTGCAAATGGATCCGCCGATGGGGCCTAAAGATTATCTACATCGAGCTGGACGTACTGCTCGTGCAGGTAACGAAGGTGTTGTAGTAACAATTGCACAGCCAAATCAGCGCCGTATGGTACAACGGTTACTTGAAAATGCTGGTGTTGCGATGGTAGATCCGCTAAGAGTAAAAGCAACCGACGAGGTGCTTGCCACTATTTCTGGCGGTGCTCCTGCTGAAGGAACAGCACTTGATCCTGATAAGGTAGCAGCAATTCTTGCTCCGCCGAAGTCAGTACGCCGTGGCGGTGGCAGTGGGCGTAAAACGTTCCGTGGTGGAGGGCGTCGTCGTTGGTAACATAGTTATTCATAAATTGCTTAAGAATCCCGTTCTTTTATTAGAAAGTGCGGGATTCTGCTTTAAATAGTAAGAAATTTAAATATTTCTTACTAAGAGCTAAGCAACTTTAGATTGAGAATATGATACGATCATTTACGAATATTTTAATAAACTCGGGGAGGGTATTGTGCGCGATAATAAGCGCAAATTGAAATCAGCTTGTATGGGAACAGCCACACTCGTGATGATAATTGCGGGGGGGGGGGTAGCGCCTTCTAAAGCCGTTGCTGTGACCGCTCCGGTCGTACAGATGGGAAACTTGACTGCCTCGATGACGGCAGCCTTTCCCGAACAGGTGAACCCACCATATTCAACAGGTGACAGTAGCCTGGCCCCGGCGGATGCTTCGGTTACCTGTTTGCGAACTGCAACTCTTGATTCTGCAGGCAATGGCAGTGCAGGAAGCAAACTGGTTGGTAATGGCAATGTGAGCTACCTGTCGCACGGCAAGCCAGCAGAGGGGGTTTGCCCAAGGGGTTATATTGCTGATGTGACCAACCAAAGTTCCATTGGTTTTGCCCCTATGGCTCCTACGGAGGCTCCGGCTGGTTCCCCGTTCCTCTTGGGGCAGGTCTCTCACCAGAACTGGGTTATTAATACTCAGCGTAAAGATAGTGTTAGCGGTGCTTCAAAACTTTACGGAGATCTCAATCTTAATTTCGGTGCAGCGGTCGCTGGAACGGATTCATTTGCATGGAACTTATTAGAAACTGTTAATAATGCGCGATATGAGCAAGATGTAAATGGGAATCCACTCTACCTATGGGCGGAGTGGGATGGGTCGCGCTTCACGTACTCCTATAAGACATCTCCACAAAACGCAGAAGACTCTCCCTCTTCTGTCCTTTCTCGTGATGCACAGGGTAATATCCTTTATGAACAATTATCCTATAATAGGAACACTGGTCGTTGGTATGTTTCAGGTGTCTCGACTACGCCGGATCCGAATAGTGCTACAGATGAAAGATTCTTCCGACCAAAGTATGATAACACGGGCTATGTCGATGATGTCACAGAATTCTCTGAAGTTCGTTCAACAAAGATTTTTAATACCTCGGGTGGGCTTCCTTATCGCTTGGTGATCCGAGGCTTTACTCCGTCTGAGGGTGAGTGTACGCCAACACCACAAAGTGGCAAAGTGACCCAGAAGTTCGTCACGAAAGAAAACGCTGTTACCTACGGCTGCCTTTATGCTTCGTGGGAACAAGATCGTCCTGTAATTATTGAAAAAGAAGCCAAGAATCTTTCAGCGACGACTCCGGTAATCCCTAAGTTTAATTACGATACCAAGCAGTGGGTGCCAGCAACTGGAGAATTTACTGAACCAACAACGGGCCTCGGTGATAACGGTTGGCGTGATTTCTCTCTTAATCCTACAGGTTTTGATAATGCTGGGATCGTTCGCTCGCGTCGTCAGCTGCTTGTTCCTAATGATGGTGTTCGCATAACAGAAGATCCGCCAGCCCCAGCCTTGACGTCTACTCAAGCAGGATGGAAGTTAACCAAAGTACAGTGTGTGCAAGGCCCTGCAAAAGTCGATCCGAGCGATCCAACGGTGTATACTCCAGCGGAAGTTGATTGGTCGCAATCCGGTAGTGCTAAGTTCCCATTCGTCAAGAACAAAGATGGCTCGGATATTCGAGTTGATCTAGCAACTGGACAAGCCGACCTAGCTAATGTGGGTATGTCAGAGACCACAGCTACTTTGGCTATCACATGCCGCTACGTCAATACCTACGATGACAAGCCGACTGCTTCGATCAAGAAGGTTGTTTCTGCGGGGCAGGCCAACCCAGTGACCCCAGCAACTGATGGTAGCTTCACGGTCTCCTATGACATTGTGTTAAGCAACTCCTCAACTTTGGAATCTGCGACCTATGCAGCAATTACGGATAAGCCAGGCTTTGCTTCGGGGCTGACAGTCACCAATGTCACTATTGATGGTAAGGCAGTGACTGCTGCAAATGGGGTCTATCCAGTTGCTCCTGCAGGAACGCTGGATGCTGGTGCTGCTAAGACCTTTAAGGTCGTTGTTACCGGTAAAGCTGCGCTGACTGCAGCAACTAAGCCTGTAGCCGGTGTCTGTAACACCGAAGGAAACGGCGCTGCTGGTAGTGGTTTGTTCAACGCTGTTGTCATGAACGGTGATCCTGATACCACCGATAACGATGCGTGTGTTCCGGTCATCCCGACACAGTTCGCTGTCAAGAAGAATGTTGCGGGCAAAGCTGATGGTGTTTCTGGAGATAAGTTGGTTGTTACAGGGAATACTTGGACCGCTACTTACACGGTGACTCTCACTAATACTGGAACGATAAAGGGCACTTCGCAGCCCATCACTGATACACCGAGCGTTCCGAGCGGTTTCGCAATTAGCGATGCGACAGTTGATGGAGCGAAGGTTACTCCGGCTGCTGGTCCATTTACGGTGACTCCGGGAGTTGAGCTGGAGCCAGGGAAAACAAAGACCTTCACAATTATTCTAAACGGAACGATTGATACTGCGAAGGCAGATTGGACGAAGATTGGCGTTTGTGACCTGAACGCTGATGGAGATCCGGCCAAGGGCTTGTTTAACAAGGTCGATATGACTGGTGACACCGATGGTTCTGACAATAACGATGCGTGTGTCCCGGTTGTTCCGGCTCCGCAGTTTGAGGTTGAGAAGAACGTTGCTGGCAAGGCTAATGGTGTTGCTGGTGATGCGATGGTGATCTCGGGTAACACGTGGACTGCGACGTATGAGGTTGTGGTAACCAATAACGGTCCGATTACTGCGACGTCTGCTGCTGTGACTGATCAGCCAATGGTTCCTGCTGGTTTTACTGTTACTGGTGCGACGGTTGATGGGGTGAAGGTTGATCCGGCTGCTGGTCCGTTCACTGTGACTCCTGGTGTTGAGTTGGATGCTAAGGGCACGAAGAAGTTCACGGTTGTTCTTACCGGTTCGGTTGATCTAGCGAAGGCTGATTGGTCTGCTGCTGGTTCGTGTGATCTTGCTAATGGCGGTACTGATTCCAAGGGCTTGTTTAACAAGGTCTCGATGGATGGCGATGGGGACGTCAATAACAACGACGCCTGTGTCCCGGTTACTGCTTTTAAGGTGGAGAAGCAGGTTACGTCGTCGGCTCCGTTGGTGTTGAAGCGTGGTCAGGATTCGGTTGAGGTTGGTTACAAGGTTGTTGTGACTAATCTTGGTGCTGCTGGTAAGCATCCTGCGGTTGTGGATGTTCCGACGGTTCCTGCTGGTTTCACGGTGAAGTCGGTGAAGTTGGCCGGTAACGAGATCACTGCTCCTTACACCATCCCCGCTGCTGATGTGGCGGCGAATGGGACTGCCGAGTATGCGATCACGGTGACTCTTGGTGTGGATCAGGGCAAGGTTGATTGGTCTGCTGTTGGTGTGTGTGAGAACTCTGGTGCTGGTAATCCGGCGAAGGGGTTGTTTAACAAGGTCGATATGACTGGTGACACCGATGGTGTCGATAACAACGACGCCTGTGTCCCGGTTCAGAACACTGCATTTGCGGTGAAGAAGGCCACCCAGGATACGGCAGCAACGCTTGGCCCAGATACCAAGGAGCTAACTCGTAGCTACAAGGTTGAGGTAAGCAATACCGGAACTGCTGATGGAACATCTGACCCGGTCTATGACATCCCGTCAAAGCCGGCTGGTTTCACTATCAAGAAGGTCACCGTTGGTGGCGTCGAAGTTACCGCTGATGCCGATGGCCGTTACCTGGTCACCGCTGGCGATGCCATCGCTAAGGGTGCTGCTCCGGTCTCGCATGATGTTGTTGTGACCTACGCCATTGATACCACCAAGCTCGGTGCCGATGATTGGGCTCGAATTGGTGAGTGCAAGGTTGACGGTGCTAACACTGATCCGAGCAAGGGTATCTACAACGTTGTCACGCTTGAAGGGGACACCGATGGCGTCGATAACAACGATGTCTGCACCCCGGTAACAGCGGTCTCTACGTTCAAGGTCAATAAGTCGACGAGTACGACCAATATCGTGCTCGACAAGAATGCCAAGAGCGCTGAAGCTAGCTACACCGTGACGGTAACCAACAATGGCCCGAAGCAGGAGAAGTCACCCAAGGTGACCGACACCCCGGCTCAGTCTGCAGGTTTCACCGTCTCCAAGGTCGTCGTTGACGGCAAAGAGATCACTCCGTTAGCAATCCCGGTTGTGGTCACTGACGGTGACGATCTTGCTGCTGGTGCATCTAAGGCTCACACCATTGTGGTGACGTACACCGTTGATCAGACTGCGGTCAAGGATTGGTCAACTCTCGGTAAGTGCACCGACGCCAATGGCAAGGACGATCCCAACGGTGGTCTACGCAACAGCGTTGATATGACTGGCGATACCGACGGCACTGAGAACAACACGGCGTGTGTCCCAGTGACCCCGGTTTCGGAGTTTGCTGTGGAGAAGACCTCGGCTGATGGCCCGGTCAAGCTCACTCCGGAGCAGACCTCATTGACCCGTAACTACACGGTTAAGGTCACTAACACCGGTAACGGTGAGGGAACCTCCGCTGTCGTTGTCGATACTCCGTCTGTTCCGACTGGTTTCGAGATCGTCAAGGTTACTGTTGATGGGACCGAGGTTAAGGCCCCCTACACCGTGACTTCCGGTGACACCTTGGCTGCAGGCGCTGCCAAGGATCACAAGGTCGTCGTTGAGTACAAGGTCACCCAGTCGGCAATCAATGACTGGACTGATCTTGGTGTCTGCTCAGATAAGGGCGACAAGCCTGACTCAACCAAGGGTCTGTACAACCTCGTCACGATGGACAAGGACTCCGATGGTCCTGACAACAATGACGTGTGTACTCCGGTAGCGGGAACACCGACATTCAAGGTCTCCAAGACCACGACGGCTCCTGAAATTGTGCTCGACAAGAACGCAACGTCGGCGACGGTCAAGTACACCGTGACGGTAACCAACACGAGCAAAATCGATGGCGACCACCCGCAGGTTGTGGATACTCCGGAACTCCCGGCAGGTTTCACGCTGGCATCGGTCAAGATCGATGGTGCCGCTGCTGCAGCTCCGTACACGATTGCTTCCAATGCCCTTGCGGCGGGTCAGTCTCGTGAGTACACCGTCGAGGTAACCTACACGGTTGATCAGAAGCTGGTCACCGATGAGGCATGGAAGAACCTCGGCACCTGTGATGCGGCAGATACGACTCCGGATAAGTCGAAGGGCTTGTACAACCTGGTGTCGATGGACGGTGACACCGATGGTGCTGACAATAACGATGCCTGTGTTCCAGTGACCCCGGTTGCTGAGTTCAAGGTGGAGAAGTCGACCCAAGATGGCCCGGCAGTTCTGACCCCAGATCAGAAGTCGCTGACTCGGACCTACACGGTGACGGTGACCAACACGTCGCCGAAGGCTGACAAGCATCCTGACATCACCGATACGCCAAGCGTTCCGGCTGGTTTCACGATCACCTCAGTAAGCGTTGATGGCGCTGCTGTTGCAGCTCCCTATGTGATCTCAGGCCAGCAGCTTGAGGCTCGGGCGAGCAAGAGCTACACCATCGTTGTGGTGTTCGCTGTTGATCAGGCCAAGGTAACCGACTGGACTTCACTCAATGAGTGCAAGACCGACGGTGCTTCGACCAACCCGAATAAGGGCATCTACAACATGGTCACGATGGCTGGCGATGTTGATGGCGCAGATAACAATGACGTCTGCACCCCGGTAACGGGAACTCCTACCTTCAAGGTGGAGAAGTCAGTCGTCGGAGGTCTGCAGGTCCTAGCTCCTGGAGCTACGTCGGTGACGGCTACCTACACGGTTACCGCGCACAACAATGGCCCGGTCAGTGGACAGCACCCAGCCATCGTCGAAACGCCGGAGGCTCCTGCTGGATTCACTATCGACAAGGTCACTGTTGGCGGTACTGAACTCACTGCTCCGTACACGATTGCTCCTGCGGCTCTAGAGCCTGGTGCATCGACGTCCTACACGGTTGCCGTGACCTACAAGGTTGATCAGGCTGCGGTGAAGGATTGGCCGTCGCTTGGTGAGTGCAAGAACGATGGTGCTGGCGATGCGTCCAAGGGTCTGTTCAATAAGGTCGCTATGGAAGGTGACACTGACGGTCCCGACAACAATGACGCCTGCACCCCGGTAACGGCAACGCCGACTTTCAAGGTGTCCAAGAGCACTGCTCAGGAACCGGTCACGTTGGCAGTTGGTCAGACTGAGGTCTCGCGTAACTACACGGTGACGGTTGTGAACAACGGTCCGGTACCGGGTATTCACCCGAGCATCGTTGATACGCCGAGCGTTCCTGCTGGCTTCTCTATTGCGTCGGTGACGGTGGATGGTGCTGTTCTTGCTGCGCCGTACTCAATCGCTGGTGTGGAGCTTGCTAAGGATGGTTCGAAGGCCTACAACGTCGTTGTGACCTACACAGTTGATCAGGCTGCGGTGAAGGATTGGCCGTCGCTTGGTGAGTGCAAGAACGATGGTGCCGGTGATCCTTCGAAGGGCCTGTCCAACACGGTTGCCATGGAAGGCGATACCGACGGTCCGGATAACAACGACGCCTGCACCCCGGTTAAGGGCACGCCAGTGTTCCAGGTCAATAAGTTGACCAATGCGGCACCTGTGCTCCTCAGCGAAGGACAGTCCACCGTGACTGTTGCTTACGAGGTGACGGTGAGCAATACCGGTTTCGTTGCAGGCACGTCGGCAGAGGTTACTGACGTTCCGAGCGTTCCTGTTGGCTTCTCGATCGCCAAGGTGACCATTGATGGCAAGGAAGCTACGGCTCCTTACGTCGTGACTCCTGGTGATGAGCTTGCTGGTGGTACGCGTCGCACCCACGTCGTGGAGGTAACGCTCAGTATTGATACCGCCAAGATCACCGACTGGTCTTCACTCAGCGAGTGCAAGACCGACGGTGCTGGTGATCCGTCAAAGGGTCTGTTCAACAAGGTTGAGATGACTGGTGATGCTGATGGACCGGACAACAATGACGCGTGTGTCATTGCGGGCCGCCCGTCGATTGCCATCGTCAAGCTCATCAATGGTGACGATGCCAATGACGCCCCCGGTGTTGAGGTCAAGGCTGGCTCGATGATGAACATCACCTTCCGTGTGACGAATAACGGAACTGTTGCTCTCAGCGATGTGAAGGTGACCGATGACAAGGTGGCTGCTGAAGCAATCTCGTGCCCCAAGACCACCTTGGAGGCTGGAGAGGTTATGGAGTGCACCGCGACATTGGCAGCCCCTGCTGCTGGTGAGAATCACGTCGATACGGGTACCGCTACAGGTACCCCACCGGCGGGTCCTGACGGCAAGGCACCGGCACCGGTTAATGCAGAAGATAAGGCTCACGCCCATACGCCGAAGGCTCCTGCTCCGAAACTACCTCGGACGGGTGCTCCAGCTATGGCAGCCGGTGTTGCTGTAGCAGGCGTGCTTCTTATCGGACTGGGATATATTTTGGTCCGTAAGCGCAAGCAGAGCTAAAACAAGGTAAGTAAAGAGTAATTCTCTTTTCTTAGCGGAGGCGTTTCACATTAGTGGGGCGCCTCCGCTGCCGTTATTTGAGGAATATAGCTAACCTGATCTACTACTTTTCTCCTTATACAATGTAAAAATGGGCGAAGATCAACAGAATAAGAAACATCCAGATAGGGCCGCTGGCATTGTCATCGAAGCTGGCAAAGTGTTGCTAATTGAGAGACAAAAACCGGGTGAGCGATATTGGGTTACCCCGGGCGGGAAAGTAGAACCTGGAGAAACAGCAGCACAAGCCTGTGCACGAGAAATGCTAGAAGAAGTAAATCTTGTAGTTGAAGTAGGCGATCTACTCAATACCTTCGCTGATGAAGGTAGAACGCAATGGTTCTTTAGCATTGCTCATACTTCTGGTGAAGTTCGACTTGGAGATGGTCCAGAAGCGTTGCGAAATAGTGAAGAGAATCGCTATCTACCAGTATGGATTGAGATAGCTGAGCTAGATTCCTACGAGTTACGTCCCCGTGAAGCAAAAGATATTATTGCTAGCTTGCTCCCGAAAGATAGTTCAGAAAAACTTTGAAACTTTTAGCTGGGAAGTTCCCAGTCAATAGGATCGGCGCCTTGGGCAAGGAGAGCTTCATTAGCTTTAGAGAAGGGACGAGAACCAAAAAATCCTCTCGCCGCCGATAATGGTGACGGATGAACTGAAGAAATAACAGGTACTTGAGCAAGCATCGGCTTTAGGCCTTGCGCATCTCGTCCCCACAAGATTGCTACTAATGGGCCGCCGCGCGCTACTAGCGCTTCGATTGCATGTTGAGTGATGATTTCCCAGCCTTTATTTCGATGGGAATTAGGGTTTCCTGGTTGCACAGTTAAGCAGCGGTTTAGCAGCAGTACACCTTGTTTTGCCCATGCAGATAGATCGCCATGAGCTGCCGGAGGAATCCCTAAATCAGTGCTTAACTCGCGGTAAATATTTTGCAGTGATCTAGGAATTGGAGTTACGTCGGCAGCGACGCTGAAAGATAGCCCGACAGCATGGCCAGGAGTGGGGTAGGGGTCTTGTCCTACGATAAGTACCCGCACGTCAGAAAGAGGAGTGCTGAAAGCTCGTAGCACTTGATTTCCTGCCGGTAGATAACTTCGTCCAGCAGCGATCTCAGCCCGTAGAAAGTCTCCCATTTGGTGAATCTGATCTTCGACGGGAGCTAATGCTTTAGCCCAATCAGGAGCAATAAGTTCGGAAAGTGGTTTGCGGGTCACGCTGACTCCTTGGTTGGGATACCTGGTGGCATCCGTAGCGAATATCCAGCAGCCATTAGTAGCATTACGCCACCTACTGAAAAAGCCCAAGGTAAGCCGGCTTTATCGGCAAGGAATCCTGCTACGAGTGGTCCAACAATAGCTCCAATATCGCCAATCATTGAGTAAAGCGAAACAGCTGGTCCGCCGTGTCCGCCAGTAGCGTCGCCGATTGCTGCCATCGGGGCAGTAGAGTGCATAGCTGATCCGACGCCGTAAACAGATAGTGCTACAACAAGCCACCAGATATTAGGAGCCCAAGGCATTGCTAGTGCGCTAAGTCCGGTAAGGACACCGCCCAGTACCATGACTGGACGACGTCCAATAGTGTCAGTGAAACGACCAGCTGGTGCTAGGCAAAGCCCTTGGACGATAGCGGCGATAGCCATAGCGTAGCCAGTCCATTCGCGGGGCATAGCTAAGGCTTCTGTTACTAGCACCGGGATTAAGGCGCTACGAACCCCAATACTTTGCCAGCCTTGAGTAAAACCAGTAACCGCAGCTGCTCGATAACGAATGTCGCTCCATGCTTGCGACATGCTGACGGTAGGAGCAGTTTCGGTGCTAGCTGGTACTGCTGAGGTGGCAGGAGTGCGGATCATAGTTAAACACATGACAGCGCCGATAGTTAAGGTTGCCGCGTAGAAGAAGAACGGTGCTGTTAGGGAGATGGCTGAGATGACGCCACCAATAGCTGGGCCAGCCATGCCACCGATGAGAAACCCGCCGTTATAAAGCCCAGAGGCACGTCCCCGGTTCTCGGGTGTTACTGATCGTAGCAATAGTGTCATTGCCGCTACGGTGAATATGACAGAGCCGATACCACCTAGCGCACGAAATAGTAGTAACTGCCAAAAACTGGTAGAAAAACCTGCCGCGGCTGAGGAAACCGCGACAATCATGGTTCCTAGGAATAGTGCCCAGCGTTCACCTAGCTGATGGCTGATAGGGGCAGCAAATGGAGCTGCTACTAACCGCATGAGTGCGAAAGCACTTACTACCCAGCTAGTTAGAAAATTAGATACCCCAAATTGTTTAGCAAAAATTGGCAGGATGGGGATCATCACGCCGAAACCTACTGCAACAAAGAATGCATTAGCAGTTAAGATCCAGACGTCATGAGGCATGCGTGGGCGAGAAGAAGTACGGCTAGCTGAAAGAGACATTAATGGTTACTTTACCGTGCTAACTGGTAGTCGGATACGCAGTCGGTGCCAGCGTGTGAGAGTCTGAGGCTTGTGACATGGATATGCGCAGATTTTGGATCAACGTGGACCAAAGTGGCAGCTATTGAGCCAGGAGTTGGTCTGATAGCTACAGTAGCTTCGCCTACGACTACTGCCACCGATGTGTTAGAAGGTTGGCAAGACTGTTTGCGTCAGCTTGCTAGCTACGGAATTGATGCTGGGAATGCACGAGTTCGGGCATGTTCGTCAGCAGGTGGCGGATTGCGGATTGCGGTAGTGGGTAATGAGGCGCTCGTAACCGGAGAGGCTGGGCGGCGGGTATCGCTTAGTTCAGGGGGGCATGTTGTTGCCGTGCAATCAGGTGGCGTAGATATTGCGGCACTAGTTGCAGCAAAACCGGATCTAATTTTGTTGCTGGGGGGTACCGATAACGGAAACTCGGCTCCGCTGCTAGCGGCAGCAAAGATATTGGGAGAAGCAAAACTGGGGCTGCCATTGGTAGTAGCTGGAGATGCTTATGTTGCTGAAGAAGTTTCATTCCTCTTGCAAGATCAGCCGCATACGGTAGCAGCTAATGTGGTTCCTGAAATAGGGGTGTTTCGTCCGCTTGCCGCTCGCGAACAAGTCCGGGAAATGTTCTTGAAACATGTGATTGGTGGAAAAGGACTGTCACGGTCTAACGATTTTGCTCAGATGGTTCGGGGGGCGACTCCGGACGTAGTGTTGCGGGGCGCTGACGTCGTATCTCAGCTAGCTGGGGATGTAGTGATTGTTGATGTTGGTGGTGCTACTACTGATGTCCATTCAGTGGTAGAAGTGGAATATCCCGAACCGCGAGAAGACGAAGAAGGAGAGCTGCTGAGCGCTGATGTGGTTGGGTATGACCCAGCTATGCGTTCGGTGGAAGGAGATTTGGGGATGCGCTGGTCAGCGGCAACAACTCTTGCTGCTGGGCATAGCGAAGGATTACTTTCCGATGATAAAAACTATGACCAGTGGGTAGCGGGATTAGTGGCAGATACGTTGCCGCAAACATCCGAGCAGAAAGCTCTTGACGCCCAGCTATGTCGTGCTGCTATCGCAACCGCACTACGTCGGCATGCTGGCTTTACTGAAGTGATGTTTATAAATGGGCAACGGATTGTGCGCCAAACCGGAACAGATATTCGAGAAGCTAAATTAGTGATTGGGTCAGGGGGAGTGTTGCGGGCTGATCCAGTAGCCGGAAAGGAACTACTTAGCGAAGCGTTGATTGCAGCTCGTACTCCAGGAAGAATGCTGCCCGGAGGAGGGGGATGGCAACCGAAACTAGCTATTGATGGACACTACCTGCTGGCTCCTATCGGGTTGCTAGCGCAAGAAGACCCAGATACAGCGTTGCTGTTGACGCGGACTTTGCTTAGCTCTGCTGGTTAACATAAGACGTATTTTGGTTAAAAATCTATAAAAATAGAAAACAACTCTTTCCTTTTATTGATACTGGCTCTACTATCGAACTATGAGTGCTTGTGATCTCACCGCGATCTTGGATGAATTAGCGGCAGGTAATATCGATGCGCAGGAAGCGTCTCGCCGTATTGATCTGATTAAAAAAGGTGTTGGCGCTGATGCTGCATCGTCGCCAGATACTGTGGTTGCAGCGGATCAGGATTCTCTTAAGATAGTAGCTGATTCGTTTGTTGAGGTTGTTGATGAGATTCCGCAGGCTGAGCGTCGTCGACGAGATGGGGACCATGCTACGGAGCGTATTCAAGTTCGGGCAGTTGGTCGGAGAGTTCGTATCGTGGGAGATTCGTCAGTTGCTGCTATCGCGGCAGAAGGGCCTCATATCCTACGACGCCAAGGTGGCATCTTAGAGGTTTCTTCAGATGGTGATATTGGGCCATCTTTAGATGGGTTCTCGATGTTACGTACACCGCGTAGTCTTAATGATCTTCGTGCCATGAGTCTAGGCAAAGAACTTTATCTTCGAGTTAACCCCAGTTTGACGGTAGATGTTGAGCTGACTGCGGGGTCGTTGACGACTGAAAAACTTCCCTATCTAGGAAAAGTTAGAGTTACTGCAGGAAGCGCAACAATTTCTGGTGTTGCCGAAGTCAGCGATGCTCTTGTGCAAGCAGGAAACCTTAATCTAAATGGATGTTTTCGTACTGGCAGATCGCGAATCCGTTGTGAATCTGGTGCGGTGAATGTGACGCTATCGGAAGACTCAGATGTGACTGTAAAAGCCGATGCGAACCTTGGAAAAATCCAGTGGGCAGGATCTTTAGCTACACCTGGAAATCCTGATGAAGTTGTTATCGGATCAGGTGGTGCGCGGCTCGATGTGGGTGTTGTGATGGGATATGCACAAATTAAGTCGGGAGAAAAATGACAGAAAATATGTCACATAAGCATCGTGCCCCACGAGACTGCCCAGTATGCAGCGGCGCTGTTCACACGACCCGAGTAGGTTGTCCCAGTTGCGGATCAGAACTTGCCGGTGAGTTTGTATCCTGTGATTTTTGTGCACTTGACGATACGGAATTAGCAACTCTGAAAGTATTCCTAGCTTCGCGTGGCAATCTTCGCGAAGTAGAGAAACACCTTGGAGTTTCTTATCCAACAGCACGCGCCAGATTCACTGAACTGCTATCCAAATTAGGGTTATCTGGAGAGCCGGAACAACCACTTACGCAAGAGCAAATCTTGGCAGAGGTAGCTGCAGGACGAATGGCTGCTAGTGAAGCGGCAGCACTGTTAGCCGAATAAATACTATAAAAAGTGATAGGCGGAGAGCAGTCGTAGGTTTGCTCTCCGCCTATCATAAATAAATTATTGTTAGCTATTGGGGCGTCCTACTGTCAAAACTTTGACCATAATGGGGCGACCATTGGGGGCAGTATAAGTGACTTCATCGCCAACTTTTGCGCC
Organism: Propionibacteriaceae bacterium; assembly: GCA_051654905.1. GTDB lineage: Bacteria > Actinomycetota > Actinomycetes > Propionibacteriales > Propionibacteriaceae > JBOFIQ01. The sequence continues at coordinate 14,631 of JBOFYY010000132.1, forward strand.
TAGCACGGCAGCGCCTAGCGGGGATTGCGGTGAATAGACCTGCACATCTACGCTCTCATCAAGCGCGAGCATCTCACGAGACCCTAATAGGAATTCCTCGGTGTCCTCGGGGTCGCCGTCAAAAGCGATGGTAACCATAGTCCCGGGGTTGACTTCATCAGCAGATCCTTGCGGCTCTCCAATGGAAGCATTTTCGAGCATATGCTTTAGAACGCGAATACGCGCTTCCATCTGCCCTTGTTCCTCACGCGCAGCATGGTAGCCACCATTTTCGGAAAGATCGCCTTCCTCGCGGGCAGCCGCAATCTTAGCGGCAACAGCGGGACGACCTTTCTCGCTTAGGTAGGCGTACTCTTCCTGGAGCTTGTCGAAAGCTTCCTGGGTGAGCCAGATAGCGTCAGTTGTCTTGTCAGCCATTGGTACATCATATCGGGCTAAACCAGAATTACGAGAGTATTTTTGAGGCAGGTTGTGAGTTTTAAGCCGCTCTTGTATTAGCAGCTACAGTAGCTAGGTGACCTTTTCTGCTACTGATGCCGTTACTGAATTAACTATGCGCTGTGATAAAAATGGGGAGCAGCTACGGCTATTGCACGTGCATGCTCACCCAGATGATGAATCAAGTAAAGGCGCTGCAACCACTGCACGCTACGTAGCAGAAGGCGTTACGGTCATGGTCGCTACCTGTACTGGTGGTGAACGCGGTGATGTGTTGAATCCGGCAATGGATCGGCCAGAAATCATTGAAAATATCGCGACAGTGCGTGCTAAAGAGATGGATGCTGCCCGCGATATTTTAGGAATCGAACAAACTTGGCTAGGTTTCGTCGATTCAGGATTCCCAGAAGGAGATCCGCTACCGCCGCTGCCAGCAGGTTGCTTTGCGCTAGTTGATATCGACGAAGCAGTAGCTGCATTAGTTGCTGTTATTAGAAAATTTAAGCCGCAAGTAATGACCACCTACGATGAATTCGGCGGATATCCGCACCCAGATCATATTCGATGTCACGAAATATCAGTGGCGGCTTATGAAGCTGCGGCAGACCCTAATCGCTATCTTGATGCTGGAGAACCGTGGCAAGTTTCTAAAATCTACTATCAACTTGGATGGACGAAAGGTCGACTAGAAGCTCTTGATCAAGCATGTCGTGAGGCTGGGATCGAACCACCGTACAGCGACTGGTTAGCTAACTGGGACGACCGGGAAGCTATGGATGATCGGGTTACTACCCGTATCGATTGCGCAAACTACTTTGAAGTTCGCGATGCGGCGCTTCGCGCTCACGCTACTCAAGTTGATCCTGGTGGTATGTGGTTTGCAGTACCCATGGAAATACAGCAGCGAGTATGGCCGACCGAAGATTACCAACTGGTAGCTAGCATCGTCGATACCGAACTACCCGAAACTGACTTGTTCGCTGGGATAGTAGCTGACTAGCTGGCTATTTCCTTCTGTTTTTTGCAGCGAGGGTGCCGTAACAGGTTAGAGGAAATCCGTAAGCTGTCGGTGATTCCTAGCCCAGGAATATATGCTCCAGCGATAGCCCGCCCTACTGCTGGTAGGTCGGCTATATCGGGAACAGTCAGATACATTGGGCGATAATCAGGCTGGAACTTTGCTTTGAATGCGAGAAGCGAGCGGAATCCGTAAGCTGGCTCTAGCAAGACAGAAACTTTCTGTAGTCCTGCATCGAGAGCTTTATTCCATACCGACCCAGATTCATGACGTTCGATAGCGCGAGCTAACGGAGCTCCCGAAAGACTGATGATTTCCAGGCCATCAGTCTTTGCCTGCAGAATCATGCTGGCGATTAGAAGTTCCATAGACATTTTGAAACCTCCAGACCAGCGGCGCATAAAATCAAGAGTGAAACCTATGAGCTTGTTATCTCGATAGATTGGTAACCAGCTAGTTATACCGTGGATGCGGTCAGTTTCGTCCAGAGCAAGCCAAATTACGACGTCAGGATCATCAAGTTCTTCCAGACCACCTAATGTAAATCCCATTTCGGGTAATCCCTTGGTAGCAACCCATCCTTCAGAGATCGCGGCAATATTTCGACGACGTGCTGGCGAAAAATCAGCCCAGCGGCCAGACTCGACATGAATTCCTTCTCGTTCGGCACGATTAATAGATGTGCGAATATCTTGGAACTTTTTTCCTTTGAACTCAGCAAGTCTTGGATCTAAGAAAGTTTCCTCTGCTACCTCGATACTGGCCCAACCTAATGCTTGCGTCGCGGCTGCAACATCGTCGTGAACCGAATAAAAAGCAGGAGTTAAGCTACGATCAGCAGCCCATGTTGCAAACTCTTCGACCACTCCAGCGGTGTCTTTGCTGCGACAAACTGGTGCACAAGGAGTCACCGCTACGTCCCCCACAATGCGATAAGCAACGCCAGCTTGGTAATTAGTAGAGAACCACCAACGATTCCCATCACCCCAAGTTCCCCACCAAGACAGTGTCGATCCGCCAACCTCTTTAAGTAACGAAACCATCCGAGCGCGATCAGCAGTTGTGGCATCTTCAGCATTACGCCCAAAAACTCGCCAGAGTTCACCCGCAAGCCACAACCAAGGAATAGCAGGCAATAACTCAGAGAAAACAGCAGCTGGCGAAGTTTTAGCAAAAATAGGAGTTGTCCAGATACCTAAAGTTCCAGTTGGTAGCAACCGTAGGAAGAAATCATGAGCCAATGTCAAAACAGTAGCAGTAGGTGTAAAAGAGCGGCGCAGTAAGAGTCCTATCGCTAGCGCTGCAATAAAAGTCACGAGTGTTACAACTGCTGTCCTAGTGATAATCATGCGGTAGCTGCGTTTAGGCAACAAGATCGTGAACTGTTTACGGGATAAAAAGACCAGTACCAGCAAAATAGTTAAGAAAACTGCTGGTAGTAATGGTCTTGGAGTTGGAGCAAAATGAGTATCAACGGCGATAGAGCTATGAAGTATCTGCTGCGAAAAACTTATGATTACTACGGCTATTCGAATAATCCATAACGCAAGATAGCCGCCTAGAACTAATAATGTTCCACGCCATGCTGCTAACCGCCCATGGCGTAGGCCTCGTACTAAAGCAGCTAAAAGTGCTAGGGGAGCCGCGCTTGCGATAGCTGCGGGAACTCCAACATTTCGAAGTAAATAAGTACCCCGGCGACATTCGCGTACCATCGTTGGATTTGCACAAAATTGTGCTACTTGTTCAGCATCCCATGGAAGTTCACGGAAAAGTAGTCTGATAGAAGCTAATGGCCCTACTGGAGAGCCAGCAAAAGTTGATGCCAGACTGGCTACAAGGAAACCGAGCACCGCCAAGCTAACTAAGTTACGTCGCTCGTGTCGAGTGCCAGCCAAGCTGCGTTGAGGGCCTTCAGCACAACTCAAACGTCCAATAATGCCGCCAGTAGCAGCAGCAGTAAGCATTGCAATATCGCGGTGGCTACCCCCAAAAACTGCAAGCATTCCTAGCGCTATGCCAGCAACAACACGTACTCTACGACGCCATAAGATATCGAGAATTTGGCTAGCGGAAAGAATCAATGCAACTAGCCATGGCTCACAGCCAACATGAAGATCGCGCATGATGGAACGACCCCAGGCATGATCGATATAGTTAGCTAATATCGATGCTGAAGCTGCAACTAAACCACCAAGAAGTTGCCCGGATAATCCAAAAATAAGAGTACGAACAGTGCCTAGTTTTCTTTCGGCAGCTATACCAAGAGTGCACAATGCGGCAGCGAAAAAAATTGCAACAAGAAAATGAGGTGCAAAGAAAATAGAGGTTAGCGGAGAGAACCAGCGCCCTTGCGAAATTGGGACAAAACCATCAGCTACTTGTGATCGTAGTCGAGGCGACAGCGGTCGAATGAGCTCACCAGTAGCTAGTGACGTCGTAAAAATAATTACCGCTAGCGTGGCATTGATCGGGCCAGACTTTAGCCAAGCTAAGGCATAACCAACTGATGTTTTCATGCAGGAAGTCCCATTCTAGGCATGATAATTGGGAAAGAATCTTTCAGTCCATTAACCCAAGCAGACCAATCATGTCCCCCCGAAACTGTGAGTAGCCGAGCATCCATGCCAGCTGCTTTGCCAGCCTCAGTAAGCTGCTGAGCCCACGGAGTAAACTTAGCGTCTTTGTCGCCCACTGTGAAGATCCCTAAGGTATCTGGGTATCTGTTATGCGACATCAGATCAATAGGGTTGTTGGCGGCAAACTTTTTCTCATCATCATCAAAACCAACGCTGACGGTACGAGAACGATTACCGAGGGTGGGTTCTATCTCGCCAGAAATAGATACGAATGTCGTAAAAAGATCTGAGCGACGCGTAGCTAGCTGAGTGGCGCAGGTCCCGCCATTGGAAAGCCCGGCTACAGCCCAATGCCGAGTATCTGGATCAACATCAAGATTTTCAATAGTCCATGTGACTACATCAGTTTCTAAAAAAGTAGCGTTGTTGCCGAGGTTAGCATTGGAACAAAGCGGGTTAGCTACATGAGAACCAAGATGATCAGGAATAACCACAATTGGAGATATACCGCTGTGATTAGCGGCATAGGTGTCCATAATCTCGTCAATATGGCCAACTCGTTGCCAATAGGTGGGATCTCCTGGTTGCCCTGCCATCAGTAAAAGTACTGGAAGCTGGGGGCGGTTAGCTGCTGCGTAGGCTGGGGGAAGATAGATCAGTGATGAGCGTGACTTGAAACCAGACACTGTGCCAGGAATACGAGCCTCAGCTAGAACTCCTTTAGTGGGAAGATCTACTGGTTTAGTCCACTGACTTGCAGGTCTAGTAAAGACAGGCGCTCCAGTACGCTGTGGAGGAGGCGGCAAAGCCGCTTTTTCGGTGTTACTCCATAACTCGTTAGGGTAACGGAACATGGAGAAGTGGTAGTTGAAAGTTAAAGTGAAAGCCAAAATTGCTAACAATATAGCTAGAAGATCAACAAAAATACGACGCCATAATGCAACTTTAAGTGGAGTAAATGTGGCAGCTATTACCGCAACCAAGAAGGCTATCCACTGCCAAATAACTAGACCGATAGGTTCTCCGAATGGTTTCCAGTGAGAATCAGCCCACCAACCAAAAATACTTACTCCAATAAGATTAAAAGAAATAATCCCAGCAGCCCAAGGATGGCGACGTCGTGGCCACCACACTAAAAAACCAGCTAGAAACATGAAGATTCCCGCGGCAATAAGTGCCGTTGGCGTCAGCAATTGTAGCCACGTCACGGTCTCTCCTCTTGATCCTGTCTTCGCATCTTTGTCTCTAGCGTAGTAGGTTCACGGTTATGTCCAACCGTTTGAGCCAATCTAAATCCGCTTACTTGCTTATGCACAGCCAGCAAGCTATTGACTGGTACCCGTGGGGAGAAGAAGCCTTCGCTGAGGCTCGCCGCCGCGATATACCGCTTTTTATCTCATTAGGTTATGCCTCTTGTCACTGGTGTCATGTGATGTCAGCGGAGTCTTTTGAAGACCCAGATATTGCCGTCAAAATCAATGAAAGATTCATTGCCGTCAAAGTCGACCGTGAAGAACATCCAGATATTGATGCTGTAATGATGACAACAACCCAAGCCATGACCGGTGCAGGTGGTTGGCCGAACACAGTATTTCTTACCCCTGAAGGAAAACCATTCTTTGCCGGCACCTATTTTCCTCCAGAAGCAACAGGCGGAATCCCCGGTTTTAGCGATGTACTAGATGCCCTTTCTGAAGCATGGAAGGAACGTCGCGATGAGGTAGTAGCTTCTGCTGCAGCGATCGTCGGAACATTGCGTGCAACAACAAAACTTCCTGAAGGCGAAGCCAGCCCACTACGAGATATTCGACAGCGCCTTGTAGAAGAGTTCGATCCGCTACATGGCGGTTGGGGATCATCGCCTAAGTTCCCGCCGGCAATGGTGCTGGACGGATTGCTTGTTTCCGGTGAAATGGGCGAACTGGACATGGCCCAACACACTTTGGAAGCTATGGCGCGCGGCGGTATCTGCGATCAGCTTGGCGGTGGCTTCCACCGCTACACCGTTGATGCAGCATGGGTGACACCACACTTTGAGAAAATGCTGCACGATAATGCACTTCTGCTAGGAACCTATACCCGCGGCTGGCGTCGTACTCCCGATCACAGTGGTTGGCAGCGGTCACTATACGAACATGTAGTGCGCCAAATCGTAGGGTGGCTCCAGCGAGAAATGCTTACCGAAGAAGGGCTATTCGCTGCCGGACTAGATGCAGACTCTACCGATGCTCACGCCCGCGTACATGAAGGTATTTACTACTGTTGGAACCCAGAACTGCTTGTAGATGCTCTTGGGGTAGAAGACGCAGCATGGGCATCAGATGTTTTCCACGTAACAAATCTAGGGACATTTGAACACGGATTATCGACCTTACTTTTGCATGGGCATCCAGAAGCAGAACGTTTTGCTTCGGTATGCGAACGACTCTTTGCAGAGAGACAGCGCCGCTTCGCCCCGATGCGAGATGACCTAGTAGTTGCTTCCTGGAATGGCTGGCTCATAGATTCCCTAGTACAAGCAGCGATGGTATTTGGTGAGCAGAGTTGGCTCGATATGGCACGTCAGAGCGCCCAAAAACTTTGGGATCTTCACTGCGAAGGAACCGGAGAAAAGGTATGGCGTACCTCCTATGAAGGTGAAGTAGGACAGCCAGGAACTCTCGAAGATTGGGCGGCATTATCGTTAGGTTTTGCGCGGCTAGCGGGGGCGCTCGGCGAGTATATATGGCTAGAGCGAGCACTAACCTTAGTAGAAACCGCAGCTAAGCTCTTTACTGCTGGCGATGGCGGCTGGTTCGATACCACTGATGAGGAACTCCTGTGGCTTCGCCCGCGGCATGTAGCAGATACTGCAACTCCGTCAGGAACCTCAACGATGGTAGCTGCATTACATCTAGTTGGGTTGATGGCTGAGCGTGATGATCTTATTGAGCTAGCTGAAGCTGGTACCCAGACCCAGAGCGTATGGCTTTCTCAAGCTCCTCGTAATGCTGGCTGGGCTTTTGAGCGAGCAATGATTGCTGATGAATCTCGCAGAGGCTTGAAAGAGGCTGTTGTTGTAACGGTAGCTCAAGATGGTAATCCCATGTCCTTGATGAACCGTGCGGTATGGCGTATGGCTCCTGCTGGGTCGGCTCTGATTGTGTTATCTGACGGGCAAGAGTGGGGAACTCTTGGCAATAATCGGCGCGCAACTGGCGATGATGGCACTGCTTATATCTGTCGCGGCACAGTATGTTTTGAGCCGGTTGTCGATATCGAGGAGCTAAAAACTCCATTGTGGTCTCGCTGCTAATAAAATAAATCTGCCTCAGATTGCCAAAGATTAAGATAACGCCTCGAAAATGAGCGTTTATTGAATCCTTGGCAATCTGAGGCAGAACTTTAAGCAGTTCTAATGTCCGTAGCGACGTTCACGAGCAGAATAGGCGCGGAGTGCTCGAATAAAATCAACGCGACGAAAATCTGGCCATAGTGCTTCACAGAAGTAGTACTCGCTATAGGCGGCTTGCCACATCAAGAGCCCAGAAAGTCGCTGCTCCCCAGAAGCGCGAATAATCAGATCAGGGTCGGGCTGTCCTTTGGTGTATAGGTGATCTGAAATATCGTCGATCTCGAGTGTTTCAGCGATTTGTTCCAGCGTCATTCCCTCAGCTGCTTTTACTGCTAAGAGCGAGCGCACCGAATCACGAAGTTCGTGCCGACCGCCGTAATTGATGGCTAGGTTAATATGCATACCATTTATGCGAGCAGTTTCATTCTCTACAGTTGCCAAGATTTCTTGAGCTTCTTCGGAGAGCGCGCTGGGATCACCAATAGTTTTTATTGACCAGCGTTTGGTAGCGGCAAGACTTTTAGCTAAATCAGTAATGACAGTAACGAGTGGCACAATTTCATCAGTGGGTCTACCAATCAAATTTTCGGTAGAAAGTACCCACAGCGTGATGGTAGGAATACCAACTTCGTCGCACCAGCTGGCGAACTCTTGGAGTTTTGCGGCGCCGGCTCGATAGCCGGTAACTAGAGGTTCATCGGGAGCGTTCAGCTTTGCCCAGCGTCGGTTACCGTCAGCCATAACTGCAACATGGCGTGGCAATTCAGCTCGATCCAACTCATTGATAATTCTTTGTTCATAGGCGGCATAAGCCAGTCCTAGCGGATGGATGTGATCTGCAATGTTATGGAACTGTCGAGCAAGAGAATCTGAAATCGCCATGACTTAAGCCTAGTAGGTGCTTCCATAGCTGATCTTACAAACGGGATATTAAAGTAATATCGGGAAAAGGTTGCATCTAAGGATGCTGCAACCTAGGCTAAGTTACGGACGCGTAAGTTACGCGGAGGTGGAGGCTATAGTGAGCAGCAATCAAAAGGGTCAAGAAAATCCAGTAGCTGGCTTACTAGCTACTAATGTTACAGAGACAAAACCACGTTTGCGAGGCTGGTTTCACGCTGGAATAACACCATTAATTCTGCTGGCTGGACTTTCTCTTCTGATCGTTATACCGCACTGGACAGCCCGTTTGGGAGTTGCTATCTACTTGCTAACTGCAGTAGTAATGTTTGGAAACTCAGCTGTTTATCATCGCTTTAACTGGCCACCTGCGGTAAAACAAGTTTTTCGACGGCTAGACCACAGCTTTATTTATGTTTTTATTGCGGGCACTTACACGCCACTGTGTTTGACGCTGTTACACGGAGTAGACCGGATTGCGTTGTTAACCCTTATTTGGGTTTGCGCATTAGCGGGTTTACTGTTTCGTATTTTTTGGTTATCTGCGCCGCGTGCGCTCTACACCGTGCTCTATGTTGTGATGGGTTGGGCAGCTATCTGGTGGATGCGCCCCCTCTATTCGGCAGGTGGTTGGCCGATAATTGTGTTACTAATCCTAGGTGGGCTTGTTTATACCATTGGTGCGGTCGCATACGGTTTTAAACGCCCTAACCCATGGCCGAACTGGTTCGGATTCCATGAAATCTTTCACCTATGTACTGTGATTGCCGCAGTACTTCATTTTGCGGCGATCTGTGTTGCGATTGCAGTAACTCGATAACGCAAATAGTTAAGTGGATTCATGAAAACTCCCAAGAAGAAGGAACCGATTCTAAGTCCAACTTCCGGGGAGTATTTCATTAAATCTAGGATCTATTTATTAATGGATGGTCTTTAGTAGTAGTAGGGGAACTTAGACCAGTCTGGGTCACGCTTTTCTAGGAAAGAGTCACGTCCTTCGACGGCTTCGTCAGTCATATAAGCCAGTCGAGTAGTTTCTCCTAGCAGCACTTGCTGGCCGACTAGACCATCGTCGATAAGATTGAATGAGTACTTTAACATTCGCTGAGCAGTAGGGGACTTGCCGCAGATTTTACGTGCCCACTCTAAGCCTTCGAGCTCAAGCTGATCATGGTCGACTACCTTATTAACCATACCCATACGCAATGCGTCGTCGGCGTCGTAGGTATCACCTAAGAAGAAGATCTCACGAGCGAATTTTTGTCCTACTTGGCGGGCTAAATATGCTGACCCAAAACCGCCATCGAAAGAACCTACATCGGCATCGGTCTGCTTGAATTTAGCATGTTGACGAGAGGCGATGGTTAGATCGGCGACCACATGAAGAGAGTGTCCGCCGCCAGCAGCCCAACCGTTTACTAATGCGATAACCGGTTTGGGCATGAAGCGAATCAGCCGCTGCACTTCTAGAATATGAAGCCGCGCTAGTTTTGCTGGATCGACGCTATCGGCAGTCTCGCCTTCGGCATATTGGTACCCAGCTTTTCCGCGAACGCGCTGATCGCCCCCAGAACAGAAAGCCCAGCCCCCATCTTTAGCGCTAGGGCCATTTCCGGTTAGTAAAACACATCCGATGTCACTGGATTGGTAGGCGTGATCTAGCGCACGATAGAGCTCGTCGACGGTTTTAGGGCGGAAGGCATTGCGAACTTCTGGGCGGTTGAAAGCGATACGAACTGCTTTTACGTCCTTGGCGCGGTGATAGGTGATGTCGGTGAAATTAAAACCAGGGATTTCATCCCATAACTCAGGATTGGGGATAGTCACGATTCCACCGTAGCGGCTTTCCGGGCAGCTTCAATTTTTGCGGTAGCGCCATCGAGCCAATGCTGGCAGATACGTGCCATTTGTTCGCCTTCTTCCCATAATTGCATGGTTTGGGCAAGGCTGACGCCGCCAGATTCTAGCTGGCGAACAATCTCCTGTAGGCGTTCTCTAGCCGCCTCGTAGCTGATTTCAGTGGTATCCATGAGGGTTCTCATTTCTGTTCTTTGAGTTGAATATCTTCGACGATAAGTTCTAGCTGTCCGTCCGCAAGCCAGGCTTCAAGTATCTGCCCGGGTTCTAGCTGGGCGGCTGAGGTGACAGTTTCGCCAATATCGTCAATCAAAATGCTGTATCCCCTAGCGAGAGTATTTTTGGGGCTCATAGCTTCGATCCGGGAGCGAGCGTTCTCTATGTTTTGGCGCTCATGCTGGAGCGCAGTCATGCCAGCGCGATGGAGGCGGGCAGTTAGCTGTGTCAGCAATGTTGCATGAGCATCAAGGGCGCTAACCGGATTTTGTAGTACTGGTCGTGACCGTAAGGCGTCGAGATCGCGCTGTTCTTGGGCGACAGTGTTCATTAAGGCTCGTCGTAGCGCCGATAGGTCATAGGAGAGTTGCTGCGACAATTCAGCGACGTCGGGAACTACACGTTTAGCTGCATCTGTTGGCGTCGAAGCACGTAGATCAGCAACGAAATCAAGGAGCGGATTGTCTGCCTCATGCCCGATTGCTGAGACGATTGGAGTGCGACATGCTGCTACAGTGCGTACTAGTTCTTCATCAGAAAACGGAAGTAGATCTTCCATAGATCCGCCGCCACGGGTCACTACGATGACATCGATATCGTCACGAATATCAAGCCGATGAAGTGCTTGCATAACATCATTAACGCACCTGGTTCCTTGTACTGTAACGGGTGCAGTTTCAATAAGGGCAGCCGGCCAGCGTAGCTGAACATGCCGATAGAAATCGCGTTCGGCATCGGATCCAGCTGCTGTGATGAGACCAATTTTACGGGGTAAGAACGGAAGTTTTTTCTTGCGTTCAGGAGCGAAAAGTCCTTCGCTTTGAAGCATACGTTTGCGCTGCTCCAATTGAGCTAGTAGCTGTCCTTCGCCGAAAGGTTTGATCTCTTGGGCTTGCAAGCTGAGCCGACCTTTGCCGGTCCACCATTGGGGCTTCGACAGTACCGCGACGGTGGATCCTTCGGGTAGCGGACCAGCGCTATCAAAGATTTGCGACGAAGCAGTAACTTGCATAGACATATCAGCGTTTGGGTCGCGTAAGGTCAAATAGACCCAACCGCGAGACCGACTGACTTCTACAATTTGGCCAGATACCCAGATCGTGCCGAGCCGATTAATCCATGCGCCAATCTTGGTTGAGACCTCCCGTAACGGGATTGCTTGTTCGGGAGAAGATCCATCAGGGGACATAGTTATAGCCTAGGGCACTAGACTGACAATTATGAGTGAAGCCAAGAGCGTGACTGTCCTGGCCCCCCGTGGTTATTGTGCGGGGGTGGATCGCGCTGTTGTTACAGTGGAAAAAGCCTTAGATTTATATGGTCCGCCAGTTTACGTACGTAAGCAGATTGTCCATAACAAGCATGTCGTGGAGACGCTAGAAGCGCGGGGTGCAATTTTCGTCGAAGAACTCAATGAAGTACCTGAAGGTGCCACCGTTGTTTTTTCGGCACATGGCGTTTCGCCGGCGGTACATGAGGCGGCGAAGGAACGTTGGTTAAAAACGATTGATGCTACTTGCCCGTTGGTTACTAAAGTGCATCATGAAGCCAAGCGTTTCGCTAACGACGGAATGCAGATTCTACTTATCGGACATGCCGGACATGAAGAAGTAGAAGGTACTACTGGCGAAGCTCCCGATCACATCACTCTTATTCAACATCCCGATGATGTCGATAGCGTTGAAGTTACCGACCCGTCCCGAGTGGCATGGCTGTCGCAAACGACATTATCGGTGGATGAAACTGTAGAGACAGTTACTAAGCTGCGACAAAAGTTTCCGCTGCTCAATAATCCACCTTCTGATGATGTTTGCTACGCCACTCAGAACCGCCAGCAGGCTGTTAAAGAGATCGCACCAAAATGCGATTTAGTCATTGTTGTTGGTTCTCGGAACTCATCAAATTCAGTTCGGTTAGTTGAAGTTGCTTTAGATGCAGGTGCACGGCAGGCGCACCGAGTCGATAATGCTGACGAAATCAGTAACGAATGGCTTGATGGGGTAGCTCATGTGGGAGTAACCAGTGGCGCTTCGGTTCCCGACGAGTTAGTGCAAGGAGTATTGTCGCGGCTAGAAGCAGCTGGATTTCCACCTGCTGTAGAAGCACAGACCATAGAAGAATCGCTAACTTTTGCTCTACCGCCAGAACTTCGACGAGATATTAAGCAAAGAGTGCAGTCTTAGTCAGTATAAGATGCGAATAATTCTTGCTAGGGTTACATGCAGGTGACAAGATCACCCCTTATCACCCCATTTATCACCCCTCGCCTGGGGGGAATGGAAGTTTACGTCTGGAATCGTTTAGGTAGGCGGAATTTTATTTAACTCGCTGCTACTCGGGGGAGCAGCGAGTTAAATAAAATTAAAGCTAGAAAAAGTATTCCTTGAGATTTCGGAAGAAGCCTCAAAGACCTGATGAAGGGTCGGAGTTGAAGCTTCGACCCTTTGCTTTTTAAGTAACTACAAAGCTTTGCTTTAGCTAAGTACTTAAGCACTATAAGTATCGCTAGATGATAGTAGCTCGGCGGCACGGAGCTCTCGAACCGGAATTTCTAGCGACAGTGGTTCTACTAACGTTTTATCTGACAGAGATAGTTCAGTGAATCGTCGAGCAGTAACTAATACCCGAGATTCTAAAGATCCCACAGTCTTGTTGTAAGCCTTAACGGTACGTTCTAAGTTTTCGCCCAGACCTGCCATGGCAGATCCCATGACGGTGAGCCGATCATAGAGTTCTTGACCTAGCTTAAGAACTTGTTGAGCATTGGCAGCCAACTCAGATTGGCGCCATCCTAAAGCGACAGTGCGTAATAGTGCGATAAGAGTGTTAGGAGTAGCGATTACGACGTTACGACGCAACGCATACTCGTAGAGATCGGGTTGGCTTTCAAAAGCAGCTTGTAAGAAATTTTCGCCAGGCAAAAATAGGATCACAAAGTCGGGACTGCCTTCGGCTAGCGCAAAGTATTGTTTGCTGCCGAGCTGGTCAATATGAGTTCGGATTGCTCTACCGAAATTTGTGATGAAGACAGTTTGTTCTTCGGGACTTTCGGCTGCGCCGGCATCGAGCCATGCTGCTAGGGGAGCTTTGGAATCAACGAAAATCTTTCTCCCATCAGCAAGATTAACTGTCATATCGGGACGTTGGATCCCTAATTCGGTACGAACGCTTTGCTGTTCGTCGAAATCACAGCGAGCTTTCATGCCAGCTAGTTCGGCAACTCGACGTAACTGAGTTTCGCCCCAAGCACCGCGAACTTGTGGTTTTCGTAACGCATTAGCAAGAGCCGCGGTTTCGCGACGTAATTCGTCGCCAGTTTTTTGTACAGCGCGAACCTCGCCACGTAACTCAGCTTGAAGCTCTACTCGTTCTTTTTCCATACCGTTAAGGCGCTCGTGGAAAGCTTTTAGCGCTTCATTCATAGGCGCCAGAAGCTGTTCAGTTGCTTGAAGCCGCTGCTGGGCAATGGCGTCGCCTTGCTCTTGCTGGCGTTGTAGATTTTCGTGAGATAGCAAAGTGAACTGGTTGACGAGAAATTCTCGATCTGCAGTGAGTTTTTTATGAGCTTCTCGGATAGTGGCTAGCTCGGTATGAGCACCACTAACGCGAGCTTGTGTTGCAGCTAGTTGGGCGCGAGCATCAGCAGCTTCTTCGCGGGCAAGGGCGGCTTCCTCGCGGGCTTGAGCAGCAGTAGAACGTAGCCGTTCAGTGTCAGCGCTAGCGCGGGCGGCGGCGGCTTTGGCTTCGGCAGCTTCTCGCCAAGCCCGGGCGGTATCAGCGTCAGCGCGAGATCGTTCGGCTTCTAGCGCTAATTGGGATTGACGATTTTCTCGATAACGCAGTATGAACCAAGCCGCAAGAACCCCTATTAAGGCTCCCGCAAGTAAAAAAATGAATCTCCAAGCGTCCATAGTTCTACTGTGGCAGGTGCCACTGACATTTCTAGAAAAGTCATAAAATCCTGTGCCGCTGGATAGCGTCGGGGCGGGTGGGTGTTGAATGGGAGCTATGGCTTCCAAGAATGATCTCATCTCTGACTACACAGATTTCATCAAGGCGTCTCCCAGTTCTTACCATGCTGCAGCGCAGATAGCTGCTCGGTTAGACCAAGCAGGGTACGTTCGAGAAGATGAAACAGCAGCGTTTTCAAATAATGTCGGCGGTCACTACATTGTCCGTGATGGTGCTGTCATTGCATGGCAGCTTCCACAAGGAACCTTAACCAAGCGAGGTTTCCGCATCGTAGGGTCTCACACCGATTCGCCATCTTTTAAGCTGAAGCCCAACCCGGTGCATCAGAGTGCGGGCTGGCAGCAGCTAGGCATGGAAATTTATGGCGGTCCGTTGCTGAACTCATGGCTAAACCGTGATTTGGGATTAGCCGGACGTCTGATTTCTAAAACTGGTGAAGTGAAGTTGGTTGCTACCGATGCAATCATGGTGATCCCACAATTAGCGCCACATTTAGATCGGTCAGTTAATGACGATCTGAAGTTGGATCGGCAAGCCCACCTCATGCCCACATATGCCGCAGGTAAGTCTGATTTAGATGCACTAACTATGGTGTGCGAGCTGGCAGGTATGAAGCGTGCAGATCTAGGGTTCTACGATCTTCACGCTACAGACACTCAAGAGCCGCAAGTTATTGGTGCAGATAAGGATTTCTTTGCCGCATGGCGCCAAGATAACCTTTCGAGCGTTTTTGCAAGCCTGGCGGCTTTACTTAGCAGCGATGATGCCGACGACATTATGGTGTTGGCGGCTTTCGATCATGAGGAAGTCGGTTCAGCAACCCGTACTGGCGCTTGTGGGCCTTTCCTAGAAGATGTCCTACGCGGTGTCGTCGCCAGTATTGGAGGCGATAGCGAAGATTATCGACAGATGCTGAATCGTTCCTCATGTGTTTCTGCTGATGCTGGACATGCGGTGAACCCAAACTATGTGGGTAAACATGATCCAGATAATCATCCGCAGTTTAATCAAGGTCCGGTTCTTAAGATCAATGGCAACCAGCGTTATGCCACCGATGGGGTAGGTGGCGCATTATGGTTACGAGTATGTGAAGCGGCGGGAGTCCCGAGTCAAGCATTCGTAGGAAATAATGGGGTTCCTTGTGGCTCTACGATTGGGCCATTGACTGCAACCCGGCTAGGAATTCTCACGATCGACGTCGGTATTCCGCTGTTGAGTATGCATTCAGCGCGCGAATTATCAGGTGTTGCTGACATAGGATATATGGCTGAAGCATTGCGCTCGTATTTATCAGGAGCATAATCGCAATAATTAGTGGGGAGATCCGCGTAGCGGCGGTTCTCTCCACTTTATGATCAGCTAACGTGGGTAAGCTGGCATACAAAAACCGAGATCCGCGCAACTCGGGGGATAATGCGCGAACCTCGGCAAATTGTCATCTTAAGCTTCGCTATCTCGGGGGATACTAGCGAAAACTTAAGGCTCAGGAACTTCTTAGAAAAGAATCCCGATACCGAAAAGTTAACGCCATAAACGGGTTAGTGTCAAACCAGAATGGGAAATATTGCACATAATATGAAAAAAGTTGCAAAAAAGTACGTAGTTACAGATGGAACGAGATTTTAGTTCGTTATTTTAAAGAAAATGGATCGTCGGAGTAGCTAGTTGGGGCGTCAGATAATGGGATCTCAGTGGAGATGGTCTTGCAGCTACCGTATCTAGCAACAAGACCGGTAGGCTTAGGGATGTGGCTTTAACTATTGGTATCGTCGGACTCCCGAATGCGGGCAAATCAACTCTTTTTAATGCGTTGACTCGCAATAACGTTCTTGCGGCAAACTATCCGTTTGCCACGATCGATCCCAACGAGGGGGTTGTGGGAGTTCCCGAGCCGCGGTTAGAAAAACTTGCTGGGATTTATAAGTCCGAAAAACTTATTCCTGCCACGGTGACCTTTGTTGATATTGCGGGCATCGTCAAGGGTGCATCGCAGGGGGAAGGCATGGGGAATGCGTTCCTTTCGCATATTCGCCAAGCCGACGCTATCTGCCAAGTAACGCGTGTCTTTAATGATCCAGATGTGACACACGTCGATGGCAAGGTGGATCCGGCCTCTGACATGGACACCATTAAAACAGAGTTGATTCTGGCTGATTTGCAGACTTTAGAGAAGGCACTTCCCAAGCTAGAGAAGGAATCGCGACTCAAGAAAGAGATGAAGCCGAAGTTTGATGCTTGGGTTGAGGCGCAGAAAGTGTTAGAGGAAGGTCGCACCGTATTTGAGGCGGGGCTGGATACTGAACCATTGCGGGACTTGTTCTTGCTTACTGCTAAGCCCTTCATCTACGTATTCAACTGTGACTCTGACGAGTTGGCTGATGATGAGTTGAAGCAGAAGATGCGGGCATTGGTTGCTCCGGCAGAAGCGATCTTCTTGGATGCCAAAATTGAGGCAGAACTTTCTGAAATGGAGCCAGAAGATGCCCGAGATTTCCTGGTGGATATGGGTATCGACGAACCAGGGCTAGACATTCTTGCCCGAGTTGGATACTCAACTTTGGGATTGCAGAGCTACCTCACCGCTGGCCCGAAGGAAGCTCGCGCGTGGACGATCCGCAAGGGTTGGACTGCGCCGCAGGCTGCCGGTGTTATTCACACAGATTTTGAAAAAGGCTTTATTAAGGCTCAAATAGTGAGCTTCAACGACCTTATCGAATGCGGCTCAGAACAAGCCGCTAAAGCTGCTGGCAAGATGCGTCTTGAGGGTAAGGATTACGTCATGGCTGATGGGGACGTGGTGGAGTTCCGGTTTAACGTGTAATTTCTGGAGGTAAGAAAGCGACACTGGAGCAGATGAGCATATCCGTCATGATTGCGACATGGGCCAGTGCCGTTGCAATGATCGTGGCGGCGGTGTGTGCCTTTTTGGCGTGGAGATCCGACCGAAATGGTGCCGCGGTCACTCGTGTGGATATATTCATTGTGGCGCTGACTACTGGCGCTATTGCGTTGGATCGTGATCGCCTTACCTCTTGGGTCATTGAGCAGCAAGATCTCGCTCGTAAGAAAATCGGAACCCAGGAGCATCAGCCGAGAGGTTGTGGGGTACCGAGTGAGGTTAGGCATGGTGTATTCGAGATACTCTGGCTTTTGCAGCGGAGCGCAGGCATGGTCAACGATCTGAAGAAGGTCGACGCATCCTCGCAAGACGTGGTGCTTCAGCATCTTTCGTTGGTAACAGAGGCGCTGAATTCTTTTGCATTACAGTTATCCGAAGACGAAATTGAGTCATTTAAGGAATCTGCGCTAACGGCGGGCAAATCGCTCAGCACTTTGCATGACAAGTTTCCAACTTTGTCTGATAAGAGGAAATGGACGTATAAGCTCTCTCTCGGAGATGATGACGAAGTTCCGTTCTCGACAGGCATCTGCCGCTTCTAAGAAGTAGGTCTCTCGCCCTTGTCTTGCTGCGACATCGGTAGTGGCGCGGTCTGTCGTTACCCGATGCCTGCGAAAGCTTTCCGCAACTGGCCATTCCGTGTGGTCCACATGC
Organism: Propionibacteriaceae bacterium; assembly: GCA_051654905.1. Taxonomy (GTDB): domain Bacteria; phylum Actinomycetota; class Actinomycetes; order Propionibacteriales; family Propionibacteriaceae; genus JBOFIQ01. Next base: position 32,498 of record JBOFYY010000132.1, read on the forward strand.
CGAACCAAGCTAGGAGAACGCTGATGGCGGCCAGCGACCACGTGACTGTTGAGTGCTTCATGAAACTATCATTTCGACCATTCCCAACCGGAGTCCCTGAGAGGATTTATATCATGTGGGATGGGCAGCGTCAGTGCGGGCATAGAAAGAAGAAATAGATATGTTTAGTGGATTTATCCCGAAGAAGGGTTCGGTAGGCCCTAGCATCACTGATGCTGATGTTACATTGGCTGAGGAAAAGATCGGATTCAAGTTACCGTACTCATATAGGCGGCTACTTGTAGATTCTCAAAATGGGGGATCACCAAATGAGCCTACAGTCTATTCGCGATTCCCAACGGGTTGGTCAGAAGATCATTTCGTAGTGACTCAGATAAATGGTCTTGGCGGCGAAATGGGGATCGATGGGGAATATGGAAGTGCTTATATGGTCGAAGAGTGGGGGTATCCGCACGTTGGACTTGTTTTTGCCCAGCTAGATGATCCAGAAGAAGCGCTTATGTTTGACTATCGCGGCACGGGTTCTGAGCCCACTGTGGCTTATGTAAATTCGGATGGCGAAAGTTGGGTAATCGCCGAGAGCTTTGATGCATTTCTTGGAATGCTGCAGCCGGTTTTGCCGGATGAAGTTGGTCTGTTCTAGCTTACCTATGAAAGATAGTGATGGTATGGCTGTGAAGCTCTCTGCGGGGATTGGTTTGGCAACTCATGTTGCTGGGTCAAAAATCTTTGGGACTTTTTGGGTCACCGTTATCTGTGCTGCCTGAGCGTCATTTTCCTCTTCCGGTTCCTGAAGGGCTTGTTCCTAACTCGCTGATGGGGAATGTTGCTTCAACTCCCAAGATCAAGGAGGGGGAATGTGGACATTGAAAATGCACAGGTTGCCTGTCCTCATTGCCATGCTTCGAAGGGTGCAAGAGAATTCCCTGGCACGTCACTAAAATGGGGTACAACAATATCTGGTCGCCAGCACACTGGAAGAAGAGATGAATTCGCGAATAAAGTTACACTCCCATGCTGACCCAGTTTGGGCGAGTAGTGGTGACTGCTCGATCAGTATTAAAATGGGAGACTCGGAGCATGCGGAGCAGCTCTGGTGTGCCGAACTTGGAGATGACCGCTTTGGCTTGTGCTGTATTCCATTTTATTTGTATGGGGTATCCCTTGGGGATGTGATTCGTGTCAAACAATCTGATTGCGGTTTATATGAGGTGATAGAGGTGGAGGAGTCATTTGGATTCTATACCTATCGCGTTTTCTTCTTTGGGGAAACTCAATATAAGGTTATGGCGAGAATGGACGAGTTGGGTGCTGGGTACGAGTGGTACTCAACGCGTTTTATGGCTATAGCTGCGGGTGATCTTGGAACTGCGCAGAGTGTTACTGGCTATCTCTCCTTGCTCGAGGAGAATGGGGAACTGGAGTTCGAATCAGCGCTGTAAGTCCGCCAACCAACCTATTTGCGCGTAGACGATCTAGAGTTTATAGGTGCTGCAGATGAATTATTTGAATGGAAGGTGAAGCCATGACTTTAGACGAAGCGCGTAAAATAGCTGTGGAAGAGGCGGGCGACCAAGACATCATCTGCTCATATCGCGTAAGCGGCGGATTTATGTTCGTGGCGGCAACCATTCTCCCCGACTTCGAACCTTGTTACGGCTCTTGCCAGATAACTGTTCACTCAGATGGATCAGTCACTTCTGCAGCCAATATTCTGCTGCCAGATGACGCTGTAAAAATCTAGCAGACCCCTATCCCCTTAAGCCTCCCAAATCTGGTGGGGCTTTTTTCATGCCCACATACTTCTGCCCCCGCAAAGAGGGTGAAGAAAATCCAACCCAATCTTGCACAGGAGAAAACCATGCCCGAACCAACCCAGCCAACGCCAACACTCGCAGATCTCACGCCCGAAGCTGCACAGTCTGAGCCACAAGACTCTACCGATTGGGAAGCCAAAGCCCAACAGCAAAACCGTCAGCAAGCCGTCCACATGGCCGTCATGCAAAAAGCAGCAACGCTCGGAGCTAACCCGAACGCGCTGTTGAACTCGCTGCGCTTCGACCGAGCAATCGCCGCTCTCGACCCATCCGACCCGGCTGGTATCGAGAACGCGATCCAAACCGAGATGCAAGCCGATCCCGGCCTACACGCCGCTGCGCCCGCGCGCGCAGCAAACCGTGTTCCCCGCGCGAGCAGGGATCGGGCTCAGTTGTGCCTGCTCTGTCATGCTTAACGAGTCCAGAATGTAGTTGAGGTTTAATGATCCCGTCTCTGGAGTCGTGAATGGTAGTGTTTCTATTCCGTGAATGGTAGTGTATTTGTCTCGTAAATGGTAGTGTTCGGTTATGGAATATCTGGTTCGCACAGTCGATCGTGAGCTCAATGAACTTCTCTCGGATGTGGCAGCTATCGCTTTGGATGGGCCAAAAGGTGTGGGTAAGACTGCTACGGCTCGTCGCCGAGCGGCGGTTGAGTGGCGATTGGATGATCCCGCCCAGCGGGATATGGTCAGAGCCGATTTCGGGTTGACGACAGCTCCCGTGGGTACGCTCCTCATCGACGAATGGCAGCATCTGCCGCAGGTTTGGGATGCCGTGCGTAGACAGATTGATGCTGGCGCTCCGCCGGGGCAATTTCTTTTGACCGGTTCCGCGACTCCTGTCGATGCTGCGGGCACTCACTCTGGGGCTGGCCGCATCCTTTCACTGCGCATGCGACCGATGGCTTTACATGAGCGGGGCGTTGTGTCGCCTACCGTGTCACTTTCGCAGCTGCTGGCGGGAACACAGGCTGAGGTCGGTGGTACTTCGACGGTGACTGTTGCTGACTATGTCCAGGCCATCGTCGCAAGCGGGTTTCCTGGGATAACTGCTGTGTCTCCGCGGGCTAGACGTGCGCTCTTGGATTCCTATCTCCAACGCGTGATTGATCGAGATTTGCCTGATCAGGGATTCGAGGTGCGTCGACCAGAGACGTTACGGCGGTGGCTAGCAGCTTACGCGGCAGCATCGTCGACGACGACGTCGTACTCTAAATTGCTTGATGCGACGACTGGTGGCGATGGAACTCAGCCAGCCAAGACAACGACCATGGCGTATCGAGAGCACCTGAGTCGATTGTGGCTGCTTGACCCGGTTCCCGGGTGGCTGCCTGCAAATAATTCCATTAAGCGACTTCAGCAGGCGCCAAAACATCAGCTAGCAGATCCGGCGCTTGCTGCTCGACTGTTGGGGCTTACCGAAGCTACGCTCACGCATCCGGCTGGGGTGCATATGCTGGGGCCGCTGTTTGAGTCCTTGGTGGTGTTGGGTGTGCGGGTGGCTGCGCAGGCTGCTGAGGCGCGTGTCAGTCACCTTCGTCTCCTCGGTGGAGACCGTGAGATTGATCTGATTGTTGAAGGCCCCGAAGGGCAAGTGCTAGCCATAGAAGTGAAGTTGGCTGGTGCTGTTGACGATTCTGATGTGCGCCACTTGCTGTGGTTGCGAGATCAGATTCCTGATCGGATTGTGGATCTCGTCATCGTTACTACTGGGCCAGCGGCATATCGTCGGACCGACGGGGTTGCTGTTGTTCCCTTGGCGCTGCTGGGGGCATGAGTTCACTACTTCTCGTCATGAAGCCTTGTTCGGATATGCGTCAAATATGTTTTGAGTACTGATTGCTGGTGCTGCCTCGCGGTCTCACATTTTTCTATGTGTCTTCATCTGGATAAACGGGAGTTTTCTTATGCGTAATCAGAAAGCGGCGAGAAGAATCTGTGTGTAGGCTGATTTTATGGCAGATTTAAGATTTTCTGCGTTGAGTAATTAAGCTACGACAGCAAATCTGGAGCGACGGTCATCGGTATGGCAGCCTGGTGATGATGGGCGTATGCCGATGGATGTAGTCATCGATATGATTGTCGATTTGGCTCCGGGGCACTTCCTCGATGTTGGTACTGGTATGGGTGGGGTTCCGGTTGAGGTGCAGACCCGGTTGCCTCAGTGCGTGGTGGAAGCGGTTGATCAATCTGGCGCCATGGTGGAGGCTACGCGCGCTAAGGGTGTAAGCGTTCAAGTGGCTCCCATCGAGCATCTCCCTTTTGGAGATGGGGTTTTTGATGTCATCAGTGCAACGTGGATGCTGTATCACGTTGAAGATTTAGATGTAGCTCTTGCTGAAGTGCGTCGCGTCTTGCGTCCGGGTGGAACTTTCGTGGCGACTACGAACGGGGTGGGTCATATCAAGGGATTGTTTGATCTTGCTGGCGTTGCGCAGCCGCCTTTGTCTTTCGTCCGCGAGAATGGCGCGGAGATCTTGTCTCGCCATTTCGGTGCTGTTGAGCGCATTGATCTCACTAGCTACGCTGACTTTGAAAATTCTGATGCTGCACAAGTGTATCTTCGTACCGTTATCCCCGACGCCATTGTTCCCTTCTCCAGCGAACCGATGCGTTTCCCGGGTGCACCTACGATCTTTATCGCCAGATAGTTGCGTTTTCGTCTGTAGCTAGCCAAACGCAGTTGCAGCACGAAGTGGTGACCCACTCGACGGACTCGTTAAAGAGCGACAATGATAAGTCAGGGTGCGGATCGGTTGGTGTTACCTCGTAGCCGCACCTCCTGCTACTCGTCTAATTTAATATCTGCTATATGTATACTTCATGTATTGCTAGATGTATGGTTGAGTTATGGTGTATACCCGTAGAATCGTAGATCACGAGCTTGATGAGCTGTTTGGAGAGATTCCTGCGTTAGCGCTAGACGGACCAAAGGCTGTGGGAAAGACGACGACTGCTCTCCAGCGCATTGCTGACACCGTTCGCCTTGATGATGTAGCGCAGGCTACGCCTGTGGCGGCTGACCCTAGCGTGATTCTTCGGCGGAGCCGCCCGCTCCTGATCGATGAGTGGCAGAAAGTTCCCGCTGTGTGGGATGTGGTGCGCCATAGCGTCGATGAAAACTCTCAAGGGGGCCAGTTTCTGCTGGCGGGCAGCGCAGCTCCGCGACACGAAGCGCCATCTCATTCGGGCGCTGGCAGAATCGGTCGCCTGCGCATGAGACCTATGACGTTTTCGGAGCGCGGATTAGTGGAGTCGACGGTGAGCCTGCGTAGCCTCCTATCGAACCGCAGGATCGAGTTGGCAGGGGAGAGCCCCGTTGATCTTGCTGGCTATGTGGAGGAGATTGTTGCCTCGGGGTTTCCGGGCATGCGCAGTCTTAGCTCCAGAGCATTACGGTTTCAGCTTGACTCTTATCTACGAACCGCTGTCGAACATGATGTCCCGGAACAAGGGCTGGCGGTGCGTCGTCCTGAAGCAATGATGTCGTGGCTACGAGCTTATGCGGCGGCTACATCCTCGACTGCCGCCTATACACAGATCCTCGATGCGGCAACACCTGGAGAATCGGAAAAACCTGCTCGCGTTACGGCAACTGCATATCGCGATGTGTTGACCTCGCTGTGGCTTCTGGATCCGTTGCCAGCTTGGACTCCATCGGGCAGTATCTCAACTCGTTTGGGTAGCGCTCCTAAACATCACCTTGCTGATCCGGCTCTTGCGGTTCGTTTGCTCGGGTTAGGCGTTGACTCGTTGCTTGATGGCGACGGGGCTCCGCTACGGACAGCAGAAGGGGGCATGCTTGGGCCGTTGTTTGAGTCGTTGGTGACGCTCGGTGTGCGTGTGGCTGCTCAGGCTGCTGAAGCTGTGACTGGGCATATGCGAACACGTAATGGGGATCATGAGATTGATCTTGTGGTGGTGCGACCTGACGGTAGGTTCGTTGCGATTGAGGTAAAACTAGCAGGAGCTGTTGGCGATAAAGACGGCAAGCACTTGCGCTGGGTACAGGGCCAATTCGGTGATCGAGTGCTTGATTTAATCATCGTCAATACAGGCCCCAGCGCCTACCGTCGGCCGGACGGAATCGGGGTCGTCCCGCTTGCGCTGTTGGGGCCCTGACAAGGACTTTTCGGGTAGTTATACATGATGAAAACATGGACATATTGAGGAAACGTATCGAAATATTTGAGAAAAATCGACATGTATCGAGGCCTATATTGCGACCCGTGACAGAGGCATCATGATAAGTCAGAGTAATGCCAGCGGTTCTAAGCCTCAGCCCCGTAGCGTCTCCAGCAGTTTGTTCACGTCGTTCTGGTTGGTGAGGCGGTAAACTTTCGGGCCTTGGGTGGATGATTCCCATTCGATCATTCGTTTGTGCTTGCGCTTATAGGTGGCGAAGTGCCAGCGTAGGATCGATTCCTTGCTAAAGATCGAAGACCAGGTCTCTATGTTTCCGTTGCATACCGATTTCTTATCGACGATACGGTAGATCGTGCGGTTTAATAGTCGGGTAAAACTTAGCCATCGTGGGTAGTCCAATGCGATGATGATGTCTGCACGGGCTATTGGTGCATGCCGCCAATGTCCGTAGGCAGAGTCGAATATCCATTGATCCTCAGCCGCGAGGCGTTCGGCGATGTCTTTTTGTTCAGGTACTGGTCGTTCTATCCAGCCGGGGAGCCAGCCGATCTCGTCATCAACGAGGTGTACTGGCAGATTGAGTATTTCACCTAGGTGAGTTGCTGCGGTGGATTTTCCAGATCCGGTCACCCCATAGACGAGGATTCGCTGGGCAAAACGAACATCATCGACACTGGCTGAGGGCATTCGACCATGGTATTTAGTCCTGTTCGGAATGTCGAGTTCCGATTCAACATCTAATCCATTGAGCTGAGGGCATCTAGCTACCCGATCTTCGAGAATGCTGTATCCCGCCCGTACTGAAGGGCGGGGGATCCAAAAATTGTTTGACTGCTCTTATGCGAAGGGGCTTCACTCGGTGGGGGATCATTCTGACGAATCGTTGGTTTAATTGCGGCGAATCGTTGGTTTAATTGCGGCGAAATGATGGATTAGATCCATGGATTTGCTAAATCGCAATATTTCTCCTTGGCTGGACAATCTGCTCGAAGTATCGCCGATTGTGGTTGTTGAAGGCGCTCGACAGGTGGGCAAATCGACGTTGATAGGAATGTTGGATGACGGGGCAACGGTGTCTACTACGATGGACGATGACCTCACCCGGGCCTATGCACATGATGACCCCACAGGTTTTCTCGCCTCGGCTGGTGGTGGCCGATTGGTGATTGACGAGATTCAGCGTTGTCCTGAGTTGATCTTAACGCTGAAGGCTGCCGTGGATCGGGATCGACGTCTTGGTCGCTTTGTGTTGACGGGGTCAGCAAACTTGTTGCGACTCCCCGGTGCAAAAGACTCGCTAGCTGGCCGCGCTATGACTGTGCGGTTGCATCCGTTTTCGCAGGGGGAGCTGGCTGGCATAAAGGAGGACTGGGTCAGTGGGCTTCTAGCTGGAAGCTTTGATCTGGAATCTACTGCGGACCGAAAGGATATCGTCGAGCGGGTGACGGTCGGTGGATATCCGCTGGTGCAATCCATGGCGCCACGGCTGCGTAAGTCGTGGTTAAAAGACTACGCGAACCGGCTGGTGGAACGTGATGTCACTGATCTGGGAGGAGTGCAACTTCCGGTGCTGCGCAAGTTGCTCTTGCTTCTCGCAGCTGCTCCCGGATCGGAGCTGGTACAGGAGCGATTGGCACAATCACTGGGTGTGTCGCGTGTGACGGTGGCGCGTTATTTGGATCTGCTTGAAGCGTTGTTCTTGATTCACCGGATGCCTAGCTGGTCGCGGAATCTGACCAAGCGTCAAATTCAGTGGCCGAAGTGTTATCTGACGGACACGGGTCTTGTTGCTGCGCTATCGGGGCTGGATCCTGCACATTTGGCATCAATTCAGGGTTCGGATCATCTAAGCCCATTGATCGAGAACTTCGTTGTTTGTGAGTTGTTGCGTCAACAAGGTTGGGCTGAGACTGAATTTCAGCTTTCGCACTACCGCGACCGCTATGGAGCTGAAGTTGATGTCATTATCGAGACGCCTCGAGGGATTATTGCTGTGGAAGTGAAGTCGGCTGTAGCGGCGACGGCTGCACATTTCAAGCATCTTGTGGCATTAAGGGACAAGCTTGGTGACGAGTTTCTTTTTGGCGTGGTGCTCACGACGGGGGTAGGTCAACGTGCGGGTGATCGACTAGTGGCTCTTCCGATGTCGAGTCTCTGGCGTTAGAAGCATGGCCATCTTGGTGGGATGGCCCCGTTTAGGAGGATGGTTGTGTTCCTTTGCGAGCAGCTGTCTTTTTGCTCGGCTCTATGATCTGAGCTGGTCTCATCGCGTGGATGCTGAGCTTACTTGTCTCGGCATGGGGTGGTGGGAAACTGCGGGTGTAGCTATTTTGCTTTCGCTTGGCGTGGGGGTGGTTCACAGTTTCGATGCGGCGCGACTCATGCCCTGATAGATGCTGTGTGACTCTGATCAGACACACATATTGGTTTTAGGCTGCGGTTGAGTTCAGTACAAATACATGATCGTGACGTAAGTTCTGTCCGGAACGCGGTTGAGTTCCGCTTCAACATATAGAAACGTTTGATTTATTCTGCGAGGCTTGTCTCGGTCCACTCTCGGTGAACGTCGGGTCTGCGCTCGGAAGTTTGACATATCCCTTCCCTTGACGCTTATGGTCCGAGTGTCCCTTAGACTGTGGACATGCAGAAATGGTGGTGGGTGCTTCCCGTCGTGGCGGCTCTGCTCTCAGCCGCCATCCTCATGGTTATCGCGCTCGACCGGTTTGCGCGCGGCCGGCCGCAGAATCTCGACGGGCTGCCGCGTCGAGATTCTGTCATCCACGGCAAGACGCTCACCCTCTTGGTTGCCGACAGTTCAGGGGCTGTCGGTTCAGGACTCTCTGGGCAGCAGGGTCTGCCCGAGCGCGCGGGCCTTCTCCTCGTCTCGCCCGACGGCGATACGAGAGTCACGATGCTGGGGATGACCTTCCCCCTCGATATCCTCTGGGTAGACGAGGTGGGGAGGGTCGTCGGCATCCGGCGCGACGTGCCCGCTCGGCCCTGGCCCTTGTCATACTCCTCGCCGCGCCCATCCTCTGCGGTCATTGAACTGGCCGCAGGGGCTGTGAACCAGTACGGGATCGTCGTCGGCGACGTGATCAAGGGCGCCGCGCACTGAGGGAACCCCGATGCGCAAGCCTGGCCGAATTCCGCCATCAGCGGCGTCGGCGCCCATACATGTAGTTGCGCATGACGTGGTCGACGCCTGCGCGGGTTCTCAAGGCAACTGCCTCGATTTGGCGGTCGCCCTGATCCGCATGCCCGTCCTGTTCCGACCTGGACGTTGTCCAATCGACAGATGCAGGGCGCGTGCTGCGTGAAGAAATCATCGGGGCGCTTGCGCTCAAGTGACTCTAGCGGCGGTTACGATGAGACCTATGCGAAGAAAGTTGAAAATCCCCGCCATCATCGTGATGTGTCTCTATGGCGCCCTGCAGCTGCTGTTGGGTGTCACCATGTTCTCGCGACACATCCCGATCGCCCTCGTCTTCCTTGCTGCTGGACTTCTCGTCATCGCGGGAGCTCTCACCAGCCACACCGTGATCGTCTTCCTTGGTCTGGTCTGCTCCATCGCCGCCCCGCTGTGGGTCGGTCTGGCTGGGGTCGAACCCTTCGAGATCATCCACCACGTCGTGCGCATCGCGGTCGTAACCGCGCTCGCCACCTTCTGGTTCATCGCTGTGCGGCGTTCGCCAAGCCGTGTCTGTGGGGCCTCGCGATGACCGTCCCGATCGTTCTCGTTCACCCCATGTGGTTCTCCGGCGACTTCTGGTCGGACAGCCGCGATGCGCTGTCCACCGACACACGCGTCGAGACTCCGGACCTGCCCGGCTACGGTAGCGCGCCTGGCCCGTTCACAGCTGACACCGCTGTGGCTGCCGTGGTGCGTGCGCTGCGCAGCACTGGAGGCCCGGCCGACCTCGTCGGACTGTCGCTGGGGGCGCGAGTGGCACTTGCTGCCGCAGCGCAGGAGCCCAGCCTCGTCCGATCGCTCGTGCTGATGGGTGTTGGCGACGACGTGTCGCCGCTCGGCTCGCGCGTGCAGTACATGATGATGCGCCTGCTCGGCGGCGGGGTCGCCAAGCGCATCGGCGGTACCGAGTCCACTGCCGTCGCGCTGGAGTCCGTCAAGGCTCAACCGCACCTGCCGCTGACGGTCAACGCAAGCAAGATCTCCTGCCCGACCCTCGTCGTTGCAGGTGGTGCTGACAAGGAGTATGCCAGCGCGTGCCAGAAGGCTGCCAGCACGGTCCCCGGCGCCCGCCTGGTCACTATGCCCGACGCCGAGCACATGTGGCCCAAAGACCGTCCGCAGGACTTTGTCCAGCTGGTCCGCGAATGGCGCTCGGAGCAGGACTCCCGCGCCTGACCAGCGTAATCTAGCGTCGCTTACCTCATAGACCCCGCCCGTCACGACCGAGACGCGCCCCATCTCGTCATGACGTGACCGTCCCGACTCTACCTAGACACCTCTATGTACAAGGCTAGACACCTCTATGTACAAGGCTAGACACCTCTATGTACAAGGCTAGACACCTCTATGTACAAGGAATGTGCAATGAACCCCTTTGATGACAAGTCCGCCGAATTCCTCGTGCTCGTGAACGACGAGAACCAGCATTCGCTGTGGCCCGTCTTCGCGCCGCTGCCAGGGTTGTGGGGGCGTGAGGGGCGCATCGGTTCTGCGTCCGGATGGCCTAGCCGCCGACGGGCCTGAACGTCCCCTCGTGCCGCCCACCTCCGTGGTCATGGTGCGGGTGTCAGGCGTCCTACGGGGCGCCGCCTATCTACTGTCGCTGGTGACGCTGTTGGTGCTGCTGTCCGTCGCGGCGGCGCCCTTCACGTCGCTGGTACGGGTGACGTCGTCCACGGACCCGGTCGGGGGCACGCTTATGATTGTCGCCTCCTTCTTGGCGTACCTGATCCCCGCGGTCTTCTTGGAGGGGCGGCGCGTGCCGCACGAGTTGGCACCGCGCCGGTTGGGCGATGTCGGGTGGGGGCGCTGCTGGCTCCACCCTCTATCTCGCCATTTCGGTACTGTTGAGCGCATTGATCTCACTAGCTACGCCGACTTTGAAAATTCTGATGCTGCTGCTGAAGCTGTGACTGGTCATATGCGAACACGTAATGGGGATCACGAGATTGATCTTGTGGTGGTGCGACCTGACGGTAGGTTCGTTGCGATTGAGGTAAAACTAGCAGGAGCTGTTGGCGATAAAGACGGCAAGCACTTGCGCTGGGTGCAGAGCCAATTCGGTGATCGAGTGCTTGATTTAATCATCGTCAATACAGGCCCCAGCGCCTACCGTCGGCCGGACGGAATCGGGGTCGTCCCGCTTGCGCTGTTGGGGCCCTGACGACTGGCGGTAGACTTGTGGTGATCTTGGTGGGATGACCCGCTTGATTGGAGCAGGAACGCCGTGTTCCCCACGAAAGTGGGGATGCTCCCGCCAAGGTCTTTGTGAAAATAAATAAATCTTGATTGGAGGAGGAAATTTAGGAGGAGGTATTGATGGTGGTTCTCGGTGGGTGCATCATGGATACATGAGGAGGATAACTGTCATGGAGCTAACTCAACCAGAAGGTACTGACAATTTTTCGTTGAGCCCTCAGGCGATGGCTGTGTGGGCTAAGTCGGATAGGCGCGGCGGAGGATGGTTGCCGCTCGTTCAGCACATGCGGGATACGGCTGAAGTTGCGGCCCGGTTATATGACACCTGGCTTGCTGCTGGGCTGCATGCGCAGTTGGATGAGGTTTTTCCTGGCGGAGATGAGCAGGTGCGAGCCTTGTTTATCTTCTTGGCTGGCGCTCACGACATCGGGAAAGCGTCGCCAGTGTTTGTGGCTCAAGTGGAGACACTGGCGCAGCGCGCTCGGGCGGCCGGGCTCGACTGTCCCGTGATGGATGAATTGCGAGAGGATCGTCGGAACCTGCCGCACGCAGTCGTGAGCCAGTATGCCTTCGAAGGATGGTTGATCAAGCGTCACGTAGATCCTGTCCTCGCTAAGCAACTCGCCTCTATCCTCGGAGCACACCACGGTCGTCCAGTGGTTAACGATCAGATGAAGGCGGCCCATACCCGTCCCTTCGCGCTCGGTCGAGAACCTTGGGCTGACATTCGAGAAGAACTTATTGACTGGCTCGCCGATGAGCTGGGAGTGTGCCCGTATCTGGCTGGGCTTGAGGGCGTCACTATTCCACAACATCTGCAAGTGGCACTGTGTGGCTTACTCATCATGGCTGATTGGATGGCGAGCAATCAGGACCTCTTTCCCCTTATTCCTCTCGACGCGGACCCTACGTCATTACTCGCACCTGAGTCACTCGCTGCTCGCGCGAACTGTGGCTGGGGTGAGCTTGGTCTCCCGTGGGCATGGGAGCCAAACCTCCCGGAGGGGACTGTTGAAGAGCTCTTTAACTCGCGTTTTGGGTGGCAGGGAGACAAAACCCCACATGCGCTTCAGCGGGTAGCCGTGGAACTTGCACGGCAAGAAGAGATTGGGCTGATCATCGTCGAAGCCGAAATGGGCGGCGGTAAGACAGAGACCGCTCTCGCGCTGGCTGAGATTCTGGGGGCGCAGTTTGGGGCGCAAGGCCTATTCGTCGCCCTTCCCACACAGGCCACTACAGACGCCATGTTCGCGCGCGTCGAAAAGTGGATCAATCGGCTGCCCGAGGAAATGGCCGACGTCCCGGCATGGGCCATGACGCTCGCCCACGGCAAGGCTCGGCTCAATCCGCTCTACTCCGCTTATGTGGATGCGATGGACGAGGCTAGGGGTGAGACTCCGCGCTTCGATCAGCGGACCATGCAGGCTGTAGAGGCTGTGCATGATGATGGCGAGAAAGATCACGATCCAGCCGCTGAAGGGCTGAGCTCTGTTGTCGCGCACGAATGGTTCCGCGGGCGGAAGCGTCGGCTGCTCAGCACGTTCGGCGTCGGCACCATCGACCAGCCGCTGATGGCTTCCCTTGAGCAGAAACATCTTATGGTCCGTCATGTGGCCCTCGCGGGGAAAGTCCTGATCGTCGACGAATGTCATGCCTCAGATACCTATATGAATCAGTACTTGGATCGGATGCTGCATTGGCTGGGGAACTACCGCTCACCGGTGATCTTACTTTCTGCGACGCTGACGCACGAACGTAAAGAGGCCATGATCCGAGCCTATGCCCCCGATGTAGATGAGGTCCCGCAGGCGAGCGGCTATCCCTGCCTCACCTGGGTTGACCGCTCCCGTTCAAAGGCGCAGACGCTTGCAGCAGAGGCGAAAGTCGATCCCCGAGAGGTTCTCTGGGATTGGGTCCCAGATGATGACGCCGCCATCCTGCAGACGCTGCGCGAGGAATTGACTGACGGCGGGTGTGCGCTCGTCGTGCGCAACACGGTGCGCGACGCCCAGCGGATTGCGACGATGATTGAGGAGGCAAACATTGCTCCTCTTGTTGAGCTCACACATTCGCGTTTCCTAGCCTCAGACCGTGCCGCTAAGGACAGTCAGCTGGTGAAGGTGTACGGGCCCGGAAGCGGTTTGGGTACGCGTCCAGAGAAGTCCGTCGTTGTGGGGACTCAGGTCGTTGAGCAGTCTCTTGACGTCGATTTTGATGTGCTTATTACCGACCTCTGCCCGATGGATCTTCTCTTCCAGCGCATCGGGCGACTCCATCGGCATCGCTGGCATCAGCGACCTGAACGACTCCAGCAAGCACGCGTGCACGTGATTGGTGAACCCGACGAAGACGGTGTCTTGCGTGGATCTGGTGGTAGCCACCGCATCTATGGCGATCATCATCTCTTGCGCACCGCGTTGTTACTACAGCGTCACGGGTCATCGCTGGAATTGCCAACGGATATCGCGCCACTGGTGCAAGCAGCGCTGGGGAGCGGTTCCATCGAGGCTCCCGATTCGGCGTGGGCAGTGGCGTTGCGTGATGCGGCGGAGGAGTTTACGAATAGTGAAGCTGAAAGCGCTACAAAAGCGAGCTGTGCGCTTCTTGGTGAAGTCTCTGAAAGGCCTAGGGCGACTCTCGGCTTGAAACAGTGGTTGAAACATGCTGATGACTTCTCTGAGCTAGCGGCGCAAGCAGGTGTGCGTGACGCTCAGCCGTCTCTCGAAGTGATCGTGGCGCTCGTTGATCTAGAGGGCTTGGCAGCAATGTCTCCACCATGGGATGAGGACCCGGTGATCATTGATACATCTTCGCGGCCAGATGATATGACGGCACGGAGGATTGCCACGTGGACAGTGAAGTTACCTGCCTGGCTAACTCCCGGGGATCGGCTCGAAGGGCTCATAAAGGAGCTGTCCGAGCAGCGTAAGGGCTGGCGATTGAAGGACAGCCCTTATCTCAAAGGCCAACCAATATTAGTGATGAAACAGCAACAGGAAGGAGTCATGATGTTTGAAGGAGAGATCGTGGGGAGGAGCGGGCCAGTGAAGCTCCGCTATACCCCCGCGCGAGGGCTCGAGGAGGTGACCGAATGACGTTCAATCTGATCGATGAACCCTGGATTCTGGCTCAAGGCAAGGAGGGAACCCGCGAGGTTTCGCTACGTGAAGCCTTCAACGATGCCGAAAACCTAGTTCAGCTTACAGGCGAGATTCCCACTCAAGCGTTTGCTTTGCTGCGGCTGATGCTCGCGATCTGCCATGATGCCATCGGTTTCGCTCATCAGGATGATGTGGAAGAGATGCGCATCGACGGGCTTGATCTTGCAAAGATAAATGCGTATTTGGATGAAAACCATGATCGCTTCGAGTTATTTGATCCCCAGCGGCCGTTTATGCAGGTGGCTGATCTAAGAACGGCTAAAGGTGAGGCATCTGGCCTTGAGAAGCTTATTGCTGATGTCCCTAATGGAGTGCCCTTCTTTACCACTCGGGCTGGGAGTGCGCTCGGATGCATCAGTGCCGCTGAAGCTGCTCGATGGCTCGTGCATGTCCACGCTTTCGACCCGTCTGGTATTCGTTCGGGCGCTGCAGAGGATCCGCTAGCGAAGGGGGGAAGGGGCTACCCGATTGGCTCCGGCTGGGCCGGCCAGATTGGTGGCGTGGTGATTCATGGGCAGAATCTGATGGAGACACTCATGCTGAACCTGACATCCACTGACGTTTCTGGTGATGTTCCAGCGTGGCGTTTGTCGGAGCCACATACCTATAAGAGAGAAGAGGAGACTCTACCAAAAGGACCAGTACAGACGCTCGTGTGGCAGTCGCGTCGTGTCCGTCTGGAAGGTGGAGCCGGTGGGGTCACTGGCATCGTACTTTGTCAGGGCGACAAGGTTTCGCCGCAAAGAATGGAACCCTTCGAACCCATGACAGCTTGGCGCTATTCCAAGCCTCAAACGCAAAAACTCGGCCGTGTGGTCTATATGCCGAAACAGCACGAAGCTGGCCGTGCGATGTGGCGCGGTCTTCCCGCGCTGATCGCTTCTGGCGAGAATGCTGGCTATGTCGAGGATCGTGGTTCCAAAATGGAGGCGTCTCATCCAGCCCAGACTCTGGACGGTTTGGAGTATGACCGTGGACTTGTGGTCGTGCAGTCTATCGGCATGCAGTACGGCGCTCAGAATGCTGTCATTGAAGAAATTATCGACGAGCGACTAGAGGTCCAAGGATCACTTTTGGGGTCCCACGCTGGTGAGGCGCAAGCTGTGTTGAGTGACGCTGTTACGATCGCCGATAACGCTGTGCGAACGCTCGGACAGATGGCTGCAAACATCGCGCGGGCTGCTGGCGAGCGGGGCGATAACGCGGGCGAGGGAGCCCGGCAGCGTGCAATGGAAGACGCTTGGGCTCGGCTGGACACTCCAGCTCGCCGCTGGATCCGCCAACTCACTCCGGAGAACGCTATCGAATCTCGTGTGGCGTGGCGGCGTGAGGTGGTAGATCTTATTGAGAACCTAGCGCAACGGTTCGCAAGGGAGGCGTCGCCTGCTGCGGTAGTCGGCCGCGAAACTAATTTCGGATACATGTCAGCGCCAAAGGCACATTCACTTTTCCTTGGCGCCATGCGCAAGAACATCAGCACTGCATCAGATAGAGAGGAGAAGAAATGAGCAAGTCGTTCCGTGTGGGCGGTCTGGTCGATGCTCGGATCACCATGATCCTCAGTCGTCAGGATGCCTATAGTAAGCAGGCGCTCGCAAACCTGCGTCGAGGCGTCGGCAAGCCGGTGGGATCCGTGCCGACGCTGTGGGAGTATACGCACGTCGCTACTGACGAGGAATACGCCGATATGAAGGCGGAGATCGCCGTGCATTTGGCGATGACCCAATGGGCCATGCACCAGCAGTCCAAGAAACAGTCGATGCACAACTCAGACCGGACTTTCGGTGAGGCCCTGAGAAAACTCGCTGATCAGCAAGATCGACAGAACCCTGAGGGTACGCCCGCGTACCGCCGCATGATGGCGCTCGCTAGCAGCCGCTCGATTCCGGCCGTCACGACTCACGCGCGCGGGCTAATCGGCCTGCTCCGTGCAAATGACATCAGCTTCAACTACGGCCGTTGGGCCGACGACCTGTACTGGTTGCAGGTCCCGTCACAGATGGCAGAGGTTCAGCGTCGATGGGGACGTGATTTCTACCGACTAAGTAAGAATACCCTTGAGGCAGAGAGCAGTGAGGCTCTCGCCGATTCCACTAACCAGACAACAACTAAGACTTTAGGAGATATTTAATGACTACGTACCTCGAGATCAGCGCTGTGCAGGTTCTACCGCCGAGCAATGTAAACCGCGATGATACCGGCGCTCCCAAGAGCGCCACCTATGGCGGTGTGCTCCGTTCCCGGGTCTCCTCCCAGTCGTGGAAGCGCGCCATGCGCAAGGATTTCAACGATCAGGTGGATCCGTCGATGGTGGGCCGTCGCACCAAGCAGGTGGCTCAGCTGATTATGGACTCGCTCGTCGAACGTATCCCGGAGGCGGCTGAGAAGGCGGAGGAGCTTGTGACCGCCGCACTAGGAGCTGCCAAGATCAAGGTGTCCAAGCCGAAGGCGAAGAAGGGTGAGGAGCCTGGCATCGCCGAGATGGGCTATCTCATGTTCATCTCGCAGCAGCAGATCGATGCGATCGCCCGCGTCATCGCGGAGGCTGTGCAGGATGGTAAGGCTGATGACGACAAGGCTTTCGTCGCTGCGATGAAGGATGCCCAGATTGGCAAGCTACTGGATTCCCAGCACTCCATTGATATCGCCCTTTTCGGCCGTATGGTGGCTGAGGCGCCGGATCTAAACGTCGACGCTGCTTGTCAGGTGGCTCACTCCATTGGTGTGCACGCGATGACGCCGGAATTTGATTACTTCACAGCCGTAGACGATTCTGTCGAGGAGGCTGAGGAGTCGGGTGCCGGCATGATCGGTACGGTCGAGTTCGCATCATCGACACTCTACCGTTACGCGGCGCTCAACCTAGACCAGCTGGCTAAGAATTTAGAGGATCCAACTGCCCAGAAGATGGCTGTCGAGCACTTTGTGCGCTCCTTTGTGAAAACCGTCCCGTCAGGCAAACAGAACACCTTTGCTCATGGCACACGTCCGAGCGCTGTGCTAGTCACAATCGCTCAGGGACAGCCGACTAGTCTGGTTGGCGCCTTCGAAGAGCCGGTGGCTGACGGTCAAGGTCATCTAGCTAATGCCGTCGATAAGTTGTCAGCCCACGCTAAGGAAGTATTCGAGACGTGGCGTAAGCCAGAGAGTGTGCTGGTATGCGGCCTCCCAAGTCAGCTGGGCGATCTGGTTGAACTGGGCGAGGTGGTTTCCTTCGATCAGCTCGTTGAGTGTGTCGGTGAGAGCGCGGTTCGGGCGTGAGCGTGCTGGTTCTGCGGCTGGCAGGGCCGTTACAGAGCTGGGGCGCACGCAGTCGCTTCACCCGTCGCATGACCGAGGCAATGCCCACCAAGAGCGGCATTCTCGGTCTACTAGCGGCGGCACAGGGACTGCGACGGGAGGACCCCGTCGAGTCGCTGTTGGGTCTGCGCCTCGCCGTGCGCACAGAGCAACAGGGAAGTCTGCTGAGGGACTTCCATACTGCGCACCATCAAGTCAGTGGCGAATCCATGCCGCTGTCTCAGCGTTACTACTGGGCAGACGCCGTGTTCACTGCGTATATCGAGGGACCGAATGAACTAATTCAGGGCCTCGATGAAGCGTTGAGTGATCCCGCTTATCCACTCTATTTGGGTCGACGCTCCTGTGTTCCAGAAGGACGCATCTCTCTCGGTGTCAAATATGAGCCGCTGGCGAAAGTGGTGGCGTCGACTCCGTGGCAAGCCAATGCTATGACGCAGCGGCGCTGCAAGACGCCCATGGAGACGCTCGAAGTCCAAGCGGATGAGGGTGTGTTCCTGGGGGTGGAATCGGTGAGGCAGCTACAGGATGTGCCGTTGAGTTTTGATCCTGTCCGACGTGAGTACGCGGTGCGTGCGGTGGTAGATACCACCGTCGATGTGCCGAACCCACGGTTTGAAGACATCGTCGAACTTGAGCACGATCCGATGATGTTGGCAGAGGAGAGCGCATGATTCTCACACAGTGCATGATTAATCCTCGTCGCCAAGGGGCGAGGAAACTGCTGGGTTCGCCGCAGGCGATGCATGCTGCTGTTCTGGCTGGTTTTCCGCCGACGGTGGATCCAGGACGTGTCCTATGGCGCGTCGACGGGGCAGGAACTCCCAAGACTGTTCTGTGGATCGTGTCTGAGGTGGCTCCTGATCTGACGCATCTGGAGGAGCAGGCGGGCTGGCCGTCGCAGCCGACCACACGATCCGTTGAGTATGGGCCGCTGCTGGGACGGTTGGCGAAGGGTCAGCGGTGGGCTTTCCGGTTGACGGCCAATCCGACACATCGTGCGGACGTGGACGGCAAGAAGAAGATCCTTGCGCACATCACTGCTGACCAGCAGATTGCGTGGCTGGTAAGTAAGACCGAAGCTCTGGGCATTCGCCTCGTTGAGGACGATCAGCGGACCTTCGACCTTGTAGGTCGAGAGGTGCGTAAATTCCGTCGACAGGATGCGGTAGTGACGCTCGCTCAAGCCACTTTCGCGGGAATACTGGAAGTGGTGGATCCGGAGTTGTTGTGCCAAGCGATGACCGAGGGAATTGGGCGTGGTAAAGCTTATGGCTGCGGTCTGTTGACGCTAGCGAAGCCATGACTCACGGCGCCCCGCCGCCAACGTCGCGGCAGCTCAACAAGATCGAGGACAGGATGACGTTCATCTACCTCGAGCGCTGCACTCTGAGCCGTGACGCTAGCGCGATCACGGCAACGAGCGATGCAGGAACTGTGCACATCCCAGCAGCAGCGGTGAACGCCCTGCTGCTGGGGCCGGGAACCAGAATCACACATCACGCGATGATGCTGATTGCTCAGGCGGGCGCCACAGCTGTGTGGGTGGGGGAGAATGCCGTGCGCTACTACGCGCATGGTGTTCCCCTCGCCCGCTCGACGCGGCTCTTGGAGGCTCAAGCTGAGGCGGTTACCCATCGCGGGCGTCGTCTTTCTGTCGCTCGTCAAATGTACGGCATGCGTTTTCCTGATGAAGCAGTCAGTCGGTTGACCATGCAGCAGTTGCGCGGACGTGAGGGTGCGCGCGTGAAGCAGATCTATCGACGAGAATCTGAACGTACTGGTGTTCCGTGGGTGAAGCGGGATTACAATCCGGACTGTTTTGAGACTGGCGATACGATCAATCAGGCGTTGTCCGCCGCCCACACCTGTCTATACGGATTAGTGCATGCGGTGATCGTGTCGCTGGGGTGTGCGCCGGGATTGGGTTTTGTTCACACCGGGCATTCGCGATCGTTCGTCTACGACATCGCTGATCTCTATAAGGTAGAGGTAACAATCCCGATTGCGTTCGAGTCTGTGGCGAGCGAACCCGAAGACGTGACGGCGGATGTTAGACGTCGATCTCGGGATGCGTTCCGCTCGCAGAAGATAATCGAGAGGTGTGTGCGCGACGTTAAATCTTTGCTGCTCCCCGAGGTTATCGATGATGAGGAAATCGACGTGATTTATCTGTGGGATGAGCAAGACAAGTCTGTAGCGGGCGGAGTCAACTACGACGAAGTGCTGTCCTAATGGTGGTCATCGTGCTTAGCAAGGTGCCCTCGGCGCTTCGCGGTCATCTCACCAAGTGGCTGATGGAAGTGTCGGCTGGGGTGTTCGTGGGGTCTGTGTCTGCGAGGGTCCGGGAGCAGCTGTGGGTGCTGGTGCTGTCCATGGTGAGCTCCGGGGAGGCGCTGATGATTCACTCGGCCAGAAATGAGCAGGGGATGATTGTGCGGAACCATCGGCATGCGTGGGAGCCCGTTGATTTCGACGGGGTGACTCTCATGCGGCGACCTCCAGCCATTCGGAAGTCTGACGGCGCTGATGTGGTTGAGAATCGCTCTGCGCGGTTCAGGCGTGTAAGGAGGCCTGTCTTGCCGTCGGGGATGTAGATGATAGTGTTTGCGGAGATAATATGAGTGAATGTAAAAGCTGTCAGGGGAGTGGATCATCCCTAGTCAGCAAGTGTGTTCCCCGCGCGAGCGGGGATGATCCGCACTCAAGCTCAGCGGGATTTCATCACTGACCGTGTTCCCCGCGCGAGCGGGGATGATCCGCCCCTACAGGGCAAGGCGTCGCGTTGATGTCTGTGTTCCCCGCGCGAGCGGGGATGATCCTCATAAGGAGCAATAGCAGCATTAGCACGAACAGTGTTCCCCGCGCGAGCGGGGATGATCCGAGATTTGAGGCGTGTCTTCTCCAGAGACGTAAGTGTTCCCCGCGCGAGCGGGGATGATCCGAGATTTGAGGCGTGTCTTCTCCAGAGACGTAAGTGTTCCCCGCGCGAGCGGGGATGATCCCAGTGTGGGACGCTGTTGCGTACGCCTGGAGTAGTGTTCCCCGCGCGAGCGGGGATGATCCGATAATCCAGCTGCGAATCTCTCAACTACCGGTGTGTTCCCCGCGCGAGCGGGGATGATCCCACACCAAGTAATGCTCCATCACCTGGTGATCTGTGTTCCCCGCGCGAGCGGGGATGATCCAGGAGCCAATATGGGATCAGGGCAAGGCGACGAAGTGTTCCCCGCGCGAGCGGGGATGATCCAACATGGATGTTCAAGCCGAACTCAACGGTTGTGTGTTCCCCGCGCGAGCGGGGATGATCCGTCATGAAAGCCAAAGGCCTCAATTTTCGGGACGTGTTCCCCGCGCGAGCGGGGATGATCCCGGTTAGCGGCATGATGCCTCCTTGGTGTGGGGGTGTTCCCCGCGCGAGCGGGGATGATCCGGACTCGCAGCAGTCAACGCAGATCCAGCAGAAGTGTTCCCCGCGCGAGCGGGGATGATCCGGGGGTAGTGAAACGCGACCCCCTTGCAATGGCGTGTTCCCCGCGCGAGCGGGGATGATCCTCTGATTGTGACGTTTTTTGTCACGATGGATTCGTGTTCCCCGCGCGAGCGGGGATGATCCGCGAGGTACTGCCCTCGATCCGCAAGCGCGGTGGTGTTCCCCGCGCGAGCGGGGATGATCCTAGCCCCACGGCGGCGTCTTTGATGCGGAATAGGTGTTCCCCGCGCGAGCGGGGATGATCCGTAAAACTCGTTAGTGGTCGAGACTTTCGTGTGGTGTTCCCCGCGCGAGCGGGGATGATCCGCGCGTGTTGCCTGACGCTAAATGGCAAGAAACGTGTTCCCCGCGCGAGCGGGGATGATCCGTCTTACTGTCCATGTGGACAACATTAATGCCCGTGTTCCCCGCGCGAGCGGGGATGATCCCATCCATTATTTTTCTCCTTAGTGGATGAGTTGGGTGTTCCCCGCGCGAGCGGGGATGATCCGTTTTCTGAGCAAGCTCGTGAATCGTCGGAGCGGTGTTCCCCGCGCGAGCGGGGATGATCCTAGTTCTTTATTCACCCTGAAAAATAAATTATTGTGTTCCCCGCGCGAGCGGGGATGATCCCCTAGCTCAGCTGCTTTGGCATCAATCGCAGCCGTGTTCCCCGCGCGAGCGGGGATGATCCCTGATTGGGGACAGCGAACCATCTTCCTGTCAGGTGTTCCCCGCGCGAGCGGGGATGATCCCCCATCCACAAGCCACCACTCCCCATCAGGCGCGTGTTCCCCGCGCGAGCGGGGATGATCCCTCCACCAGCTCTGCAAGCAGCTTTATGTAAGTGTGTTCCCCGCGCGAGCGGGGATGATCCGGAATTCAAATCATCTACCGCACCACCAGGACGGTGTTCCCCGCGCGAGCGGGGATGATCCGAATACAAAAAACGGTGGCACGAGCTTCAATCGGTGTTCCCCGCGCGAGCGGGGATGATCCCGACGCACTCCCCTAAGTCGTCGTCTTCTGGCTGTGTTCCCCGCGCGAGCGGGGATGATCCTGGATCGTGCAGCGTAATGGTATTCAGAACCCCGTGTTCCCCGCGCGAGCGGGGATGATCCAGGCGCGTGCAAAGTGCTCGCGCACCGCTACCCGTGTTCCCCGCGCGAGCGGGGATGATCCGAATTGAATAAAAATGGCTACCTTTTTCAAGGAGTGTTCCCCGCGCGAGCGGGGATGATCCGGTTGGCGGATGCCCGAAAACACCATCTATGTCGTGTTCCCCGCGCGAGCGGGGATGATCCCCCCTGTTCTGCACCACTGTCCAGATCGTAACCGTGTTCCCCGCGCGAGCGGGGATGATCCTGCTAAGTTTTTGGAGAAAAGAATGAGCCAGTAGTGTTCCCCGCGCGAGCGGGGATGATCCTACTTTGGTAAAGCAGCTTGGGAATTAACTGGAGTGTTCCCCGCGCGAGCGGGGATGATCCTCCAATCAAACATTAGGCGCGCTCCATTCCAAAGTGTTCCCCGCGCGAGCGGGGATGATCCGAGGTGCAGCGAGCTGAAGTCGCGATCCTAGACGTGTTCCCCGCGCGAGCGGGGATGATCCCTTCTCGAGATCGTCTTTTCCTTTTTCGCCGAGGTGTTCCCCGCGCGAGCGGGGATGATCCGATTGTCGCCAAGCTCGAAAACCCAGAGGAGGAGTGTTCCCCGCGCGAGCGGGGATGATCCGCGAGGGTACTTAAATGAGTGAAAATAAACTGTGTGTTCCCCGCGCGAGCGGGGATGATCCTGCCATTACTGGCGGAATGAGCGCGTAGAGCGCGTGTTCCCCGCGCGAGCGGGGATGATCCTCAGCCCCTTACACATCACGACGCCTTGTGTGCGTGTTCCCCGCGCGAGCGGGGATGATCCGTAATTACTGGCGATATAGCTCCTCGCGATTCAGTGTTCCCCGCGCGAGCGGGGATGATCCTCTATTCGGTCCGGCACTGCCCACAACCGTGAACGTGTTCCCCGCGCGAGCGGGGATGATCCGCGATCCCAGTAGAGAAAGAAGAAGATCATGGAGTGTTCCCCGCGCGAGCGGGGATGATCCGTGCGCCCGACCCGTTAAGGGGAAATAATGGCTGTGTTCCCCGCGCGAGCGGGGATGATCCGTGCGCCCGACCCGTTAAGGGGAAATAATGGCTGTGTTCCCCGCGCGAGCGGGGATGATCCTGGGTTTTCGCCAACATGCGAGCCAAAAAGTAGCGTGTTCCCCGCGCGAGCGGGGATGATCCCAACAGCTGTTGAGCAGCCTCAGGAGACCGTTCGTGTTCCCCGCGCGAGCGGGGATGATCCGATATCGCACCGTCGTACTGAATCCTATGACAGGTGTTCTCCGAGCGAGCGAGGATGGTCCGCATTGCAGGAAAAATTTAGGAGACGGTGTGGGTTACATCCGTTCTCTCGAAGTGAGCTAGTAGGGGTAAGAAGGGCTAGAGTACTTGAGTGGTTTGATTCTTCTGTGAAGATCTATCATAAGGATTTCGTCGCTTCACAAAGCGAATAACCTTCGCTTATCGAAAACTTTGTGGTGTGTGAGCTGCCACGGTAAAAGAATTGGTCTGAGACTGAGTTCGGGTTAGATCCTCACGGGAGCGAAGCCAACATCAGTGAAACTCCTTGAGATGTTAGTGCGGTAGAAAATCGCTAGCTCGGGAAGTGCGTGCTTGCTAGGGTTTGACACATGATCACATATAGAACAGATCGGGAGGCTGTTTCGGCTGCTCAGATTTCTGGTTTCTTTGTGGGATGGCCGTTTTCTCCCAGCGCGGAGAAGCTTGTTGAAGTGATGGATTCGTCGTATCGGCGGGTGTGGGCTCTTGATGGTGAGCGTGTCGTTGGTTATATCAATGCGATCAGCGATGGCGTACTTACAGCATTTTTGCCATGGCTTGAGGTTCATCCTGATTATCAAGGACAGGGGATAGGGACAGAGCTGGTGCGTCGGATTATTGCTGATCTTGACGGCATGTATTCGATTGACTTGGGTTGTGACGAACACCTCATTGGCTACTACGAACACTTGGGTTTCTTCTCTTATACGGCTATGGGAATGCGTAACCCGAAAGTCTTGGTATAGATGTGCGTAGGTCTTGATTTGCTCTCTATTGGGATCCTTGTCATGGTGCTATTAAAACATTGAATAGTGATTTCTATTTCATCAAAATCGCTGAACTGTTTTTGCTGACGACTGCCAGAATACTGACATGACGATAAGGCTGAGGGCTGTTCGTGAGGACGATATCGAGTTCTTGTGGAAGTGGTTTCACGCTACGTCCGGTGCGGAGTGAAGTAGTGGGATGACCCTTATTTTCTTGAGACGGAAGCGCTAACCCGAGATAGCTTCGATAGTGAGCAGTGGGCGCGTTTGGATAGCTCGCATCGTCGTATCAGCACGCCGTACTGGATTCGTAGAGTGTTCAGCTGAGTGCGGGTTGGTTCAGGTTCAACGTTGCAGCCTCACTTGAACATTGGCGGGATGCAAACGGCTATTCCGCACCTGCCCAGGCTAGGGTTATTGCTGTGGAGGAAATCTTCTTAGCGGGCGGATGTTTGTGGGGAGTACAGGCTTTTGTGGCAACGCTTCCAGGAGTAACCTTCACGGAGGCGGGGCGGGCGAATGGCTCATCGTTGACTCTTGAGGGGCCCTATGATGGCTACGCAGAGTGTGTTCGGACGGTATTTGATCCGATGGTCGTCGGTGTTGAACAGTTGATTGATTACCTTTTTGAGATCATCGACCCGTACAGTGTGAATCGGCAGGGCCCTGACGTCGGGGAGAAATATCGCACTGGCATCTATTCTCGCGACGTAGATCATTTGCGACGAGCAAAAGCGTTCCTTGCGGCACGCGCCGATGCTGATCGGATTGCTATCGAGGTTCGTCCACTAATTAATTACGTGCGCAGCGCTGACGAGCATCAGCACCGGCTTGCGCGCTGTCCTGGGGATGCCTGTCATCTTCCCGATAGTGTGCTGTATAAGTACGCTGACGGTGGTTCCGGATAAGAAGTGAGGCGATCTTGGCGGCGCAGATCATGCGGTTCGACGGTCAAGTGAAATATATACTGAACTTATTAAGGGCAGAGATAGGGAAAAGTGTATGCATGATTTCTCTCACAGGCTGGGCGAACGACGACGCAATTATCACGGCGGCAACTGAGCTTGCCGCGACGCTGGGAGAGAATTCTAACCACACTGTCGCTGCAGCTGCCATGGATATCCAAGGCAACATTTATACCGGCGTAAACAACTACCACTTTACTGGTGGGCCGTGTGCTGAGCTGGTTGTGTTAGGTATGGCAACCACAGCTCAAGCTGGTCCTTTGGTAGCGATGGTGGCAGCTAGGAGTGGCGGTCGCGGAGTTATCTCCCCGTGTGGGCGTTGCCGTCAGACGATGCTCGATCAGCATCCTGATATCTGTGTCCTTGTTCCTTCGGAAGAGGGTATCAAGTCTGTGTCGGTGCGCCAGTTACTCCCGTACTCTTATCTTAAGCTGGACGAGAACGCGCGTCGTTTTGTGCGCTTCAGCAGGCGGTATCTTGATGACATCGTCGCTGGCCATAAGAAACGCACGATCCGCTATCTAGATCCGATCCTACTGGGGCCTACGACCTTCGTATTCGAAGACGGTGAGCACCTTGGTTTCGAGGTGATGCCTGGAATTATCGACTCCGTAACTCCGATTCGATTAACCGACCTCGACTCTGATTACCAGGCTACGCTACGAGGTCATTATCCGGATATACCAGATGATGCATGGCTCGATGACGTGCGTTTCCATATCTGAGTTGTGGCGCGCTTACGTAGTATCGCTTCTGATGAAGCTGAAGTAGTAGATGCCTATATTGGCGGGTAGTTGTGTGCCTTCCCGGTCTGCTGGATGTTCGGCTTTCCATAGATCTAGCAGACCAAATGAGTCGGTCCAGTCTGCTTTGATGGATAGTTTTGGCTCTGACTGAAAAATGCCTTTACGGTTAGCGGCCATCAAGAGGTATCCCGCAATTTCGTGGGCTTCGCGTGTAGTAGAAATTATGTAGAGTTTCTCGTGGAGTGTCTTTGTGCTAATGGTTTTTACCGAATCCGGAAAAACTTCGTTTTTTCGCTCTTCATAAGTTCATCATATCTTCGGGGTTCTTCGGCAACTCGGTACAAGGTTGGTGAACTGGGTTCCAGCTAGTGGAGGCGCTCATCAACGAGAGAAAGAGCAGCATGAACTGGCTTCATTTAGTAAACGGAGTACTGTCGTAATTGTTGAGGTTCTTTCCCATGCTGATGAGTCCGGGTTTAATTGCGAAGCCTAGGTACTCGTAAAGAGGGATTACTTGTTGATTACTCTAGGACTTTCGGACTTTCCTTGGAGCTATGGGGGCGTTCTGGGCGCTGTATCTGCTCTGTACAATTATGGGAGAACTCCTTGGTGTTATTGCACAACAAGGTGTCGATTTTCTGAGTAAGAAACACAGCTAGAAGTCGGGTTGCTACTCATTTTGCTGATTGGTATTTCTTAAGCTGCAAAAATCTATTAGAGTTTCGAGAATGATAACGAAATATCTTCCTGGCTTTTTGGCTAGAACGCTTTTGTTTTCTTTCTTAATTATGTGGACTTCGGAACAGTTTGATGGACGGATTACGGTACGTGATCTGGGCGTCATGCTAGTTACAGTGCTTATTTGTGCGATATTAGCTGCACTAATGCTATGGGTGGAACCTCATATTATGCGGTTAGCTAAGCGGTTAACTAACTCTAAATAGGGTGTATTGCAGATTCCACGTTTCTGTTGTCTGGTGGAAGTTAAATATCTTCCTAGTTCTACTTCGGTTCTGACCTAGATCAAGTCAGAGAAAAGGACTCTTTTAGTTGTTTATAATCTAGCAGTGGGTAACACGGATTATTCGTAGATAAGGTACGTAAATGGCAGATCCTAAATCTATGACGCTACGAGAATTGATAGCAATTTCATATGGAAATCTAGCTATGGCGCATTATGCAGTAGCTCGCGGAGATGAAACCTATTCTCGGACTGCCTATATGATCAGAGCTAAACTAAGGTGCTAAAGATGTGTTGGTTTGGTATCAGGATCGAGAGCAGTTTCCGCCACTTCTAGTCTTAAGAAGGTACCTGAAGTTGTTAGCTAGCTACGCCACATCTTTTGGGGTGATGGATTCAGATATCAACTCTATTGAAGTTCGACGGCTACCGTTTGCTATCGAAGCGATACCGCATTCCCGGTTTCCATATCCTCAGCTACTTGAAATCTAAAAAGATAGCGGAATTGCTAATTCGTAAGAAATGGAAGACTATGAGGTCTCAAGAAACTGTAGCTACCCGCTGATTAGGTAAACAAATAGGAAAACTAGCAATAAAATTCCGATAAGAGCTGGGATTAGCCACCAAGGAATATTTGATAAACCCTTTATCGGGATACCTCGACTTTGGAAAGCTTGAATCCAGATGTTCTCTTTACGGGTGCTATTTTCCTTTGAGAAAAATTTGATTGTACCGAAGGGGATAACTATTGATTTCAAACTAGATATCTGCTGATTATGATATAGCTCGGGATTAGGTGTGATAGTTAGTCTGCCGTACCCGTTAGTGGAGATCAGTAAGCACCCTTTTTCCCAGCGTACTGCTTTGACTGCTGATACCGGAACTTGTTTTACAGGTGTCATACCTGTGCGCTCGGGCTGAAAGATCCGTAGTTACATCATCGGTGCCCCAAGCTAGATAGCAAGGCTCCATCCCAATGTAGACATTCTTAGGGAACCAGCCTCCCCTTGATGCTAGGTGGCTATAAGGTTGGAGTGCGGCAAGTGTTGGATCAATTGGCTGCATTGGAACAGCTTGCTGGGCCCCATAAGGGTTCGGCTGGTTTTGATAAGGGTAACCGGAGTTTGAGACTGGTGGATACATACTCATAGTTCCAATAATGACATATCTAAAGAAATTTTTGGTTCAGCTTAGTAATGCTCGAGGCTTGCCATCGACGATGACAGTCCACCCGCGTTCGATTGCTGCTGGTACAAAGTCTTCAGTTCGTAATCTTGGGAATACTGTAGGTTTCGAACCTGAAGCTGTCAATGTTTGGGTTTTTGAATCCCAAATGATTGCAGTCCCACGTTTCCATGTCAGGGTGCTACTACCATCTCCTAAGCTAGCTTGTACTTCATTAGCTGCAATTTGTATCAGATGGGCTTCTTTGGTTTTTTAGTGGTGGCTCCATGGAAAGTGATCGCTGCAAAGAATTTTAATAAATGAATAATATACTATTGAGCCGAGTAATACATCGACTAGAAGAAGTAAATCTCCTAACCGGTTTCTGAATAGGATGACTTTAAGGGCAACGCCTATTGCTATGGCAAGGAGTTCCAGTGCTAGGTCCTTGAAAAAGTTGCGACGTTTGACATATTTTGGAGAAAATCTACGCTTCTTTGCGGATAGTTGTTTTTGTTACATTATATAGTTCGCTAGCTGTTTCGAATTTCGTAGTTTATTTTTGGCTGAGAATAGTAGCTATTTGTGACATTGGGGTGGCAACTGCTGCTATCCATTCGATGCGCCTCCGTGCTCCCATTGGGGCATCATTAGAGTAAACCCATTTTCCGCTCCACATCACACTGTCGCAATAATCTGGGCCTGAATAGAAAAAGACTGTTTTGATTCCTTCGGTATATCTAAGTGTTCCTTCGTCGAGGCTTCTGGTCGTGGCGTCGTAAAATCTTTGGACTAATGTTGCTAGCGGCTCAGGGAGTTGTGAATCCCTGCAGCTGAAGTTATTTTTCTTGGCGGTGCGAGAATATGGGGCTACTGGACGTGGTAGCAGAGTGGCTAAATGAGCGGTGCGAATACCGGCTATTGATACTGTCTCAAAACAGAAAAATTGCCTATTCTGGCGGGTGGTTTCCATTAAGTTTTCGATGCGGCGACGACCTACCCCGGGAATATCACGTAGCCAGGCAACATCTGTAGGGTGAGCCTGAAATGAAATATCAGGTGTTGACGTGAAATTAGTTAGACGATTCCAAGATCGGTTTATGAGCCAGGGGAGAGCAAAAAAGCTAACTGGAAATCCTATACTTATGATTTGTAGCGTCGTGTTATCGGCGTGATTCTCAATTGCTGCGTTCAAGCCGATGGCAGAGCAAACTCCTGGCGCAAGGCATAAAACTACCCCCAGCATGAAACGTAGTGATCTCATTAGTTTATCCTAAGTAAAGAAGTCTATTGAGTTATTCTAGTATATGTGAACATCTATGGCAATGAGTGATTCTAATATTTTAGATGCTATAAATATATAATATATTTATTTATATATTGCGCTATTTTCGATGGTAGGATAAAGCTATGTACTCGCTTATCTTTGCTTTTCTGCTTATTGCATGGTCGGCATTTTTGTATCTTAGGGATGCTCGTGGCTGGGTTAACGCTATGCCGCTAATGGCAGGGCTTGCGATTATCGGATTTGTTGGGTTGACGAGCGGAGCGTTGGGGCCGCTATCAATAGTATTTTTACTTGCGTTGTTACTTTCTCCGCTTGCGATACTGATATTGATGGTTGCTCTTCTCTGTAATGGGGTAGTGATGATTCGACGGGAAGGGTTTGGTGTTACCAGTCTCCTCTCCTTTGCAGCAGGGCTTTGGATACTTGCTCTATACGCTGGTGGGATCTTATTTATCACTTTGAAGTGTGGTCCATTCTGGCTGTTTCTCTGGATTACTTTAGTTATGGTTACTGCCTATCCTGCCTTTGCTTTGATTTCATTCTTAGTTTCGGCATGGCTCTACAGTCGTCGTAGAGAGCCAGCCGCTGAGCATGACATCATAGTTCTAGGATCTTCAGTTGCTAGCGGAAAAGTTCCGCCATTACTGGCTGCGCGTCTAGATGCTGGTATCACCCAATGGCATCGTGATCGTGAACAAGGTTTTGACAGCATAATTATTCCTTCTGGTGGAAAAGGTAGTGATGAGCCATTAGCTGAAGGTCTTGCTATGGCTGATTATCTTGTCAGTAGAGGTATTCCACGCGGCTCAATTATTGTTGAAGATAAAGCTCGTAATACGGTGGAGAACCTTCAGTTTGGGGCTGAATTAGCTAGGATGGATGATCGTGCTGATCGTCTGGTGGTAGCCACGTCGCAATATCACGCGATGCGAGCTGCTCAACTTTGTCGAGATCTTGAACTGCCGGCCCATGTTATTGGTGGGCGTACGGCTCTATATTTTCTTCCCAGTGCCTATATTCGTGAGTTTATTGCGCTAATGAAGCGACGCTGGCCTCTCCATCTGCTGCTAATGGCAGGGCTATTCTTGCTGGGATTGGCTGGGGCATTAGTAGCGAGTCGTTCTTAGTTTTTGGTATGAGTTAAGTGCAATAGGTGCAGCCATGGGTTGGTAGCTGACTATGGACGAAGGTGTCTATACGGCAATGAAAGGTGTTGCAATGCCGAGATCTCTTTGGTTCTGGAATTAATGTAATCAATAATTTACCAATATATCTTCTCTATCGAACCCTGCTAGTGGTAGCGTGAGAGCGTAAAATACCTGTCAGCTATATCGTGTTTTGAGAGATGCCTATCACATGAGTAACCCGCCTTGGAAGTCAGAACAGTCCGGTGGTTTTTCTGGTAATTCTCCATCGTTTCCGTCACAGACAGCGCCTGCAAGTATTCCCCAGCCGGGATTTATCGGAGCTAATCAAACTGCTCCTTACCGAACTTCACCAAATTTCCCCAGTGGAAGCAATGGATCTGGTGTTCCGTTACTCCCAGGCGCAGTTCAGCAAGCGCAATCGGTTCAATATGATCGGTTTGGTGTTCCCACCGGAACTGAAATTATCCATGACGCGATTCATCAGCAAACTGCTGAAATATCGGCAAAGGTCACCCAGACTGGTCGTAGAATCAAACGCTTTTGGGGCAGAACTATGCCGATAGTAGCTTTGGGTAGCGGTATGGCTGCATCACTATTGATGGGCTTCTCCGTTAAAGCAGCTTTATCGTCGATTACCTTCCAACCGTCGGTGAGCTCATTAGCTGGGTTTACGAATTGGCTCTCTATCGCATCAGGTACGGCAGTTGTCCTAGTTCCACTTTTTGTTTTATGTCTTATTTGTCTGGCTAAATCACGTCGAAAATTGTTATCTACATTTGCTTTAGTAGTGACACTCTTTATGCCGCTGGTGGCTGCTCTTATTGGATTACGTTTTGGTATTAGTGACTTGATGCAGCATTTTGATGCAGCTAAAGCACAAGTTGCTGCTGCTGGTGCTGGAGATATAGCCCAGAATTTGAAGGATTTAGCAAGTACTTCTGATATTGGTAAGTTTCGACCAATTTTAGATTTTATTATCAAGTTAGTTGGATAGGAGATTGTGTAGATGACAGCCTGGAAGCCAGAGCCGTCTTCGGGAACTGCCGGAATCGTACCTCCTGCAATGCCAGCTATGGTTCCTGGTAGCAACGGGGGGCCGTCGGCGCCAATTCGGACAAACCTCTCACTGCCAGGAGCGCAACCCAGCTATGACTTTAGCGGTGATAGCGATGGTATTTATGTAGGCAAAGCGCCATGGAAAATTATTGTTATTGCGATGGCATTAGCGCTACTTGGTGGAGGTATTGGTTTCCTCTTAGGGCAAGCTCCTATCTTTGCTCTATTAGGTTGGGCTATTTCTGGTCCCATCGCTATGGCAGTATTAGCATTTTTTACGTTGCGAGATACGAAAGTTCGTGCTCGTGGCGTATATAGCCAACTGAGCTTCGTCCCTATTCTCTACTGGATTGCTATGGGGATATGTATAGCAGCCACGCTGATATGTGCGTGGCGTATCGGTGATTGGGCAGGACGTCTCTAATGCGCATATTAAAACGAATAACAGCTACGGCAGTATCGGCATTTATTATTTTTACTGGCGGATATGGCATTTCGTTGCCAGCAACAGCTCTGTCAAATATTCCCAAAGCTCCGATGCCATCAGTAGGCGAATTACCTAGCACAGCTATGGATCGTTTTGGGGCCTGTGTTGCTGGACAGCAAAAAGGCGACATTCTTTTTGTCGTAGATGAATCATCAAGTTTGCAGAGGACCGACCCTAGCAACGCGCGTGTCACAGCAGCTAAGTATTTGGTGAATCAGTTGGCTCGCTTTGCTACTGACGCCAAAGTTGAACTGAGTATACGTATCGATGGATTCTCTACGCGTTACGCGCCTGGCGAAGATTGGGCGGCGCTAACCAACGTTTCAGCTTCCGCCGCGACAGCACGTATCGATGCATTTGCTGGTCGAAATACCGGAGAAGGTACCGATTACTGGTTAGCTCTTGACGGCGGACGGCGCACACTTGTGGAACACGCTAAGGAACAAAAGCTGTGCCAAGCTTTGGTTTTTGTTACCGATGGTGGTCTTTATGTTGGACGAGCTAGCGATGAAGATAGCAATAAAATAGATCGTCCTTATGATCCTGCTAATACAGTGGAAACTGAAGATCAGCGGCTACAAGCTGGCCAAAAAGCTGAAGAAGATATTTGTCGCGCTGGTGGTATCGCTGATCAGATTCGTGGCTCAAATATTGCCATGCTTGGTATTGGTCTAACGACGCCAGAAACAGCTAGTGATGACACCTTCGATCTAATGCGCAAAATTGTTGAAGGAAAAACTCCTAAAGGAACCTGTGGTAGCAAGCTAGAACCTACGCCTGGAGATTTTCTACTTGCAGATAACATCGATCAGCTATTGCTGATTTTTGATCGTTATCGAAACCCAGGCAACAAGCCTGTTCAGCAATCAGTTTCAATCTGCCAAGGTACCGTATGCCCAGAAGGTGCTCACCGATTTGTCCTAGACGCTTCTATCTCCCAAGCTGAAGTTTTGGCTACAGCTGCAGCAAACGGCACTAAAGTTTTCCTAATTACTCCAGATGGGCGGCAACACGAACTGCCAGCTGCTGGAGAGAACATTCCAATTCCTGATGGAATCCCTGGACATATCTCATGGCAGACAGAACGTACGCTATCGATCGTGATGGATCGGGAAAAATCACTGAATTGGGCTGGTCCTTGGCAAGTGGTTTTTGTAGATCCCAATAAAAACTCTGCTGGACAACAGTCTCAAAGCTCCATCCTTATCAAAGGTGATCTAAAGCCAGTTATTGCGGAGATTTCTTTGCCAGATGTGCAAACCAAGAAGAAGGTTCCAGTAACTCTTGGACTTGCCGATAGCACCGGAAAACATGTCGATGCCTCGAAGTTGGCTGGCACAGTACAGATGGATGCTGATCTTATTTCGAGCACTGGAGAGACTATTTCGTTAGCGAAAGGTATTGCTAAGGAACAGCTAGCTACTCCACTCGTAATGGATCTGACCGATGCGAAGCCAGGTGACTATGCGTTGCGTACTACTCTCAACCTGACGACGGCCGCATGGCAAGATCCGGCAGGACAAAGTATTCCAGGTACGAAACTTGCGCCTATAACTGTAAGTACACTAGTTCCAGTACTCCCGCCTCCAGATTATCCAGTTTTGGAGCAGCAGGTGAACTTTGGTATGGCTGAAGGCCCAGCCGATCTTACTGCTTCAGTAAAGGCTACTGGCCCAGGCTGCGTATGGTTATCGGCTGCTCCAGCACCAGAGACTTCACCAAAGGGTATCGAAGAGGCAACTGTTACTTCGAAACATAACAGCGAAGAATCATGTCTGAAAATTGATAAAGGTGCCACTGTCGAGTTCCCGGTTACCTTTACTACAAAAAATGCTGGCAACGGTGGTGTCACTGGCGTATTTACTATGACTATGAAACCTTCTGGATCCAAGGGAGAAGCACTTACTGCAGATATTTCTTATTTGGCTGACTTACATCAGAAGTTGAACGCTACAAAGTTTTGGGCAGTCTTCCTTGTTGCTGGTCTGTTAGGTCCGTTGCTACCTATTGGCATTCTGTACCTTCTCAAGTATTTGATAGCAAGTAAGTTCCCTGATGAGGCAATGATCCCAGCTCTTATTCCGGTCACATTTGAACAAGGACAAATTTTTAGAGACGGAAAGCCTTTTGCTTTCCAGCCTGAAGATAAGACAAATATGATCAGCCCTAAGGGAAGAAGCCAACAAGTAGGACCCTACCTACTCAAGGCAGTTATGGGTGCATCACCATTTGGTGCGGGTTACGCTCTGGTTGTGCCAACTATGGAAGGAATAATTGGCGCTTCAGATGCTTACCCAGATCCTGCTACTAAGAAGCGTATTCCTAAACTTCCGTTAGCGGTTCAGAATCATTGGGCATTGTTACTAGACCCTAGCGCTCCAGCTAATACGGCACAGGTGCTGTTCATTTTTGCGGGAACAACTAACAATGATCAGCAACGGTTAATCCTGCAAGATTTCATGAGCAATGCACCACGGATTTTTGAATCTTTGAAGACGAGTATTAAAGCTACGTCAGAATCTTCAACGCAGTTAGGGTCAGCGAATTTCCCCAATGAAGGAGCGCCAAGTTTTCCAAGAGGGAACGAAACTACAAACTCGGTTCCGACTTTCCCTGGAATGCCTAGCTCTGTAGATCCGATGGGATCTGGGTTACCTACGATTCCAAATGCTGCTGCTTTCCCTGGTGCGCAAGAGCCGATAAATATCCCAAGCGTAGATCAACCTGCTATGCCACAAGCACCAGAAAATGGTCCTTCGTTCCCTACTTTCCCCGGACAGTAGCCAGTTAGCTTCCTCATAAGTTCATCGAAAGAAAAGTGTAAAATAATGTCGCAGATACTAATTGACCATGATGGTTCAAATAAACCAACATTGCAGCGTGCGCTGATTATCGGATGTGGTGGTTCAGGCGGTAACACGCTGACTTACATGATGGATCAGCTGCGGTCTGAGCTAGCGCAAATTGGTATTGATAAAATTCCTCAGGGCTGGCAGTTCATGTTCATTGATGCCCCGCTAGATGAACAAAACCCAGTTGGTGGTCTGCGTAAAGTAAAAGATGAGGTTGGTATTGGGGACTATGTCAGTGTCGGAAATACGGCACAGTATGAGGTCATACAGCACCACGTTCTAGACAATCTTGCTGCAAAGAATCCAGCAGCGATGGCAACTTGTGCCTCATGGGTATCTCCAGTTCCGCAGCGGATAACAACTCCAATTTCTGTTGGTGCGGGGCAATATCGTTCGATTGGACGAATGCTGACGCTTTCAACAGCTCAGAAAATTTCTTCACAGTTGCAGTCGGCATGGACTAGATTGCAGGCTCCAGAAGCGCACGCATCATTGTCGACATTATCTGCTTTGGGTGGATATAGCCCAGCAAAGCAACCAATCGTATTCGTTGTAGGGTCGATGGCTGGTGGTTCTGGTGCATCGATGGTGTTAGATGTTTGTCGAATCTTGACAACTATTTCTGGCGTCAATCCTGGATTAACTGGTGTTTACGCAGTTACACCGGATTTATTCACCTCTATTCCAAAAGATCAACGTTCTGGCGTCAATGCTAATGCGTTGGCGATGCTTGGTGAGGTTGTTGCAGCACAAACCGGGGCATCTCGCGAAACAGATGAGATGATGCTATCGGCATTGGGTATTTCCACTAAGCGTATTGATGTTCCGTTTGCTCGTATTTTCCCAATCGGTATCGCTTCTGGCCTTGAAGGAACCGGTTTCGGTGACGGAACTCCGTTGCCGGTTTATCGTGGTCTTGCGCGAGGACTTAGCTCGATGCTGACGTCTCCGACAGCTTTACAGCAGTACATTGAATACGATCTTGGTAATACGCAGGGCTGGGCTACTCAGAGTATGGAACCATTTGGCTGGGGGAGCGCATCAGATACCCTCGCTTGGGGATCATTTGGATACGCTTCACTTAGCATGGGGCGTGACCGCTATGCCACATACTCTGCACAGCGTATTGCGCGCATGTCCGTAGACAGACTGCAACATGGACATGAGATCGTTGGAGGCCCGGTCGGAGGAACCGCCCAACTTGATCTGAGAATTAGTCAAACATGGGAAATTGTCTGTCAGCGACTAGGGCTTCCCAACACAATGGCTGAAATTGGTGGTTGGATCGGCGGCGATAAGGTATGGCCGATCCAGCAGGTCATGAATGTCGCAAATGGGATATTTGATCAGATCATTATGCCTAATATGACTCAGCTCGACGGAGTAAAAGGTAACCAATGGGTGCCAAACTACAACCGCACTATGAGCGATACGGAGATGATGGTTCGTCAGGAGTTACAGAAGGAAGCCTACCGATTCACCTATGGATGGGCTCCTAATTTCCTTAATGCAGTACTTAACGAGATCACAGTAGGGATTTCGCAATATGGTCTTAGCTATGCTGCGGCACTGGTTGATCGCTTGCGGACTCATATTGATTCAGTACTGGTATCTGGGCTACAGCAGCTTTCCGAAACCCAGATTCAGGGCGCCAACATATCTGACCAAAGTGTGCTGACTCAACTTAGCGCTATGACTGGAATCATTACTAATGGTGCTGGTTTTATGCAGCGGCTTCGCACGAGTCTGATCCAGAATTACACCAACTTCATCTGGATCGAATTGTGTAAATTGCTAAAGACAGTGATTTCAGATTTCTCTGCGCAGGTCTGTGCTCCGTTGGCTCAAGAGATCCGGTATGGTCTCAAGATTGTGGAGACTGCTACCTCTGCTAGTGGACGAATGGCTGGTCTGGCAGAGCTTCATACCACGCACTATCCAGATTGGCCCAGCGATACTGAACCTAAACCTAGTGAGCGTTGGGATGAAGCAACAAATGATGTGCTTCTTATGACTTCAGCTCAGTATCAAGCTCGATACGACGTTGATCTCCAGTCGTCGCTCCATCAGCCTAGTATGGCTGATGCACGAAATGCCGTCAGTTATGCAACTATTGCAGGTGAATGGCAGACAACAGGTGGTGATATTGCTCCAGGTGGGCTTATCGAGATGTCGAATCCATGGCGCTCTCATGCGCTAGTTCGGAATCCTAATAATCCGGCTATGGTTGATGCTCCGTCAGTTGCTAAGTTCGTGGTGCATGTCCGTCCAGATGAGATTCTTGATCGTGCAACTAAGTTTGTCCGGCGACAAGGAGAAAGCTATCGAGTCTTCTGCGATACTTCGCTTAAGGCTTACGCAGCAGAGGCAGAAGCACAAATAGATACAAATCCGCGAGCAGTCCTTGAGCTACGTGATAAGTTCCGTGAGGCAATGACTCGTGCTTTACCACTTGCTCAGGTTGACGGTCCGCTAGTCAAAAAACTCTATAACAAAGATGTTGCTTATCGATTCAAGTTCTCATCTATTCCGTTTGCAGAGTCAAGACAAGTTGCACAGCTGCTAGAAAAAGTTGCTAATGACTATGAGCATGCTGATCGTGATGTAGTACCCGCTAATTTTGCTAAGGCAGTGTCTACTTCAGAGCAGGAACGTCGTATTGATATTTTCGGCTCCTATCCAAACCTCATCCCGTTGGCATTCTCTTCGGTCCTGGCTCCTGCCATGAACGAATGGCAGCAGCTTTCTGGCGATTCAGCTCGTGCTGGGTTCTGGAACTTACGACGCTCTCGTCCTTTGGAAGCTGCCTTGCCAGTCAGCGAAAGCGAGCGGAGAGCACTTGTTACTGGCTGGTATATCGGACTTATTACTGGTGCTCTTGAGGTTCCTACAACTAGCGGCCGCTTAACTGATGAGTTCCCGCGTATCTATGATTCCGAAGCGTCTAGGTGGATGCCTTTCCCGAATCCGATGCTTACTCCGCAAGGAGCATTCCCGTCAGCTCGAATGGTGGAAGCTCAGCAAGTTCGGGCACTGATCGATTTAGATTGGCTCCCAGCAGTCTTAGAATCTTTGATGCTATCTATGGTCAATTGCAGTGGTGACCCAGAACTACGTTCACGAC
Source organism: Propionibacteriaceae bacterium (assembly GCA_051654905.1). Classification (GTDB taxonomy): domain Bacteria; phylum Actinomycetota; class Actinomycetes; order Propionibacteriales; family Propionibacteriaceae; genus JBOFIQ01. Next base: position 70,727 of record JBOFYY010000132.1, read on the forward strand.
AGCCCTACATTGCTTTGCGACGTCTTTACGACGAAGCAAAAGGCGGGCCAACGCAAGGCTCCAATGTAGTTTCTGGTGAAATCGTATTGGAGAAGTGGCTTATCAGTGGATCTTCTCCCTCTGGGACAGTAGGTCGAGTTACTGGCGACAGTATCGATGAGCGGGAAGCGAATGCGCTGCAGTTCATTCAAGGAACACGTCAAACAATGGCACGGTTATTTGGGCCGGGAGCACGATATGACGCTATTCGTGACCAGCAGATACTAGCTACTGCTCCGATGATGCGAGATGTTTACCAAGATGTTTTATGGGCTTGTGACCGGATTGATGCTCTAATACGTCCAGCAGCAGAATCTGCTAGGCGTAGTGAACCGTTACCCACTACTAATCCGGTAGATGCCAACCAAGATTGGGTATTCTAATGGTTAAGCGCAATATTCTTTTCGCTCGTCCAGGGCTGGGAGATGTAATCCGGGCAATTTTGACTGACTGGTCTGGTGCCGGGCTGGTGCAGCCTTTCTTATGGGTTCAACCAGAGTCCATGGAACAAAATATGACGCCAGGACTGTTTATCGAAAATGGGATAGCTCATGCGATGACTATGGAGTCATTCTTGGCTCAAGGCGCTACCAATATGGTTCGGGTTGGAGTAGTGAATCCGCTCCGCAAAGTTAATGAATCAAGTGCTGTTGTAAGTGCTGAGCAGGAAACAGCTTTGCTGAACGCTATTAATATGGTGCGTCCAGGTCAGGACACAAAATTATTGCGTTGTATTTTTTCCACCGGACAGTCTGACGAACTTCCAGTTGCTCTTGCCCGAGATGGTTCGCATACGCTAATCCTGTCTCCAGAAACATCTGATGACCCGACACAAGGTATCGAACCTTTGCCGTCCAATATCGACGATGAGTCACTTGGATGTCATGCCGCTGCTGGACTAGCTGGTATTTGTGGTCTTTGGAGTGGGCTTGAAGATGCTCCTTTCGATCGCATAACACCACCACCATCAGGCATGGCACGGCTAGTTAGAACACATTTGCGCTGGGCAGATGGCGCTAGTCTTGATAAGAATTTACGATCAGCGGCATTTTCGTTACAGCAAATTCCGCGGCCGCACACTGAAGGTGGGGTAGCTATCTCGTTGCCAGATCCAGCGACGGCAACAAGAGCTACTGCTAAAGCAGTATGGGATAAACATCAGCAACATTTTTTTAGCGGTCGGCAGCCAATGCCAGCTCAGGAACAACACAAAATTGGCTTATGGAAAGCCATAAAAATGTTGTTGAGTTTCTTAGTTAAGTCGTTATTTGCTGCTCCGGGAGCCTGGCTTCGGGGGACTTTAGCTAGCGCAAGATCTGGTTTAGAAAATGCGGTTCAAGGAGCTGTCTTTGGTGAGGGATCAGCATTTACTGTGATCTCTGCCGGAGGGTTGCGTAAGTCTGGAAATGTTGCAGCTAGTATGCACGGTATTGACGCGATGATGGCTTCACTCAATGTGGCTCAAGAGGGTGCTCCGCAGTTGCCAGCCTTGTGGCAAGACTACATTTTTGGAGCCCAAGATCTTATCGACGCAGGTGGTCGTCTTGCTCTTGATGTACAGCGAGTGCAATCTCAATGGGGAATAGTTCCTGATCCAAGTTTTATTGCTCCGCATCCAACGGATATGTTAGTCGTTGACCCAGCGTTACAGAGCGTTATTGGACGCAGTGTGATTGAAGGATACGACGCTAACGGTCTAGCTACTAGTAATAATGCTTTGCAGTACTGTGCAATGGATCAAACTTCTCCAGTTCGTACAGTGGCAGCGGCGGCTTTGCGATCAGTACATGATTTCCAACAACGGCGACAAAACTCTTATACAGCAACTGTTGGTAATCTGCTGCAAAGTAAATTGGAAAGCTATTACACAGAAGCTGAAGGATATTCGCAGCAACTGCAGCATTTTAATGAGGCTGGAAATCTCGGTGGCGAAATCGAACAACAGCAGCGTTCGCTTGCTAAAACTATGCGAATAATGTTGCTAATTGCTGTTCTGCTATCGATTGGATCGATCTGCTTAGGAGCTTTTGCAGTACTGGCTTGGAGCGTTGTTGCAGCTATCTGCGTTGCGATATTTTTGGGCTGGTTCGCCTCATCAATTGCAGTTTTTATGAGTCGTCAAAAGCGGCTGTTCCAGTTGCTTAATACTATGTCTGCTGCTGGACCATGTATTGATGTGCTGACTACGAATGTGGGTAGAGCTCTGCGAGACGCGCGTACGGTGTTATCTGCCTATGATCAGTTCTTGGCTTGGAGCCGGATTCTTTCCGCATTTGTTTACTCGCCATTTGGGATCGAATCAGATGATGATGCGAATGAAGTAGCTATTGTTTCTGGGTTGCCTAAGAACGTTAAGTTGGGCAAACTCGTAGAACCGTCAGAAGCATTCGAAAGAACGGTATATCACCTAAGGCAGCATCAATTCCCGAAGCGATGGATGGATGCTCCGTGGGAAATTGGTATTCGACATGGACTAGCTAATCTCAATGCTGCGGGAATGGGAGTAGCAGATTGGCGTGATCTCTATCGAATGTCGCCAGAGGGTGGAGGATCTCCTTTAGGGCTGTTATCGGAAAAGTTTTTCTCGCAAGGGATGCCGAAGCAGGTCGGTGATTTAGCTTGGTCTGCTACTAGGCAAGTTCTTAGTGATAAGCGAGATCAGTTCGAATTTGATTCAGCTAATGTCGAGTCTGCTTCGGGAGTTCAGAGTGAAGCTGATTTTATCGGTAAGTTCACTCAACGCCTCACTGGACTTCCGTTTACCATAACGCTACTGCAGAATTCGGCTATTGCGATTCGCGACAATCTAGCTCTTGATGACCAGCACCATGATTGCCCGTGGATCAAAGTTTTGCCAGGGAGACTTGGTCGAGGTGTGGTTCGGGTCGAATATACCGAAGCTCTATCACCCGAGAAGTTTAAGCTGACAGATGATAGGAAACAGGAGGACTACAGATGGACATCGTAAAACGTCTGGAGGTACTTACTGAGTGGGAAGCACAGGCTAAAGCAGCTGGGGCAAAAACCATACCTGATCATGCTGTACTAGCTCAGCTTGCTCAAACGTGGGAAGCCGGAAATCCAGATCCAGCGGTCTATCATAGGTGGGCAGACTTCTTAGCAGATTTGTTCTGGCTGGCAGATAATGCGACTCCTAACGCTCTGACACATGCTAGCGCGCGGCAAGTCATGCGTCGTCGTAATGAGCCCTTGGAGCCGCTAGGTTGGGAACCAAAATCAATGTCAAAGATTGATTTGTTACGCGAATGGCGGAAACAAAAAGGCATTGAGGGGTTGCGAGATGGAGTACTAATTAGCATCGCTAATGCTCCATTGAGTGAGTCAGCAATTGTGCAACGCCTCCCACCTAATCTACGTGCTGCAAGCGGAGAAATTTTAGCGCTTCTTACCAACGTAGCTAGTGCAAATACGAGTAGCGCTATCGCTACTACGGTAGTTTCAGATGCTGGGCCTACCCCGCCCGGAGTGGCGTCAGATCCAAAGCCTGCAGCGGTAGCTACAGATACTGGTCCGACTCCGCCTGGTGTGGTAGAAGAGTCTGTTGCAGAAGCTGCAGTAGCTACTTCGGAAGTTACTGCTACAGCTACTGTTGCGAACCCGGCTCGTCAAAATGGAGTTATTGCGTTTATCGACGATGAAGACGATCTGCGTGTAAGGGCCGGTGCATTTATAGGGCGTGATATGACTGCGCCACTTACGGTTCCAGAAAAGCTTGATATTCGCCGTAATGGCGGAAATATAACCTTGCGGTGGAGCCATAATCCAGAACTTGGTCCAGTAATTTACAGGGTTGTATGTAGTCCTAGAAAACCTTCGTTTAGCCCTGAAACAGCTACTCAGATTGCGTTGACACGGGAGACGTTGCTTACGTTTCCTTATGAAGCTAAGACTGCTGCAACTATCTTCCAAGTGTGGGCATACCAAGGAGAGAATGAAAGCGAAGCTAGCTGTAGCCACCCTATTCGGTTAGCTGAAGAAGCTGATATTACGCCAGCGCAAGATTTTAAAGTGGATGATGACGGTAGCCAGATGGTGCTGTCTTGGAAACGGATCCCTGACACCGCTAATTACATTGTGTACCGAGGTACTGATGAAGATTTGCTGATGGGAACAGCCGGTATGCAACCAGTTGCAACACTCGATGGCGATATTTCGGGTTGGGTCGATAATTGTTGCCCACCAAATACTGATGTTACATACATTGTTTATACCGAGGCTTCGATCCCTAAGTTTACTGACAGCGGTCCTATGCAAGCGCTCCAACGGTCAATTTCTACTCAGTGCCGGATTCGAATGCGGGGCAAGCTAGAAGTAGTGAATGATCTGGATGTTCGGTTCCGTAGTCAAGATAGCGGTGATGTTTTTGATTTAGTATGGACCGCTCCAGAAAGTGGTGAGGTTGTCGTATATCGCTCAGATCAGCCGCCAGCGCAAGGCGTGCGTGAAAGAGTATTTAATGTAGCTGACCTTCCTCAGATGGGATTTTTTGATGATAAGAACCATCGTCCAAATTTCCCTATTCGTCCAGATGGCTCGGGTCGGATGCTCATGCAAGATGTTCCGTGGCCAGATGAATGGGAACGTGTCTGGTTTACACCAGTAACTGTTCTTGAAGAGCAAATTGTTGTTGGACCATCTAAAGTATTTGTGCGTCCAGGAAATATTACTGATCTCAAGGTGCATGAGCGGATGTATTCCCAGATGGTTACATTCCGTTGGCGTGGATCAACTTCTCAAGTTCAGATATATCAAATGGCTGAACATGAAAATATATATACGGTATTAGAGAGTGGGCAGCCGCTTCAAACCATATCGCGGGAAGACTACCGTAAATACGGTGGTTTAACATTGGCTAATCCATCCTTAAATAATCAAGGCTGCACTGTTGTAGTTGTTCCAATGTCGCATGGAGCAGATGGTACTCAGCGAGGAGAGCCCGCTAAAGTTGAGTACGCTGGGCTGCGGCAAGGCGGCTATAAAATTAATGTGGAACGCGCCTCTGTTTTTGGGAAAGCTAACCATTACTTCGTAACTTGCTATGGCGATGCAGGTTTAGCAAATGCTCCATTAGAGTTTGCTGCGGTATATAACGAAGAGCGGTTGCCATTGGATCTCAACGATGGTGTGGTAGTACCAGTAGTTCCCAACTATCCTAAGGATTACCAGCCGGGCAGTGGTGAATATCCTATTGGGGCTTCACTTATGCAGTGGCGCTATCCGAGCTTTGGTCCGCAGTCACCTGAATGGGCATTTAAGTTAGAGATCCCTAAAAATACGAGGGGATTTATCAGAGTTTTTCCAGTTGGATTAACAGCAGAGCAAGGTGCGCAACTGGCTTGGACCGATATCACTCCTGAAGAGTTGATGTTGCGATGACCATTGGACAGTTGGTGTACACCGTTTTTGATCTAGAACAAGGTCAATGCGGTGGTTGGGGAGTAAAAGAATCGGTAGGTATTGATGCCGATGTCATTCCTGCTATTGTGGCGCGCTGTCCAACCGCACTTGGATTTATTGAAAAAGCACCTAGCTTTGCAACTCAAGATCAGGTCGCGACGATGCCACGTAGAATGGCTGTTGGTCCGGTATCTGCTGGTAGTTGGTTGCATGCAGTTTGGAACTCGTTGGATTCTGGGTTAGATGCAACAGGGCGACCTAATGTATTTACCCATGTCTATATTCCTGATAAACAAATTAGGCATATTGAGTTATGGCGTAACCGTGGTTGGCTTACTCCATTTGGGGCGCGCCAGATTAATGAAACATCGCTCATAGCTGGTGGTCCACTTCCAGTAGATCTTTCGGCTTCGACAGCGCTTTTCTTACAAGCATCAGATACTTGGCGAGTCGGTACGCTATGTGTTCTTGCAGATGCGGTAGCACAAGCTTTTAAAGCTGGTGAACAGCCGGTTGTGATGCTGTTAGATGCTATGGAGGAAGCCCCTTGGTGGATTAGTGCTCTGCAATATGTAATGAGTTGTGGCACAGCAGATCGTTTGTGTTATTCGACATATGAACGGGCTTCAGCGGTTAATTCTTGGGCTGATTTTGGGTATCACGTTGTTGGAGTTCCAAAAAGTGATGCAGAGCAATTACTGAAACAATATAAGGGCGTCATTATTGATATGACGCAGACTCCAGAGCTAGGGCAGTACGGACAAACCCCGCATCGGGTCATGTCTGGTGATTTTTATGCTGGAGAATGGTCGACGTTGATCCTTGATGCACTTGCTGATCCGTCTGGATTACCTCAGTTAAAGGAAGAACTGGATCAGATCGCTGCGCGCGTTGGTGATGTTGGTCTTGATCCAGCGTGGCCGCTAGCTATGAGAGTAAGTTTGCTAAATTCTTCGGATGTCGTCTACGAAGCTGCTTGCGTTATCCAACGTGCTACGCCAGATACTGTGATTAACGATCAAGAACTTTTCGACGCAGTCGCTGCTTCGCTTAGCGTTATTGCAGGAAATGATCCGATGGCTATTGCTAATCAGATGTTTCAGCATAAACAATATTCTGGATCGTTGCTTGTAGGGAAACTATTGGCTGTTAGCTATGCGTCAGCGTTAATAAGTGATGAGACTAAGCTCAATAATCCGTCCTTAATTATGCCTCCGCAAGAATATAAACCAGTGGTTGTCGGCGATGTTGCTGCGAACATGAAAGAATATATTAAAAGACTTCGGGATAAGCAGCGTAGCTATCAGATATCAGAGGCTTTTGCTGGGCAGTCATTATATTCACCAGCTGTCGGCGGTTCGGCTGTGGATGAAGTTGCATTTTCATATATAAATTATGTAATTACTGCTATTAATATGCGTCGGCTAGTTCATGCTTTGGGGTGGGAGGAAAAGTTATCAGAAGATGCGCAAGTAGCAGTTGATACCTACCTGGCTCCGATTGCTTATGATAAAACAGCTAATTCGGTATGGCAGTTGGTGGCAACATTGCCATATGAGCTTAAAGAGCTTATCAATAAAGGTTTTAGAGAACTTGCTTCTAGCCGGATGATGGGGGATCGAATAGCTCCTGATGCGTTGCGTGTGCTCGAGTTGAGCTCGGGGCGGCGTCTATTGGATAGTGATTTTGTTGTAAAAAACCTTCAAACTAACGAAGTGTCTCCGTTAGCTGTAGAACTTGCAGTATATGTTTTAGATGATCCAAACCTTAATAACACCATTGCTGTTGCTGCCGCTGCGGTGTTGCTGGCGGCGTCAGATTTTCCTAATAGCACTTGCTATGAAAAAATTTGGCCGCGTATTGAAAAGCTAACGATTACCCCAACTCAGATAGTCGATCTCTATCGGCGAGGTTGTCGGATTCCATTACTGCGGTTTACGGTTAGATCGTTGTTGAATAGCCCTGACCCTTCGCCCTTATTTGAGCAGCAGTTGTCTAATGAGATTAGTAAAACTGCTGTTCTAATGAGGTTGCGGTACGAGCTAACAAGCAAAAATTCTCTAGCGGGTGTATTTAATAGCTATGAATACTTTATGAATCTATCCGATGAGTTAATAGGTTTAGTTAATGCTGAATTGGCGGTAGGTGGGACTGATCCTATTGTGCAGCAGGCGCTTATGGGTCTAGCTATAATTAGCGCTATATGTAATCCAGTTGGCAATAATATAAATATGTCCACTTTATTTAGTGAAGGTAAAGCTAGTCTTGCTAGTGAAACGATGGACGATATATGTAAGGTATTAGCTAATAGGTCAATGTCGGTAAATAAGATAATTGTTGCCGCTGGGTTACTTAATCCGAATATCAGAAATTCAGAATCGCCATATTCTTACCTTTGGGATGAATATGGAGAAGAAGATTCTCCGATGGTGAAATTCTTAGTTCATTTAATTAAACCATTGGAAGATCAAGATTGCAGTAAAGCCCTTGGTGAAGCGACTGAAGAGTTGCGAGGTGTAGCTTCGTCAAGTGGGGATAGAACTCGTGCTATTGAAGATCTACAAAAGTCTTTGTTAGCAAAAGCTAAGCCAAAGAGGCCATGGCTATCGCGCCGTATAAGCGGAGAGGGAAAATGACATTATGCCTGCATTTTCGTTAGAGGGAAATAACGCTATCGCGATGCCTGCTACGCAACTTGTGGCTAGAGGAGCAACTAATACTGGTGTTCCGGTGCGACTGGAATTAGCCGGGCAAACTGCTCCGCTGCGCGATCCTATGCTGGGACATCCAGATGATTTATTGGCCATTGCTCCGGTGACAGATACTTGGGAGATTGTTGCCGTAAATCCTGCCGGAATGCCATTCCCTATTGGAACAACAGTAACAGTGCGGGTTTCGCATCAAGATGGTCGTTCAACAGACCCGTTGGCTGTTGATATTCGAGATGTCGGTTTGAGCGGTGTGATCTCTTGCTCGCTGGCGCGGTTAGAGCATCGAGATGATGGCAAAGTAACACTTAAATTGACTCAATTGAGTGAAGCAGAGATCAAGTTATCTCCTCAAGGAGAGTTTTCTCGTGCGATAGCTCGTCGAACCGTGCAAGATAGTGAAGGTCTACTGCAAGGAATAGCAGTAGTTGTTGATACTTCTGCTTCGCTGCGAGCTTGGATTGAAGCGGGTGCCGTCGCTAGCCTGATAGATATTTTAGCTGGTGTTGACTCGCTTCTTGATGATGATCAAAGCCTAGATATGGTTGTAGGGAGAGATAACATAAAGCTGTCGGTACTGTCTGCTGCAACTGATGCTGGCGAAAATCTTTCGAATAGGCCATTGGAAACATCTTTTGTTATTCCTGCGGCATTGGTATCTAAGCATTCGGTGATCATTACAGATACGGTTCCACCACGCTGGTCTCCAGAGCAGGGATTATTACTAGTCCTTGGAGAAGATGAGGCACTTAAGCTGTTGGTTCCTGCCGGTAAGCGGGGGATTGTGCCAGTGGCAGGACAGTCAGTAGCAGATGTTGCTGAGATGCTTGCTGGTTCATCATCTCGGTGCGAGATGCTTATTTCTAAGATTGTTTCAGAGTTGAAAGAAACGAGCGCATTATGAGTACAAGTTGTCCGCATTGTTTCAATGAACTTCCCTTAGATAAGTTTCTTTTTACTTGTAGAGGGCAGTGTCCAGAACACGATGATGATCAGTTTGGATACTTCCATGGCGTTCGTATGAAATCTCGACCGCTGACTGGATGGACTCCGTCGCAAGAGCGTAATCTTCGAACAATGATCTCGGGGCAGAACAAACCGCCAGTTGTGCAATGTCATATGTGTCAAGGCGCGACAGTAGAAGTTTGTCCAATATGTCATTTTGTGTTGCCTGATGAGTGGCGGGGTTCAACAACTACTTGTATTGCTTTAGCAGGATCTAGATCCTCTGGTAAGTCTGTTTATATTGGGGTGCTATTTCAGTTCCACGAGTTCTTTATGCGGACAAGCGGAAGTTTTATGGCTTTCGATCCGCCGAGCATGAAGCATTACGAAAAGGTTTATAAAAAAGCACTTGATGAGGCTCGTGGATTGCAAGGTACAGCAAGAGCTGGTCAAGCTGATGCCGCACAACGAAATCCACTTATCCTACGCGGGACGATTAAAGGTCAGCCGCATGCTATTGCAATTCGTGATGTTGCTGGCGAAGATCTGGAGCAGCAAGATGCGCAGCAGGGAGCTCTGGAGTTTTATAATCATGCAGATGCGGTTTTCTTCATGTTCGATCCGTCTGCGGTAGCTCAGATTCAACGACAACTGGAACTAAGATTGCCGTTGGCTGCCCCTGGTGGCCCGCCAGAACCAGTGCTTAGATATGTGCTTAAGCTAATGGGAGGAACTGGAAAGCTTGCAGTAATCATGAGTAAGTTCGACATAATTCATGAACTTCAAGATGTTAAAGACGGCGAACTTGCTGCAGCATTGCGTAATCCGGGGGCTGCAATTCGTAGAGATCCTGGAGTCTCTGCGCAATACGATCCAGCAGAAGCATATTTGTTGAGTCAAGAAGTGCGCTCGTTATTGCTTCGGTTAGATCCACATGGAATCGTGAATAGTATTGAGAATGATCCGATGAATAAGGATCTGCAAGCCCAATATTTTGCTGTTTCGGCATTGGGGTCTCAACCAGATGGGATAAATCTAAATCCTTCTGGTATCACCCCCTACCGTATTCTTGATCCGCTGCGGTGGGTGTTATCGACTTAGAGCAACATGAATATGATTCGGTGTAAGGCAATGATGTCTTACACCGAATTTTTCTAAAAATTAGTCTTCTAAAAATGCTTCTGCATGGAGTGCTTCTTCTGTGAAAGCTGCTGCGCGCTGTTCTTCGGTCTGAAGTCTGGCTTGTTCTTCAGCTTGGCGACGGGCTTGTTCTTGGGCTTGAAGTCGAAGTCTGGCTTGTTCTTCAGCTTGGCGACGGGCTTGTTCTTGGGCTTGAAGATTAGTAGCTGCTAAAATCTGGGCTTGTCGTTCGAGTTCGGCAGTGATCTCACGCTGGCGCTTGAGCTCTACGCGGGAATTGCTGCTGGTATCAATACTTGATTTTTCGGAGATAGTGTCAGTGATCCCTCTTAATGAAATTAAAAGAGAGACAATCCAAATAAGTGCCATCCACCATACGAAGCCATGGTTTTTGCTTATTAACGATGAGTACAAAAACGCTGCTACTTGTACCGCTCCAATAGCTTTTGCCCAGGGAGACTTACGGATAACAGCTACCACCCAAGGGATGCAGAAACCTGTAGTGAATATAGCTGCCACGACAGCGAATACTATTGCTGGAATCTTGCGTATTAGCGACATTGGAATCCGATTCGTTGATGGTTCTATAGGCGAATAATATCACAGAGGGTGTTAACTCTTTGAGATATCCATTGGTCTAGGGCTGCTGAAAGAGGTACTGGAAAACCTATCCCATGCCAAGGCTTAGCAGTCTTAGCTGTTGCGATTTGGTGCGATAGAGGCAACTTCACAGCAAGTAAAGGTATGCCATGAAATTTCTTAAATTAGTTACAATGCTTGTCATTGCTATTGCTGTGGTTGGTGAGTGCTGCATAGCTGTTACTCGATTTACTCCTTGGTTCCATTTAGAGAGTCAACATCGGAAAATACTTTGATTGTGCATTCTCTGGAGCGAGAGGAGCAAGTTGTGTTGTGCTTAGCTTAGGGATGCAAGGTATCGAGTCTCAGGAAATCGATCAGAGGCTAATGGGCGTCGCGATTCCGGGGAGTTCTCGCGCAAAATATATTCAGTACTCTTATCGAGCTAAATTGGGCTTTGATGGGAAGGATATTAAAATTTCCCAAAAGGGCGAAAAATCCTATGCTGCTACTATTCCTGAGTTTATATTCATTGGAATGGATAAAGTTGAATTTAAAGTTGCAGTAGAATCTTCGGGATTGTTGAGTTTTATTACCCCGGAATTAGATACGGCTAAGATGATAAATGATCTTCTTACCCAAGATGCTAAGCAGGAACATATTCGTGCTAATAGGGATTTGCTGGAAGATCAGACTCGTAGTTTTTACACAGGAATCGTGAAGAGTATCGATCCTAATGCCACAGTTGAATTCGAATTTACAAGGTCTTAATCTTACGGACCCAAGCTGCTTCGCCAGGAATTAGATTAGGGCATAGTGCTTGTGGCTGCAGTCCTGACGTTGAAGGAATCTCGACGATAGCTAACCAGGTTCCGCCAGATTTTCCTGGCAGATCTTGCGCCATAGCAGTTTCAGTACGCTCAGTAATATGAGAATCGATACCTACTTTTATTTGATCTGGCAATGAGAGCACAGTTGCAGCAAGGCAAGTTTCGCTATCGGATCGAGAAGTGGGGCTATCGTATGGGAAAGAATGGAGCGTAATTTCGCTAACTTCATCTGGTGAATCGCTAGCCCATACCAGTGATGCTGCCACAATCTCTGAATCTCGACGCAAGATATAAGAATGCGTCAGATTAAAGCCCGAATAATTTTCGGCTATAAAATCTTCGGCGAAAGCTTCTCTTAAAACTGGCAAAGGTGCAGCAGGCGCCCAGTTTTTATGTTGCGCCGTGTAATGGTTAATAAATAATTCTAAAAGGCTGACGCGATGAGAAACGTCGATACTTTCGGCGTTGCCGATATGACTTTGTGCCCACTGCTTTAACGGTTCAGAGATTGTATATTCCCATGGTGGGCATAGCTGAACAACAACTCCACCATGTCTATGGGCTAATTCTTGATTAGCACTTTGAGTCTGATCGATCTTCATAGTTAACGGAAGTGTTGATACCGCTAATTGTGCTGATACGAGAGCATCTTCGATGATGCTGTTATGCGCAGTTTTTGCTGTACTAAGCAGAAACGTCCGAGAAAATGGGTGAAAAATATTGTCCGCGGCATGACAATGACCCAAGATCTCATCATTGTGCAAGGCCACAAAAGAACGCCGGTTTCTTCCAGCTATCCAATTATCGACAATAATTTTAGGAAAAGTCTCTTTGCCTGCCGCGACATCGGTTTCAGTAGTAGGGCGGATAACTATCGAAGCCGCAGTGATCTCTTGCTGAACCATATTTTGATCCTACTATTTGAAATTGGCGCCAACACAGTGGCATCACCGTAAGCTGTTTACATAACCAAAGGCGCGTTATTAGAGAGACCTCAATGCAAAAAATCTTAGGCAAAAGCGTAGCTGCTTGGACACAGCAGTATCCGCAGCTGGCAGATGTTATGGCTTGCCAAGAAACAGCATGGTTTAATCCAGCTCTTGCGCCAGCTGCGGTAGCTCTTAGAGATACAGCTCTCACGCTTGCTGACATCGATGATGCGGCAGCAAGGTTAGCTAGATTTGCTCCTTATCTGGCACATGTTTTTCCTGAGTTAGTGGCGACTAAGGGAATCATCGAATCGCCATTGCGAGCAATTCCTAATATGAAAGCTGCTCTTGACCCCGCGCTGGCAGGGGATCTGTGGTTAAAATGTGATTCGCAGCTGCCTATTAGTGGCTCGATTAAAGCTCGAGGTGGCGTATATGAGGTACTACATCACGCCGAAAAGATTGCTTTTGCTGCCGGTATCCTCGCTGAGGGAGACGATTACCGCATTTTGGCCGATCCAGAAGCTCGTCGACTATTTTCGCAGCATCGGATTGCAGTTGGTTCGACGGGGAACTTGGGGCTTTCCATTGGGATTATGGGCGCAAAATTAGGATTTGGCGTAGACGTTCATATGTCGGCAGATGCTCGCTCTTGGAAGAAAGATCTGCTGCGTTCTCGTGGGGTTATAGTTCACGAATATCAATCAGATTACTCGGTAGCGGTAGCGGCAGGACGTCAAGCCGCAGCCAAAGATCCATTGGTTTATTTCATTGATGATGAGAACTCCATCAACCTTTTCTTAGGCTATGCGGTAGCTGCTCGTCGCTTTGGGTTGCAATGTGCAGAAGCTGGAATTACTGTCGACGCTGACCATCGGCTCTTTGTGTATTTGCCTTGCGGTGTCGGGGGCGGACCAGGTGGCGTGGCATTTGGACTTGCTACGGTTTTTGGAGATGCAGTTCACTGTTTTTTTGCTGAACCTACACATTCGCCTTGTATGTTCTTAGGGGTGCTCACCGGATTACACGACCAAATATCTGTTCATGATTTTGGGCTAGATAACCGTACTGCTGCTGACGGACTAGCTGTGGGTAGGCCTTCTGGTTTCGTTAGCAAAGCAATGTCGCGGCTGATCAACGGTTGTTACACGATTACTGACGACAGGCTTTTTTGGTTACTTCGGCTACTACACGATCAAGAAGGTATCGACGTCGAACCATCTGCTGCAGCAGGATTCCTGGGGCCATCAGTGGTAACAAATAATCTTGCTTATCAGCACCGATTAGGTATTAGTGAAGAGCATCTTGCGCGTGCTACCCACGTGGTGTGGGCTACTGGAGGGTCGATGGTGCCGCGCGCAGAGATGGATTCATATCTTGCGCGCGGCGCTAGCGGCAGAGCTAGTTTCCAGCTTTTTTAGCCAGTCGGGCATCGAATTTGCTGCGGTCGATAACTGCGCGACGATGTGTGCCACCGCCGATAGGTCCGGCGTCGTCAAAGAGTTCAACATCAAAGCCCAACATCCGACCTTCGACAGCGGTAACAGTTGCGGTGGCAGTAACTGTCATGCCAGCAGGAGTAGCAGCAATATGTTCGACGTTAACGTCGATACCTACGGAGCCTTCACCATCTTCTAGGTATGGCCGCATAACTTCGACGGCTGCACATTCGGCGAAAGCTACTAAATATCCGGTAGCGAAAACAGCAGGAAAATCGCTCAGCCCAGGTAGCGGCATGGCCGGTACCGTGAGAGCATCGGTTACTGGTACAGAAATAGTGGCGCTAGCGCCTACAGTAAGTCCTTCAAGCATAGGAAAGACTGTAGCGGTGTTAATAAAACTCTCTCAGTCAACCCCAAGGAAAAGGAGAATGCGTGGCTAACTCAGTTAATAGCTGCCCATGTGGGGGCGTAGATATTGCTATTTGTTGCGGTCCTTATCTGGCAGGAACAGCTATGCCTCCTACTGCTGAAGCGACGATGCGCTCTCGCTACAGCGCTTTTGCTACTGGGAATGTTGCCCACCTGTTACGTACCTGGCACCCGCGTACTTGCCCAGATGATATTGGTGATTTAGATGTTGGTAAGTGGACGGGACTGGACGTCATCGACGTAGTGGCAGGCAAAACTGGTGATACAACGGGAATCGTCGAGTTTATTGCTCACCATTGCGAAGGTGATATTTGTGAGCGATCAGTATTTGTATGGCGAGGCCAGCGATGGCTTTATTTGGGAGCCGAAGACCCTACTGGCTAGCGGCAATAGAAGATCTGAATAATTATCTTTCAATATTTGATGGCTATTTTTATTAACAGAGCAGCCTAGAACCGCCTAAGCTAGCAAAGATCTTATGTGAAGGAGTGCTTGTGACACAGCCGTGGACAAATCCGCTACGTGACCCGCAAGATCGACGACTACCGCGTATCGCTGGTCCCTGCGTTTTGGTGATCTTTGGGGTAACAGGTGATTTATCGCGTAAGAAACTCATGCCAGCGGTCTATGACTTAGCTAACCGAGGGCTACTTCCACCCGGCTTTGCGCTAGTTGGTTTTGCGCGCCGAGACTGGGCAGACCAAGATTTTGCACGTATTGTTCATGATTCAGTCAGGGAATATGCTCGTACTCCTTTTCGGGAAGAAGTATGGCAACAACTCATGGAGGGGATCCGATTCGTTCCAGGTGAGTTCTCCGACGATGCCGCCTTCTTACAGCTTAAAGAAACTATTGAAGAGCTTGATAAAGTGCGTGGCACGGGTGGTAACCATGCTTTCTATCTATCGATTCCGCCAGGTTTCTTTGACGACGTAGTGGGACAACTTCGACGTCATGGATTAGCTCAAGAAGAAGCCGGACATTGGCGTCGTGTCGTTATAGAGAAGCCTTTTGGACACGATCTAGCGTCAGCTCAAGAACTGAACCGAGTACTCTCAGATGTCTTTGCGCCAGAACAAATTTTCCGTATCGATCACTATCTGGGTAAAGAAACTGTACAAAACTTGATGGCGCTCCGGTTTGCTAATCAAATGTTTGAACCGATATGGAATAATCACTACGTCAGTCATGTGCAAATTACCCAAGCTGAAGATGCCGGATTAGCCGGACGTGCTGGGTATTACGACGGTATTGGTGCTGCTCGCGATGTAATCCAGAACCATTTGATTCAGTTGATGGCGCTAACTGCGATGGAAGAGCCAACTAGTTTTGATGCGGCACAATTGCGGGCGGAAAAACAGAAAGTATTAGGCGCTGCTATTCTGCCGAAAGATCTGGATGCCCATACTGCTCGTGGCCAGTACACCGCTGGTTGGTTGGGCGGTAAGAAAGCTATCGGTTACCTAGATGAAGAAGGAATGAATCCAGCATCGACAACCGAAACCTATGCTGCAATCCGCGTCGATATTGATAATCGGCGTTGGGCTGGGGTGCCATTCTATTTACGTACCGCTAAGCGGATGCCGCGTAGAGTCACCGAGATTGCCTTAAACTTCAAGCGAGCACCGCACCTACCTTTCACCGATACTGATACCGAAGAATTAGGCACTAACGCGCTCGTAATGCGAATCCAGCCTGATGAAGGAATTACGTTACGTTTTGGCGCTAAAGTTCCCGGAACTCAAATGGAAATCCGGGAAGTTAGTATGGATTTTGGTTATGGAGGATCATTTACTGAATCCAGTCCAGAGGCTTATGAACGTCTTATTCTTGATGTTTTGCTAGGGGATCCACCGTTATTCCCGCAGCATGAAGAAGTAGAGCTGGCTTGGAAACTATTGGATCCAGTTCTAGAGCATTGGGCAGCTAAGAAGGAGCCGTTAGAAGGTTACGCGGCTGGTACTTGGGGGCCAGGAAATGCTGATGAAATGCTTGCCCGTGATGGATTTGTTTGGCGGCGACCGTAACTAAGGAGCAGAACATGATTGTGACGTTAAAAGATACGAATGCTGCAGCAATTTCAGCCGAGTTAAGTAAGGTGCGTCGTAACTTAGGTCCTGCTTCGGGGCTGGTGCTGACTCTGGTAGTTGTCACGGATAGTCAGCATTATCAGGAAGCGTTAGAGGCTTCTTTAGTCGCTGGTAAAGAACACCCTTCGCGGATTCTTCTAGTAATTCGAGGCGCTGGCGAAGTAACAACTCTAGATGCGGAGCTACGTACGGGGGAGGGAGTTCCGGGCGACGTAGTAACACTGCACCTAAATGGAGAACTAGTCGATCATGACGATTCAGTGGTTTTGCCGTTATTACTGCCAGATCTTCCAGTTGTAGTTTGGTGGCCGAACCAGTCCCCAGAAATTCCGGCTCAGGATCGTATCGGGAAATTAGCTAATCGTCGGATTACGGATGCTTCTGGCGATGTCGATCACCTTGCAGCATTACGGATTCGTGCCGAACATCATGCTCCCGGGGATACCGATCTGACTTGGACCCGGTTGACGCCGTGGCGGGCACTGCTGGCTGCTGCATTGGATCAGTTCCCAGCACCAATTAATGGAGCTGTGATTGAGGCTGCTGCCGATAATGCTCCCGCAGAGTTAATGGCGGCATGGCTAGAATCTCGACTGGGATGTTCGGTAACTTTGCAAGCCTCTGCTGGCCCAGGGATAACGGCAGTCAGATTGCATACCGATTCTGGCGATATTGCAATCGTACGGGTAGGGGGAATGTCAGGAACTTACGAAGTTCCAGGTCAACCCCAGCGTACGATCGCGTTGAAGCGACGCGACGCTAATGAGTTACTTACCGAAGAGCTGCGTCGTATGGATACTGACGATATTTTTGACCAGACCTGCCAAGCATTACTAGCTCGTCAGATCTGACCAAAATAACGGCAGTAAGTTATCCGCGGATCGGTTCAGCTTTTGGATGAGCGTGACGATGATGAGCATCAGGAAAATGCTTGTGAGTATGGGTTAGCGGAGTGTGTGTATGTTCGTGGCGGTGGCGAACTTTACTAACATCGATACCGGCTGCCACTAACTCTGGATGTTCATGGTCATGGTGTTCATCATGGCTATGAAAATGCTCATGAGTTAGTGGTTCGTGCGTATGAAGATGATTATGGGATTCTGTCAGATGGAGCCAGACGCCAACAGCCATGAGCGCTCCAGCAATAAATAGAGTGATGGTGGGGCGTTCTCCCATAATTACTGCAAGGACTGTTCCAAAGAAGGGTGCTACGCAGAAATAAGCGCCAGCTCTAGCAGTTCCGATATGCCGCATTCCGATGATGAAAAGTACCAAACTAACGCCGTAGCACAACACACCCAGCACTGCTGCACCAGCTATAGCAGGAATACCAGGTAGCGAAGCGTGCATAAAACCGAGCGCGACAATTAGATTTACTGGGCCAGCAACTAGACCTTTAGCAGCAGCTAACCAAGTGGCATCAGTAAGTGAAACTTGCCGGGTTAGGTTGTTGTCTATTCCCCAACAAAGACATGCTCCTAGTAAAGCTAGGGTTGGACCAATTCCAGCGAAAGAGGCTTGTCCAGGCCAGCTGAGTACGAGTGCTCCTGCCAAAATCGCTGTGAAACCTAGCAAGATACGTCGATCAACATGTTCGTGGAAAATAATCCATGCGATAGCAGCTGTAAAGAGAGCTTCTGCGTTAAGCAGCAGGGAAGCTCCCGAAGCTGGCATATGTGAAAGCCCTAGCATGAGTAAAACTGGACCACCCATGCCACCGGCGATGATAGCTCCGCTGAGAGGAAGAATATCTTTGCGACGAAGTCGTGGGCGCGGGGCATGTTTTAAGAGCCGCCATGCACCAAGAGCCAGTCCAGATGCGGTGTATAACAATCCAGCTAGTAGCCACGGATTAGTATCGCCGAGTAGGCGTTTCGCGAATGGGGCAGAGGCGCCGAAAAGGACAGCTGATAGGAGGGCGGCTGCCGCCCCGCGATCGGAAAACTTCACAAACTATTTTTACATGAAAAATTGTCGTTTTGGGGATTAAAAGAGACTAATAATGCGTTGGTGGGGAGGTAGTGCGAAAAATGTCAGAACCGCTCACTAGAGTGAACCATGACTAAGGCAAGCAATCTCATACCCTGAGGAGGAATCATGGCAGATCACGGTAAAAAACCATTCGTCATCGATATCGAGGACGCAACTCTTTCTAATGGCATGTTCCGAGACACCATCTGGACTGGCGAGCAGCTACAGCTGACATTGATGTCATTGAAGCCGGGTGAAGATATCGGTTTGGAAGCACATCATGGCATTGACCAGTTCATTCGTATTGAACAGGGCACTGGGCGTTGTGAGATGGGCCCGAAGGAGGACGAGTTAACTTTCGTCAAGGATCTCAAAGACGATGATATTATCCTAGTTCCTGCTGATATGTGGCATAACATCACCAACACTGGTGATGTTGAAATGAAGCTTTATACACTTTATGGTCCAGCAGATCATCTTCCCGGAACCCAGCACCCCACTAAAGAAGATGCT
Organism: Propionibacteriaceae bacterium; assembly: GCA_051654905.1. Classification (GTDB taxonomy): domain Bacteria; phylum Actinomycetota; class Actinomycetes; order Propionibacteriales; family Propionibacteriaceae; genus JBOFIQ01. The sequence goes on from JBOFYY010000132.1 coordinate 89,760, forward strand.
GAAAACGATCCTAACGAGCATTAAATAATCAATCTTCTGTGGAAGAGGCGGCTATATCTGAGTCCGGGGCGTCTCTTCCACAAAGTTGTGCTGATAGATATTTTCTTTATTGCGATGGAGCGACAACGATGTCGGGATCAGAAATAGCAGGTTCATTAACTCGAGCTGAACGGCTAGATCGACTTCCATCTGGAAAAGCTCACCATAGATTATTGTGGGGGTCAGGAGTCGGTTGGGCTCTTGATGCGATGGATGTTGGGCTAATCTCCTTTGTTATGGTGGCGTTGCGATCGCAGTGGCATCTTTCTAATACGATGCTTAGCTGGATTGGCTCTATCGGGTTTATTGGCATGATGTTAGGAGCTAGCATCGGAGGTCTTCTCGCTGACCGGATTGGGCGTCGACAAGTCTTTGCGGGAACCTTATTGGTTTATGGCATCGCAACAGGAGCATCAGCTTTTGCTGGTGGTGTTGCGGTACTTATTATTTTGCGGTTCCTAGTTGGTATCGGTCTGGGGGGCTGAACTTCCAGTAGCATCGACATTAGTCAGTGAATATGCCCCATCAGCAGTGCGCGGCCGCATGGTTGTAATGCTGGAAGCGTTCTGGGCTGTCGGATGGATTGCTGCAGCAGCCTTAGGTTATTTTGTTGTTGCACCATATTCGAACGGTTGGCGTTGGGCGCTAGCTGTAGGTATTGTTCCTACTCTTTACGTGCTAGTGGTTCGTTTCGGATTACCAGAATCGGTACGGTTTCTAGAATCTAGAGGCCGTCACGATGAAGCTGAGCGAGCAGTTCAGATATTTGAAACGGGTTCTGGAGTAACTCCAGTTATGCATACTCCGCCATCGCCAGCAGCTGCGCCTAGTCGCGGATCGATATGGTCTGCTGCGTTACGTAATCGTACTGCTGCACTTTGGCTTGTCTGGTTTTGCGTCAATTTTTCTTATTACGGGGCGTTTATCTGGATTCCTAGTTTGCTTCACGCCAGAGGTATGACTATGACTAAATCTTTCGGATTTACGCTCATTATTACGCTGGCACAGCTTCCTGGATATGCGGTTGCTGCTTGGCTGATCGAAGTTTGGGGCAGACGAAGTACCTTAGCTACTTTTTTGGTGGGGTCAGCTTTATCGGCGGCAGCATTTGGCTGGGCAACTACAGAACCTGCCGTAATCGCTGCTGGATGTGCACTTAGCTTCTTTAACTTGGGGGCTTGGGGTGCGTTATATGCGATCGGGCCAGAAATCTATCCCACCTCTGTTCGCGGTACAGCCGCTGGTGCGGCGGCAGCTTTTGGACGTATTGCTTCTATTATTGCGCCAATATCAGTACCGTTACTGATGAAAGCAGGAGGAGCTATCTTTGCTTTCGGTGTTTTTGGGGTGGCTTTCCTGATCGCTGCTATAGCAGCAGTTACCTTGCCAGAGCGTAAACACTTAACTATGACCGAATAACCTGCTCTATTCGGGAAACGGTAGGGTCGTTCTTATGCCAGCTCTTGCTCTTACCGAAGCGCGTCGCCGCGCAGAACTGTTAAACGTATCTTTGACCGATATTGTTCTTGATGTCACTGATGCAGAGCATTTTCGTTCGACCAGCACGATTACTTTTACCTGCGCAAATGATGTGGCGAGTACCTTCGTCGATATCAAACCTAAACAGCTTCTAAGCGTGACGCTTAATGGGCGGGATCTGAGGTTAGAATCTTTTGCTGATGGTCGACTGGAATTAAATGGGTTAGCTGCCGATAACGTCCTCGTTATTGATGCGATTATGGACTACAGCCATGACGGCGAGGGTGTTCACTCGCATATTGATCCTGCAGATGGACGTCGCTATCTCTACGCTATGAGTTTTCTTGATGCGGCGCCGCGCTGGTTTGGATGTTTTGACCAGCCAGATCTTAAATCTCGATTCCATCTGACAGTTACAGCCCCGGTTTCTTGGAATGTGCTAGGTAACGGCCCAGCCCATATCGTAAGCCAAACTACCCAAACTGCTACTTGGGATATTGCACCACCGCACCCTATTTCTACCTATCTAGTAACGCTGGCTGCTGGTGAGTGGGTGAGCGTAGCTGCTGAACACGATGGCATTCGGCTGGGGCTTCACGCTAAAACAAGTTTAGTAAAAGAGCTAACAGCAGCTTCAGAAGAACTGGTAGCTGTTACCGGAGATGCTTTCGACGCTTATCACCGACTTTTTGAATACCGCTATCCATTCGGTGAGTATCATCAAGTTTTTGTTCCGGATTTCAATGCCGGTGCTATGGAAAATCCTGGATGTGTATTACTGCGAGATTCGCTGTTGTTCTCTGGCGCTGCTACCACTGCTGAGAGAGCCGACCGGGCAGGAACTGTTGCCCATGAGCTTGCACATATGTGGTTTGGTGATCTAGTTACGATGCGCTGGTGGGATGACTTATGGCTTAATGAGAGCTTTGCCGAATATATGTCTCACAGAGTTCTGACCGAATCGGGACGCTTTGAGCTATGGACTTCGTTTGGGATGACGCGAAAATCTTGGGGAGGTCTGGCAGATCGAGCTCCTTCTACCCACCCAGTAGCTGCTTCTGGTGCAGCAGATACTCATGTTGCGCTGATGAACTTTGATGGTATTTCCTATGCCAAAGGTGCAGCTTTAGTAAAGCAGCTCGCTAAACGAATGGGAGATGAAGTATTTTTTACTGGTCTTCGCTCTCATTTTTCTGATTTTGCTTTCAAGAATGCAGAAATGCATGATTTATTAGCTCGCTGGCAGGCCTGCGGAGCTGATTGGCTAACTAAATGGGCAGATGCGTGGTTACGAACAACTGGAATGGACACGCTCACAGTTACTCCCGATGGCAAGGTTTTAGTGCTGCAAGAAGACGGGGCACAATCCCCGCGCGAACATAGCGTCGATATTGCTGTAATGAATACCGCCGGAGTAACAGTAGCTCGATCACAACATACCTTGGTCAGCGGTATTAACTCGCTGCAGGTAGCTCCGGCGGCAGAAGATTTCTTGCTGCCAGATGCTGGAGATGATACTTGGGCGGTGGTGAGATTCGCCGCAGATAAGGCTTGTGAGATTCCTGCAATAAGTCAGTTCCCGGATGCGGCGTCGCGGGTAGCAACTTGGTCTGCGCTGCGCTGGGGAGTACATGACGGAATTCTTGACCCGCGAGAAGTTTTTGCGGTCCTATTGCGGGAACTAGAACTAGAACCGCTAGACGAGATAGTTACGGTTATGCTCACTTGGGCGCAAACGACGCTCTTGGCGTGGTTACCTGCAACAGAGCGTATTTCGACGATGACGTTACTTTCAGATCGAGTAGCGATGATTCTGTCGCAGACAGAATCTGGTAGCGATCGAAAACTGTTGCTCTTGCGTTCCCTTTTAGAGACGACGCACCAGAGCGATTGGCTGCGTGATTTCTTGGCAGGTTCCTACGGGGAGTTATCTAATGATCCACGACTGCGCTGGCGAGCTATCTGTCGGTTAGCTGCGGTGACTGCAACCACAACCGAGATCGATCATGAATTGACTAGCGATCAATCAGCACAAGCTGTCATTGATGCAGCAAAAGCTCGAGCTATGGTGCCTACCGCTGCTGCTAAACAACAAGCATTGGATAAGTTCTTATCGGATCCAAATGCAACACCCCACGAGCTTTATGCCATTGGTGAGAGCATATTCCTGCCAGAACAGGCAGTTGAAATGGAGTCCTATGCAGTGCAGTGGTGTGAAAGATTGGTGGGTTTAGAAGATCATCGGCAAGGATGGGTGATAGGTAAATCTGTTCGGGCGGCTTTCCCAGATGCGGTAGCTACTCCGGCGGTAATTGCCGTAATCGAGAAAACACTGTCCCAAGAGCTGCATCCGGCAGTCAGGAGAACCCTTGTCGATGGGTTATCTCGAATGAAATTGATAACTAGATCACAAAATTTATTCCCCGCTGTTACAGTTTCGACAGAATAGGACTAATCTAGTCTTGTGGCGTTGCGACCACATGTCTTTTGAAGGATTGGAGTTCCCCATGACCTACGTAATTGCTCTTCCCTGTGTGGATACCAAGGATCGTGCGTGCGTCGAGGAGTGTCCGGTCGACTGTATCTACGAAGGTAACCGCACGCTTTACATTCAGCCAGAAGAGTGTGTTGACTGTGGCGCTTGTGAGCCGGTCTGCCCAGTAGAAGCTATCTTCTATGAAGATGATCTCCCGGAAGAATATGCTGGTTTCTACGATGCCAATGTGCAGTTCTTTGACGGTATTGGCACTCCAGGTGGTGCAGCCAAGATGGGTGTAATCAATAAAGATCACCCCATGATTGAGGCATTGCCGCCACAAGGCGAGTGAAGTAGTTTTTGAAAGTTGGGGAATCAGCTTTATTGCTAGTTCTCCAACTTTTTAAGCTCTAAGTCCGAAACTCAATATGAACGCGCTGAGCTTCTAGCGGGGTAGGAGCGACGATCCAATCAGCAGCATTTTTATCGCTGGCTTGCCAAAGTTGATCGCCTACTTGGACACTAATAATTCCGTAAGCACGCATATTAGCTACGGCAGTGTTCCCCCAAGCCCGGGCAATATCGGGACTAGCTCCAGCTAAATCCACGGTTGCCCCAGTTGCTTTAGCGTTGATACCCCAAACACTATTGAGATCAGAAACAAAAGCTCCAGAATTAGCGGGCCAGCGCTCTCGATCAAGACATGTAACAGTACTACCAGCAGTTCCACTAAAAACTGCAGCGAGAGCTAACGCATCTGGTTCTCTTTTTAGGTAGCCATCAGGAACTCCAGAGCGTTGTACCTTTTGGGCAATGTTATTTATTGATCCAACTTCCCAGTCGATCTTTTGCATAGCGGTAAGGAATGTGACAGTGGAATAGTCCGGATCCATGATCTCTTCTCGAGTGCCCCAGCCTTGGCTGGGACGCTGTTGGAATAGTCCCACCGAATCTAGATCCCCATAGTCAAGATTATGCAGACTAGATTCTTGTAGCGCTGTTGCAAGAGCAATTGCCGCCCCACGCTCTCCGACGCCTTCTCGAGTAGCAATCCCGGTAATCAAGGCTGCGAAGTGCATCTGTTCATGACTAAGTGTGACAGTATGACCGTTGCTGGTAGCAATACATTGTTCCGGAATCAGATATTTAGGTTTAAGTTTTTTCCCTAAAGCAAGGATGCCCCAACTAACTCCAGCCAAGAGAGCTAGTGAAATCAGGGTGGCAATAATTCCGCGAAACCGACAGTGGCGTCGAGTTTCATTGCGAGCATTCTTGGAAGTGAAAAGATTAGCTAGAGTTTTGTCATCATCACGGTATGAGACAGAATCATCAGAGTTTAGATGGCGAGGCATAGCTGGAAGTTTAGCTGTGTCAGCTCGGTTATAGCGGCGTCACACTCTTAGGGGAGCAAAAATGTGTAGAGCTGTTTGCCGTGTGAATCTGGCAATGATCACTTAACTATCGCTAGGCTCACAACTGTGACCGAAGATAAGTTGCAGCACACGCACCGACAAGGATCAGTACTTCGTCGGCGAGATCAGATTTTAAAAACTACAACAGATCAGCGCCTCTTAGAGAGTCGAGGCGGTGCTGAATGGGTTCATATGGATCCGTGGCGAGTGATGCGTATCCAAGCTGAGTTCGTAGAAGGTTTTGGCACGCTAGCAGATTTAGGTAGCACGATCGCTGTTTTTGGCTCGGCAAGAACTACGCCAGATAACCAGTACTATCACGCTGCTGAACTATTAGGACGCAAGCTGGTAGAACGCGGTTTTGCGGTAATGACTGGTGGTGGGCCCGGAATTATGGAAGCGGCAAATAAAGGTGCCGCAGAAGCTGGTGGCACCTCTGTCGGGTTAGGAATTGAGCTGCCATTTGAGAGTTCCTTAAATGAATATGTCACACTAGGAATCAATTTCCGGTACTTCTTTGCTCGAAAAACTATGTTTATGAAGTACTCGCAAGGTTTTATCGTTATGCCCGGTGGAGTGGGTACTCTCGATGAAATGTTTGAGGCTGTAACGTTAGTTCAGACTCAGAAACTCACTAATTTTCCAATTGTTTTGTATGGAACCAGCTACTGGGCAGGAATAGTTGATTGGCTACGTAATACCGTTGCTGAGCAGTCTTATATTGCTCTTGATGATCTAGCAATGTTCCATATCACTGATGATATTGATGAAGCAGTTGAACTTATGGTGGAGCGACGTGCGCATGATGCAGCTCCAATCGACCCACAGTAGGATGGCGTAATGGAATGGGTTTTTGCGGCGCTAGCTGTTGTTGTAATAGGACTGGCTGCGTTTGCTGCTGCTGGGCATCTAGGTGCTATGCCAGAGGTTGATGTTGATACTCCTAGCCCAATTTTGCCGGATGGGAAACTAGGTGCTGCTGATTTGCGATCGGCTCGGTTCGGAGTTCAGATTCGAGGCTACGATATGGCTCAAGTCGATAGCTTATTGGCTCGGCTTTCCGAACAGCTAGAAACCGCTGATGAAACAGAAATTGAGAGCACTACGGTGTTAGAAGCGAGAAAAGTAGTATTTCCTGATCATAAAGAAAAGGCTGAGATGCCCGGTTTTCCGGGATCTTCACGTCTAGAACTGGAATAACTAACCTAGACTAAGAGAAAAATGTTCTCGAATAAGGAATAATAGTAGGACAGTAGTTATACCTGAAGGAAGAGGTTCGTCCATGGCTGCCATGAAGCCGCGCACCGGTGAGGGCCCGATCGAGGTCACCAAGGAGGGGCGTTCGCTGGTCATGCGAATCCCGGCCGAAGGTGGTGGCCGTTTGGTTATCGAGCTCAATAATGATGAAGCTACCGCGCTCCTAGCTGCGTTAGAAGGAATCGTCGTTAAGTGAGGCACTAACCTCCTATTAACGTAGCAAGGGATCCTCTCAGAAATATTCTGAGAGGATCCCTTTTGTTATTTAGCTACTAGCTGGAATTATGTTGAGAAATTGCGGTCTGATAAACAGCTAACGTTTGTTGGGCAATTTTTTCCCAGCTGAATTCGTCGATACAGCGTTGGCGTCCGGCAATACCAAATGCTCGAGCCTTTTCTCGATTACGAGTTAGTTCATTGATGCGTTGCGCGAACCTATCCTCAAAATCAGCAATGAAGGCAGCGTCATTGGCGCGAGTAGGATCATAGTCCACAAGAAATCCAGTTTCGCCATCGATAACAACTTCTGGAATACCTCCAACTCGCGAAGCAACCACGGCAGTCTCACATGCCATTGCTTCCAGATTGACGATACCAAGTGGTTCATAAATCGAAGGGCAAGCAAAAACTGTGGAATGTGAAAGTATTTGTCGCAACGAAGCTCGGGGCAGCATGTCTTGCACCCAGATCACTCTGCCATCACGTAGCTTGGTGAGTTCAGCAAAGGCATCATGGAATTCTGCAGCTATTTCTGGAGTATCTGGAGCGCCAGCTAGTAGTAGTAGCTGGGTGTCTTTATCTAGGAGCTGAGCTGCTCGTACCAGATGTACAAGACCTTTTTGGCGAGTGATTCTTCCAACGAAAGTGACTATCGGGCAGTTAAGGTCAAGTCCCAGCTCCGCCAAAATTTGATTTTCGTTAACAACAGAGAACTCGTCGGTATCAATCCCGTTACGCACTACATGGACTTTTGCTGGATCAAGATCAGGATATGAGGCGAGCACATCGGCTTTCATACCATCAGATACCGCAATAATGGCAGCAGCCGCGTCAAGAGCAGTTTTTTCTGCCCAGCTTGAAAGACGATAGCCGCCAGCTAGCTGTTCGGCTTTCCACGGACGATGCGGTTCTAGCGAATGAGTAGTGACTACATGCGGCACATCAAGATACAGGCTGCCAAGGTGACCAGCTAGGTTTGCGTACCAAGTATGCGAATGAATGACGCTGGTAGCTGGCTCAAGTGCAGAAACCATAGATAAGTCTGCGCCGAATACTTTAAGCGCGGCGTTGGCTTCGGGTGGGAAGTTTTCGCTATGGGCAGTAGCGCCTTCACGAGGCCCTCCCATGCAGTGAACGTTGACATTAATTAGTGGCTCAAGCTTAGAAACCAGCTGCCCTACGTGGACGCCAGCGCCCCCGTAGATATGAGGCGGGTATTCACGGGTGAGGATCGTGACTGTGGGTTCCATAATGGTGAGCTTAGTTGATTAAGGGGAGAACCGTATATAGAAAAAGAGTCTTAGCTAAGCTAAGACTCTTTTTAGAGCGGGTGCCGGGAATTGAACCAAGGTCTGCCACCAGGAAGGTGACCGTGTTACCGTTACACCACACCCGCAAGGTGATCAATACTATCTGGAATGCTTCCAAAAATCCAGCTGAGTTAGTGAGATATCACAGTTCGGTTCAGATGGGACGAATTGAGCATACAAAAGCAACTAAAAGAGGTAAGTTTCAACTATGGTGACAAGACCGACAGTGCTGTCCATTGTCCTCGCGGGTGGCGAGGGTAAACGTCTCATGCCTTTGACAGCTGACCGGGCTAAACCGGCGGTGCCATTCGGGGGCAATCTGCGGCTTATTGACTTTGTTCTATCAAACATGGTTAATTCAGGCTTGCTGCAAGTATGTGTTCTTACCCAATATAAATCCCATTCACTTGACCGACATATTTCTTTGACGTGGCGGATGTCGTCCATGCTGGGAAACTTTGTAGCGCCAGTACCTGCTCAACAACGGCTGGGACCGCGTTGGTACCAAGGAAGTGCTGACGCAATTCACCAATCAATGAATCTGATCAGGGATACAAATCCTGACTATGTGGTGGTTTTCGGTGCCGACAATATCTACCGTATGGATATTTCGCAGATGTTGGACCGGCATATTGAATCAGGTTTAGGCTGCACCGTCGCTGGGATTCGAGTTCCACGTAGCGAAGCAAGCGAGTTCGGCATCATTGATGCTGGTGGTGATAGCAAAATCCGAGACTTCCTCGAAAAGCCAGCAGATCCGCCAGGGTTAGCTGACGATCCAGATGTGAGCCTAGCTTCTATGGGGAACTACATCTTTACTACAGCTTCGCTAGTTTCAGTCTTAGAAGAAGATGCTGCCAATCCAACATCGCGTCATGATATGGGCGGGGACATCATTCCCAGCTTCGTAGCTCATGATGATGCCCAAGTTTATGATTTCCGCGATAACTTGGTACCAGGAGCTACTGAAAAGGATCGTAACTACTGGCGTGACGTAGGCACAATTGATGCGTTCCATGAAGCTCATATGGACTTAGTATCGGTGGTTCCTGAATTTAATCTCTATAACGAAGACTGGCCGATATTCTCTCGACAGGAGATGGCTCCAGGCGCCAAATTTGTGTTGCGGGGGACTGCAGAGGATTCGATAGTGTCAGCAGGCTGCATTATCTCCGGTGGTGATGTAGATCATTCAGTGCTTTCGCCACATGTCCATATCGATAAGTGGGCAACTGTCGAAAACTCGGTGTTGATGCATCGGGTGCAGGTGGGACGGAATGCAGTTATTCGTGATGCAATTCTTGATAAAGGTGTGGTAGTTCCAGATGGCTGTGAGATCGGCGTAGATAAAGATGCCGATCGCGCTCGCGGGTTTACAGTTTCTGAGGGCGGTATCACAGTAGTAGGCAAAAATATCATCGTGCCAAAAGCATCGTTCTGATTAATAGAAAAGCTGGGTTGGGTAATCTCTATTAAGGACTACCCAACCCAGCTTTTTGTTAGAAGAGGTGTTAGGCTTTCACAGCCAGTAGTAGCCCATCACCGACGGGGATAAGCGCAGAGCAGAAATCGTCGTTAGCACGAACTGATTCCAAAGCCTCGCGGATAATGACAGTTTCGTCATCGTCGTTGTTGTCGTCAGCGACATGACCATGCCATAACGCATCATTTAGAACTAGAAGTCCGCCAGAACGCAGTAGTCGGGCAGCTTGTTCGACATATTCGACGGCTTCGAGCTTGTCGCCGTCTAGGAAGACCATGTCGTAGGCGCCATCGCGAAGGTTTGGAAGAATATCTAGCGCGCGTCCAGAGATGAGCCGGGCTCGTTGAGAAGCGATGCCAGCAGTCTTGATCGCTTGACGAGCAGCAGTGTGCTGTTGCGGCTCAGTATCTAGAGAAGTCAAAACCCCGTCGGAAGCCATGCCATTGAAAAGCGCCAACGCGCTGACACCGGTTCCAGTTCCTACTTCCACGATTGCTCGGGCATTCAAGCTAGCGGCAAGAACTGACAGCAAGGAGGCGGCGCCTTGGCTGATAGGAGTTATATCAAGCTCGCGTGCAGCCATACGAGCCTGCTCGGCGGCCTCAGCGGCAGGAACGAAGGTCTCAGCAAAGCGCCAAGAGGCAGCAGATGGTGCAGTCAAGTCAATCACAAACAATAGCCTACCTGTTCGGGACCCGTATGGGTAGATTTTAGTGCACTATGTAGATAGGGAATCTTGGATCTAGCAGGTAATCTTACTGTGAACAGTGTTGGTAATAGCGGCAAATAGGAGGAGGGGATATGCCTAATTTGAATATGTCAGAAATCATCTTATTGCTGGTGCTGGCAGTAATAATTTTCGGTCCAGATCGTCTTCCAGAGTTAGCTCGCAAAGCGGCACGCCTCGTTAAGTTTTTACGGGGAATCGCAAATAATGCCCAAGACACCGTCCGGCGAGAATTAGGGCCAGAATACGCTGATTTACAGCTTTCAGATTTACAGCCCAAGAACATCGTGAAAAAAGTTTTAGCCGAGGACTACCAAGATATTGAAACTGAGATAACTTCCTTGCGCACTGAGGTAACCGAAGTATCAGATTCAGTGGTTGCAGTAACAGCAGCGGTAACCTCACAAGAATCTTCAGAAGCTAGCGATATAGCGCAACGTAATGCGCAGACAGCTATGGAAAAAATATCCCCAGAACTAGCCTCATTTGATTCAGACGGTACCTAATAAGTCTGTTTATAGATAAATAGCTGGTGGGATCAGAAAATCTGAGGTCACCAGCTACTAGTTAATTGACGATATTATCCCTGAGGATTAAGACCTAACGGTTTCCCTTTCATCGAAGGACGCATCCCATTGATGATGGTAGCCAGCGTCATAATGACTTGGCTTGCCATACAATCTGGCTCGGCTTCGACGATCGGAGCGCCTTCGTCGGCATTGGCGCGTAATGCTGGTTCTAGCGGAATCTGAGCTAGTAGCGGCACCGTGTATCCAGCGCGTTCGGTGATTGCTGCTGCTGTTGCCTGACCGCCACCTTCACCGAAAATATCGATGCGGTAGTGCTTACCGGTGTCTGGGGCCTCAAAATCAAACCATGACATATTCTCGATAACACCAAGGATACGTTGGTTCATAGCGGCAGCCATCGTTCCAGCACGCTCAGCTACTTCAGCAGCAGCTTCCTGCGGTGTAGTTACGACGATGTACTCGGCTCCTGCGAGCTTAGAGCCAAGGCTCATAGCAATATCACCAGTGCCGGGGGGAAGATCAAGTAGTAGGTAATCTAAGTCGCCCCACACCACGTCAGAAAGCATTTGAGTAAGAGCTTTATCAAGAATCGGGCCGCGCCAAGCTACAACATCGCGGCGATCTTCCTTGAACATTCCCATCGAAATAACTTTCATCCCCATGACTGGAACTGGCATGATCATGCCTTCAACGCCGGTGGGATGAGCGTCAGGAACACCTAATAGACTAGGAATAGAATGACCGTAAATATCGGCATCAAGAATGCCAACATTCTTGCCAAGTTTCGATAATGCCATAGCAAGATTTACCGTCATCGACGACTTGCCTACGCCACCTTTACCAGAGGCGACACAAATAACTCGGGTGGTATTAGTTGGTAGATTGAAAGGAATCTCGCGAACAGTTCCGCCCAATTTTTTCTTTAACTCATCACGTTGCTCTTGGGACATCGTTCCCATAGCAACCTCAACGTCGGTGACATGATCGACAGCCATCAAAGCATCAGTAATCGTGGTGCGTAGGATGTCTTTCATTGGACAGCCCGAGATCGTCAACAGAAGCTTTACGGTGACACGTCCGCCATCAACAGCAACCGACTCAACCATTCCTAATTCAGTAATAGGACGGTGAATTTCGGGATCTTGTACCTTCGATAAAGCCTCGACGATTGCGTCTTGTCTGGGCTCGGGAGTATCAACCATAGTGTCAGCCTATCTCTCAGGAGGGTAGCTTAGAAACTTTCCTTAACTAAGCTGACTATTCGTCAGCCTCTTTATCGAGTTCTGCAAGAATGCTACGTAGCTCTTGACGAATCTCATTTCTGATGTAGTCACGGGTAGCTAACTCGCCCACAGAGGCGCGTAGCGACGCGACTTCGCGAGCCAAGAAGTCCATATCGGCGCGAGCCTGTGATGCCACTCGACGATCATCTTCTAGCGAGATTCGATCTCGGGCTTCCTGCCTATTTTGAGCTAGCAATATGAGCGGTGCCGCGTAGGAAGCTTGCGTCGAAAAAACTAGATTAAGCAAAATGAAGGGGTAGGGGTCCCAAGACCAGTTTTTGTAGGCAGCCAAAATTAAGTTAGCGCTGACCCAGAAAATGATGAAGATAGTCATCCATCCCAAAAACTTCCCGGTCCCCATAAACCGGGCAAAGTCTTCAGCGAACCGACCAAAAGAATCAGTATCAAGACTAGGCAGAAGCGATCGAGTGCGTTCGCCAGGAGTATCTAACCCAGTAGCGCGCCGCTTCTCGGTATCTTTCTTATCCTTCTTCTCCTTATCAGGCATTTGTCACCTCTGATCCATTTGTTCGCCGCGCCAGTCTTCTGGAAGCATATGGTCTAGCACATCATCTACGGTTACGGCACCTAAAAGACGACTATCGGCGTCAACTACCGGAGCAATTACTAGGTTGTAGGTAGCAAAATAGCGAGAGACTTCCGCCAAACTGGCGGTAGCGTTGAGTGGCTCAAGTCGCTCGTCGAGTAGCGACCCAACTAGCGTAGATGGTGGTTCTCGGAGTAGGCGCTGGAAATGTACGCCGCCTAGCCAACGTCCAGTAGGTACATCTAGCGGAGTGCGACAGACAAAAACGGTAGACGCTAATGCTGGAGTCAAGTTTTCATTGCGGATCTGTGCCAGTGCATCAGCTACTGTAGCGTCGGGTGCAACAATTACTGGCTCTGGGGTCATCATGCCGCCAGCAGTGTAAACCGCGTAGGAGAGCAGGTAGCGTACGTCGTTGGCTTCTTCTGGCTCCATTCGATCCAGCAGCTCTTCGGCTTTTTCTGGACGAAGCTCAGCAATAAGATCGGCGGCGTCGTCAGGATCCATTTCTTCTAGCACATCAGCGGCACGCTCAGGCTCTAGCGCTTCAATAAGTGCGATCTGTTCATCTTCAGGGAGTTCTTCCAACGCTCCAGCCAGTACCTCATCATCGAGAGCATTAGCGACTTCTGCTCGTCTAGCTGGTTGAAGATCATGCAGTTCTCGGGCTAAATCAGCTGGATTCATTTCCTCCATCTGCGCCACGATAGTAGCGGTATCTTGCACACCTGCGAACGAAAGATCAACCAGTTGCGTCCACTCGACAATCCGAATATGGGGTTTACGACCGAAACGTAAAACTGGACGATCTGTGAGCGCAAATTCAGCTAACTCCCAATCACGAGCACCAACTAGCCGTATACCAATGTCGTAAATCTGGGCTTCGCTACCATCACGGACCGTGACTCGTCGATCAAAAAGATCTTCAATAACGAGCATTTCAGCAGGACGGCGCGAAAACTTTCGGGTATCAACTAGTCCAGTGATAGCAACCTGAGAAGCATCAACTTGGTGAACGCGCGCTATTGGAACGAAGATGCGGTGGCGCGCAAAAAGCTCAACGACAAGCCCCTTGGCGCGGGGTGGACGTCCGGGTAGGAGCACCTGTAGGACAACGTCGCGAACTTTGCCAACTTGCGATCCAGCAGAATCTACGACAGGGAGCCCGCGTAGTCGGGAGAGGAAAATTGACGAACTTGGCACATCTGGACTTTACCCCCTACTGCGCATATGAGTACACCAATACCGAATATGGCCCAATAGAAATAGTTGCAGTAGCCAGACCATCGGCAGGCTCGGTGGCGGTTGCGACTAGATCAAATGCCGGGAAATTGCTGAAATTATCCGAATAAATGTTGGCATCTGAATTGAGATGAAGTTGCCAACGTCCTGCTGCTGGGAACGGAAGTTGATACGACGGTTGTGCATTGGCATCAAAATTTGCGATTACAACAACTGAATCGCCGGTACCTCCGTCCATCCACCGATGAAAGGCGATGAGATTTTTAGAATCGTCATGATGAAGAATCTGAGTATGTTGTCCCTGCAACCCTCGGGTGCTACCAGAAAGGTTACGACGAGCTTTTATTAGGTCGTGGTATAGGCGCACGATTCCGCTGAAATTGTCGTTATGGGCCCAATTCAAGGGCACCGAATCTTGAAAATAAGATCCTTGAAGGAACTCCTGTCCTTGAAAAATCATAGGAATCCCGGGAGACATAAATGCTAGAGAAGCAGCAAGAGTTGATCGCTTCTGGGCGTACCACGATTCAGCATCGCTGTGATCAATTTCTTGTGGTACTCGAGCTTTGCCGTTAGCTACTTCATCATGAGATTCGGTGTAGATAACTCGCGAAAATGCATCATCGTTGTATCGGTAAAGAACTGAAGAAATTACTTGTGACATGGAACGATCCGTATCAGCGCAAACGATAGCTGCTTCTCGAATTGGGTGGACAAATTGCGCATCCCACTGAGCATGGAAACATGCGCCATCAGGCCCGTCATCAGTGATTAGTGGATCAGAATGAAGATCTTCGGCAATAAAAATTTTTCCCGGGAAATCAGCTCGCAATGATTCATTTATCCAACGCAGCAATGACCAGCCATCAGGTAGATCCATGCCGCTACCAGAAACTGAGGTTATGTAAGGGGTCATATCGTAGCGAAGTCCATCTACGTGGTAATCCTGCAACCACATCCGGGCGTTGTCGCGGATGAAATCACGAACTTCACTACGGCCATAATCGGGGCGAGTATCCCCCCAAGGAGTAGCAGAACGATAATCGTTATAGAAGTAGATACCGCCCTTATCGTTTTCACTCCACCCGTCGAATTGCCAAGTGGAAAGATCGCTGGGGCCAATATGGTTATATACGACATCAGCTAGGACTGCGAGACCGCGTTTGTGGGCTTCTCGAACAAAAGTTTTCAGAGCATCCGGGCCGCCATAGGCAGATTCCACTGTAAAAATATGGGCAGGGTTATAGCCCCAAGAATAGTCGCCAGCGAACTCCATCACTGGCATCAACCCGATGACATTTACGCCTAGGTCAACAAGATAATCAAGTTGTTCTACCGCATCGTAGAGAGTCGCCGGGCCGCTGCTAGTTTTTAGAAAAGAGCCAACATGAAGCTCATAAATCACAAGTTCGTTGAAAGCTGGGAGTGTAAAAGAGTCTCCTTGCCAATCGAATATACGATGATCGTAAAGAACACCGTCACCTACGGAGTTGGTGACCTGCGGCGCGCGAGGATCAATTCGATCAAACCAGTTGCCGTCTCGACAAATTTTGTATTTATACTTCTGTCCGACTAAGGCACCAGGAATATCCAGATACCAGTTACCAGACCCTTCGGGAGCCATCGCAGTAGGAACCCAGCCATTGAAGTCACCATAAATCTGGACTTCGGAGGCATTAGGTGCCCATACCCGAAATGCGACACCGGCGTCGTAAAAAATAGGACCCATTCCGGACAAAACACTGCTCACAGTCTCTCCTAAAGTAGTGAAGTGATAATGATGAGGATACGGTGACGAACAGTATTGATGAGTAAAAGCTAAGGATAAAAAGATTTTTCTTAGGTAAATAAGTTAGATTTTCACTTCAAAACTGTCGCAAAGTGATGATGGATTCTCTACCTTTAAGATATGGCTACTATTACCCCTAAGATTCCGAAGTCTTTCGTTTTGGAATACCCCATGACAGTTGCTAATTACGATAGCTATCAAGCAGCTCAAAAAGCGGTAGATCATCTAGCAGATGAAAACTTTCCAGTTGAGAACATCGCTATTGTAGGAACTGACCTACGTCAGTACGAGCGAGTTTTAGGCAAGAGTAGCTGGATGAGCGTGCTATTAAGTGGTGCAGCAGCAGGCGCTATGTCGGGTTTGATGATTGCACTAATGCTATTTTTACTGCGCGTCACAACCATGGGAAATGCCTTCCTAGTAGGTATTGGTTTGGGCATCATATTCGGTGCATTGAGTGCAGCCATGAGCTATGCAGTAATGCGTGGACAGCGAGATTTCAATTCGCTAACTCAAACTTTCGCTAACTCTTATGAGGTAGTTGCAGAGCATAAAGTTGCTCAACAAGCCCGTGAGATCCTAGAAAAAGCAGGACTTTCTGGGCTAGTGGCAAAAACTGCTGCACCGCAAACACCTACATATCTGCCAACCGAAAAGTAAGTATCTAACCAACACGGGGAGAACGAAATAATCGTTCTCCCCGTGTTTTTAGTTAATAGTTGAGGCTACAACCAGCGATGTTTTCTAAGCCATAAATAAGTGCAGACCATCAGTATTGCTGTTACTGACAGCACAACAGGGTATCCCCATGAATGAGATAGCTCTGGCATATGTTCAAAGTTCATGCCATACCAACCAAAAATAGTGGTAGGGATAGCGAGGATCCCAACAGCTGCAGAGATTTTACGAGTATCTTGATTATCTTCGACGCTGGCGCGAGCTAGGGCAGCTTGCAGTAGCGTATTAAGAATTTCGTCGAAAGAAGCAATAGATTCTCGTACTTCTAGATGGTGGTCAGATAGTTCCCGGAAATAAGGGCGCATATCTTCAGGAACTTGAGCAAAAGGACGAGTAGCCATTTGCATTAGGGGAGTTCCTAACGGAATAACAGCTCTCTTGAACTCGATAAGTTCACGTTTCAGGCCATAAACCGTATCAACTTGATGAGTACGAGTCTTAGCAAACGTGAGTTCCTCTACCTCATCAATATCTGCCTCGAAATCAGCGGCAACTTGATTGTAGTCATCGGTGATCTGATCCATCACGCCATAAAGAACAGCTGAAGGTCCAAAGCGCATAACATGATCATTATCTTGCTCTAGACGACGCCGTAGCCCAGACAAACTAGCGTGGTTTCCGCGTCGGACTGTCAATACAAAACCTGGGCCAATGAAGATCATAATTTGCCCAGTCTCGACAACCTCAGCAGCCTCATTTAGTACTGGGTGATCAACATAAGTAATCGTAGAAACAACGGCGAAGGTCGTATCGTCGAATTGCTCAACTTTAGAACGGCTATGACCTTCTACCGCATCTTCAATAGCTAGTGGGTGCAAGTTAAAGCTGCGCGCCATCTCAGCCATGTCTTGATCGTTAGGATCTTTCAGCCCTAACCAAACAAATCCCTGCCCATCGTTAGCGCGGGCAGTAGCAAAAGCAAGATCAGTACATTCTTGACGCGCGCCATCAACGTACCAACCCCAAGCGACGATAGCGTCGCTAAGAGGTTGGGTAGCGCGAGGTGTTTTCGTTGCCCCATAGGGGGAGCGACGAGTTGAACCTAACCGAGGGAGCGGGACACTATTACGGCGATATGTGGGCATATCAATCCCCTTAAAGTGAGTAAGAGTGTGCTCCTAGGCACCCAATAGACCAGCCATCCAAGCTTCAATAGCATCAGGATCGCGAGGGAGTTTGTCGGAAAGAATTACTGGGCCGTCTTCGGTGATAAGCACATCATCTTCGATCCGAACTCCGATACCGCGTAATTCCTCAGGTACTAATAAGTCAGTAGCTTTCAGATAAATTCCAGGCTCTACAGTAACGATCATGCCCGCCTTGAGTTCTCCCATCCGGTACTGCTCATTACGAGCTTGCGCACAGTCATGGACGTCAAGGCCAAGGTGGTGAGAAGTGCCATGCACCATCCAACGTCGATGTTGCCCACCTTCTGGCGATAGCGATTCTTCTGAGGTTACCGGAAGCAGCCCCCAATCGTAGAGATACTGGGCAATAACAGCGATAGCAGCTTTATGAATATCGGCAAAAGTATTGCCGATCTTGCAAGCCTCAAAACCAGCTTTCTGAGCTTCTAAAACAGCTTCATAAACTTTACGCTGTGGCGCTGAGAAAGTTCCTGATACTGGCAAAGTACGAGTGATGTCGGCAGTGTAGAGCGTATCTACTTCGATGCCAGCGTCAAGAAGTAGCAGATCACCCTTCTTGAGATCACCATCGTTGCGAATCCAGTGCAGTGTATTTGCATGATCTCCAGAAGCAGCGATGGTGTCATATCCAACTGCGTTGCCTTCATGGCGGGCATAGAGTCCAAATACGCCTTCTACCCAGCGTTCGCCACGACCACGCTTTAGCGCTTCTGGGAGATCAGCAACAACAGCTTCAAACGCCTTAGCGGTTTTGTCACACGCATCCTGCATCTGAGCGATTTCAAAATCATCTTTACAGAACCGTAACTCGGATAAGGCTTGCTCGAGTTCTTCGTCGAGAGTTTCAGCATTTTCTACAGTACGCAGCGCAGCTACTTTAGCGGTGATAGCAGCATCTGCATGTGACAGAACCCGCATCACTGTGGTTTCGGCATTCTTGGTCAGCGCCTCATCTAAATCTGCGATAGGGGCAACATGGAGACCAGTCATTGCTGCCATCTCTTCCAGAGATTCACGCTGGCCTACCCACACTTCGCCATAACGAGAATCGGCATAGAACTCGCGATCAGTACGAGGAGCACGCGGCTTAAAGTACAAAGTGGCGTTATGTTGATCGCCTGCTGGTTCTAGCACCAACACCGCATCAGGTTCGCGGTCAGTTCCTAAACCAGTCATATGGGTAAAAGCAGAATGCGGACGGTAACGGTAGTCGCAGTCATTGCTACGAACTTTCAGACCACCTGCTGGAATTATGAGTCGTTCTCCGGGGAACATTACTGAAAGTCGATCTCGACGAGCCGCAGCCCACTCGCTTGCTGGAAGTACCTCAGGAAGTGTGGTGTCATACGGTGCCCAACTTTGTGGAATAAAATCTACAAAAGCTTCAGAAAATGGGGACTGTCGGTTTGGCAATTTCTGCTGTTCTTCGCTCATAGCGCACTCCTGAGGGATAGATGACGACATACTGATACTAGACGGCTAATGGTGTTAACGTGATGGGGGAGCCCGTTCATGAACACGTTAGTGGAGTAGAACAGGTGTAGTTCAGGGGATATTCTCCTATCAAGAGAGGAACGTTACGTGACAGAAATCTGGTTAGTTCGACATGGTGAAACAGCTTGGTCGCGATCCGGACAACACACGTCACTTACCGATCTGGAACTTACTGTAGAAGGAAAAGAAGCAGCAGACTCGTTAGCCGCTAAACTCGCTGGACAGAGTTTTGATCGAGTACTGTGCTCACCACTCCAGCGTGCCCAAGAGACTGCTCGACGAGCCGGCTTTGCTAATCCAGAGATCTGCGGAGAATTAGTTGAATGGCATTATGGCGCTGGCGAAGGACTTACCACTGCTCAAATCCAAACAGTAATACCGCACTGGCGAATCTGGACTCATGGTGCTCCAGCAGCAAATCTATCGGAATTGCCAGTTTCTGGACAACAAAAACCAGCACTCAACCAAGGCGAAAGTATCGCTGATGTGACAAAACGGCTAGGAGCTTTCGTCGTATCGCTGCGACATAGCGACGCCGAAAAAATCCTTTGTTTTGGACATGGACATGCATTGCGAGCAATGTCGGCTCTCTGGTGCGAATTAGACGTAGCAGCGGGCGCACATTTTCCTCTAGCTACCGGATCGTTATCGATCCTTGGCTGGGAGAAAACGACGCCCGCGTTACTGCGATGGAATGCCTAATCAGCGACGAACTAGGATTCGTCCACATTCTTCACAACGAATTACGTCATCTATTGCTGCAGCTTCGTAGCGAGCCATATCGGCAGAGTTAGCTTCTAGACCACAGCCAGTACAACGATGTCCATCTAGTTTTGCAGCACCAGTTCCTAGCCGAACAGCAGTCTTCTCGTAAGCGCTCAACAGTCCTGGAACAATAGTTGCTGCTACCTGTGCTCGTTCAGCTAGTTTAGCTTTTATCTGGGCTTCTAAATCCTGGATTTTCTGATCGCGAGAATCCATGAGTTTCTTTATTGCCCCATGTAGATCTTTACGTTCTTCAGCCGCACGATCGCGTGCAGCAGCAGCTGACTCGAGAGCTTCTTCTGCTTCTAGCTGAGCGTCTTCAAGCGTAGTAATACGTGTTTTAAGATGCTCGATCTCATCTACGAGAGCTTTAAGAGATTTAGCGTCCACCGAACCTTCATCAACAAGTTTCTGATCGCGAGCAAGACGTTCTCGTACCGGAATCAGATCGGCTTCAGCGCGCTTAACAGTGGCAGAAATATCAGAATAAGTAGTGTCAGCGCGAACAAAATCTTCGCTCACTGCAGACCATTTAGATTTAGAGCCAGCAATAAGCTCTAACTCTGGGAGAGTCTTCATCTGGTGCTTCAGCTGCGCTATGGCAGTGTCTACCGCCTGCAAATCAAGCAGACGGGCCTGGATGGAGGGATCGACCTTCATTAAGACTCCTTGTTCGTGTTGTTCCTTAAGAGTAAAGGGTCAAAGGCGTTGCCGTCGAGCCTAAGAAAAACATCATCATTTCTTACCTGTTCCCCATCAAGGTCAGAACGCCGCTAAGGTGGTGGTGAAATCTGTTCTTAGGAGGAACGATGCCTAGCCCTCGTATTCAAGTCTCTGACACAATTCCAGCCCCGATAGCTGCTGGTATTGCAAGGCTACGCAGCGAATTAGAAATTCCCGCAGAACATTCTGAACAAGCGTTAGCTCAAGCACATCAGGTGGCATTAGCTGCACCAGTTATTGGCGTCGATATGACTTCGATACCGTTCATAACTATTGATCCCGCAGGTGCTAGAGATCTCGATCAAGCAATGTTTATTGAACGTAGCGGTGACGGATATATCGTGCGTTATGCCATCGCTAATGTTGCGGCATGGGTAACTCCAGGCAGCGTATTGGATCAAGAAGTACATCAACGTGGTTGCACCTATTACGCCCCCAGCAACAATGTGCCGCTGCACCCAGTAGAACTAGCTCACCAAGCCGCATCTCTGCTAGCTGACGAGATAGCTCGCCCCGCATATGTATGGACGCTACAAGTAGCTGCAGACGGTGAAGTAACTACTGCCACCGTCGAGCGAGCCATGGTTAAAAGCATTGCCCAACGCACCTATCGTGATTGTCAAGATGATCTAGACGCCGGTACCGCATCTGAGATTATTAAACTTCTGGCAGAAGTTGGCATACGTCGCGAGAAATTAGAGATGTTGCGCGGTGGTATCTCATTGCCAATACCCGAACAAGAAATTATCGAAAAAGATGGTTCGTGGGCGCTAGAGTATCGCTCGTCGTTACCCGTCGAAGGCTGGAATGCGCAGATCTCCTTGATGACTGGAATGGCTGCCGCTCAGATGATGATGGCAGCAAAAGTTGGGGTATTGCGAACTCTCCCAGCAGCCGATGATGCCTCGCTAGGTAGGTTACGAGGAGCTGCAAAAGCCCTGCGTATTTCTTGGCCGCAAGACATGGATTATGCAACATTCGTACGTTCGTTAGATCCTGAAAAATCCCAACATCTAACGATGCTGAACCAATGCGCACAACTCTTTAGAGGAGCTCGTTATCAGAGCTTTGATGGGGAACTGCCAGCTGAAGATTGTCAGCATCATGCCCTAGCCGCTTACTACGCCCATACCACCGCGCCACTACGACGCCTCGTCGATCGGTATGTGCTAGAGATTTGTGCTGCTTTATGCGCGAAAGAACCCATTCCGCAATGGTGTCTATCAGCTTTAGCGACGCTGCCGCAAGAGATGGAAGTATGCGATAAGCGTGCTAAAAAATATGAGCGTGGAGTAGTCAACCTAGTAGAAGCTATGGTGATGTCTTCTCGAGTTGGACAACAATTCCGGGGTACCTGTTTAGATGGGACACGCCACGGTGAAGAAGGTGTGGTACTTCTCGACGATCCAGCAATTGAAGGGACATGTCGCGGGAAAATAGCTTTTGGGGCTGAAGTAGAAGTTACTTTAGTAGCAGTAGATGTGGCACAAGGAACAGTGCTGTTTGAGTCAGTAAATTCGCACTCATCTGGACAGCCAAGTCCGAGACGATGTTCTCATCGTAAACAGTCGCAGCCGTCATCCGGAGAGGATCTGCTACCTGGAAAGCCTTTACAGCGCTGATGAGTACGCCAGCCATCGTTATCGTGAATGGGCTACCGGGGTCAGGGAAATCTACGGTAGCCCAAGGACTAGCTGCACTATGCGATAGGGGAGTCTGGCTAGAAGGCGATCACATACAACACGCCTTCACCGTTTCTGGCTGTGTTAATCCTGGGACAGAACCAGTAGCAGAATCATGGCGACAACTGGATCTACGTTGGCGAAACCTTGCTGCGCTGACAACTAACTTTTATACCGAAGACTTTGCGGTGATTGTCGATTCGCTGCTGATCCCTAGACATGCCAAGATTTTCTTTGATCTGGTGCCGCAAGAACACTGCTATTACGTACATTTAGCTCCGCAGCGATCAGTTGGGTTAGCTAGAGATGCGGCACGAGGTATCAAAAAAGTTGGCGACCAGTATGACTGGGTAGAGCGGGAATTTGCTGCTTTTTCAGGCCTAGGAATCTGGATTGACTCAACTCAGCAAAGTCCGCAGGAGACCATAGCTGAATCATGGCAGGGCATCGTATCTGGTGCGGCAGCCTTTGACGTCGCAAGGATTGCTCAAGAGCGGTAGACTATCGTCATAACTAGATGAGTCAGCCAGGTGATCGCCGCGCAGCAATGCGGGGAGGAAAGTCCGGGCTCCATAGGGCACGGTGGTGGCTAACGGCCACCCGGGGTGACCCGCGGGACAGTGCCACAGAAAATAAACCGCCACGTTTTTACGAGGTAAGGGTGAAACGGTGAGGTAAGAGCTCACCGCGATCTTGGTGACAAGATTGGCAGGGCAAACCCCACCGGGAGCAAGACCAGACAGTCGGTGTTTGAGAGCTGCTCGCTCGAGCCGACGGGTAGGTCGCTAGAGGCATGCGGCAACGTATGGCGTAGATGGATGATCACCGACGCTTTTGCGTCACAAAACCCGGCTTATCGGCTGACTCATCTGGTTACCTTCTGCCACAGATTGCCCAATATTCGAAAAGTCAGCAGTTTTTGCTTGATTTAAGCATCTTTGGCAATCTGTGGCAGAAAATATGATGCGGGGTTCCCACAAAGGTGGGAACCCCGCATCATATTTAGGGATGGGGTACAGCTTTTATCTCAGAATGGAACACCAGATTCACATATCACGTTGGCATAAGGAGTTTGTTCTCCAGTCCGGATAGCAAAGACGCATCCAGATAAGAGCTCCTTAAACTCGGCATGACTTACAGTCTGCTTAGAACCTAATAGTTCTGCACGATCAGTGAACCATTGTCCAGCCGGGGAAGTAGCTGCTTCTGTAGCTACGACATGTCTCTGAACCACAATTTCGCGAAGAAGAGTGTCAAGCACAGTGCGGAAATCAAGCTGACCTGCTGCCAGAGCAAGATCAATCACTGGCATAGTTCGTGGCAGTGGAAGACCACAGTCAGCTACCACGAAACGGTCAGTGTGTCCCAACAACGCTAGTTGCCGGTTCAGCTCAGCATGTGCAATGCCACTCTTTTTCATCGGGATCTCCAATCTGGGTATGAGTCTTGGGCTCCTTCATGCTTAACGCTTTCGCTGGCAAAAAGGGCAGCAACTTTAGCTGCTTCGACAAGACTTTTACCTGTTACCATCTGTGCCACAAGAGCTCCTGTGAAAGCATCACCAGCGCCAGTAGTATCAACAGCTTTTACTGCAATTGCAGGTACGAGTTCGATATCAGGATCAGCCACAAGCGAGCCTTTGCTTCCCAAAGTCATGACGACAGAAGGAACACCTGCAGTTCGCAATGCCATAACGATTTCTTGGGGATCTTCACGATCTTCAATTCCCAAGATAGCTAGAGCGCCTCGACCTTCATGTTCATTAATGACTAATGGGTTAGCCAGCAATAAAGTTTCTGCTGGATAGTCCACCACAGGTGCCAAATTAATGACTACGCGTGCTCCCTGCTGGGTAGCAAGATTCGCTGCAGCAACACAAGTAGCTACTGGAACTTCACCTTGCATAACTAGCACATCTCCAGCACCGATATTGCTTAGTGCGGTTAGATCCTGCTCTCCAACATGAGCATTTGCTCCAGGGATAACGATGATGGAGTTTTCTCCGTCATCGCTAACCGTGATGAGAGCGATACCAGTTGGAGCAGACACAACGCGAACCGACTCTACGTTGCAGCCAGCATGGGTCAGGGTTGCTAGTGCGGTGATGGCATGAACATCATCGCCGACTGCTCCTACCATCTGAACTGGGGCTCCACATAGAGCTGCTGCAGCAGCTTGATTAGCTCCTTTACCTCCTGCGCGAGACTCGCCCCCACGCCCGAGGATAGTCTCCCCGGGGGCGGGATGCTGCTGCACACGGGCGAAGATATCGGCATTAAGCGACCCTAAAATCACAACTTGCCCAGCGGAAGCAGCTGTCACTTGAGGAACTCCTTGACGTTTTCTGCGGTGACAGTCTGTACAGCAACTGGAACAGTGGCATCGACAGTCTGCTTGTCGATAGCCTTCTTCATCATGATGACGGCTTGCTTGCCCAAGATAGTGGGCTGCTGGGCGATGGTGCCCTGCATAGTGCCTGCCGAAATGGCCTTGAGGCCTTCGTCAGTGCCATCGAATCCAAAGACCTTAACTTGGCTGCCAGCCTTGGAACCTAAAGCCTTGATCGCGCCTAATGCCATTTCGTCGTTAGCAGCAAAAATTGCGGTAACTTCGGGATTACTCTGCATTAGGTTAGTGGTGACGTCGAGACCCTTGGTGCGGTCGAAGTCGGCTGGCTGCTGAGCAACAACAGTGATTTTGGGGTACTTCTTGATGGACTCCATGAAGCCTTTACCACGATCGCGTGCTGCTGAAGTGCCAGAAACACCATCAAGAACGATTACCTTACCGGTCTCGCCGATTGCTTTAGCAAGAGCGTCAGCTGCTTGACTACCGCCAGCAACGTTGTCGCTAGCGATGAAGCTGGTGACCTCGGCGCCGTTTACTGCACGGTCGAGAGCAACGACTGGAATCTTGGTGTTGATAAGAGGCTTGACGGCAGTGCCAGCAGCATCAGAGTCAACAGGGTTGACGATAACGCCAGCCTGATTCTTGGTAGCTGCGTCAGCAATCTGGTTGGCCTGAGTGGCGGGGTCGTTCTGAGCGTCAACAACGTTGAGGGTGATTCCAGCAGCTTTTGCCTGCTCAAGGGCGCCATCGCGGACGCTAATGAAGAAGGGGTTGTTTAACGTAGAAAGCGCTAACGTTACCTGCTTGCTGCTGCCGTTGTTGCTGTCGCTCTTTCCGCTACATGCGGTAGCAGATAGTGATAGTGAAGCGACGATGGCTAGGGCTCCGAGTGAGCGAATGGTACGAGATGACATGGAAACTCCTTTGTTCCAAAAGTGGTGACAAAAATGGTTAAAACGATATGTAGTTGTAAGAAAGGGGATAAGAAGGGTTACTTCTTACGCATGGCATCAATGCCAACAGCTAGTGCGATAACTAAGCCGATAACAACTTGCTGCCAGAATGCTGTGACGTTTAGTAGGTTCAAGCCGTTACGGATAACTGCGAGAACCAAGGCGCCAATTAGCGTGCCGGAGGCTTTGCCTTGACCGCCAGATAAGCTAGCGCCACCGATAACGACGGCAGCGATAGCGTCAAGTTCGTAGCCAGCAGCTGCTTGGGGCTGAGCCGAGGCAAGACGTCCTGCTAGCACTAGACCTGCAACGCCAGCAAAAAGTCCAGAAAGCGCGTAGGCGATAGTTAGAGTTTGCTTGACGGGAATACCGGCGAGTCGGGCAGCTTCTTCATTGCCGCCAATGGCGTAGAGGGAACGTCCGAAAACAGTAAGGTTAAGAATGAAAGCGGTGATAGCTGCCGCGATCAGCATGATGATGATCGGAACCGGAACTGGTCCTACGGTGGTGCCTAGCCAGCTAACAGCGTCAGGCATAGCAATAGGTAGACCACCGGAGGTTACTAGCGCTAGACCACGGGCGATGGAGAGCATCGCTAGGGTTGCGATGAAGGCAGGGAGTTTGGCGCGAGCTACTGCGGTTCCAGATATAAAACCAGCGCTTAGACCGATGATCGGTCCAGCAATCAACGCCAGCCATCCAGGCATTCCACCAGCGGTAACAGCCCAGCCAGCGCAAATTGCTGAGAGTGCAGCAACAGAGCCGACGGAGAGGTCGATGCCAGAGGTAATGATGACGAAGGTCAAACCAAATGCTAGAACTGCAGTAACGGCAGCTTGCACACCAACATTGAGTAGGTTCTGAGTGCTTAAGAAGTCAGATGATGCAATACACATCACGAGACTGATCAGAACTAAACCAACCAACGCACCGTTATTAGTGGTGAAAGTACGTAGGCGGGCAACTGTGGGAGCAGTGCGAGTTGTCGCTTTAGTAGTGGCAGTATTGTCAGCGGACACGGGTAGACTCAACCTCCTTGACGGCCAAGGACATGACCGCATCTTGCGTAGCGTGGGTAGCGGGCAGTTCACCAGTAATCTGCCCTCGGGACATGACCACAACACGGTCGCTCATGCCAATAACTTCAGGTAGATCGCTGCTAGCTAGAAGCACGGCGCCGCCATTGCTGGTGATGTCGTTGATAAGTTCGTAGATTTCGACTTTGGCTCCTACGTCGACGCCGCGGGTTGGCTCGTCGAGGAGGAGAACGCGAGAACCGGCCATGGTCCAGCGTCCGAAGACTACTTTTTGCTGATTTCCACCAGATAGTGAGCGCACTTGCTGGTCGATTGAGGCGCGACGGATTCGTAGCCGGTCTGCAACATCGGTGCCACGTTTGCGTTGTCCAGATCGATCTGCCAGTCCAGCTTTAGAGGTGGAGTGTAGCGTTGCGTAGCCGAGATTTTCGACGATAGGTGCTTCGAGTACTAGCCCAGATCCTTTACGATCTTCGGGAACATGTCCGATGCCAGCTCTTACTCCTGCTGCGACATTACGACGTTTGATGGCAGTGCCAGCGACTTTGATAGAGCCAGAGTCATAGCCATCTGCGCCAGCAATGGCTCGTAGCAATTCGGTACGTCCAGCGCCAACTAGCCCAGCTAGCCCGACGACTTCACCAGCTCGAACTTGCAGGTTGATATTGTCGAAGAGTCCGTGGCTGTTGAGGTCGGTGATGTCGAGTAATACTTCGCCAACTTCTCCAGCAGAGCGGGGGTAAAGGTTACTGATTTCTCGTCCAACCATGAGTCGAACGAGTTCGGCTTCGTTGGTGCCGCCGGCAACGGTATCGACGTATTCTCCGTCGCGAAGGACAGTGATCCGGTCACCAATTTCTTCGATTTCGTCTAGGTGATGGCTGATGAAGACCATAGCTACGCCTTGGTCGCGCAACTCTTTGATAATATCGAAAAGAACGTTAGTTTCAGTACGGGTCAGCGCAGCAGTCGGTTCGTCGAGAATGAGGATCCGGGCATTTTGGCTGAGCGCTTTAGCAATTTCTACAAGCTGCTGGCGAGCAATTCCTAGGCTACCGACAGGAGATTCTACGTCGATATCAAGACCAACCCGATCAACTGCTGCTTGTGCTTGGCGCACCATTTCTTTGCGATCAACTAACCCGAAACGACGGGGGGTTCTACCCAGCAAGAGATTCTCGGCAACTGACAGAGTTGGTACGAGATTCAATTCTTGGTGAATAGTAGCGATGCCTAGTTTTTCAGCGGCTGTGGTGCTGTTAATGCGTACTGGTTTTCCATCGATCAAGATTTGACCAGAGTCAGGTTCCTGAACGCCTGCAATCATCTTGATAAGAGTGGATTTACCAGCACCATTTTCGCCTAGCAACACATGTACCTCGCCAGCACGCACATCAAGATCGACATTGAGTAGGGCAGGGATTCCGTTGAACGACTTTGCGACGCCCTTTAACTGTAGGACGACGTTACCCATGGGTCACCTCCGTTGGCTCAGGGTCACTATGATGGGATTTCTCGCCACAGGAAGCGCGAGGAATTAACGTCATAGGGATTTGGATGGAAGGGACATCTTCGTTTTTAATGCGAGCGATGAGGCTTGCAACGACAGCTTGTCCTAGTGCTTGAGTGTCTTGAGCAACGACGGTGATGGCAGGTTCGATCATGGTGAACCATTCGAGATCGTCTACACAAGCAAGAGCAATTTCTTCTCCTACGCGGATTCCATGCTGCCGTAGTACTTTGAGAGCACCTAAAGCCATGAGGTTGTCGGCGGCGATCAGCGCATCGTAGGAATCGTTGGTGAGAAGTTTTTCGGTGGTGCTGACGCCAGAATCCAGCTGGAAGTTACCTTCGGCAATATCTGAGTCGGCAAGAATAATTTGGTGGTAGCTGAGACGTTCCCGGATAGCTGCTAGTCGTTCGCGGCCAGTGCTGGTGATTTGGGGGCCAGCCAGAACACCAATGCGACGGTGCCCTAGTGAAACGAGGTGATCAACGAGGGCGCTCATTCCAGCGTGGTTGTCGCTGGAGACACAAGCGATACCGTCAAGTTCAGGATTACGATCGAGGAAGACGGTGGGGATATCGGAACAGGTATTGCGCAGAATACAACTGCATTCACCTTGGGCAACGGCGATGATTCCGTCTACTTGGTGGCGAGCTAGCGCATCAAGGTAGCGATCTTGCTGTTCCTTTTGCTCGTCAGCGCTGCCAACCATCACCGTAAGTCCAGCTTGTGCGGCAGCTTTATCGACGTAGTAGGCAAGTTCAGTGAAGAACGGGTTGCGGATATCTGGCAATAGTAGCCCGATGGTATCGGTGCGCTGGGTGCGGAGGCTACGGGCTACGGCATTGACACGGTAGCCGAGTTCGGCGGCACTGGCTTCGATCCGGCGCCGAGTTTGAGAGCTGACGTTGTTATGTCCAGCAAGTGCACGGCTAGCTGTAGCTGATGACACACCAGCATGAGCGGCGATATCGCGCAGGGTTACCACGTTGAGGCACCTCCTTGAGCCAAAGTCTGTAATCGATTTCACGTAATCGATTACATGGACTGTAGAACGTGCAACTTGGTTTCGTCAATGTAACGAAATTGCAGGAGGATGTTAGTGAGTTTTAAACAGCATTATTACGGTGTTGACGCTGTCTAAAACGACTAGCAATACGGTCAAAAACCCAGCCTAAAATAATGCCCATTCCGATCCCGACGGACATGCCAAGTAATGGTTTGCCGGTAAAAAGTTTTCCGGCTGCAGAGCCGATTGCTAGGCAGAATGTTGCCCATACTAGAACTGAGGCAACATCAATCAAGGCAAATCGTTTCCAAGGCATTCCCAAGCTGCCAGCAGTCATATTGATTGCAACTCGATAGCCGGGGATAAAGCGTGCCGATATCAGTACGGCTGCTGGTTTGTTTGAGAGCATACTTTCGGCGCGAGCCAAAATTTTACTGCCGCGTTCGCCAGAAAACCAGCGACGCAACGGCATGAGTCTGCCAATCCAAAAAGCAGCGTTATCACCTAGAAAAGCCCCAGAGCAGGCTAGCGGAAAAAGGATAAGTAGGTTAACTGATCCTTCGCCGTGGAACGCCATAGTTGACATGGCAATAACGATGGATTCACTGGGAAGTGGTGGGAAAAACCCATCGACGAAGCATAAGACTGCAGTAATGGCGTAGGTCCACCATTCGCCGGCGCTAGCGAGTACCCAATCGGAAATTGCTTGAATCCAGCTCATGGCAGAGTCAAAATTTCTGGGCCAGAGTCAGTGATGAGGATAGTGTGTTCAAATTGCGCTACGCGGGAGCGATCTTTGGTAACTACTGTCCAATCGTCATCCCACTGTTCGTTAGCGGCGCTGCCTTCGGTGACCATCGGTTCTACGGTAAATGTCATACCCGGTTCAATGATGTCGTTGAACCAATCGGGGTGGTCGTAGTGGGGGATGACTAGACCAGAGTGGAAAGCGGTATGAACTCCATGTCCGGTGTATTCACGAACTGTTTCATAGCCAAATCGGTGAACATATTTCTCGATGACGGTGCCAATAACATTGACTGGACGTCCCGGTAATGCTGCTTTGACACCTCGTAACATAGCTTTTTCGCCAATATCGATGAGTTGGCGTCCAGCTTCGTCAACTTCTCCTACCGCAAAGGTGCCACAGTTATCGCCATGAACCCCATGGATAAAAGCAGTGACATCAATTTTGAGGATATCGCCATCTTCGAGGGGGCGTAGGTCTGGAATCCCGTGGCAAATAACTTCATTAACTGAAGTGCAGCAGGCTTTAGGGAAGCCGCGGTAACCCAAAGTTGAGGGGTAGGCTCCGTGATCGCACATGTATTCATGGGCTACGCGGTCTACTTCGTCGGTGGTGATGCCGGGCTGGGCAACAGCTGCGGCAGCAAATTTGGCGCCTGCAGCGATTTTTCCTGCGATCCGCATCTTTTCGATGGTTTCGGCAGATTGCACATGGCTGCCGGTATAGCGATCCGGGGCAGGTCTGCCTACGTAATGCGGGCGGACGATGGAGGCAGGTACCTCGCGTGCGGCGGTAACAGGAAACGGCTTGATCATGCTCACCTAGTCCACTCTAGTGGTGGCAGAAGAAAATCACAGATAATACGAGTGAAAATAATGTTTATGGGTGTGGTGTAATACGCCTGAAACACGTGATAGAGCAGGCTATAGCTATGGATCGTCAAACTGAGTTTGTACTGCGTGCGATGGAAGAACGCGATGTTCGGTATGTACGTTTGTGGTTTACCGATGTGCAGGGCTTTCTAAAGACTGTCGCTATTGCGCCAGCCGAGCTAGAAGGTGCTTTCGCAGAAGGAGTTGGGTTTGACGGTTCAGCTATTGAAGGCTTCAGCCGGGTCTATGAGTCAGATATGGTGGCGCACCCAGATCCAGCTACGTTCCAGCAGTTACCGTGGCGTGAAGACGATGAGACTACTGCCCGGATGTTCTGCGATATTCGCCTTCCAGATGGTTCGCCAGCATTCGCAGATCCACGTTTTGTTCTAAAGCGAGCGCTTTCTAAAGCTGCTGATATGGGATTTACTTTTTATACGCACCCAGAAATAGAGTTTTTCCTTTTCCGGCAGGAAGCCGAAAGTGGTACGCCTATTCCGGTTGATCGTGGTGGCTATTTCGATCATACGTTTTCTTCTATCGGATCAGACTTTAGGCGTAGAGCTATTTCAAAACTGGAACAGATGGGTATTTCTGTTGAGTTTTCTCATCATGAGGGAGCACCAGGGCAGCACGAAATCGATTTGAGATATGCAGATGCGCTAACAACGGCAGATAACATCATGACTTTCCGGATGGTAATCAAAGAAGTTGCTGCGCAGATGGGTATTTTTGCGTCCTTCATGCCGAAGCCATTTACTGAATATCCGGGGTCGGGTATGCATACGCATATGTCGCTTTTTGAGGGGGAGCGTAATGCTTTCTATGATGCGGCTGCTGAGTATCGACTATCTAAAACTGGCCGAATGTTTATTGCTGGGGTGCTGCGTCACTCGCGTGAAATGAGTGCCATAACTAATCAGTGGGTTAATTCATATAAACGGTTAGCTGGTGGCGGTGAGGCCCCTAACTATGTTTGCTGGGGGCGTAATAATCGTTCGGCTTTGGTGCGAGTTCCTATGGCGAGCAAGGAATCGAGCGCTCGTATTGAGCTACGGTCACTAGATTCTGCTGTTAATCCTTATCTGGCTTTTGCTTGTGTGTTAAATGCTGGGTTGGCTGGTATCGAGCGAGGCTATGAATTACCTGCTGGCGCTGAAGATGACGTGTGGTCGCTATCAGAGCGAGAGCGTAAGGCGATGGGCATTGAACCATTACCGCGCAATCTCGACGAAGCGGTATCGGTTATGGAGAGCTCAGAGTTGGTGGCGCAAACCTTGGGAGAGCACGTTTTTGATTATGTTTTGCGCAATAAGAGAGCTGAGTTTGAGGCGTATCGTAAGCAGGTAACCCCACTAGAACTATCGACGTTGTTGCCAGTGCTTTAGAGACTAGTTGTTACCTAAGTTTAAGGGAAACCAGCAGCTTAGATCTGCATGGACGCCGGAAGCGATAACACTATTTTCATTGAGGGCTTGTTGCCAGCTAATAGTGCCAGCGCCGAGTCGTAGGAAAGTTAGGGGATCAGTCTCAACAACAGTTGGGGGTGTGCCACGTGTGTGACGGCTGCCGTCGCCGTTGGGGCTAGCAATTTGAACGGCTACTGCTGGCGGGATACGAACTTCTACGGATTTTCCGGGGTGGGCTTCGCGGATAAGTTCTGCAAGAGTGCGTACTGCCGTAAAAAGAATGTTGCGGTTGAGCGGTAGCGGAGTAGTTGGGCTGTAGGACTGCCATTCGTCGCAAATGATGGCAAGTCGTAGTGTCTGCCAACGCAACAAGTCTGATGTGCGGATCGGGTTGTGATTTATTTCTACAGTGTCAGGAAAACTAGCGTTGGCTAGAGATGATAAGCCTTCGAGAGCTATTTGATACCGAGAGAGTAAATTTTTACTGGTATCAGATTGCGGAAAAGTAGCTTCTTTATATAAACATTTAGCGAGAGTTTCAGCTCGTCTGTTGCTGGGATTATTAAGTGCAGCAGTAGTTTGTTCGACGGTATGACATAAATCAGCTAGCTGGTTTAGGGGATTGTCGACTGTTGCTGATGTTGTAAGTGGAGATTGGGTCTCTAGCCACTCGCCGATGATGTGGTTCTGCTCTAAAAAATCTTTTATTAGTTGAGTGCACTGGGCAGTATTGCGATCTGCCTTAATAACCATGATCTGGAGTTTAGCTGCTTTGTTGCGTTTGGGTAACGGTTTTGTTGTGAGTGTTGTTTTGGTGTTTGTGGGTGTGGTGTGTTTTGGGGTGTTGCTGGGTTGGGTTCTGGCGGTCAGTTTTGCTGAGGGCGATGGCCAAGTTCGGGTTGTTGTTACTGTCTTGAACACAAAGCAGGACTGCTCAGTTGTCCAGTGATTTAGTCGTTGTATCTGCGATCCTCCCGGCGCAGATACGAGCGGGGACGTAGCCGCCAGTATTGACACGGGCTCACGCGTAATCGTGACTTCTTTGAAGGGGAAAACTCATATGTTTCAGGGGAAGAAAATTTTTCTAGCTGCGCCCTATTCGCAGTGGATGGATAAGGACATGGTGGCATTGCTGCCGGAGCGAAAACGCGACATCGAACTTGTCCGTCAGCGCCTCCTGGCCTGCGGGGCCGCTGTGTTCAACGCTCACTACAACGAGGACTGGGGGCGGTCCTGGCTGTCCGCTGACGTGTGCACTCCGCTGGATCACGCCGCCGTCACTCAGTCCGACGTCATCCTCGCTTTCATTGGTAATCCCCCGTCGGGCGGTGTGTACGTGGAGCTAGGCTGGTCGTCCGCCCTTGGCAAGCCGATTCTCGTCGTCGCCATGTATGCGGAGGAGACGTTGATCTCGGCGATGTGGGGAGGCGATTACGAGGCCTTCGGTAAACTACCGCTCTACTATGAGATCGGCTACTACCGCATCCTGGAGCATGCGGCGGCGCATGGTTTGAAGCGGGTGGAAATGGGTCCGACGGCCTACGGCGCCAAGATGTTGCGCGGTTACGTGCCGATCCGTAGCGATGCTTACGTCCTGGTCTTGGACGACGCTGCGCGTGCGACGGTCTCCGAGGCATTTGGAGGGGATCGACGTCGATGCTCTGTGGCAGCACTGCCGCGAGGAAATGTGATGGCCCGCAGCGATCACGATGCTCGGGCCGTATTGGCCCAGTGGGGAATCGAGGCGGAGCCTCGGCGCGAGTGCAGCGGTCTCAACAAGGACACGTGGCAAGTGGGCGAGGACGCGTGGCTGGCGGCGGACAAAGAGAGCGCTTGGGCGGAGTGGGAAACGGTGGATGCCATCCTGAGTCGGTCCGAACTCCGCTCGTTCGAGGTGCCGCGAGTTGTCTCAACTCGCAGTGGCGAGCGGTGGGTCAGTTACGAGGGTCGCCTGTGGCGCATGACGGAATCGGTGCACGGGCGCAGGCCTTCACCGGAATCCCATGAGGACTTGGCATCCGTGGCTGCCGGCTTGGCGCGGCTGCATCGGGTGATGGCGCACCTGCCGGAGAAATTTGGCTCGCAGGCAACCCCCACGGCGGAGTACGCTCAGCGCGCACGGGAACTCCTCATACATGAGGCGCTTCCGTACACAGATGAGGAATCTGCGCAGATTGCCTCAGGTTTAGACCTCTGGGATGTCGCAACGGTGTCTCAGGGGCCTCAGCAACTGATTCATGGGGATCCGTCGTACCCCAATTTGCGGCTAGATGACCAGGGTCAGCTCACGGGCCTGATCGACTGGGAGTCCGTGCGATGGGATTCGGTTCTGCACGATCTTGCGGTCGTGGGCCAGACGATTCTGTATCGTTCAGGCTGGTCGGATACGCGCGCAGGCCTCGTCACTTTGCTCGGTCTTTATGCGGAGGCTGGCGGGCAGACCTACTCCCTCGACGATCTGCTCCTGTCGATCCTCGGCATCAAGTTCGAGAGCGTCGCACACCATGGACAGAAACTGGTGGATGGGGCAGGAGATCCCGACTTGGTTCGCTCCCAGGCCAGCAAAATCCACCTCGTGTGCGAGTTGCTCAAGCAGCAGTAGTCACGCTCGCGCGGACCTTTTGAGAGGAAGAAACCATGTCCATGGAGTCGGTTGCCGAAGAGGCAGCACAGACATCGGCACCCGTTACCTCCAGCGAGGAGGGTGCTGTCTTCGTCCAGAATAGTCTCGATCAGGCACCAGAAGCCACGCTGAGCGAATTGTGGACCAACCGCAGTTTCTTATTGGTGTGGGTGGGGCGAAATTTCTGCCGATTGGGCGATTCCATCCATGAGGTCGCCTTGGCCTGGGTGGTGTACAAGTTGACCGGGTCCGCCCTTGCGATGGGCGCGATGCTGGCGGTCACCGCACTGCCTCAGGTGCTGCTTCTTCTCCTCGGTGGCATGGTCTCCGACCGACTTTCTCGTCGCAAGATTTTGCTCGTGACGGACGGATTATCGGCCGTGGCCGTGGGCATGCTGGCGTTCTTGTGGTGGCAGGGTTTGCTGACACTGCCGGTCATCCTTGTCACTACCTGCATGATGGGGGCATTAAGCGCTTTCTACGGTCCTGCCTACGCGCCCCTGCTAGGTGACGTGGTGCCTGAGCGCCTTATTCCTCGCGCTAACGCGGTTGACGGTGCCACCTTCAGCATCATGACGATGGCGGGACCTGCCCTGGGTGGCCTCTTGGCGGTGTGGTCACCAACATTCGCGCTCGCCTTCAATGCTTTTACCTTCGCGGTCTCATTTGTGTTCTTGTGGGCATTGAACTGGCAGCGGGCGGGAGGCGTCGAACTGGACAAGATTTCGTGGGAGGGGCTCAAGGAAAGCTTTGACTACGTGATGAAGAAGCGGTGGCTGCTCAATTTGGGCATCATCTTTGCGGCCATAAACCTGTTCTGTGTTTCGCCTTATTACGTGCTTCTCCCGCGTGTGATCGCTCATCAGGGCCTGAGTGGCGAAGCTTATGGTCTTGTCCTCGGCGCCCAAGGCCTCTTCTCGGTGGTGTGCTCGTTGGTGTTGGCCAAATACGAGGAACTCCGTAGGCCTGCCCTGACCGCGTCTGCGGGAGCAATCTCCATGTGTGGTGGTGCCATTTTTATGGGCAGCGTCACAGACAATCCGGCGGCGATTCTCTTTGCGGGCAGTCTCCTGGGGGCTTCGGTCCTTACCTCGACGGTGCTGAGCATCCTGCTGCAGACCGTCGTGGACGGAAGCGTTCGGGGCCGCGCTATCAACATTATCCAGTTGATGGCATTGGCGCCGTCACCGCTGGGCTATCTCGCGGCTAGCTGGGGGCGAAGTTGGGCGACCAGCTGGTAATGGTGACGTCCGGAGCCCTCGCCCTGGCAATCTGCCTCGTGTGCTTGCTGCTGGGCCGCATGGATGAGGGAATTAAGGCGGCTTGGGCGACTCAAGCATGAATGGGACTGATCTGACGAACCACCTAGCCGAAACCGTGGTGGAAGTGCCCCGGCAACTCCCGGTGATCGTGCAGTCCACTCTCGACTTAGCTGGACGTCGGGGGCAGTCCACCTGGGTTGGGTGCGATCAGCATGTAGGGCTAGTGCTGAAGCAGCGCGACGGCAATATGTGGGAAACTCTGGTTCCCGGTGGGGCCGTGACGGCGGACTCTTGTACCGACGGTGAAGCTGCTCAGGAAATTGGCGCCTTGCTCCGGCGTGCATGCGACGAGGTCGGAGCCCAAGCGGTGTACTTCCCCTTGACGTACGCATCTGCACGCGCCCACGCCTGGCTGACGACATAGCCGCAGGTCACGTCATGGGAGTGTCCGGGGTCGCCGTCGGTTCAGGTCGAAGGCCTCGAGGAAGAGTGGGCAGTATTTGCCGCCGCGGGCGTCCGCGGTTCCGTGGTAGCGCGCTGGCAGACCCGGGTTCAAGCGAGGTGCCTGAACCCGGAAGAAGCGCTCGACGTTTAGAGAGGTTGATCGCCACTCTTGGAAGACGGAGATGGGATGCAGCATCTTCGATGGTGAGGAGGAGTTCTTCTAGGCCACTCTCTCTAGCGGGTCCTATACGGCAGGGGTCGCCTTTTGCGAAGACACACCCGTTGCGTACTGCATCGATGCTGGCGTGGGAGACACCCTCCACATGATGGAGTGGAGTTACGACCAGAGGTACCGACACTTATCCCCAGGTAAGTTCCTCGCTCTCTCCGCCGTACACCACGCGGCTATCGACGGCTATCGGCAACTCGATCTTTACGGCAGTCCCGACACCCTCAAATGCTCGATCGAAACTCATCGTCGACGCAGGACGGACTTTCTTTGGGTCGCCGATGCATGGCTGACCGAGCACGACGCATTGCGCTCGGAACGCCTTCAGCATGACAGCGGACTCGACTCCGCTTTGAAAGAGGGCGTCGGTCTTGCCCGCTATTACGGTCACTCATGAAGCGGCTCGGCGGAAGGAAAATGGAAAGACATGGCTCTTCGTGTCACGTTCACGTCGGATTGTCCAAGGATCGATGGCGATCTGGTCGCCGATGCCGGGTCCGTATATCGGTCACCACAATGGTGGGCCCTCTATGAGCAGGCGCAAGCAGATGGACGCCGCGCCGAGTTCGTCAAAGTCGCGCGTGACGAACGCACCACGGCCGCCTTGCCGCTGGTACGTGGTATACGAACAGGCGGCGGAGACGACCACGTCACCCGCCTTCTCAAACCCACCGTTACGCTGCCGGAAAATGCGCAGACAGTGATGGCGGGATCATGGAACAGCGGATGGTTTTCACCCCTCATCGCGGCGGGTGCTGAGGAAGACCTGATGTGCGCCGCCGCGGCAGCCCGCGAATCAATGGATCCGGCAGAGATTCTCATGTGGTCGTATCTCGATGAGCGTCTGGCCACCCTCGTCGCTGATGCTTTCCCCGCGGCCAGGATCCTGCCCTGTGATAGCTATGGCATTATCGATGTTGGTGACGAAGGGTTCGATTCGTGGCTTGCTCGACTCAGCGTTAGCAGGCGTCACAAAATTCGCCGAGAACTGCATCAGTTCGAGCAGTCGGGAGCCATCGTCAACGTCTGCCCAGCAACCGAACGTATTCCTCAACTCGCCCGACTCCTTGCCGCCCATAAGGCCAGTCACGGCGGCATGGGTGATGCGGCCGAAATGGAGCGCCCTCATTCAAGGTCAGGTCGACGTCTTTGGGGACGCTCTTCTTAGCGTCGATGCCCACGTCGGGGCGAGATTCACGGCGCTTGCACCGTGCTGGCGCACGAGGGTGCCTTGTACTGCCGCTCATACAGTGCCGCCGATCAATCAATTCCCTTCGAATATTTTGTGCTCGGCTACTACACGCCGATCCGAATCTCGGGCGACTACTCTGCAATGCTGCTTCACGTCGGCCGAGGTACTGAAGAGACCAAAATCCACCGGGGGGGCGCACTTTCCCCCACGGGCGACAGCATTCATTGGGTCCGGGAAGTCAGGGGCGCTCACTCATGCCGAACACTGAGGTGCACTGCGACGTACTCTTCATCCGACACGGGCACGCCCATACTGGCGGCCTAGAATATGGCAGTGACGATGTAAGTCGGCTCTCGACTGAAGGCCACCAGCAGGCACAAGAAATGGCGGAACAGATCGCCCTATGGCGGCCAGACTGTATCTATGCCTCGCCATTTCGGCGAACA
Source organism: Propionibacteriaceae bacterium (assembly GCA_051654905.1). GTDB lineage: Bacteria > Actinomycetota > Actinomycetes > Propionibacteriales > Propionibacteriaceae > JBOFIQ01. The sequence continues at coordinate 128,183 of JBOFYY010000132.1, forward strand.
ATTGAGACGGCCGAGCATGTCCGTGCCGCAGTCGGCGAGATTCCGCTCATTCCCTGGGATGGCTTGCGGGAGCGTCACTTTCATTGCTTCGAGGGGCTGACCTATGAGGGGGTTGCCCAGCACTTTGGAGATCAGGCGGCCGCGCTCCTGTCCCGCTCCGAGCACCTAGAGATCGATGGCGAGGAGTCCATGGCAGCCGCCGTCGATCGCGTCGTCGAGGCTGTCCGAGGGATCGTCACCCAATCCGCCGGCAAGAAGATAGTCATCGTGTCCCATGGTGGTCCTTACAGCTGGCTGATGTGCCGCCTACTTGGGGTTGACCTTGACCGGCTACGTCTGTTTCATCTTGACCCGGCGCATGGAGCTCTTCTGCGTCTGCACGCGTCCGAATCAAGCATGGAGTTGTTGGAGTTTCTCGGTGCCAATCTGAGGAATCTGCCAGCGTCGGAAGTAAAGTCCGGGTGCTAACGATGCGCCAGTTGCCAAGTGCATGAGTCGGTCCATGCTGGGAAGTATTCTTCCTACCTACGTTTGCTGCGGCGAAGAAACAGGGGCGCCCTCCGTAACGACGATCCCATATCCCGAAGAAGCTCACGCGATGCAGTGTTCGGTGGCATCGCGCCAGCGGGAGTATTACTCCGCGCGGAGCTGCGCCCGTAGCGCGCTCGTTAAACTAGGGGATACTCCTCAGGTAATCCCAACCGGAAAGCATCGCGAACCTTTGTTGCCCCCAGACGTCGCTGACTCAATTACGCATTGCCTTGGTTACCGTGCCGCTGCCGTGGCAAATCTCAGCCACGTAGCGTCTCTCGGGATCGATGCGGAGCCGAATGCCCCTCTCCCCGCTGGGGTCCTCGAACGCATCTTTGTCAGTTGCAGAAAGAGCAGCTATGCCTGAGATTGAGAGCGGTTGTCACTGGGATAAGGCACTCTTCAGTGCTAAGGAGTCGATCTTCAAGGCTTCATACATCGAATTCACAAGTATTGAAGTCCGGTTCCATTCATCCCAGCATTTTTCTGCGCACTTACTTCATGGCATGGAACCGAACAGGTTTGGATGCGGAACGGTCATAGGGGGGTCAATTACGGTGGCACAAAAATTCCTTCTCACCAGTGTTGTCCTTCCAGCCTTGGGCGGAGACTGATCCGTACAGTGCGCCGCTGCGTCGATTGTGCTGGTACTGGTGAATTTCAAGCAGGTTCACGGCCTGCCCAGCAAAGTTAGTGCATGCCAACGTACCTGTCGTGCCGTCGACCGTGATGACTTGCCCGTCGCACAGCGTTTGCGTCGCACCATGTGCACCCACCAACTGCGACAGGCGCCGTTATCGAAGATTTGGGGCTCTTCACAGATGAGGGTGTGGATCGGTAGCTGATCCCTGGGCCTGGATGCGGGTCGAGGTCCTTGGGATGGTGGGAGTTCCTGCACAGCCATCGCCAAAGACCTCGACATGGACCACGCTACCTTCACCTCGCCTGATCTGACCACGTTCTGCCGTTTTGACGACCTCGGACTGACCGTCACCGGGCAGCACCTCACACCTGAGCGGACCGTCTTGTTGTGTGCCCGACCCTGCTGGATGACTGGTGTGACCGCTGCGGCGGACAGGGTCTGGTGCGCGACAGTGTCACTCGCGAACTGGCGCATGTGCCGTTCGGCTGGCGGCCCACCACCCTGCAGGTCCGGCTACGTCGTTACCGCTGCGAAGAGTGTGGGCACGTGTGGCCTCACACGCGCAAGGGTGACAAGTACGTCACCGTGGTCATCGACCTCACCCCCGCCTCCACCGGCATCGGGCCCTCGAGGTTGTTGGCGATGGTCGAAGACCGCTCGAAGCAGGCCTTCAAGACGTGGCTGGCCGAACAGCCCCAAGCCTGGCGCGACGGCATCACGATCATCGCGATGGACGGGTTCACCGGCTTCAAAACAGCCGCCACAGAGGAGATCCCGAAGGCCACAGCGGTGATGGACCCCTTCTACGTGATCCGACTCGCTGGTGACGCGTCTGCCGCAGGCGGGTCCAGATCACACTGCACGGCATCCGCGGGCGCAAGCACCACCCGCTCTGCCAAGTCCGCAGAACCCTTCACACCGGCACCGATCTCCTCAACGACAAACAGCGACACCGCTTGGACGAGCTGTTCGGTGATGATCGGCATGTCGAACTCGAGGTCACCGGGGGCGTCTACAAGCGCATGATTACCGTCTACCGCGCCAACAGCCGAAAGGAGGGGAATAAGATCATGGCCCGGCTGATCGACTCGATCAGCACAGCAGTCCCCACCAGCCTGGTCGAGGTCGCCCGACTCGGCCGGACCCTGACCAAACGCTGGGACGACATCCTCGCGTTCTTCGACCACACCGGTTCCAGCAACGGCCCCACCGAAGCGATCAACGGACGACTGGAACACCTACGCGGCACCGCACTCGGCTTCCGCAACCTCACCAACTACATCACCCGATCACTACTCGAAGCCGGCGGATTCAGACCCCAACTACACCCCCAATTGTGAAGAGCCGTTAATATCCTCAAAGTTATAGATAGTTCCTAAGCCTATGTTGTCTGCAAAACCAAATAGCAAAAACCTGGTGATTATTTTGATCAAAAGTTGAGGGAGTTCCGATCCATGGCTTAGCTTGAATCCATGGATCGGACAGATAGCTTCGTAGGGGCACTAGCTCGACGCGGTTTTCTGCAGCCACGGCGTATTGCTGCTGTGGCAAAAACGTGGGAATGGTTTATTGACGATATTGCCGATACCGCTGATCCCGACGCAACACTAGCAACGCTAGAAAGACTTAGAGAAAATCAGCCAACACTAATTGAGGATTTGCGACAAGATCCCATTCTTACTCAACGACTACTTGCTGTCGTAAGCGCCAGTGAAGCATTAGGGCGACACCTGTGGGCGGTCCCAGAAGACTTGAAAGTACTAAAGAATCTGCTCGCAATCCCATCGCGAGCACGTCTAATAGCTGAACTATCGGCCGTCGATAATCCAGATTCACTACGCCTGATATACCGTCGGTGGCTACTACAGATTGCAGCACTAGACCTCACCGCTACCGACGCTACAGCGCACCTTGAAGTAGTAGCACGACAATTATCTGATCTTGCCGACGCCGTATTGGCGGCAGCTCTTGTGCTAGCTAGCAAAGAAGTAGGGGGAGTAACCCCGAAACTAGCGATCATTGCTTTAGGGAAAACCGGCGCCCAAGAACTGAATTATGTCTCAGATGTTGATGTGCTATTTGTGGTTGAACCTGTCGTTGGACAAACTGAGTCCCAAGCCATAGCCCAAGGAAATTTGATCGCTGCGGCGTTGATGCGAATCTGCTCAGCACACACACCAGCTGGAACCATATGGGCTGTCGATGCTGGACTACGCCCAGAAGGAAAAGCTGGGCCGTTAGCGCGCACTATGGCTGGAATGGATTCGTACTATCGAAAATGGGCGCAACCGTGGGAGTTTCAGGCGATGCTAAAAGCTCGCCCTGCCGCTGGGGATCAAGAACTAGGGGAAACATTTTGTGCCATGATTGCCCCACTGGTTTGGAAAGTAGGTGACCAGCCAAGATTTGTTTCCCAATGCCAAGCAATGCGGCAGCGAGTAGTATCGCTCCTGCCGCTCAAAGAGCGCACTCGAAATATAAAATTAAGTGCGGGAGGACTGCGTGATATTGAGTTTACCGCGCAACTTCTGCAATTAGTTCATGGAAGAACTGATAATAATTTACGAACCCCAGCGACACTACCGGCGCTAAAAGCATTGGCAGATGGTGGCTATATTGGTCGTAGCGATGGAGCAGAATTAGCGCAGCAATACCGCTTACTTCGTGTGCTAGAACATCGTCTTCAGCTAGTGACGCTCCGACGAACACATCTACTTTCCGACAATCCAACAGCACTTCGACGTCTCTCGCGCCAACTTAGTAGACAAACTTCCTACAGCGATGCAGAGTTTTTGTGGAAAACTACTGGCCCACGAGTCCTACAACTTCACCAACAACTCTATTACTCGCCGCTACTGGAAGCAGTTGCACAAGTTCCCTCCGGCGATTTAATGCTGACTGATAATGCTGCCTGTGATCGATTGACATCGCTAGGGTTCGTAGACTCGCGAGCAGCACTAAGACATATCGCTTCACTAACTTGTGGACTGCGCCGCGCATCGGCAATTTTGCGGGCGCTAATGCCAGCGCTATTGGGGTGGCTTGCGCAATCTCCTCAACCAGATGCTGGATTGCTAGCATTCCGCCAACTGACCGAAGCGCTAGGAGATTCTCCATGGTTCTTAGGAGCTTTGCGCGACCAAGGAGCTATGGCTGAGCGGCTGGCAACAGTTTTGGGGCGTAGCCGGTACGTAGTCGATTTGATGACGCGCGATCCGGCGGCAGTTGCCATGCTGGCAGATGAAACGCTGCTCATACCACGATCAGCTTCCGCTATTGCTGCTGAAATGACGGCAGTAGCGTCGCGGCAATCGTCAGTAAGTGAAGCTATTGCGGCTATAAGAACGGTACGACGTCGAGAGCTATTGCGAATCAGCGTAGGGGACGTATTGCAGATCACAGATCTGGATACGGTCGGTAGTGGGCTATCAGATTTAACCTCTGCCACGATTGATGCTGCATTAAATGCTTGCGCAGGTAGCCACATCGGAGTAATTGCGATGGGGCGTTGGGGCGGTTGTGAACAAGGCTGGGGCAGCGATGCGGATGTGCAATATGTGGTAGCAGATGACGTCGATATTGCAGAAGCAACCAAGATCGTGCAACAACTGCGAACGCTATTGGCTGCTCCCGGAACTGAACCGGCGCTCTTGATTGATGCCGAGCTACGTCCGGAAGGGAAAAATGGCCCGTTAGTGCGGAGTTTGGCTAGTTGTGACTCGTACTATCGACGTTGGTCAGCTGCCTGGGAAGCACAAGCCTTAGTACGAGCTGCGCATGGGGCGGGTAATCTTGAAGTCACCACAGCTTTTCTACAACAGATACAGTGGCTACGAGCACCGCAAGCAGGCCCGTCTGAGGAATCCTTGCTGGATATGAGACGGCTGAAAATACGTATGGAGACAGAACGAACTCGAGGGCGTAGCGATAATCTAAAACTATCGCCCGGAGGACTTTCTGATGTGGAATGGACAGTACAGTTACTGCAATTAACACATGCGGCTCAATATCCAGAACTACAGGTAACTGGCACTATGGCAGCATTGGAAAAATTGCGGCAGCTGGAACTAATTACCTCAGAAGATGCCGCTGCGTTAGCTGCAGCATGGCGGTTTGCGTCCCGAGCACGTAATGCGACCATGTTGGTACGAGGACGTAGTAGCGATACCTTGCCAACCGATCCACGCGATGGGGCGGCAGTAGCGGTGCTTATGGGCTATGGGGCAGCAGAATGGTCACTGCTGAAAGAAGACCAGCAGCGGTTAGCTCGCCATGGGCGAACTGTAACTGACCGACTTTTCTATGGCATTAACTAAAGTTTTGGTGTCGCTTTATGACATTGGGATAGTTTTGTCGCTACAGCGAGCTAGCCTTAGAAGGTGAGCGATTCTGGTGAGAAAAAGCGGCTCGTTGGCTGGGGACGTACCGCAGGTACCGTGGCGGAAGTTTTACGTCCAGAAAATGTTGCGCAAGTTATCGATGCAGTCACCCAAGCAGCTAATAGGGCAGATCGCGGGATCGTAGCGCGGGGGCTAGGGCGTTCTTACGGTGATGTCGCACAAAATGGCGGCGGCGTCGTGCTAGATATGACCGGACTGCAAACCATTCATGCCATCGATCCAGAGGCGGCGACCGTTGATGTCGATGCCGGGGTGAGTTTAGATGCGCTGATGAAGGCTGCCTTGCCGTATGGGCTATGGGTTCCGGTGCTTCCGGGCACACGCCAAGTGACAGTCGGTGGTGCAATTGGGTGTGATATTCATGGGAAAAACCATCACAGTTCCGGTAGCTTTGGAAATCATATTCTTTCCTTGGATTTGGTGGTTGCTGACGGTCGGTTACTTCAACTAAAACCCGATGGCAGTAGCGACGATCCAGATGCTTCGCTTTTTTGGGCGACAATTGGCGGTATCGGATTAACCGGTGTAATTGTGCGAGCAACTATCGCTATGACGCGCACCGAAACTGCCTATTTCATTGCCGACGGTGATGTCACAAATACTCTTGATGAAACTATCGCTTTTCACTGTGACGGATCAGAACACCGCTACGAGTATTCGTCGGCATGGTTTGATGCTATTTCACCTGAACCTAAATTGGGTCGGGCAGCAATATCGCGCGGAAATCTTGCCACAGTAGATCAACTACCGCTGAAGTTGCAGCGGAATCCGTTAGCTTTTGATGCTCCCACCTTGCTGACCTTGCCAGATATTTTCCCCAATGGGTTGGCTAATAAGTTCACTTTCAAACCGATTGGAGAACTTTGGTATCGCAAGTCGGGAACTTATCGCGGAAAAACTCAAAACTTGACGCAGTTCTATCACCCATTAGATCTATTCGGAGAGTGGAATCGCGCCTACGGCTCTAGAGGGTTCCTGCAATATCAGACGCTAGTACCAACTGATGCTGTCGAACCTTTCAAAGAGGTTATTCGGACGATACAAAAATCGGGACATTACTCTTTCCTGAACGTTTTCAAACTTTTTGGCCCCGGGAACCAAGCCCCGTTATCTTTCCCGATGCATGGATGGAATGTGTGCGTAGATTTCCCAATAAAACCGGGACTAAATGATCTGGTGAATCGGCTAGATGTGATGATCCTAGAGTTTGGTGGCCGCGTTTATACCGCTAAAGATTCGCGTACTAGCGCAGAGAATTTCCACCAGATGTATCCGCGTATCGATCAATGGATTGCTACCCGACGTCGTATCGATCCAAGTGGAGTATTCCTCTCCGATATGGCTCGACGTCTTGAACTAACCTAATTTCTATATTGCAAAAGCAAGGAGACCGATCATGATCGATGCCGTAGGTAATCCGCAGCGGATTCTATTGTTGGGCGGTAGCTCTGATATTGGGCTAGCGATTGTTGAGGAATATCTTGCTGGAGCGCCAGCACAGGTTGTTTTAACTGCACGCTCAGGCGGTAGCGATCCAGCTCCTGCAGTTGCCAGACTAGAAGCAGCTGGAGCTAGAAGCATCGATGTGGTTGATTTTGATGCAACAGCTTTCGATACGCATGCGGCAGTATTGGATAAAGTCTTTGCCGACGGTGATATCGACATTGCGATTGTGGCTTTTGGTTTACTGGGAGATGCCGAGGAACTATGGCAAAACCACGATAAAGCTGTCGCTATTGCTCAAGTTAACTACACCGGCGCAGTATCAGTAGGAGTGTTGCTCGCCGAACGAATGCGCAAACAAGGTCAAGGCCAAATCATTGCGTTAAGTTCAGTGGCTGGGGAGCGGGTGCGTAGATCTAACTTTGTTTATGGATCAACCAAGGCTGGGTTTGATGGTTTCTACTTGCAGCTAGGTGAAGCGCTACGGGGTACCGGTGTACGAGTGTTGGTGGTGCGTCCAGGAATGGTGCGTACCAGCATGACAGCGGGCATGAAAGAAGCTCCCTTAACTGTGAATGCTAGTGATGTGGCAACTGCCACAGTGAAAGCGGTCCGTTCTGGGAAAGCAGTTATTTGGGCGCCAGCTACTTTCCAGTTGGTGATGCTAGCTGTGAAACATATTCCAGCTCCTATCATGCGGATGCTGCCGTTCTAATATGCGCTCTTTCAAAGCTGTTCTTCCCGGTATTGGGTTTTGTGCGTTAGCAGGTTTAGTAGCTATGGCTGGGCGGTTGCTACTGCCAGCGGTAAGTCCATTATTGTGGGCGATTATTGCTGGAATTATTGTGACTAATGTGGTGACACTTCCGCAGAGCTGGCAGTCTGGAATTGGTTTTGTAGCAAAGAAAGTTTTACGAGTAGGCATCATCTTGTTGGGGCTGCAACTGTCGCTATCGCAGATTGCAGCGCTGGGCTGGAAGATGCTGCTAGTAGTAGTTGCGATTGTTGCGATTGGTATTGCTTCTGGGGTTTATGCTGGAAAACTTCTAGGAATCCCTAAGAAACTTACGTTGCTGATAGCGACGGGGTTTTCTATCTGTGGTGCAGCAGCGGTAGCTGGTGCTGACGGAGTTCTCGATTCAGACGAAGAAGACGTAGCCACCGCTATTGGGTTAGTGGTTTTATGGGGTTCGCTGATGATCCCGCTTACGCCGCTATTGGCGAGGCTGAGCGGGTTAGGGGAGCGAGAAGCGGGATTCTTTATTGGCGGTTCCACTCATGAAGTAGCACAAGTTGTAGCTGCAGCCGGCATGATCGGTAGTACTGCGCTAGCAGCGGCAGTATTGGTGAAGCTCGCGCGAGTACTCATGCTGGCTCCGGTGATTGCTGGGCTAGGGATTTGGGTTCGCCGCCAAGGGATTGCTGGTAACGGCAAGCGTCCACCGTTGGTTCCGTTATTTGTTATTGGTTTTCTGGTTGCGGCAGGTATCGCGACAACTGGTTGGATTCCTGAGGCTGTGCTGGCAGTGATTAAGCCAGGTGCAGACCTATCTACTGGCGTGTGCCATGTTTGCACTAGGTTTAGGAGTGCGAATTTCGGCATTAGCTAAAGTCGGAATACGTCCTTTTATCCTTGGGTTTATAAATACTTGTGTCGTAATACTGGTAGCTTGGCTAGGTATTGCTCTTGCGCGATAGTCAAAAAGTAGCTTAGCGCTTAAAAAATGGAACCCCTAGCCCCCAGAAAACCCCAAATGTTGTGGTGTATGTGAGTACTAGCAATGGCAGGAAGTAGAAAATTTCTATACTCCGGGTTGTTAGTAAAACTAGGTTTGCAATCAAGATAATTAGAGAAAAAACCACATGTACCGGATAAGTTTCTTGTTGCTTTAACTCTTTTTTGGTGAGATAAGCGCGGTAGTGGAGTGTTATCCCGATGATTGCCAGTAATAGTGGAATAGTTGCAGCAACTTTGATTCCAACAGTATTGGTGGGAATAGTGAAAGAATGTAGAAAGATAAACGTGCTAGCTAGAAATGCAATGAATGGTCCTATCGGACTATTTCTAATAATATTTTCCATATGATTTGAGAACTCCGCTTCTAGATTCAACATTGAGCCATGCGATAGTTTTTATTTATTTAGTCAGAATAGTTACCTAGCCTCTGGTTAGTCAATCAGAAAATAGCTAGTGATAGTTGCTGAAGTAGCTACTGTTAGCGTCCACTAGGCTAGAGACTATGTCGAATACGGTTCCTACTGCTTACCCTCGTCCCAGACCTACGATCGGAGATGCTACCTCGGCAGCAGAACGAGCAGCTGCACCAGATTCCTGGGCTTTTCCGGAGGAAACGATCGAGGCGCTAAGTCAGGTTATTGGGGCACGCCGCGACATTCGTAGATTCCGGCCAGATCCAGTGCCAGCAGAATTGGTTCGTACGGTTATCGAGTCTGGGCATCTAGGGCCATCGGTAGGGCATAGTCAGCCATGGCGTTTCATTATTATTTCTGATGCTCCAACTAGAGAGCGGGCTGCTGCCATGGCTGATGCGTTACGAATCAAACAAGCCTCAGCAATGGAACCTGATCGTGGACAACAGCTACTCGACTTGAAACTAGAAGGGCTACGAGAAGCTCCGTTAGGTATCGTCGTAGCCTGTGACCGTCGTGCACCTGCTATGGGAGTGCTAGGACGCGCCACCTTCACCGATGCAGATATGTGGTCATGTGCGGCAGCTATCGAAAATATGTGGCTGACGGCTCGAGCACACGGACTAGGTATGGGGTGGGTAACTCTCTTTGAACCTACTGAACTTGCAGAATTATTAGATTTGCCCGAAGGGGTAGAAACTTTAGGGTGGCTTTGTTTAGGTTGGCCAGACGAACTGCCTCCTGAGCCGGGGCTACAACGGTTAGCCTGGTCTCGTCGACTACCACTTGACGATATAATTCTGAGCGAAAAATGGCCAGCTACAGAACCGACCGCGCTGAAACATTACTTACGCGCTCCCGCGCCAGCACAGGTAGTAGCTGCAACAGATCAAGCCGATCAACTGCTTTCACCCCCAGGTTCATTGGGAATCCTCGACCGGGCAATGGACAAGATCGCAGCCATCGGCGGTAGCGATATTACTAGCGGAACTTTAGTTTTAGTTGGAGCCGATCATCCCGTAACAGCTCTTGATATTTCAGCCTATCCAACCCATGTCACCAAAGATGTGATGCTCGCCTCAGTAGCAGGAACCTCGATAGGAGCAGTTTCTGCTACCGGTGCTGGTCTAGCGACGCTCGTCGTAGATGCTGGCGTAGCTGGCGAACCGATTCCAACTGCGATCAATATCCGCTCAGAGTTAGCTACGCGAGGCGATATTGCAACCAGCGATGCTATGTCGCTATCAGAAGTTGAACGTCTTATTGCGGCAGGACGAGACATCGGTGCTACTGCTGCAAAAACTGGACTGGTTGTACTAGGTGAAGTTGGGGTTGGAAACACCACGATAGCTACCGCACTAGCTTGTGCGCTCACCGCAACAGATCCTGCTGAAATGGTAGGAATGGGTGCTGGCTCAGATCAAGACATGATGGAACGTAAAGTTCAGGTTATTTCGCAAGCCTTAGCACGACGGCCAGCAATCAGCCCAGTAGATCTGTTAGCTCAGCTAGGTGGTCCGGAGTTTTGTGTACTTACCGGAGTAATTATTGGTGCTGCGCAGGGTGGTGCCGGGATTATGCTAGATGGCTTAGCGACTTCAGTCTGTGCGCTATTAGCGCGACAATTAGAGCCTGCGGTACATAGTTACTTGATTGCTGGACAGCAGAGTCGAGAACGTGCCCATCAAGTTGTTTTGGCAGAACTCGGATTGGAACCGTTGCTACAGTTACGGCTTCGTGCCGGAGAAGGTGTGGGCGCTTCGATGGCTTCATCGTTGCTGCTGCAAGGGCTTCGAATACGTCGGTTAGCGGCTCGTACCCAATAGGTTTTGAGTGCTATTGCCACGAAAAGCCGCTACAACTGCGAGAATAGTGGTGTTATGAGTAGCTGGAAACAGGTGATGAATCACCCGGCGCGAGCGATTCCGCTAGCCTTTTCTGCCGCACTATGCGTTGCGACAGGTCTGCTAATGTTACCGATCTCGGCAGCAGATAGTACTAAACCAGCAGACTTACTTACCGCAGCTTTTACTGCGGTAAGCGCCACCTGTATTACCGGACTTTCCGTCGTCGATACTGCTACCTATTGGAGTACGTTCGGACAAGCGGTAATTCTTGGCATGATCCAAGTTGGTGGTTTTGGAATCATGACAGTGGCAACTTTACTTGCCGTAGCGATCACTAAACGCTGGAAACTTACTCAGTCACTCACCTTGCAAGCTGAAGGTAACGCCCAAAATATTGGTTCAGTAAAAAAGCTATTACGAACAGTCCTGATAACCATGGGAGCGCTAGAGGCTGCGATTGCGATCGCGCTGACGCTACGGTTTCACTTCGGACGTAATATGTCCTGGGGTAGCTCACTGTGGTACGGAATCTTTCACTCAGTATCAGCGTTCAATAATGCTGGGTTTGCGCTTTATAGCGACAATCTAATGGGCGCTGCCACCGATATTTGGCTTATCGGACCGATCTGTATTGCGGTACTGGCTGGTGGGTTAGGGTTCCCGGTATTCCATGAAATTCGACGACGCTGGCGCACTCCAAGCCGCTGGTCAGTCAACACCAAAGTTACAGTTCTGGGGCATATTAGTTTGCTTTTGTTAGGAACACTTGCCTTTGCAGTTTTTGAATGGCGTAACTTGGGGACAATCGGAACCGGCAATTTATGGGATAAATTGCTAGGTTCTTTCGCGGGGGGAGTTTTTCCTCGTACTGCAGGATTTAATGCCATCGACTATGGACAAGCGCGCCCAGAAACATTGCTAGTCAATATGGGATTGATGTTTATTGGCGGTGGTTCTGCTGGTACTTCTGGTGGTATCAAGGTAGGAACTTTCACCCTATTAGCGTTTGTGATGTGGGCAGAAATCCGTGGCGAAAAGGACGTGGTAGTAGGGCGTCGTCGGATTCCTGAAGAAACTATTCGTCATGCCATGACCGTTGTGTTGTTAGCGCTGACAGTAGTGGCGGCAGGAACTATTGCTATCTTGTGTGTCACCGAGCTACCGCTAGAAGATGTGATGTTTGAAGTAGTTTCTGCGTTCGGAACAACTGGTTTATCTACTGGCATCACGGCGGGACTACCGCCATTTGCCAAGTTAGTGTTGATGGTATTGATGTTTATTGGTCGCGTAGGAACTGTTACTGCTGCCAGCGCGTTAGCATTCAATAATCGACACCGTCGCTACCGTTATCCTGACGAGCGAATGCTCGTCGGCTGATGCAAGGAATACTATGGGACTGTTAGACCGTAAACATGCCAGCGATGCTGTCTTAGTAGTTGGGCTAGGACGTTTTGGCACTGCAGTAGCGTCTTCGCTGACTAGACAAGGTCGGCAAATCCTCGCGGTAGATATTGATCCAGCTACTGTGCAGCGATACGCCGATGAGTTTACCCACGTTGTTGTTGCTGATATGACTTTGGAAGAAGTTAGTGATCAGCTTGGGATAGCAGATTTTAGAGAAGCCGTAGTTGCCATTGGAACCGATGTAGAAGCTAGCGTTTTGACAGCAATGGCGTTAGTAAATATGGGGATTCCTGAGATTTGGGCAAAAGCTATTACTAAGCGTCACGGTGAGATCCTAGAACGTATTGGCGTCAATCATGTTCTTTACCCAGAACAGTCCATGGGGGAGCAAGTAGCGCACATGATTGTGGGCGCTATGAAAAATTACATTGAGTTTGATGATGATTTTGCTATTGCGCGGATCCGAGTTCCGCAACAGATCATCGGAAAGCAGTTCACCCAAGCAGAAGTTCGCCAAAATTGGGGGATTACTGTTGTTGGTATCAAACGGCAAGGCCAAGATTTTCTTTATGCTCGTGACGACACCGTGGCAGAAATTGGTGACGAGTTAGTAATATCAGGGCCAACTAGTTCGGTGGAAGCTTTCGCTGCATTACCCAAATAGTGTGATGGCTGCTTTCATTGCAGCTAAGCAACGAAAGCAGCCACTATTAACTAGCTGAATATTCAGATCTACCGGCACATATCAACAAAATATGCGTGAACTCGCGCATCATTAGTTACTTCAGGATGGAAACTTGTTGCTAACAATTTTCCTTGCTGGACTGCGACGATAGCTCCATCAGCTCGGGTAGCTAATACCGATACACCTGTTCCAACCTGTTCCACGCGAGGAGCGCGAATAAAGACAGCGTGTAACGGATCTGTGCCAAAAGCAGGAGCAGTAAGCCATTCTTCAGCTGAATCTACTTGGCGGCCAAAGGCATTACGACGTACGCTCACGTCTAAGCCTCCTAGCGTCGGTTGATCGCCAGCTTCAATGAGACGATCAGCCAACATAATCATTCCGGCGCAAGATCCATAGACGGGTAAACCACTGCGAATTAAATCTTGTAGCGGTTCCCACATATCGAAAATGTGAGCAAGTTTATACATGGTGGTTGATTCCCCACCCGGGATGACTAAACCGTCAAGTTTGGCTAACTCGCTGGGGCGACGTACCGCAACAGTGTCGGCGCCACAAGACTGTAGCGCCGACACATGTTCACGAACATCGCCTTGTAGGGCAAGAACGCCGATTCGAATGCTCACCAGCCACGCTCTGCGAGACGGTGCGGCACTGGGATATCAGTGACGTTAATTCCAACCATTGCTTCGCCTAGACCACGAGAAACGTCGGCTACTACCGCAGGATCGTCGAAGAAAGTAGTGGCTTTTACGATGGCCTTAGCGCGCTGTTCTGGATTGCCAGACTTGAAGATACCCGAGCCTACGAAAACACCTTCAGCGCCTAGCTGCATCATCATTGCGGCATCGGCGGGAGTAGCAATACCGCCAGCAGTAAACATAACAACTGGAAGTTTGCCAGTTTCAGCAACTTCTTTTACGAGTTCGTACGGGGCAGCCATTTCCTTGGCGGCAACGTAGAGTTCGTCAGGTGCCATGGAGCGCAGACGGTTGATCTCGGCGCGGATGGTACGCATATGAGTGACAGCATTAGAAACATCGCCGGTACCGGCTTCGCCCTTGGAGCGGATCATCGCCGCACCTTCATTAATACGACGTAGTGCCTCACCTAGACAGGTAGCGCCACAGACGAAGGGAACAGTGAACTTCCACTTATCAATATGGTTAGAGTAATCAGCGGGGGAAAGAACCTCGGACTCGTCGATGTAATCAACGCCGAGTGACTGAAGAATCTGAGCTTCAGCAAAATGTCCGATACGAGCCTTCGCCATGACTGGGATAGAAACAGCGGCGATAATGCCGTCGATCATATCGGGATCAGACATGCGGGAAACTCCGCCTTGGGCGCGAATATCGGCAGGTACTCGCTCTAACGCCATTACGGCGACAGCGCCAGCATCCTCTGCGATCTTGGCTTGTTCGGGGGTAACAACGTCCATGATGACGCCACCCTTGAGCATTTCAGCCATACCGCGCTTAACACGATCGGTGCCAACAATTGGCTCAGTGGTGAGTGTGGACTCTGACATGGGACGCCTCCTCTGAGGTGGACTAAACGACACAGGTACTCTATTGCGCCAGCTTTACGACTGCGACAGGGGGGTAGCAATCGCGGTACGCGTAAGGAAACAGGGATGCTTATTGGGTGGTTAGCGACTGTCCACGAAAGCGTAGATCGATAAGAAAAAGTGCCACAGTTCCTACGACCATAAAACCTAGTGACCATAAAGCTAGATTTAAGATGGAGGTGGTTGCTAATGGTGAAATAATGCCAGCTAAAGCGGCATTGAATAGGAGTTGTTCGAAACTCTGTACGCTGGCTGCAGAACCGCGATGTGCCGGGAACATATCAAGCATTGCGATGCTGAGAATAGGAAACGCTACCTGTGCTCCAAATGAGATTCCCATCGGAGCAAAAACTACCCATGGCAGCCGGCCACTTGTTGCTGGGAGTAGTGCTAACAGTACGTTTAGGGCTCCAGTGGTCAAAGCTATAGCTAGTCCAGTCTTAACTAAAGTCCGACCACTGATGCGAGCCGCGTACCGCTGTTGTATAAGTGAACCGCCCAAGATACCTAGGATGAGCGGAATGAAAAATACCCAAAAGTCTTGTTCGCCAAGCCCTAAGAGATCTCGGACTAACACAGGTGCCGAAGAGATATATAGGAATTGCCCGGCGAAGGTAAAAATCATTGCAAATGCAATCCCTTGGAAGCGGATATTCCGCGCTACATGAAATAGCCCTTTGACTAAAGTTCTGACTTTCAGAGGTTGGCGTGCAGCGATTGGGTGAGATTCGGGTAATGTGAGCGCAACTAAGATTGCTACTAAAGCTCCCCAGAGACCTAGAAACCAGAAAATTAGATTCCATGGGCCAGCCAGCAGTAAGAGCCCACCGATGATTGGTGCGATAGCTGGAGCGACAGAAAATATCATCGAGACCATGCCCATTTGGCGTTGGGCTTCTGCGCCTACGAATAAGTCCCGGATGACTGCCCGTCCAATAATCATGCCAGCGCCAGCGGTAGCTCCTTGACAGGCGCGAAAAATAAGCATTATCGGAAGTGACGGAGAAAAGGCTGCTGCGACAGAAGCGAGTGCATAGAGAAGCGCTCCAGCAACAACAACAGGTTTACGTCCGATAGCATCCGAGAGTGGACCGTGGAAGATACTGGCAACAGCAAAAGCTAATAGATAGACGCTGATTAGGCTTTGCATGGCAGCGTTATCGACGCCGAATTGCGTCCCCATAGCTTTGAATGCCGGGAAAACCGTATCCATAGAGAATGGGCCGAAGATGCTCATAGCAGCCAGTGTTAAGGCTAGCGTGAGCGAAGCCTTTTCATAGTTGCGATCTTTTATACGGATACGAGGTTCACTCAGGTTATTCATCACTGTCATCTTCTCACGAAAAATGTGGTGGTTATCGCGACTAGATCACGATAACCACCACAAGTATTTTAGCTAATGAAATTTTTGATGCTGGCTATAGCAGTTTAATAGCCAGTCAGCGGTACTTAGCTTTGTGGCTGTCCTGGGTACTGTGGGTTTTGTCCCGGCTGAGGAAGCGGAGGTTGCTGCGGTGAATTGACTACAGGCTGTCCAGGTTGTTGTGGGAACTCTTGGGGCTGTCCTTGTGGTAGATAGGTGGGCTGGACAGGCTGCTGTTGGAACCCTTGGGCTTGTCCTTGTGGCATGTACTGGGTTTGTCCGGACTGTGGAAATCCTTGCATTTGCTGTGCAGCTGCAGCGTTCTTCTTGTGATTCTTGAGGAACCACAGCACACCGCCAATTATGGCAGCACCTATTAGTGCACCAAGTACGATCTTGGGTAAATAAGAACTAGCAACACTAGCTGCGCTAGCAGTATCTTCTGCGGTAGCTGTTAGGCCTTCAGAGCTGAAGGCCTCGTCGGCATTATTCCAAGTAACAGTAGTACCGCTCACCTTGCTAGAACCGCTATGAGTTAAGACTTTTCCGGGAAACTTGATAGAAAAGCTAAAATCGGAAAAGACCTGTGAAGCAGATTTTCCATTAAAACTGTTAGTAGCTGATGATCCATCAAATTTGAAAATCCAGATATTTCCTTCATGTTTAAGTGATATGTTTTTATTGGAAACTTCGGATATGGGAACATCTCCTGAAATGCGACATCCGATGAAGTCGCCTTCGTCGTAGGACTTAAGTGTAATGTTCTTATCCTTAGGGAATGACGACTTAAATACTTTGCTATCACACATGGATGTCTCATTGATATAGCCACTGCTTTTAGCTGTTTTAGCTACTTTCTTCTCTATGCCAATATCAATAGAGATACCAGCAGTCTCGTTAGACTTGATCTCAATATCGGTGGTCATGCGCATGCAACCCGATAGTAGTAACACTATCGGTAGCAGTATCAGTGCTGTAATCCGTCGTCTCATAGCTAAACTCTATCTTGTTTAAGGTGCATCAGTAATGGTTTTTGCTTCATAAAATCAAAATACATAAGCAAATATAAAAAGTGGGATACAAGGTAAGACAGGGCTGGGGTCACTACTAAAAGTGGCTCCAGCCCTGTCAAAATCAGCTGCTTAAATATCGTAGTAAAGATCAAATTCATATGGGTGTGGACGCTGGCGAATAGCGTCAATATCTTCACGTTTCATTGAAATCCATGTCTCAATGAGATCGGGAGTGAAAACATCGCCAGCAAGTAAGAACTCATGATCTGCTTCGAGTGCATCAAGAACTGCATCTAACGAAGCTGGAACTTGATTAACCTCAGCATGCTCATCTGGAGGCAGCTCGTAGAGATCCTTATCGATAGGGGCAGGTGGCTCAATACGGTTTTGAATACCGTCAAGACCTGCCAACAAAATAGCGGCAAAAGCAAGATAAGGATTCGCAGAAGGATCAGGGCAGCGGAACTCGATTCGCTTAGCCTTGGGATTAGAGCCAGTTAGCGGAATACGGATACAAGCTGAACGGTTACGAGCCGAGTAAACCAAATTAACTGGGGCTTCAAAACCAGGTACCAGGCGATGGAAAGAGTTAACGCTGGGGTTAGTGAAAGCTAGCAGTGCCGGAGCGTGCTCCAAGATGCCACCGATATACCAGCGAGCAGTATCAGAGAGCTGACCGTAACCGTTCTCGTCGAAGAAGAGCGGCTTGCCGTCGTTCCATAGTGAGGAATGGACGTGCATGCCAGAGCCGTTATCTCCGAAAATGGGTTTCGGCATGAAAGTAGCGGTTTTACCGTTCTGCCACGCAATGTTCTTAACTAGATATTTGAAGAGCATGACTTTATCGGCGCTGGCAACCATAGTGTCGAAACGCCAGTTAATCTCAGCCTGGCCGCCAGTGCCAACCTCAGCATGGGCGCGCTCAGTTTCCATACCTAGCTCGTCCATAGCAGTTACGATTTGGTCGCGCAGATCACAAAAATGATCGGTGGGGGCTACTGGGAAATATCCGCCCTTGTATTTGACCTTATAGCCGCGGTTTCCGCCCTCTTCTGCGCGTCCGGTATTCCAAGCGCCAGCTTCAGAATCAATCTGGTAGAACGCGCCGTTGGCTGTCGTATCGAAGCGAATATCGTCGAAAACATAGAACTCTGCTTCAGGGGCAAAAAATGCGGTATCACCAATACCAGTTGATTTTAGATAAGCCTCAGCTTTTTTCGCGATATTGCGAGGACAGCGAGAATAAGGCTCTTTCGTAATGGGATCAATAACCGAGAAGTTTACGACCAGCGTCTTAGCTTTACGGAATGGATCAATGAAAGCTGTGGCAGGATCTGGAAGTAGCGCCATATCTGATTCATGGATCTTCTGGAAGCCGCGGATGGAACTGCCGTCGAAGGCGAGTCCATCGGTGAAAACTTCGGGGCCAAAGGCTTTGGCGGGGACAGTGAAGTGTTGCATTACGCCGACAAGATCACAGAAACGAACATCGACCATCTCGATATCGTTTTTGGTCAGATAGGTCAGCAGTTCCTCGGAAGATGTGAACACAGGGGCTCCTTTCGTCGATATCGACTTTAGCGCTCTCTCATTGCGCCAATGTTGCATCTATGTTTCAGGCAGGTAACAGTATTTTTACTTAAGCAACAAAATGGCCCCCTGTCGTGACGTACGCGACAGGGGGCTCAACTTTTGGTGTCTCCTTGTGGCGAACAAGGATCATCATTGTTCTCTTGAGGTGCTTAGGTGCGCTCTGTAGAGTGCTCCGGCAGAACTAAGGCTACCCCTACTTGCTTTAATACGCAACACTTACGTTGCGAAAAATATTTATGAATGTTGCTAACTGCTAAAAGAACCTTGTAGATAAGTCTTTGATCGGCTGAGATGGTTGTGAGAGCTGGGCGGCTGTGGTCAGTGAGGGAGAAAGATGCACTATTTACCCCAAAAATCTGCCTCAGATTGCCAAGGATTCTGATTAGTGTGTTAATTGGGGCTATTTTGCGATCTTCGGCATATTCATGCAGAAAATTTCGCTTGCCTAGTCTCCTCGTACGGGGCAGTGTGGGTTTTGCTCATTTGGGGTTACGAGTTGAGTAGTATCTAGGTAGCAGTATCAATACAAGAGCTGCTGTTATGAGAATGGAACCTAATGCGCGCTTATAGAAAAGGAGGGTAAGCACCGCTCCAGATATTCCTAGAATCAATGCAATAAGTTTTACCCATTTCATGAGTTGTACTACTTTGTATTTCTCTGCAGCTCGGTAAGTTCTGTCAGTTCAATCCATTTGCTTTTCGGTACTGGAACTAGGAATGATTTTAGATCACGGAAGATCGATACTTTGGTTAAAGTATCTCATATTCTATTATGCAATTATTGTTATCTTATATGTATATTACCATTTCTGTAGTAGTTTATTCCGGCTATTGTAACTAGTACTGTTATTAGTAGAATACCTCCCAGTGTGCGTTGGTGAAATGCGAAAACTAGGAATAATCCTACTATTCCTAGAATATATACCAAAATCTCTAGTAACTTGAGGTATTTCATATCTGCTGCAACTCCTGGGTAGGTTTAGGGGGTGACGGTATGTGGAATATAGCGTCACCCCCTAAGATTATTACTCGAAACATTCGCTGTAAACGACTCCTAAGCTGAACACTGATATCAATGCTTCTATCGCTTCAGGTCCTGCATCTCTGGCTGCTACCTGCACGCCTTCTGTGACAGCTGCTTTCCACGCTTTTCCTGCTGCTCTTGCATTCTTGTAGACGTGCATGAAACTTTTTACAAAAGTGGTTGCGCCGCCTGCTGCTTGTAGCGCTTTCTTTATTTTAAGAACTTTGAATGCTGGAAAGTTCAGTACAATTGCTAGCCCTATTGCGCTTGCGCATCCTATCACTTCTCCAGCTGGTGAGATCTCGGGCGAAGAAAATATGTCTTTATAATTTCCTAGCTTAGAGGAGAGCCATATCTGTGTTGCTTCATCTCCTTGGTCTAATATTTCGTCAGGGATTTGTTTTATGGCTTGCAAAATTTTGAAAAGATGTTCTGTATTAATTTCGTTATTCTCGTAAGTAAAACTATCAGAAACTATTGTTAATAATTCTGGTTGGGGAGGGGCAGCTGACGCCTGGGCTGTTCCGGATATAGATATGCCAATTGCTGTTACTAGCGCCAGAACACTATTTTTTTAAGCTTCTCATTTGAAGCTCCTCTCTTCGTTGAGTAATTATTTGTATAGTATTCAAGTTTGCAAGTAGCGGTGTCAATAGGTTTAGTAGATATTTTTATAGCTCGGTAAGTTCTGCCAGCTCAATCCATTCGCTTTCACGTAAAGCTTGTTCGGCTTGTGTGTTACGTAGTTGCTCTTCTAAAGTAGCAAGTTTCGCGTAGTCAGTAGCGGCAGTAGCCATACGATTATGGATATCAGCGATTTTCGTAGCGAGTTTAGCTAGCTGTGACTCCAGCCTAGCAAGATCCTTCTTTGCCTGACGTAGTTCGGCGGCACTAGGACCATCAGCGACAGTAGCAGCTGCTGGGCTACCAGATGTGACAGTACTTGTAGTGCGAGAATTGCGACGATGGTCAAGATATTGATCGACCCCACCTGGCAATAATACGCATCGACCGTCTCCCATTAACGCATAAGTCCAGTCAGTTACCCGCTCTAGGAAATAACGATCGTGCGAGACGACGATAAGAGTTCCCGGCCAAGTATCAAGATAGTCCTCAACTACTGTGAGGGTATCAATATCAAGATCATTAGTGGGCTCGTCAAGCAACAGCACATTAGGCTCTGACATTAGCAGCCGCAAAAACTGCAATCGCCGACGCTCGCCACCAGATAACTCTCCGATACGAGCGGTGAGCCGGTCGCCAGTAAAACCAAAATCGCCAAGCAGGCTAGAAGCAGTAGCGTCGCGTCCAGTAGCCAATTTAGTTTCTCGTTTTAGGCTTTCGACGCTATCAAGAACTCTCTCAGCAGGGTCAAGCTCAGCAATAGCCTGCGATAGATGCGCTACCCGTAAAGTTTTTCCGCACTTAACTTTCCCCTGAGAAGGCGCTAAGTCACCGGTAAGAAGTCTCAGGAGCGTAGTCTTTCCAGCACCATTAACTCCTATTAAACCAATCCGATCACCTGGACCAATTGACCATGTTAGATCATCAAATAGAACTCGCTCGCCAAGGGTGACATCAACATGATTGATATCAAAAACATCTTTACCAAGCCGGGCAGTAGCAAATTTTTGTAACTCTAATTTGTCGCGAGGATCAGGCACATCTGCAATAAGTTCATTAGCTGCATCAATGCGGAACTTAGGTTTACTAGTTCGAGCCGGAGCGCCACGACGTAGCCAAGCGAGCTCTTTACGAGCAAGGTTTTGCCGCTTTGCTTCAGTGACTGCAGCCATCCGCTGACGCTCTACTCGCGCTAACACATAGGCGGCATAACCACCATCGTAAGTGTCAATAGTCCCATCATGAACTTCCCAAATCCGGGTACAGATAGCGTCAAGGAACCATCTATCGTGAGAAACCACCAACATGGCAGTACCGCGAGCTTGCAGCGCATTTAGATGATCGGCAAGCCAAGTTACCGCCTCAACATCAAGATGGTTAGTAGGCTCATCTAGAACCAGCAAATCATGACCACTCAACATTAACGCCACCAACGCAGTACGACGTCGCTCGCCGCCAGACATTTTGGCAATAGGGGCATCTAAATCAAGATCAGCCAGTAAATCAGTGACGATTCCACGAGTCGTAGCATCAGCAGCCCAGACATGGTCTGGTTCACCATTGACGATCACATCGCGGACGGTAGCTTCGGGGGCGAAATCATCTAGCTGCGTTAGATAGCCGATAGATACTCGCCCAGTATGAGTGACTCGACCGCTATCAGGAGTTAAGTCGCCAGTTAGGATCC
Source organism: Propionibacteriaceae bacterium (assembly GCA_051654905.1). Taxonomy (GTDB): domain Bacteria; phylum Actinomycetota; class Actinomycetes; order Propionibacteriales; family Propionibacteriaceae; genus JBOFIQ01. The sequence continues at coordinate 150,161 of JBOFYY010000132.1, forward strand.
GCAGCAAGGTAGTTTTTCCGTCGCCATTGCGGCCTACAACCCCAATAACATCCCCAGATCCCAGCCCGATTGTGATGTCATCGATGATGGTTCGGGTACCGAAAGCATGACTGACATGTTCGATGTTGATGAGGTTTTCGCTGCGAGCCATAGTCACTAAGTCTAGCTTGAATACGGCAACTGCCCGACCCCTTAAGAAAAGGATCGGGCAGTTAGGTAATTAGATTTAACGTCCGCGCATTGAAGATCTAGAGCCGCGGGTAGCCATCGGGCCTTGAGGGATAGGCATACGACGTGTGCCATCTAACGCACGTAGTCGTTTAGCTGCCTCTTCGATCTTGGCTTTGTCTAGCGTCTTAGGCTGCTTAGTTAGCCACTTAGTTAGACCTTGGAGGGACACCTGATTAGCGCCATTCCCCAACATGACAGTACGAGCTTCGATGCCGTAAAGAACAGCATTGTGTCGCTTAACTTCTTGGGTAAGAAGCTGACGCACCCGACCAGGTTCTCCCTCGCCAATCAAGAAAAGCCCACCTGGCCCGATAGCGCGATGAACCACATCCTGCTGGCGGGTAAAGGCAATAACTGGAGTATGGGTCCACTCTTTAGGCAACATACCTAGCGCGACCTCGCCAGAACCAGCTTGTCCTTCATACTGCGACAGTGCCGCTTGTTTACCACGACGAGCCAGCAACCATTGAGCCAAAATTGCTCCAATAAGAAGCCCCAAGATTGATAGCAACAAAACATTCCACCAGCGGAAACCGATGGTGAACATCAGAATTAGTCCAGTGATAAGAATTAGCAGAAATGGTCCCAGAAAAGCTGCAAAAAGAAGAATGCCAAACTTGGGATCCTGCTTAGTGGTCATCTTGTAGAGTTCGCGAATGGCGCGCATTGTGCCCCAATCTCGCGGGTCGCTTGAGTTCTTCTTGCGATCCTTCTCTGCTTTAACAGCGGCCTTCTGCTTAGCCTCAAGGGCTTTAGCGGCCTCAGTTTTAGCCATGGGTTACTCCCTGCTTGTTGCGATTCTCTAAGGCTTGACGATACAACCGACCTGCTCGATATGAAGAACGAACAGTAGGTCCAGACATCACACCAGAATAGCCAATCTGTGTCGCTTGCTCAGCGAACATATCAAATTCTTCTGGAGTGACCCAACGATCAATTGGTAGCAAAGTCACGTTGGGACGTAGGTACTGAGTGATAGTAATAAGCTCTGCGCCAGCATCGAAGAGCTCTTTCAGTGCCTGAGTTACTTCCTCATTAGTCTCGCCCATACCTAAAATAAGGTTAGATTTTGTGACCATACCGGCAGCGCGCGACTGAGTAAGAACATTTAGCGAACGCTCATACCGGAACCCGGGACGAATTCGCTTAAAAATCCGGGGGACGGTTTCGACGTTGTGAGCAAAAACTTCAGGTTTTTGATCAAAAAGCTGTTGCAGTAGTTCTGGTTCAGCATTGAAATCTGGGGCAAGCATTTCGACGCCAACCCCAGGGTTTATGTCATGGATTTGCTTAATGGTTTCGGCGTAAAGCCAAGCGCCACCGTCGTCGAGATCATCGCGGCATACCCCAGTAACAGTGGCGTATTTGAGGCCCATTTTCTTAACTGATTCAGCAACGCGTAGTGGTTCTTCGCGGTCGTAGTTGGTGGGTTTCTTGCTTTCGATCTGGCAAAAATCACAGCGTCGAGTACAAGAATCTCCACCAATAAGGAAGGTGGCTTCACGGTCTTGCCAACACTCAAACATGTTGGGGCAATTAGCCTCTTTACACACCGTATGTAGATCTTGGTCGCGTACGATGCCCTGAATTTCACGAAAATCGGGGCCCATAACCGGTTTACGGCGAATCCACGACGGCTTTCGTTCAATAGGGGTCTGCGAGTTGCGCACCTCAACCTTAAGGAGTCGGCGGCCTTCCGGAGAAACAGTCACTTACCTAGTCTAAGTGACATGACTGTAAAGATAAGAATGCAGGGTGGTAAGAGCCATGCTCTAAACCACCCTGCAAGTTCTTTTTCAAACTTTTTAGGTACCAATAATTCCGTTACGCCAAGCGGTCATAACATCTTCGGCAGCCTCTAAAGCCGATATTTTTCCAGCAGCAACATCAGCTTCCATCTGGTTACGAATAGCTGTGACTGGAGCGCTATCGTCGAGGGTAGCAAGAACTTCGCTAGTCACCATATTCCACAGCCAAGAAACCTGCTGTTGATTACGTCGCTCAGTTAAAGTTCCAGACTCTTCCAGATATGCGCGATGGTCTAATACGGCTTGCCATACCTGATCTAGTCCCATACCGGTATAAGCCGAACAGGGGATAACTGGGGGGCGACGATTAGCATCACTTGCCACCAGCTTCATCGCGATAGATAGTTCGCGTGCAGAAACTCGAGCTTCGCCCTCGTTATCGCCGTCGGCTTTATTGACAGCAACTACATCAACCATCTCAAGGATGCCCTTTTTGATGCCTTGTAACTGGTCACCAGAACGTGACAGCGCCAACATCAAGAAAGTATCGACCATTCCTGCAACGGCAATTTCTGATTGCCCTACGCCAACGGTCTCTACTAGAACAACCCCGTATCCAGCAGCTTCCATTACGGTCATGGCTTCTCTGGTTGCTCGTGCAACACCACCTAGATGACCACCAGAAGGTGAAGGGCGAACATAGGCATTCGGATTAGTTCCTAGAACTCCCATTCGGGTACGGTCGCCAAGAATTGATCCACCAGTTTTCGCTGAAGAAGGATCAATAGCCAATACCGCTACCTTATGCCCATGTTCTTCAATGAGCTTGGTTCCCATAGCGTTGATAAATGTAGATTTACCAGCACCTGGAACCCCGGTGATACCAACCCGGATAGAGGTAGTTGAGTCTTGGCTTAACTCGGTAAGAAGATCGCGAGCTTGCGCGCGATGATCTGGCCGCGATGATTCGACGAGCGTGATGGCCCGGGCGATGTGAGGGCGAGAACTCTCACGCACCGCCCGAGCCAACTCGTCGATGTTATACAGATCAGGCACTTGCCTTCTCCAGGCGAGCGTTCAGCTTGGTAAGCATGTCCGCAGCGCACTCAGGGATGACTGACCCAGGCGGGTAAATTGCGTCAGCTCCGTTAGCGTAAAGCTCTTCGAAGTCCTGTTCTGGAATAACGCCACCTACCACGATCATGATGTCGGGGCGACCCATCTTGTCTAGTTCCGCACGAAGTGCTGGCACCAAAGTGAGGTGACCGGCAGCTAGCGAAGAAGCGCCCACGATATGAACGTCAGCTTCGATTGCCTGAGCAGCAACTTCTTCTGGAGTCTGGAACAACGGGCCGACATCGACGTCCATGCCGAGATCAGCATAGGCAGTCGAAACAACCTTCTGTCCGCGGTCATGTCCATCTTGACCCATCTTGGCAACAAGAATACGAGGACGGCGACCTTCTTGCTTTTCGAAGTCCTCAACCATGCCCCGAACTTGCTGGGTGATAGGCGTATTGCCAGTTTCCTTGCTGTACACACCTGAGATTGTACGGATCTGTGCTTGGTAACGTCCAAAGACCTCTTCCAAAGCAGCAGAGATCTCGCCAACAGTTGCCATATGACGAGCCGCATCAATCGACAACTTCAGCAAGTTGCGATCTGGATCGGTGGGATCAGGATTCTTTGCAGCCCAAGTCAGCTGCTTCAAAGCCTCATCAACTTTGGTCTGATCACGCATACCGCGAAGTTTCTCCAACTTAGCGATCTGAGCAGCGCGTACTGAGGCGTTATCAACCTTGAGGATTTCGATGGGGTTATCATCATTTTCCAGCAAGTACTTGTTGACGCCGATAACTGGCTGACGGCCAGAGTCGATACGTGCCTGAGTACGAGCAGCTGCCTCTTCGATACGCATCTTGGGGATGCCAGCTTCGATGGCCTTTGCCATACCGCCAGCTTCCTCAACCTCTTGGATGAGAGCCCAAGCGCGCTTAGCAATATCGTTAGTGAGCTTCTCGACGTATGCTGAACCGGCCCAAGGATCAATTGACTTGGTGGTCAATGACTCTTGCTGCAAGAACAACTGAGTGTTACGAGCAATACGAGCTGAGAAGTCGGTAGGCAACGCGATTGCTTCGTCTAGTGCATTGGTGTGCAAGGACTGTGTATGGCCCTGAGTAGCCCCCATTGCCTCGATGCAGGTACGTACCACGTTGTTGTAGACGTCCTGAGCGGTCAGTGACCAGCCAGAAGTCTGCGAGTGAGTACGTAGCGACATTGACTTGGGGTTCTTCGGATCGAAGTCACGAACCAAACGTGCCCACAGCAAACGAGCTGCGCGCATCTTGGCAACTTCCATGAAGAAGTTAGTGCCAATAGCCCAGAAGAAGGACAAGCGAGGTGCGAAAGCATCAACGTTCAAACCTACGGACTCACCGGCGCGAATGTATTCCACACCATCAGCCAAGGTGTAAGCCATCTCGATGTCGGCAGTAGCGCCAGCTTCCTGCATATGGTAGCCAGAAATTGAGATGGAGTTGAACTTCGGCATATTTGCGCTGGTAAAGGCAAAAATGTCAGAAATAATGCGCATCGACGGAGCTGGCGGGTACACGTAAGTGTTACGCACCATGAACTCTTTGAGAATGTCATTCTGGATAGTGCCAGCGAGTTGCTCGGGCTTGACGCCTTGCTCCTCGGCTGCCACGACGTAAAGGGCAAGAATCGGAAGAACCGCGCCATTCATCGTCATAGATACCGACATCTGATCTAGCGGAATCTTGTCGAAAAGCTGACGCATATCCAAGATCGAGTCCACCGCTACGCCAGCCATACCGACGTCACCGGTCACGCGGGGGTGATCAGAGTCGTAGCCACGGTGAGTAGCAAGGTCGAATGCGATCGATAGACCTTTCTGTCCAGCAGCAAGGTTGCGACGGTAGAAAGCGTTGGACTCTTCAGCTGTCGAGAAACCTGCGTACTGGCGAACGGTCCAAGGCTGCTGCACATACATGGTGGCGTAGGGGCCACGCATGAACGGTGCAATGCCCGGACGGGTGTTCAAGAAATCCAGACCCTCTAGATCACCATCGGTGTAGAGAGTGGGGACGAGAACATGTTCAGGAGTGTTCCAGCCTGCGCTGTACTCAGACTTGGTATCAAGGTGAGCTTCGTAGGTGCTTGCTGCATCAGCAGGGATGTCAGCGGAAAACTCAATTGATGTGTAATCAGGAATTGTAGTCATGCTCAGGCCTCCAAGGTGTTGAGCAGTGAATCAAGGAACTCAACAACATTCATGCCATCAAAGACGGTACCGTCGATGAGACCAGCTGGGTCAGCATCGCCCAGCTCTTTGATGTTGCCAGCGAGGAATACCTTCTCGACGCCATTCTCTTTAAGAGTACGAGCAACGTCGAGGGCTTTATCGGCATAGACCTTGGCGCTGGAGCACAAGATAGCTACCTTGGCTTCAGTTTTAGCAAAGTCGGCTACCTCAGCAGCTTCGACCATCGGCGTGGACAAGCCGGCGACCAAAAGAAGGTTTTCGACGAATTGCTGACGGCCACCAAAATCACGGCGAGTACCGATACATGCTAATTCGACAGCAGCAGGCTTAGCCGCGACACGATCACGTAGCGCTTCAAAAACTTCCGAATCACGATGGGTAACGATCTTGTAAGCAGGAGCCTGTGGACGGGCTTTAGCTTCGACAGCTTTCTCATCGCGCATCGGGAACATTGATACGCCGGTAACTGGAATCTTGCGAGTAGCTAGTAGACCAGCGCGGGTAACGTTAGCCTCATCGATCATCGCTTGAATCTTGCCACTAGCTAGCGCAGCAGCCATACCACCAGCAGCTTCAATTTCTTGGAAGCGCTTCCAAGCTGTTGTCGCAATATCGTTGGTCAGAGTTTCGATTACCCAGGCGCCACCAGCTGGATCATTGACGCGACCGATATTTGATTCCTCGGCCAAAATGATCTGGGTATTGCGGGCAATACGACGTGAGAAGTCGCTGGGTAGACCGTTGACATTATCGAAGGGGAGCGTCGTAATGGCTTCTGCGCCACCAACCGAAGCAGCGAAAGTCGCGACTGTCGTGCGGAGCATATTGACGTAAGGATCATCGCGCGTGAACATGCGTAGCGAGCTGACAGCATGCTGGATTGCGCCACGATCTTCAGCCGGAACCCCAGCAGCTTCGCAGACGCGTGCCCAAGTAGCGCGGAATGCGCGTAGACGAGCAATCGTCAAGAACTGCTGCTGATTGGCGGATACCCGGAACTCGATCTGCTGTGCAGCTTCGGCAGGAGTAAGCCCAGCCGCAACTAGATCACGTAGATAAGCAACGCCCGTAGCAAGCGCGAAAGCAACTTCGTCGGTATCGGTAGCTCCGGCAGCATTGTAGGCAAGTACATCAATGGTGATGGCGCGAATATTCTTGAACTCTTTACGAGCAGTTGCTACCCAAGCGCGTTGTGCGGTGCAGTCAACTGCTGTGCCATGCAGTGCGGCAAAACCTAGCGCGTCAAGACCAAAGTTGCCTTTGACCGCGTTGGCATCTTTGCCACAGTTACGGATTAGTTCGGCCATTGCGGTAGCAGCAGCGTCTTGATCGTCGCGGCTGGAAACGTAGATCCCAGCAAGATCAAGCAGCATTCCCTCAGTAACTCGAGCAAGGTCACTAGCTTTTACCGCATCAGCATCGATGCGAACCCAAGTTGAGGTAGCGCCACGCTCAAGGTCAGTCAAGATAGCGGCATTAGTTACCTGTGGATCAGGGTCCTCATGGAGCTGACGCACATCCCAAGCATCGGGATTTCCGGTGCGGATAGTTGTGCCGCGAGTAAAAGGCGCTACACCGGGGTAACCCAGCTTTTCTGGCGCATTTTCACGGGTGTAGAGAGGTTCGATGGTGAGACCATCGACGGTTTTGGTACGTAGGCGTTCCATACCCTGCTCGACGGAGAGTTCTTTACCCTCCGGTCGGCCCTTGTTCAGGACCTTTAGCACTTCCTTCTCCCATTGAGCCTGAGTAGGCTCGGCGAAGTCAGCTGCTAACGGCAGTTCCTGGACGCTCAGTGGGGCTTCTGGCGACTCGGTCATGAGACTAACCCTAGCCTCTTTCGAAGAAGAAGTTTGTATCGGGGTTAAGGTCTGGACTTTGTGTGAACTGGTTCATTTTCAGGTAACCCTGAACGAGTGGTTTTAGTCCCTGGGCGACGTCGTAAAGAGTTGGTGCAGAACCTAATTCATTAGTGATGCTAGTGACCCCAGCATTATCGATGCCACAAGGAATCATATTGGCAAAAGGAGCTAAATCATTACTGACATTGAGCGAAAAACCATGCATCGACGTCTGTTTCAGGATTCGGATTCCGATAGCACAAATCTTGCGGTCGGGGAGAGCCTCATCTCCTGGAACCCATACACCAGTTTGTCCTTTGATGCGTCCGGACTTGATGCCAATAGTGGCTAGGTAGCTAATAAGAGCTTCTTCGATACGAGTTACGTATTCAAGAACTCCTACAGTTCCGCCCAATCGTAGGATTGGGTATCCCACTAGCTGTCCGGGTCCGTGCCAAGTAATTTTTCCGCCCCGATCAACGTCAATTACCGGAGTGCCGTCAAAAGGACGTTCGTGATCTTGGGTGCGACGGCCAGCGGTATAGACGGGAGCATGTTCAACCAAGAGCATCTGGGGGCCTAGTTCGCCTGTTGCTACTTGAGCATGAAGATCACGCATACGATCCCACTCCTGTAGATAATCGCTCAGGGCGTCGTCGCGTAGCCCATCGTCGTGAAAACATATGGGGCGGGTTTCGGAGTACTTCTGGCGCACCTCGTCATTCTAGCTGTTGACGATCTGTGCAAAAACTGAGATAAAGCAGGCTTTGCACAGGTATTGCCAGTAGTAGCTGTGTAAAACCTGGTATGAGACAGATATTGCACGGCTCTCCTACCGGCAACAAAAAACCTGCCTAACATTTTTGCTAGGCAGGCCTTCGGTTATAGATATGAGCTTTTTATGCACCAAACTCTGCTGAGAAGTCGCCTTCTTCTAGACGAGCCTTAACGGCAGATAGGAATCGGGCTGCGACAGCGCCGTCGATGAGACGGTGATCGTAGGAGACCGAAAGGTACATCATGTCGCGGATCGCAATAGTTTCGCCCAGACGCTCATCATTAATGACCATGGGACGCTTTACGAGCGCGCCAGTCCCCAAAATGGCAACCTGTGGCTGATTGATGATTGGAGTATCAAAGAGTGCGCCAGCCGAACCGTAGTTAGTGATGGTGAAAGTGCCACCGGCTAGTTCGTCTGGGCCAACTTTGCCATCACGAGTGCGAGCAGCAAGATCAGCGATCTGCTTAGCAAGACCAGCAATGTTTAGGTCGCCAGCATTCTTGACTACCGGAACCAGCAGACCCCGAGGAGTATCAACTGCGATGCCGATATTTTCGACGTCGTTGTAGGTGATAGTTCCAGCGTCCATATCCATGGTGGCATTGAGAACAGGGAAAGTCTTTAGTGTCTCGATAGTCGCTTTGGTGATGAAGGGTAGGTAAGAAAGACCGACGCCCTCGCGTGCTTTGAAGTCATTCTTGTGCTTGGCGCGCAGCTTAGAAATCGTGGTTAGGTCAACCTCGACAGTGGCTGTTAGCTGAGCTGATACCTGCAAAGACTCCACCATGCGTTTGGCAATCGTGGCGCGCAGACGAGAGATCTTTTCGGTGGTTCCACGCTTGGAATCTTCTGGTGCAGAAGTCTTTGCAACTGGAGCTGTAACCGCTGGAGTGGAAGTAGCAACAGGAGCAGCAGCGGGCGCTGTCGTAGCGGGGACTGTTGCAGCTGGAGCCGCGCCAGCCTTCTTAGCTTCAGCGGCCGCTAGCACGTCTTGCTTGCGGATACGTCCACCGACACCAGTTCCAGCAAGAGTCGCTAGGTCAATGCCATGTTCGGCTGCCATCTTACGTACTAGCGGAGTGACGTATAGATCGTCGCCTTCAACTGGGTTAGCGGCGTGACGAGGTTCTTCGGAGTTAGCAGCTACCGGAGTCGGGATAACTGGTGCTGCGACTGGAGCCGCAGGAGCGACTGGTGTAACCGGAGCTGCGGGGGCAACTGGGGCTATCGGAGCTGCAGGAGTTGCTGCTGCTGGGCTACCAACAATTGCAAGTACTGAACCAACCGGAGCTATCGAATCTTCTGGGAAACGAATCTCGAGTAGCGTGCCAGCTACTGGGGAAGGAATCTCGGTATCAACCTTGTCGGTAGAAACTTCGACGATAGGTTCATCAACCTCGACGATGTCACCCACAGACTTCAACCAGCGAGAAACAGTGCCTTCATTGACAGACTCGCCAAGCTGCGGCAACACGATGGAAGTGCCAGCTGCCGCTGTAGTTGCGGAGGCGGTAGCAGCAGGTGCAGCTACGGGTTCAGTTGCAACTGGTGCTACCGGAGCCGGGGCTGCAACTGGGGCAGCTGGAGCTGCTACGTCAGCATCGTCACCGATGATAGCTAGAACGCCGCCCACTGGGCAGATGTCATCTTCGTTAACTTTGATTTCAAGTAAGATACCGGCGACAGGAGAAGGAATCTCGGTGTCAACCTTGTCGGTGGAGACTTCGACGATGGGTTCGTCGGCCTCAATGCGGTCACCAACTGATTTTAGCCAGCGAGAAACAGTGCCTTCAGTGACGGACTCACCAAGGGCTGGAAGGTTGACAGTAGTTGACATGCGTCATGCTCCTTGTCGCACGAAATTTTGTGAAGTAGATCTCAGAATAGCCAACATCGGACCGTTATGGGGAACCTTCGTGGATCTAACTAACATTATTGAAGGTTCCCCACACCGGAATGACATAGGTTATCGAACTATTATGCCCATATTTTTAGCTATGTGCATGTAATGGTTTTCCAGCTAACGCCATAGCGGCTTCACCGATGGCCTCATTTTGTGACGGATGAGCATGAATATAGCCAGCAACATCGTCAGGAGTAGCTTCCCAGCCCACCATCAACATCAACTCGCCAACCTGCTCAGAGCAACGAGCTCCGATCATCGAAGCACCGACGATCGGACCGTCCTTGCGACGAACCAACTTGACGAAGCCAGCAGTCTTCAAAATCTGAGACTTGCCATTGCCGCCAAGATCATAGGAAATAACTTCAACTTCACCGTCGCGTTTGGCTTGCTCTTCAGTCAAACCAACAGATGCGATTTCTGGTTCGCAGTAGGTAGCGCGAGGAATTTCATGGTCTACCACTGGACGAGGAGCTTCGGGGTGCTTACCGAGCGCGTGAGCAATTTCTTCCGCACAGAACATGCCATGAGCAAATCCGCGATGTGCAAGCTGGAGACCAGGCACAATATCGCCTACAGCAAGAACATTGGGCAGATTGGTGCGCAGACGCTCGTCGGCAAGTACGAAGCCACGATCCATCGTGACACCGCAATCTTCATAGCCCATATTGCTGGTGTTAGGTCCGCGTCCTACTGCAACCAATAACACGTCAGCTTCGATGACTTTGTCGCCTTCAAGAGTTACTTTGACGCCAGATTCGGTCTTTTCGGTCTGCTTCATCGGAGTGCCAGTGAGGAATTTGATGCCACGCTTACGGAAAGAGCGTTCGAGTACTTTAGATACCTCAGGCTCCTCATTGGGAACCAATCTGGGGAGTGCCTCAACGATAGTGACCTCAATACCGAAAGACTTCCAAGCCGAAGCAAACTCCACACCAATAACGCCGCCACCTAAAATAATGGCTGATTTGGGCATAGCAGTCATCTGTAACGCATGTTCGCTGGTGAGGAATTTCTCGCCGTCAATATCTAGCCCAATAGTTTTTGATACCGAGCCAGAAGCCAAAATAGTGTAAGTGCCTTGGTAACGTTCCCCGGCTACCTCTACTGCAAACCCAGAACCTTCTTTTACGAGTTTTCCAGCACCATTGATAGTTTCAACGCCACGTCCGTTAACCAGTCCGGTCAGTCCCTTGTAGAGGCGAGAAATAATGCCATCGGCATAAGAAGTGACGCCAGATAGATCAACAGAATCCAGTGTGGCATTGACGCCGAATTGCTTGCTTTCGCGGGCGGTATCGGCTACTTCAGCGGCATGGAGCACTGCTTTGGTAGGAATACAGCCACGGTGCAGGCAAGTTCCGCCTACTTTATCTTTTTCTATCAGGGCTACGGTGAGGCCAAGTTGGGCTGCGCGGAGCGCCGCAGCATAACCGCCAGAACCAGCTCCGAGAATCACTACGTCGTAAATCTTCATGGTTCAAATACTTGCAGATCACGTGTTTGGGCTAACACGGAGGGCATAAACTTGTCGAGAGTTAAGCAGATGCTGGAGATACCTGCTAGTTTCGCGATATGAGTTCAAATACGTCGGTCAGTGATGTTCTCCGCTTGCGGATCGCTTTTGTTTCTTTTCATACCTCACCGCTAGATGCCCCCGGATCTAAAGATGCTGGGGGTATGAACGTGGTAGAAGTACATCAAGCTAAAGCTCTTGCTGACCGCGGACACCTAGTAGAAATCATTACTCGGCGCGATGACGTAGCTGGTCCTGATGTGGTTGATATTTACCCTGGTGTCACAGTTCGACGTCTAACAGCCGGACCGACAGAACCGTTAGCAAAAAGTGCCCAAGAAGAGTGGATAGATGATTTTAGAGAACAACTTCTACAGTTAGAGCCATTCGATCTTATTCATTCACAGCATTGGATGAGTGGGGTAGCAGCCCTTGAGGTAGCTGCAGCATGGGGGGTACCTCATATACAGAGTTTTCATTCAGTAGCAGCTTTGCCTGGAGATCCGCTTAGCGAAGGAGAACCGCCGGAGTCTCCGGGGCGTAACGCTGGAGAGCGGCTCATTGCAACTTATTCTGACCGCATCGTTGCTGTGAGTGATTATGAAGCCCGTACCGTCATTGAACGCTGTGGTGCAGAACCACACAAGATATCTATAGTCCATCCAGCTGTAGATATGGATATATTCTGCCCCCCCAACGAAACTTCTCGTATCTGGTTACCAGAGCTGAATGCTCCAGAAGAACCTCGTCAATACGGTCCAGTTTGTATGCAGCCCAACCATAATGGATATGTACTTTTTGCGGCACGATTGCAGCCGCTTAAAGCCCCGGATCTGGCCTTACTGGCCGTAGCTGGAGTACGAGAAGAAATACGACCGACGTTAGTTATCGCTGGCGAAAGTAGTCAAGATTTTTCTGACTATCGTGATGAATTAATTGATCTTTCGCAAAGTATGGGAATCGCTGATAGGGTTTGTTGGCTCGGAGCGCAGAGTAGAGAAAATCTTGCTCGGCTCATGAGAGGGGCGCGCGTGATGCTAGTGCCGTCATACTCAGAAACATTTGGATTAGTAGCCTTAGAAGCTAATTCATCAGGTGTTGCAGTATTAGCTGCTGATTCTGGTGGTTTAGAAGAAGCTATTGCTGATGGCGAAACTGGAATCTTGATGAAGAGTCGTGATGCAGATAATTGGGCTGATGCATTAACTTCGCTTATGGAAAATCCAGATAAACTTGCAGAGATGGGAGCAGCAGGGCGAGAACGTGCACGGGATTTTACGTGGTCAGATGTCGCCGCTTCGTTGGAAACGCTTTATACAGCGGTGTTGCAGAATAAATAAATTGCAGGAGAACTATCATAGTGGAAAATTTGAAGAGCGTGTTGTTCTGTCACGCCCACCCAGATGATGAAACCCTTGTTACAGGGGCTTTGATATGCGAGTTATTATCGCAAAAAATAGCTTGTGATGTTTTGACTGCTACACGTGGTGAAAAAGGTGAAGTTGTAGCCGGATCTTTAACGCTATCGGATAACACTTCAGCATTATGTGAGCGTCGAGAAACTGAACTTGCAGGTGCTCTTACGATTTTAGGGGTAAGAAATCATTGTTGGTTGGGGGAACTTCCAGCTCGAGATGAAACTCGATTAGCGCGGCGTTATTTAGATTCAGGTATGGAGTGGATTCGTCCTGGTCTTGCCGGACCAGCCGTCGATGTTGCTGCTACTTCATTGACTTCCGCGCCGCTGGAAGAAGCTATTGCAGATGTGACAGCAGTTATTGCAGCTTGGTCGCCGGATCTGGTGGTGAGTTATGCCGACGATGGTGGCTACGGTCATCCAGATCATGTGCGTATGCATCAGATAGCGAAAGTGGCAGCATCTCGTAGCCAAGTAGATTTTGCAGAGATCCGTCACCAAAAAAGTGATGGGGTGTTGTGGTATGACTTACCGCAGCATCAAGAGCAGGTAGCGGCAGCGTTACGCTGTCACGCCACTCAACTGACGGTGCAACCGTCTGGAGATGAGGTGGTGCACTCGGGAGGGCAACGCGAAAAAATCGTTACCTCAGTTGGGTTAGCAAGACATGTTTTCTCTAAGCAAGATCGCTAGCCTATAGGTATGGGCATGTTTGATCGCTTTAAGGAAACTAAGCAGCGAGTAGCTGATGCGCGCACTGTCGATGATGCAGTTACAACGCATTTGTCAGATTTTGTAGCGACTCGGCAAGGTGTAGAGGGCTGGGTGGAGCAACCAACATCCTTTAATTCGGCATCGTTGCTATTAGTAGCTCGCGATGGTGAATGGACGCGACGTAGTGTCCCCAGCGCTGAATGGGCTACGCAGTTATGTGATCGGCTGAAAATACCTGCCTACCCGGCTGGAATTGTGGGTTATCCTCAGCGGATGCGAGATTGGAATGCTCGTCAGAAAATCAATAAGTCTTCATAAATTAGATACCGCACTGCTCCTGATAGAACAGGAACAGTGCGGTATCTAAATTTTGGAGTTTTTAGTGCTGCAAGCTACGAGCTAGCGATACGAGGGTGCGAACCCCAACGCCAGAACCTCCCAGACCCACATATCCGAATGGAGACTCGGTATTGAAAGCCGGGCCTGCAATATCTAGGTGAGCGTAAGGAGTTTCTTCGGCAACGAAGGACTGTAGGAATGCTGCGGCAGCCATTGCACCACCCAGACGGCTACCAGAAGACTTAATGTCAGCAATCTTGCTGGATAGACCATCGCGAATAGCTTGTGGAATAGGGAGCTGCCACAGTTCTTCGCCAGCAGCTTCAGCAGCGTCGAGAAGTAGATCAGCGGTCTGATCGTCAGAAGCCATCAGGCCGGTGATGCGCTCACCTAGCGCTACCATACAAGCACCAGTAAGGGTAGCGATATCGACGACAAGATCTGGTTCATCTTCGTTGGCACGAGCTAGCGCATCGCCCATTACGAGACGACCTTCAGCGTCGGTATTAGCATTTTCGACAGTCTTGCCGCCGTACATGGTTAAAACATCAGAGGGGCGGTATGCCTCGCCGGAGGGCATATTTTCTGCCATCGCAGCATAAGTGGTTACCTTGATGTTGAGACCTAGCTCGGCAATAGCTCGGGTAGCTGCCAAAGCTGCTGCTGCACCACCCATATCGCACTTCATGGTGTACATGCCGTCGGCGGGTTTAATATCAAGGCCGCCCGAATCGAAGGTGATTCCCTTGCCAATAATGGCTAAGTGGAAGGCAGCGCCGGCCGGAGCGTAAGCAAACCGAACGAGACGTGGTTTGCGAGCAGATCCTTTACCCACCGCCATGATGCCGCCGTACCCTTGAGCTTCGAGCTGGGTATCGTCAAGCATCTCAACAGTGATTGGCAGGTTAGCGGCGACACTCTGAGCTTCCTTAGCGAAAGTCTCTGGGTAGAGAAGGTTAGCTGGCATATTGACCCAGTCGCGGGCAACGATAACGTTGCGAGCTACGATTTCGCCATCTTTGAGAGCCGTTGCGCAAGCATCGGTGGTTTCACAGTTGCAGATAATGGCCAGGTCTGCGATCTTGGCGGCGGCAGCTTTCTGCGTAACCTTGATCATGGTGTGTGCGCCTAATAGAGCACCTTCGACAGCCCCCTGAAGCAGTTCAGGATCAGTGGTCTCTAGCGAGAGCGCAACATGGAGGGCAGCGTCTTTGGCAAGTCCTTGTGCAGCACGAACGGCAGCACCAGCAGCTTGACGAATAACCTCAGGGTCAGCGTCGCCTTCGCCTAGTCCTACTACGACGATGCGGGAACCTTTGATGGCCGGAAGAACAGCGGTGGTGTGGATTTTGGCATCTGCGCCAAGCGATAGCGCAAGATCAAGTAGTGATGTGCCAAACATCGCGTTAGCGGCAGCGTCTAATTCGACAGGGGCGCCAACGAGAATAGGAGCATCACCGTTAGAAGCAATACCGATCACCAGAACATCGGTGTTCTCTGGAGCGGTCTGAGCCAGTGTGATAGCTGGCATGACAGGAATAGGCACGAGAATCCTCTCAGCATAAATAGTGGTCATTGCCAGCTTAGTGCGAATAACAGGCGAGAGTGTAGGCAGGGCAGAAGACTGAGAATAATCTGTGGAAAACTAACAATAGGTAGCCCCGAGTATCCATAAAGAACTAAACTGCGGTAGCGTCACAGTGGATTCGATGACGAAATTTCCCACTGCACTACGAGGAGAAAAATGAGCGAGAACCTGCTCCAGTCCCCGCTGCATGCCCGTCATGAGGCACTCGGCGCTAAATTCGCTGAATTCGGCGGCTGGGCGATGCCGCTACAGTACGCCGACGGCGGTGCGGTGGCTGAACATACTGCAGTCCGTACGAGCGTCGGCATTTTCGACGTTTCGCACCTGGGTAAAGCCTTAGTTAAAGGCCCTGGGGCGATGGATTTCTTGAACCGTTGCCTTGCCAATGACCTACGCAAGATTGGTCCAGGGCAAGCCCAGTACACGCTGTGCTGCAACGCAGAAGGTGGCGTTATTGACGACCTTATCGCTTACGTTCGTAGCGAAGATGAGGTCTTCTTAATCCCTAATGCATCTAACAACGACAAAGTTATCGCTGCGCTAGAAGCAGCTCCTCACGATGGTATTGAGATCACAAATCTCCATCGCGACTATGCAGTGCTAGCTATCCAAGGCACCAAATCCGATGAGGTGCTGGACGCTATGGGGCTACCCACTGAAATGGAGTACTACTCTTTCGCAACGGTTGATCGTGGCGGCTGGACCATGACGGTATGCCGTACCGGTTACACCGGAGAAAAGGGTTTCGAGCTAGTAGTCCCGGCTGAGAATGCTGAAGAAATCTGGGATGCAGCTATGGCAGCTGGCAAGGAATATGACATTCGTGGCGCTGGACTAGCTGCTCGTGACACTCTCCGCTTGGAGATGGGTTACCCATTACATGGACATGACCTATCGCCGAATATCATCGCTACGCAATGTCGCGTTGGATGGGCTATTGGCTGGAAGAAAGACGAGTTCTTCGGTGCCGAAGCTCTGAAGGCTTCCAAGGCTGCTGGCCCCAAGCGGACTCTACGCGGATTAGTCGCCAAAGATAAGGGCATCCCGCGCGATCACATGATCGTAAAAGATGCTGACGGTAACCAGATTGGTGAGGTTACCTCCGGAAATATGTCGATCACCCGTAAGGTCGGTATCGCTTTGGCATTGATCGATGCAGCTTTCAAGGAAGGTGACGAAGTCGTTCTCGATGTGCGTGGACGTAACCTAGCTTGTGAGATCGTGAAGCCTCCTTTTGTAACTCCTGGAGTTAAAGAAGACTGATCGTTAAGAAATCCCTATGCGTGGCAGGTTTCCTTCTTGGAACCTGCCGCGCATAGCTTTTACTGGTGGATAGTAGTTCTTGCTGTCAATAAAAAGACAAGACGATATCGGCTAGATCACGGTAGAGTCATACCTTATGGGCCATATCGAATTAACAAATATCACTTACACTTTGCCTGATGGCAGAGTGCTGCTTGACGATATCTGTTTTAGAGTGGCAGAGAAATCAGTCGTAGCTCTTGTAGGAGCTAATGGTTCTGGAAAAACGACACTATTGCGGATTATCGCTGGCGATCTAGATCCTGATAGCGGCGTCGTCGTGCGAACTGGCGGACTGGGAGTTATGCGCCAGTTCATCGGATCAATCCGTGACGAAACTACGGTACGAGAATTATGTTTTCAACTACTTCCGCAACGCGTGCGAGAAGCTGCTGCTGCCGTTGATGGGTTGGAATTAGCGTTAATGGACGATGATTCTGAAGAATTACATATGAAATATGCGCACGCTATTAATGAATTCATTGATGCGGGTGGTTATGAACAAGAAATTCTTTTTGATGAATGTACCCAAGCTGCTTTGGGAATCCCATTCGAGCGTTGCAAACACCGGGAAGTTAATACCTTATCTGGTGGCGAACAAAAGCGGCTTGCGCTAGAAGTATTGCTTCGTGGTCCAGATCAAGTTTTATTGCTAGACGAGCCTGATAACTATTTAGATGTGCCCGGTAAACGGTGGCTAGAAGCTCAGCTACAGCAAACTTCTAAATCTATTTTGTTGGTATCCCACGACCGGGAACTCTTGAATGAAGCAGCCACGGCAGTGGCCTCATTGGAGTTAGGTTCAGCTGGAAATACTTTATGGGTACATGGCGGTAAGTTTGCTACTTTCCATGATGCTCGGGCAGAACGTTTTGCTCGCTTTGAAGAGTTACGCAAACGCTGGGATGAAAAACATGCTCAGTTAAAGCGGTTAGTACAAGATTTACGGGGTGCTGCTGCTAGTTCTGACAAGATGGCTGCTCGCTATCATGCTTCTCAAACTCGATTAGCTAAATTTGAAGAAGCCGGCCCGCCACAAGCAATTCCGCTACGACAAAAATTAGCGATGAGACTATCTGGAGCTCGTACCGGTAAGCGCAGTCTGGTGGCCACACAATTTGAGCTAACTGGATTGATGAAACCATTCGATTGTGAGATTTGGCTAGGGGATCGAGTAGCAATCCTTGGCTCTAATGGTTCAGGAAAATCACACTTTTTACGAGCTATTGCTAAAGGTGGTTCCTTTCCAGATCCAGCTAATACTGCTGTTGATGCGGAATTGATTTCACCAGTGGAGTTTTCTGGAAAATTAGTATTGGGTGCGCGAGTTCGTCCAGGCTGGTTTGCCCAAACTAATCATCACCCAGAGCTATTAGGTAAGACGTTACTTGACATCCTTGGTCGAGGTGACGATCACCGTGACGGTATGGGACGCGAACAAGCTGCTCGTGCGCTGGATCGCTATGGTCTTGCTGCTGCTAGCGAACAACGTTTTGAAACGCTTTCAGGCGGGCAGCAAGCACGACTACAGATTCTGCTACTGGAGCTTGGTGGAGCGACGTTACTACTACTCGACGAACCTACCGATAACCTTGATATTGAGAGTGCTGAAAATCTTGAAGAAGCCTTAGAAGCTTTTGAGGGAACTGTGTTGTGTGTAACCCATGATCGCTGGTTTGCTAGAGGCTTTGATCGATTCCTGCTGTTTCGTAGTGATGGCAAGGTAGTAGAGGTGCCAGAGCCAGTATGGGACGAAACTCGGGTAGTGCGACAGCGTTCTTGACATGGATTGATTGGGAATCAGTTGGAGGTAATATCCTGCCAGCTGGTTCCCAAATCAATTAGGTCATCGCTAGAAATTGCACCAGCAGTAATACTGGAAATTAGCGTAGTAAACTCTGCTTTAGCGGTGGGTGAGTCAACTAGTCTCACCGATAGGGTTGCTGAAGTTGCCCCATAGATTGCTGGTTCTACCAAAATCCCAGCATGGCGTAAGTCAGTTTCCCAACGACCAGCATGAGTAAGTGCGACATCAAATCCGATGAGTCGTAATCGTTGCCTAGAAACATAGCTAGCAGCAGCTAGCGCCGTCGATACTGCTTCAGAGTAGGCGCGTACTAATCCGCCAGCTCCTAGTAGTGTTCCGCCAAACCAACGAGTTACTACAGAGCTAATATCGGAAAGATCAGCAATTTGGTGAGCTGTTTTGTATTGAGCCAAAGCTTCAAGCATGGGAGTTCCAGCAGTACCAGAAGGTTCCCCATCATCGTTGGAACGCATCATCATCCGATCTGGGCCAATGATGAAAGCAGAACAGTGATGGCGGGCATCATGATGAGTGGAACGAGCTTGTTCTATTAAAGCGCGCGCCTGTGTTTCAGTTTCAGCTCGGCGCAGCGTACACAGAAAAATGCTGCGTTTTATCTCTAACTCAATGGTGACGTCACTATCTGATCTAAGTACCGTATAGCGCGTTGCCGCTGAATTAGTCACAAGAAGTAGATTAAGTCTGTTCTAGCGACATAGGACCGTAGACGAGGTTTTCTCCATCAATAAGAGAAACCTCAGCGACCCCATAATCTTGAAGATCAGACCAGTATTCTCCTAGCCAAGCTTCTGCTTCTGGCTGGGAATCGAATGTGTGCTCGAAACCAGCAGCAGAAAGATCTTCTGGAGTTGCCTCAGAAGACGGAGCTAGGACAAGTTCCCAGTGGTACATGGCTTTCTTTCTGTCGCTGTATTTAGTAACCCGCGCCGCGCTTAATAGCGGGGCCAGGGATCCGGAAACGACGGATTTGGATCATACGGTTGATGGCATATACCAGAAGTCCACGCTTAGAGGCTTCTGGTAGCCGTTCGCGAAGCACTCGCTTGAAGCGCCACCAAGTAATCGCCATATCTGCTATGGCGACGAGGAAAAGTGCCCACATGAAAACTGTGATTGCAAAACTTATCTGCGGCCACTGTCGGGTAAGGATAAGAGCTAGTAGCACTAAAATCATGACCGGCATGATGAACTCACTGATGTGCCAAGAGTTGTCGATGAAATTACGTAGCAGAACTCGTTCAGGACGTTTCTCTAGCTGATCGGAAGCTGAATAACGGCTAGCGCGAGCTGTAGCGCGATCGGCGGCTTTACGTTCCCGCTTAGATAAAGTGGGGTGTAGCCGCTCCATACGAGCAGCTTCGGCTTGCTTACGCGAAGGTGTCGGACGACCTTTGCCTTCGACTGGTGCGGTTTGCGTTGTATCTGTTGTAATCACAAGATCGGATGCCTTAGCGTTCGACGTCTTAGCTTCGTCGCGCTGATAAGGGCGAAACAGTCCCACAAATCCTCCTCAGTACTGCGTCAGCAAGACGCGATTACTCAATCTTAGAGGCAGAACCCGATAGATGTCATAGCGGCTATTGCAACAACAACTAACATGTCGGATTAGATAGCGATACGTAGATCACCGTAAAAGCCTTTAGGCTGTAGGTATGCGAGTCGTTGTTACAAGTTCTGGTATCGATGCTTTGTCTCCGGGGCATGCCGGAGAAGCATTGGCGACGGCATGGCTGGAAGCTGTTAATGCTGAATGTGCAGTCATTCCTATGGGGGGAGCTGGGGATGGCTTCATCGAAGCTTTTTGTGATCTTCACAGCAGCCAGATGACGCAAATAGTAGTTGAGCAGACCGTTCAACGATGCTGGGCGACAGCTGATGGTGTAACGATTGTGGTTGCATTGGAAAATAATCCGCTAGTAGGAGGTATCCCAACAGCTTCGTCGACAGCATTGGGCGCTGCTGTTGCTAAAGCGCTAGAGCAATGGCCAGGACGTTCTCGGTTAGTAGTTGATTTATCGTGGGCTAGCGAAACCCATGATGCGGGGGCTGGAATGCTAGCAGCATTGGGGGCGCACGCTGATGTGCCGCTTGATCAAGGCTTAGCTGGGTTACATGGTTGCAGCTCGGTAGATATTTCTGAAGTAGCTAAAAAGCTTGCTGGCATGGAAATCGTGGGGCTGGTAGGAGCAAAAGATCATGAGCAGCACTTATTGGGATTACGTGGAATTAGTGCTGGGCGAGGACATGAAGCCCAAATTGATTTACCGACCACTATCGCAGCAGATCGTGCAATAGAAGCATTTGCCAGAGCAATCGCTCCCAAGATGGCCGATCAAGAAGGGGCTGGTGCCTGCGGCGGAGCAGGGTTTGCTGTGCTAGCTCTAGGCGGCAGATTGGCTACGGGTGCGGAGCTAATCGCTGGAGATCTCAATCTTGTTAATACTGTGGCGAAAGCAGATTTAGTAGTAGTTGGATGTGACCATTTCGATTTCTATACCCGTGGTGGCGATTCGGTTGGATATGTAGCCCGCGTTGCTGCTGAGTCAGCGGTTCCGGTTATTGTTATCGCTCAGAAGGTAGTGATGGCACAACGAGAGCAACGATTGTTAGGGATCGAAGCTGCGTATGCTTTAGAACTTCCTCATGTTTGTGTAGAAAAAGTTGTAACTTCCGTGCAAGGAATTGCGACAAGTTGGTGTTGGTAGGAATACTTGTTACCAGCACGTCGTTATGAACTGTGCAACCCATTTCGTAGGAGTGACATGACCGTCGAGAGCAATACCCCTCAAGGGATCAACCTCACCGAGACCGCCGCGGCCAAGGCTAAGGCTCTCCTCGAGCAGTCCAGTGAAGGACAAGAAGATCTAGTACTTCGCGTTGGTGTACAGCCAGGTGGCTGTTCTGGCCTGCGCTACCAGCTTTACTTCGATGATCGTCGCCTTGACGGAGACGTCGAGCGTGATTTTGACGGCTTAACTGTCGTCACCGACAAAATGAGCGCCCCATACCTTATGGGAGCAACCATCGATTTTGCTGACACCATTGAACAGCAAGGCTTTATGATCGATAACCCCAGTGCCGCAGGATCTTGCGCTTGCGGAGATAGCTTCCACTGATCGATAACTCATAATTTGCTAATGAGCCCAGCCTTTTTAATAAAGGCTGGGCTCATTAGGTAATAGATAACTACCAACTACGATGCAGCGGGCGGCCTTCGTCGTAGCCAGATGCAGATTGCACTCCGACGAGGGCATTGTCGTGGAATTGGGAAAGATTGCGAGCGCCAGCGTAGGTGCAAGACGAACGCACTCCTGAAGTGATCCAGTCAATAAGGTCTTCGACACCAGGACGTTCCGGATCTAGGTACATTTTGGAACTGGAGATACCTTCTTCGAAAATTGCGCTACGTGCTCGTTCGTACCCAGATTGTTCTCGGGTACGATGACGAACCGCGCGCGCAGATGCCATGCCAAAACTTTCCTTATAAGCGCGACCATCTGCTTCATGGTGGAGGTCACCGGTAGATTCATGTGTTCCGGCGAACCAGGATCCGATCATGACTGATCCGCTACCGGCAGCAAGTGCTAGCGCAACATCGCGGGGGTGACGGACGCCGCCATCTGCCCAGACAGACTTTCCTAGTTCGCGGGCGGCTTCGGAGCATTCTAAGACGGCAGAGAACTGAGGACGTCCCACACCAGTTTGCATTCGAGTAGTGCACATAGCTCCGGGGCCAACACCTACTTTGAGAATATCGGCGCCAGCTTCAATTAAATCAATGACGCCGGCAGCAGTAACGACGTTACCAGCTACGATCTTTACTGATCGATCAGTGAAGGCATCCCGGGCAGTAGCAGCACGTCGTAGTGCGTCAATCATTTTTTCTTGGTGTCCGTGAGCGGTATCCATGACTAGTACATCCGCGCCAGCTTCGAGTAGCCGAGTAACGCGAGCTTCGACGTCGCCATTGATGCCACATGCGGCAGCAACCATGAGCTGACCGTTAGCATCGAGAGCCGGTTGGTAAATACCTGCTCGGATAGCACCTTTGCTGGTCATGATTCCCACAAGGTGATCGTTATCTAGCACTAGGGCAACTTTTTGATGATGTGCCGCTAGCAGATCAAAAATTTCTTTAGGGCTGGTGTCAGAACTCACTACCGTCATATCGGTAGTCATGACTTCTTGAACTTGGGTGAAGCGATCCATACCAGCAGCTTCACTGGGGGAAACCAGGCCTAGCGGGCGATCGTCAGCGTCAACAACAACGACGACGCCGTGGGCTCGCTTATGAAGCAGACTCATGGCTTCACCGATAGTGGTTCCGACGGTAACCCTAAGCGGAGTATCAAAAACGGTATGAGAGTTCTTGATTCGGTAGAAAGACTTCTCAATATGGTCGATGGGGATGTCTTGCGGGAAGACTGCGATACCACCGCGACGCGCCACCGTTTCTGCCATACGACGACCAGAAATTGCCGTCATATTCGCAACTACGAGAGGGAGCGGGGTACCGATTCCATCGGTGGAGGTGAGATCTACGTCGAAACGTGAAGTCACATTAGAACGCGACGGAGCTAGATAGACGTCGTTGTAGGTCAGATCGTAAGGCGGCTGCCCAGTTAGAAAACGCACTACTTAATTTTGTCTTAGGTGAGGTGGGTTAGTCGAGTTAAATGACAAAAAAGGATTCGCTAATGTTCTTAACTAAGGAAACAATGAGTGGATAAGTGAAAGGATGCTCATATGGATCTCAACACCATCATCGCTACGGCTCAAGGTAATATTCAGGAACGTGCGGCTCATGCTGTAGCAGCACAGTCTGAACAGATTCGTGAGTTGAGTCATGCGATCCATAGCAATCCAGAACTGGCATTTGTGGAGTTTGAAGCACAACGCTTAGTTGCTAATTACTTAGAATCACAAGGATTTAGAGTAGAAAAAGGCGTCGGTAGACTAGCCTCCTCGCTGGTAGCTAGCTATGGGCAGGGAAATCTAGTAGTAGGAATCTGCGTCGAATATGATGCCCTGCCGATGGTAGGGCATGCCTGTGGACATAATTTGATAGCTGGATCAGGGCTTACTGCAGCTATCGGATTGGCTGCGATTGCTGATGAGCTAGATATTACGGTCAAGGTAATAGGCACCCCAGCAGAGGAACATGGCGGCGGCAAAGTTTATTTGCTGCAAGATGGCGCTTTTGATGATGTTCATTGCGCGATGATGATTCATACCGTCCCGCAAGGAAGCGATGGTTCACTCATCGGAACTACTTCGCAAGCAGTCGGGCGATGGCAGGTCACTTACACTGGTCGCGAATCTCATGCAGCTTTTGCTCCGCACCAAGGAATCAATGCAGCTGACGCTGTTGTAATTGCACAGGTAGCTTTAGGTTTACTACGACAGCAGATGCCAGGGGATCATCGTGCAAATATGGTGATTAAGGAAGCTGGAGAAGCCACTAATATCATCTGCTCGAATGCAGTGGTTGATTTTGAAGTGCGCGCTTTCACCATGACAGAGTTCTACGCCTTATACGAGCGAGTACTGCACTGTTTTGAAGCTGGTGCGATTGCTACTGGCTGCACGATGCAAGTTGCAGCAGTAGAGCCAGCTTACGAGCCGTTACTACATGATGAGGTATTGGCGTCACATTGGGGCAAGGTTTTTGGTGCCTTGGGTCGGCAAACTACAGAACCAGCTAAATTGGCTGGTGGGTCAACTGACTTTGGCAATATTTCACAAGTAATTCCAGGCATACACCCGTGGGTATCAATTTCGGGAGTAACCGATTCTATTCATTCACCTGCCTATGCCGCAGCCGCTGATACTGATATTGCCTATGAGACGATGTTTGAGGCAGGGATTGCAATGGCATGGACTATTGCTGCTGTTGCTGTCGATCAGGATGCAGTCAGCTATCTACAGCAGCGTAAACAGCAGTATCAGCGCCCAAATCAAACAACTATTGCTGGACAACAGCAGATGTGCGATCTAGTAGAAAAATTCCAGCAATTGAACTCGACTCGATAAACATCACAGCTCACTGATTAGCGTGGAAGAATAGAGATATGCAGATCCGACTTCACGACTCCCGTACCCACAAGCTCGTCGAGCTGGTTCCTATCGTCGAGGGCAAAGTCGGTATTTATACCTGTGGTCCGACGGTATATAGCCCACAGCATTTAGGGAATATGCGCAGCCAGCTATACCCAGATTTGCTACGTAGATTGCTAGAACATGAAGGTCTTGAGGTAACTTACGTCACCAACATCACTGATGTGGGTCATTTGACTAGTGATGGTGATGAAGGCGACGACAAGATGGAGCTTTCAGCGCAACGTGAAGGCAAAACAGCTGCCGATATTGCAGAATATTGGACGCAACAGTGGGCGCAAGATCGGCGTAAATTAAATTGCTTAGAGCCTACTTATACTCCTCGAGCTACGGCATATATTGAGCAACAGATCGAGATGGCTAAGGTTCTAGAAGCGCAAGGATATACCTATCTCACCGAAGATGGTCTCTACTTTGATATTGCAACTTTCCCACGATATGCAGACTTTGCTGGTCTAGACCTTAACGGCATGGCGGCAACTGATCGGATTGATAATGTTGCCTATAAGCGCAATCCGGCAGACTTTGCGTTATGGAAACTAACCGCTGCCGGAGTGCAGCGGTTGCAAGAGTGGCAATCTCCGTGGGGAATGGGTTTCCCCGGTTGGCATCTAGAGTGCTCAGTAATGGCTACGGATTTGTTAGGCAAACAATTCGATATCCATACCGGAGGTATTGATCATCTCCGGGTGCATCACACAAATGAGGTAGCACAATCTGAATGTGCATTGGGTGTGCAACCGTGGGTTAACATCTGGATGCACAATGAGTTTTTGAACTTTTCTGGACTAAAGATGAGCAAGTCCAAAGGCCATGTTATTGTCGTAGATTCGTTGGTTGAAGAAGGTATCGATCCGTTAGCTTTCCGATGGTTCTTCTTCCAAGGTCACTATCGGCAACAGCAAGCATTTTCGCTGGAACAGGTACGTTCAGCCGGAACTGCGATGCAGCGATTTATTGACCGTAGCGTGGCTGTTCGTGATGCTGTGTCCGGAGAACTTGAAACTCTGTCTGGGCGCGCTAAGGAACTAGCGGAGGCTTTCTGGGGTGCGTTAGCTGATGATCTCAATGCTCCTAAAGCGCTGGCGATAATTGCAGAAGCGATGAAAGATCAATCCTTGAGCGATAGCCAGCGGTGGTCGCTATATGCAGATATGGATCAAGTCTTGGCTTTGGATCTAGCTCAGCGACAGTCAGGTGCTGAAACTGAAGCTTTCCCGGCAGAGCTAACGCTGCTTATTGAGCGGCGAACTGCCGCTCGTGCAGCTAAAGATTGGGCTAGCGCTGACGCTATCCGTGATGATCTAAAAGCATTAGGTTGGGAAGTTATTGATACAGCAACTGGACCGCAACCGCGACGATTGAGCTGAGTTAGTTAGACTAGCTGGAGAACATCGTAGCTTTTGGTAGGTAAACCCAAGACGGCTTTTTAGGTAAGAAGGCAGTACGATGCTAGCGAGAATGTGTCCATCAAGTGACGAGCAAGGAATCGGAGATAGTTTCATGAGCAGTGAGCAAGGTAGCGTCGCCAATCCGATCACAGTCATGCTTTACTCCGACGATCGAACTGTGCGAGATCAGGTTCGGTTGGCTCTAGGTAAGCGAGTAGCTGCTGATCTACCTGAAATTAAGATCATTGAAACCGCAACCCATCATGCTTTTTGGAAAGCCGCTGATGCTGGAGAATTCGATTTAGCGATTCTTGATGGGGAAGCTGTCCCAGCCGGTGGTATGGGTATCGCCCACCAGATGAAAGAAGAACTGAAAAAGTGCCCTCCGGTAGTGCTTTTAGTCGCGCGCGTAGCTGATGCTTGGATGGGAACTTGGTCCCGGGCAGAGGTATTGTCGCCTTACCCAGTTGATCCGATTCGGTTGCCGCAGCAGGTCGCTCAAGTGATCCGAGATCACGTCTTAGCCAAGGAAACCGACGTCACCGCGTAGCTGCTATTTCCAGATTTCTAGAACTCCCGTCACAGTTCTCCGTAATAGGAGAATCCGGCGGGAGTTTTATTATTTACCCGCCAGCGATAGCCATCGCCAAGATAGCTCCAGTCCATAAACTAGGACCATAGGCAAATTCGTTGTGACGCCCTCGAAGTCGGTGAGTGAGTCCCCAAATAGCCCCGAGCAGACTACCTAAGAAAATAGTTGGAAATATTAACTGCCAGCTTTGGGCGGCTGCTGTTCCTAGCAGCAGTGTAGCTAGCCGAACGTCTCCGAATCCAAACCCAAGAAAATACCACGCTAACCCCATATAGATAGCTCCTATGGCAAACCCGATAGCTCCCCGGATAATTGGCTGGGTGCTGTGATTGGCAAATGACCAAGAGACTATTGCTATCGCTAACGCAAACCATGATGTGTAGGAAAGTTGGCGTGGTAGATAGGTGGTACGGGCATCAATTAGAACCGACCATACTGCGACAGTGCATAGTGGCCACCAGAGAAGAAAAACGCCCCGGTAAATAGCTAATGTGGCGGCGATAGCTGAGATAACTAAGACACAAACAAGAAATCTGTTTGATATTAGTTGTTGATACAAGATTTTAGGATCAGCAGTGGGATCTGCAACTGGTTCAGGTAATCGTGATAGTACAGCTGGAGTTAGTGCGGTTGTGGCAGCTGTGAGTGCTATACCAGTTCCTATCGCGATGATGCTCATGAAGCGATCCTAGCTATTGCGCGTGCATCTTTTTCTTCAGCAAGAGCTGTAAGAAACCACAATAGTTGGCTACGGACTCCGAAAGCGCGTCCTGAAATAAGTCGCTCGAGAGTATTTGTATCGACGCGGCAAGCTGCTGCGATAGCGGAGATAGTCCAGCCGTTATTAAGCAGGTCGAGTACTAAGGTACGAGCCTTGCCTGGGGTGACAATAACCTCACTATCGACGAGGATTTTAGTTTCATTGGCTGCAAGTAGTGTTTGTGCTGCCGGGGCATATAGTTTCCTAGCTCGTCCTTGGCGGCCGCATAGTAAGGTTCGAGCGGTATTTATCGGAACTCCAGCAGCTGTAGCAATCACCTGCCATGGCAAGTTAGTTTGTTCGCATAGATAGGTTAAATGGGCTCTAAATGGAGCTGGGGATACCCAATAGCGTTCAGTCATATCTATATAAGCCGTTTATGAGGCCTCGATGTGACGTGGGTAGGGAAAATTATTAAAAATAATAAAAATTGCGGTGGAGTCAGAAAGGTCTCGGACTCCACCGCAAATAATTGCAGCGGTTAGGGAACTCTTACTGCTCTACAGTAGGGGCAGCTTCCGTAGCGATATCTTCAATATCTTCTTCAGTTTCTGGAATGTAAGCGACGCTGGGTTCATGGGCAGTCCACCCGGACTCGTCGATCCGGTTGAGGTATTTGCGCAAAAGGACAGTAGCGCCACCAAATACGGTAGATAGAACAGCAACGGTGCGTAGAGCTTTACGTGCTCGGCGAGGCTTGCTTACCTCAAGGTCGGTAGAAGAAGTTGGCTCGATGACAGTAATGTCAGTGACATCGTTGTTGCGCTTCATAGTGATCCTCCGCAGATGAGTTACGTTACCTTCTCAACGGTAGCGGTTTTAGAGAGCAAAAACGATAGAGTTCTTCAGATTAGAGACAAGATTTGCTTCAGGTGGGACAATAATAAGGGACAACCCATGCGGCATCGCCGCTGATCGAAAGGCTTAATTGTGACTCAGGCCACACTTCATACCAACCATGGTGATATCGTCATTGATCTTTTTGCTGATCAAGCTCCTATTACCGTCGATAACTTTGTCGGACTAGCCACTGGAGCTAAGGAATACCGTGATTCTGAAACCGGCGAAAAAAAGACCGGGAATTTCTACGACGGTGTCGTATTCCATCGCATCATCGATGGATTCATGATTCAAGGTGGTGACCCAACCGGAACTGGTATGGGTGGCCCTGGCTATCAATTTGGTGATGAGTTCCATCCAGAACTTTCCTTCAACCGACCGTTCCTGCTAGCTATGGCAAATGCCGGTCCTGGCACTAATGGTTCACAGTTCTTCATCACGGTAGCTCCGACTCCGCATCTAAATCGTCGCCATACCATTTTCGGCGAGGTAGCTGATGAGGCTAGCCGCCAGGTTGTTTCAGCGATTGCTAAGGTTGCCACTGGACGTATGGATCGTCCAGTTGAACCAGTCGTTATCGAGTCAGTGGAGATTACTGAGTGAGCTTCTTTGCCTTTGACGATCTACGTCGTCGCCCACTGCCGGTAGCGGTAGGAGTTACTGTAGGCATGTTTGCTGTCTGGATATTAAATCTTCTCAGTTCTGGGAAAGTTGTTTCTTGGCTAGCGGAAACTACGTTTTACGGTCCACAGCTTTGGCGCCCTATCACTTTTGGATTAGTGTCAGGCGGCGGAGTACTTTCACTGGTACTAAGTATTTTCTTTGGCTACTGGGTTATCTCAACAGAAGAGAGAATCTTTGGAAGTCGCTGGACGCTGTTAGTGGCGTTAGCAAGCATTCTTTCAGTAGCTACGATAGCGGCGGTGGTTATGGGTTCTAGCCTCATCGGCGGTGCTGGCTATATTAGCTGGGGTGTTATCTCAGCTGCTACCTACCGGCAATGGCGTAGAGGCTATGACATCAAAGATCAGTTCATTATCTTGGTAATTTGCTTCATGATGAACATCCAAGGCGGACTATTGGCAGTAACTTTTAGCTTGGCTGCTACTGCTGGTGGTATAGCTGCTGATCATCTTTATCATGAAGTACGTATTGCTCCTAAGAAACAGGATCCTTATGATGCTTTTAAGCGTCAACGTCAGGGAAAACCTGCTAATTCAGGTATTAGTTCTACGATGTTGGTCTTGATGTTGTGCTTAGCTTTGTGGCTGCTATGGGGATTAATAGCGTTAGTTTTCTAGTCTAATTGAGTATTGAGTTAGGGCGTCTGGCTGTGGTTTAAGCAGTCAGACGCCCTAACTCTATGAAGGGGTGATAAAGCAAGCTGATAAAAATGTCAGAGGCGTCATCTTTAATAGAACTATGGATATGATCACGCTTGATTGTGATGGCTGCGCAGTTCGTGGCCCGGCTTGTTCTGATTGTGTTGTGAGCGTTCTGCTAGGGGTTCCAGAGCAAGAACCTATGCTCACAATGCAAGAGCGTACGGCGCTACAAATTTTTGCAGATCACGGTATGTTGCCTCCGCTAAGAATGGTGTCGGATAGGGCTGTTTCGTAGCCTTCCTAGGTGAAAAGTGAATCCTGAGAAGAGTTGGGTTTTTCCTCAGGTTGGGGTAGGGTTAGTCGTGCTAACAGTCGTCGGAGTGAGGGACTCCAACTGAAGGCAGCGTTGAATCTCGCCTAGCGAGAGCCGGGGAACCACCTTCCTTGGGGTGAATCGGTCAGAGCTATCTGACTGTAGGGCAAAACCTTCAGCCCGAACCCGTCAGCTCACCTGGTAAACGCTTCGAAAGAAGGGAAAAGCGTGCAAAATCGCATGCGTCTAGTTGGGTTAGCTGTAGCTGCCGTCACAACGATGTCAGTAAGTTTATCTGCCGCTCCTATGATGGCTCGGGCAGATGAAGCTACTCCGACAACATCTGCTGAAGCAGTAAAACTTGTCGAGAAGTTAAAGGCTGAACAAGCCGAACTTGATAAGAAATTTAATGACATCAATGCGAAAGTTATTGAGCTTGGTGGTCGGTCGGACGCGCAGCGTGCCCAGATCGAAACCGCTAGTAAGCGTGTAGCTGATATGAAAACACAGCTTGGCGCAGTTGCTCTAATTGCATACCAAGATCGAGGCACTAATGGTGCTCTCAGCATTCTTACTTCTGCAGACTCCAATAACTTTCTATCTCGGGTTGGAACGGTTGACCAAGTAACAGCCAACCAAAATATTTCGTTGCAGGAATTGCAGGCAGAGCAAGCTAATATTGCAGATTTGCAGCGTTCGCTGGAAGCTAATCAAGCTGCCGCAAAGAATGAAATGAAAAAGCTTGAAGAAGCAGATCAGGCTGCTCGAGCTAAAGTTGTTGCCGCTCAGCAAGTAGCATCGCGACTTCAAGGTTCAGAAAAAGCTAAGTTTGATCAGGAACAAGCTGCTGCTACTCAGAAAGAAGCCGCAGCTAAAACCGCAACAGCTAGTCGTGCTAGTACCGCTCAAGAGCGTATTGCTGCAACAGAAGAGACCAAAGCAGTAGAAACTACTAAGGGCTACACTTCGCCAGTGATTTCAGCTGGAAATAACCTTTATTCTTGGGGACAGTGCACTTGGTGGGCCTTTGGTCGTCGTGCCGGAATGGGACGCCCAGTTGGCTCTACTTGGGGTAATGCAAGTAACTGGCCGGGTAGTGCACGAGCGCAGGGATTCGCTGTTGATGGAGTTGCTGAAGTAGGGGCAGCTTTTATCGAATATTACGCTCCGATGGGACACGTATCTGTCGTTGAGTCAATTTCTGGTGGCATGATGACTGTTTCTGAAATGAACTGGAATGGTGGGGTAGGAGTTCTCCACTACCGCACGGTTCCAGCTCGAGGTACTTTTATCCACTGACATCCCTAGTCAGGAAAGGCCACGCCATGAGCAAGCAATATCATGCTTGCCGGGCGTGGTCTTTGTCATTATTGGTGTTAATGGTGGTGCTGGTAAGCGCTTGTTCGCAAACTCTTTCGAAGCAGCAAATTAGTGCTACTTCAGCATGGATCCAGCGCTATCAAATAACAGATAGCAATAATTGTCGCGAGTTGGTAGCTAGTTATCTAGGGCTGTGTAGCAATAGAGAGAGCTCTGGAATAGTTGCTAACGAGGTTGGTGATGATATCGAGTTTGTTTCTTCTTCTTACGGGACGCTGAAATGTCGTAAACCAAACCAGTTTGGGCAACTTGATTCTTGTGCGCTGCCTTTGCCCTTATGGGCGGTAGAACCTACTAAAACTAGCGTCGTAGCACAACTAAAAGTTTTGGTAGGAAATCCTGATATTGCTTCCTTGCCGACAGATGCTGTTGCGACGGCCGCTGTCAGAGTAAAGCAACTTGGGTGGGTATCTGATCGAGACGATATTGTGATTGCTTTCCCTGCCGGCGTCGAGACCTTAAACAATATGACGCAAGGTGAAGCTGACCAACGAACTGGAGCAGTAACGATTATTTCCGATAGTCAGACGTATATCGTCGTAAATCCAGTAGTGCGTGCAGCAAGTAAAGATGTGGCAGCGGCACTACTAGCTCATGAGCTGATACATGCCTATGCTGAAACAGCAGCATGGGATATGAAATGGCTTTCTGAAGGCTGGGCCGAATATGCTGCAACTTCGCTATCGTCACAGCTACTTACCCAATCACAACAAGCGCTACAGGAGCGGTTACAGTCAAGTAAACCGCAAGATTTTCCCAGTAACGAGGCATTCGCTATTTCACAAGGATCTGAAGCAGACTATGCCTTAGCCAGAGTTGCTATTGAAGTATTAGTAGCGCATCTGGGAGAAGAAGAAGCGCGGATACTGACTCAGCAATGGATGAGTGGCAAAAAAACCGAAGTTACAATTGATCAATTGCGGTTGTGGTGGCGGGAAAGATTGGAAAATATGCGATGACAACTCTAGTAGTGACTAATGATTTTCCGCCGCGACTAGGAGGCATCCAATCTTTTGTTTCGCAAGCTTGTGGTTTTCTTGATAACGATGTGGCAGTTCTGACCTCTACCACCCGAGGACAAGAAGAACAAGAACAGCGCTACGATGCCACTTTGCCTTATCCGGTGCAGCGTATGAGCCATACGCTTTTGCCACTACCCAAGGTAAAGCAACAGGCACTGGAAATGGCGGTTACCTACGGTTGTGATCGGGTACTTTTTGGGGCAGCTGCTCCGCTAGGGCTACTTGCTCGGGGGCTACGAACTTCCGGAATGGAACGGATCGTTGCGATAAGCCACGGACATGAGGTGTGGTGGTCACAACTGCCGGTTACTCGACGAGCAATTGCTCGAATAGTGCATGACGTTGATATTTGTACAGCCATTAGCCAGTGGTCACAGGATTCGCTAGCTAAGGTGGTTGCAGAAGCTGATCGACATAAGATCATTCGGATGGCGCCACCAGTAGATGTTGGACGTTTTGGCTACGAACCAATGCCAGCAGGACCTCCTACTGTGGTGACAGCGGGAAGGCTAGCGCCCCGAAAGAATCATGCACGGTTGTGTGAAGCCTTTGCTTTAGTACGAGAAAAACTGCCACAAGCCCAGCTACTTATAGCTGGAACTGGACCATTAGAGAAAAAGTTACGGTCCTTAGCTGGACCTGGAGTTAATTTTGTGGGGCATATTCCAGAAGCTCAATTACCGCAGTTTTATGTTCGGGGGCATGTTTTTATTTCTCCAGTGCGACAAACTCGTTTCGATGCGGAAGGGTTTGGCATGGTTTTTGTAGAGGCTGCTTCGGTAGGAAGACCAGTTATTGTAGGACGGTCGGGGGGATCACCAGAAACAGTTATTGATCAAAAGACCGGTTTTTTGATTGAGCCTGATGATGTTCAAGTAATGGCCGATAGAATGTATGAATTACTCACCAATCCAGATCAAGCAACCGCAATGGGGAAAGCAGGGCGTGCACATGTGCAGCAATTTGATGCCGCTTTTACTCGGGCGACGTTGCGGGCAGCATTAGATTTAGCATGAGAGAATACTGACGTGCTGAGCTTAGGCATTGATATCGGCGGTACGAAGGTTGCTGCAGGAGTTGTGACTCCTGACGGCGATGTTATCGAGCGCCTTCGTGTCCCTACCCCTGGACATAGTCCGCAAGCTGTTGAAGATGCCATCGTAGAAGCATGGCAGCAGCTTTCGCGTAATCACACCATCGGTTCAGTAGGAATTGGTGCGGCCGGATGGGTTGATTCGACGCAATCTATTGTGCGATTTAGTCCGCACTTGGCATGGCGTAATGAACCACTCACCGCCAAACTTGCTGAACGGATTCCGGTTCCGGTGATCGTCGATAATGACGCTAATGCGGCAGCATGGGCTGAGTATCGATTTGGGGCTGGGCAAGGTGCTCGGGTGATGATATGTGTCACATTAGGTACTGGCATTGGTGGGGCAATCATTATTAATGGACAGCTCTTTCGCGGAACTTACGGCATGGCTGGCGAGTTCGGACATATGACAGTTGTTCCGCAAGGACATTGGTGTCCTTGCGGAAATCGAGGATGTTGGGAACAGTACGCTTCTGGGAGTTCGTTAGTGCGAGATGCTCGATCATTACTGGCGGCGCGTTCTCCACAAGCAGCCGGAATGTTGGAACGAGTTGATGGCGATATCGCGAATTTAGCTGGCCCAGATATTACGGCAGCAGCTATTGCTGGAGATGTGTTGGCAGCTAACCTACTAGCAGATGTTGGTACTTGGCTAGGGCGAGGATTAGCTAACCTAGCGGCTGCGCTAGATCCAGACTTATTTGTTATTGGTGGTGGTGTGAGTGAAGCTGGAGAACTACTGCTGGCTCCAGCACAAGCAGCTTTTACTCGAACACTAACTGGTAGAGGTTTCCGAGATCCAGCACGGATTGAGTTAGCTGATATGCGTAACGAGGCAGGGCTAATTGGTGCTGCTGATCTTTCGCGACTAGCTATCGACGAGCCACCCGGTGCTGCGTTTTGGCCGCGTAAGAAGCGTGCTCGTTCGCCGCGTCCGAGACTTCGAGATCGGCTAGGGCAGATCCTAGAGAGCTAAGTTATTCGGCTACAGAACAGCGCCATCATCGTCATGATGGAAAGGGTTGTGGAGCGCTTGGTATATCGCAAGGGTGATACCGCTCACGCAAGCAGTTCCTCCAAAGATACGTAACGTCAATGGAAGTCCACCTATCCCAAGTTGCAATAACGTAATGCTGATACCAACTAGAAAAAGAAGCACAGTTATTTTGGTAAGTAATGTCCAGGAAGAAAATCTTGCGGTGGCTGGGGCGTGCCACTGGTCAGCAGATTCTGCGTCAGCTTTATCCATTCGATCAAGTACGCTCAGTGGAATATCAGGATCTGTTGGTAGCGATGTTGGCGGCGCTATCCGACGTTCTGGTTCTCGTGGTCCTGCAGCAGGACGCTCTCCGAAGTTATCGCAGATTAGGTCACTAAAGCGAGAATCGATATCGTCGTGAGGAGAAGCAGCCACATAACTAGGGTAGCGCTTATAGTTACGTCAAGGAGATACAGATGTTTTATTGGTTGATCCGGTCGGTACTGTGCTGGCCAATAGTAAAGGTTTTTTATCATCCTAAGAGAGTTGGGTTAGAGAATATCCCAACAACCGGTGGAGTAATCTTGGCGGCTAATCACACGTATCTTCTTGATTCGGTGGTGTTACCATGCAGCATTCCGCGTACCATGACCTATCCAGCAAAAGCAGAACTTTTTGAGCATCGTGGCAATCCCTTTAAGAAGATTTTCGCGGGTTTCTTAAGAATGTTAAACGTAGTGCCGCTCGATCGTTCTGGCGGTAGTGCCTCAGCTGCTGGTTTGGGACAAGCTGCTCAAGCATTAAGTGAAGGAATAATTTTAGGTATTTATCCAGAAGGTACTCGTACTCCTGATGGTTATCTACATAAAGGTAAAACTGGGATAGCGCGATTAGCGTTACAGACAGGAGTCCCAGTTATCCCAGTTGGCATGGTTTGGGGGCCGGCTCGCAAGCTACTTCCGCGACGTCTAGAAATCCGATTCGGGAAGGCTATTACTTGGTCAGAATATGCTGGCAGGGCTGATGACCGTCAAGTATTGCGATGGATTACCGATGATGTGATGGGGAAAATAGTTGAACTAACTGGGAAAGAATATGTTGATGTCTATGGTGGAGACATCAAGAAAGGGCGCGTTGATAGCGCTCAGCTGACGACGGGGCATCCGCACCAAGACGATATTCGCCCTTGATCTGTTGAGTGGTTAAGCAAAAGGATCCCATAGAGTGTGTTGTTGGGCGCGTTGACAAAAGTTAGTTAGAGCTGCATCGCGGAGTAGATAATCTCCTACTAGGTGGGCAGCTGCTGCCACTTGAAGTGGCAAGCTAGCTCGATATCGGCAGGCGCGTTCCACAGTATCAGTGGGAAGGAATCTGGTTAAAGTCTGGGCGCCAAAAGCTCCAACTAGTGGAGCAATATCAACAATTCTGCTAGCGATACAAGCACTATCAAAATCAAGAAGTGCGGTAGGGGTTTCTTGTTGCCATAGCAGATTGTGAACTCCGAAATCACCATGTACAAGAACATCGTCTCCGTCATGAAGTAATGTCAGAGCTTCAGCTACAGTGCTGCGGGCAAGGAGCCGTAGATCTCTATCGAAACGGTGAGTGAGAGCATCGATTGTGGCTGGCCAAGCTTGTCCGCCCGCCCACCCTAAAACGGGTCGTAATCCACGAGGTGGGCGATGTTGATGAATAGTATTCATTAGCTCGACAAGGTGTTGAGCTAATTCTGGGCTAGGAGATACATCATGGCGAGTATCTCCAGGCAACAGATCTAATAAGTAAGCACTACCGCTATTTTGAGATACCGGCTCAGAACGAGTTTTAGGAATCGAGAGCGGCAAGGATAGCTGCGAACAGATATCAGCCTGCCGATGTTCGATGAGTGCTCGTTGATGATGTTTTGGGCCATCAATGAACCGTGCCACCATCTTTGCTGCAGGCAAGACGATAACAGTGTGGAAAGCGCCATGAGTAACAGAAGCTCCAGCAATATCAAGCGGCCCGAAAGCGCTAGACAACACACCCATCCAGTTGTCAGATGTGGTGTGTGAAATCATGATTAGTGGGTCCAGAAAAGCTGCTGAATCTGGTGAGAATCGCAGGTTTCGGTGAGAGCCAATGCTAATAGCAGTCGGGCATGCGCTGGGTTATGATCGTCGGCTGCCACGAAACCATGTTTATCATCAGGAACAGCGCCGTTGCGAGTAACAATTCCGGTATGGACTTGGCTTGCCCTAACGATAGT
The DNA here is from genome assembly GCA_051654905.1 of Propionibacteriaceae bacterium. Taxonomy (GTDB): domain Bacteria; phylum Actinomycetota; class Actinomycetes; order Propionibacteriales; family Propionibacteriaceae; genus JBOFIQ01. The sequence continues at coordinate 186,718 of JBOFYY010000132.1, forward strand.
CATACCGCGAGAAGCAAGGTAATCCAAATGTTTCATAACTGGGGTAGAAATATTTCCATTCCCAGCACCGATATGAATTACTCCTTTAGTTCCAGCTGCAGCTAGTGCATCAAGTAATTCCAAAGGCATTTCTGGATGGGTCATGATGACTTCAACACGGGGCATAGCAGCTAGGTCGTCGATATTGAAAGCAGAAGTTGTAGTGTGACGACGGGTGAGTCCACGTACCCACCTAGGTGCTCCCTCTACGACTTCAGCTAGCGCTCCGTGGGGAGAGCGGAAAGCATCGGTGCGGGTCGTTGATACTTTAGTGACGTCTCGAGCTGAGTGAACTTGATCATCAAAGACAACTAAAACGCCTCGGTTGCGTGATGTGGGGTGGGCGGCAACAGCAACCGCATCAAGCAGGTTATCTGGACCATCAGCAGAAATAGCGTCAGCTGGACGCATAGATCCTAGAAAAACAACAGGTTTATCCGAGTTGATAACTAAATGCAGTAGAAAAGCTGATTCTTCCATGGTATCGGTGCCATGAGTGATTACCACAGCGTCGACATCGTCATCTTTCAACAGTTCATCGACGCGACGTGCTAAAGCAATCATGTGGGTTAGATCCATCTCGACACTATCGAGTTGAAAAAGTTGTTCAGCCGAAAGTCGTGCCAGCGATGATAGCTCCGGGACAGCATCTAATAATGCTTCAACTCCGGAAATGGCAGCGGCATAATCTTGATCAGTTGCGGCACAGCGAGAGCCAGCAATGGTGCCACCGGTACCCAAAACAACAATGTGTGGAAGCAAAGTCACCCTTTGATCCCATCATATGAAGCTATCTCGCTATACGGCGGGGTCAGGCAGATGCGTACTAGTGCAAGAAAACTACTAGTAGCTGATGTTGAAGATGATTGCTTTATTAGTTATTTTCTAATGAAGTAGTGCCAGTAGAACGTAGTAATGGCACTAAAATCACTAAAATCATTGCAGCAAGAATTGCTGTTCCTCCGATAATAATTCTTCCAGTTAGATGTTCACCACCAAAGATGATGGCAAAGAGTGCTGCCCAAACTGGTTCAGTTGCCATGATTACAGCTGCTTTAGTTGCTTCAACATGGGCTTGTGCCCAAATCTGTAGAAAGATGGTTAACGAACCACAGAAAATAGCTAGGTAGAGAAGCCAACCCCATTGAAAAGTTGTGGTAGGTAGCTGAATACCACCAGGAATTGCGGCAATCCAACATCCAATAACCAAGAATACGGTTTGGATCAAAGTGAGTGACATGGCATCTTCGTTTTGCGCGAAATGACCAGCAGCAACAATATGACTGGCAAATCCCAGCGCGCCCATAACAGTTAATAGTTCACCAAAACCTAGCGGCATCCCACCAGAGAGATTAAGGGACAAAACTGTTAATCCAACAGTTGCGATAATCACAGCTAGCCACGTTAGAAGTGGAATTCGATCTTTGAAAATAATGGCAGCCAAAATTGGGGTAGCAACGACGTAGAGACCAGTTAGAAAACCGCTAACTGATGCAGATGTTCCTTGTAATCCAAAAGTTTGTAAAAGTTGGGAAACGGTGAAGATCACGCCAAGAATGATGCCTTTGATAAGGGTCCGGCGTGGCATTCTCCAGTGCCGCCATCCCAGAATTCCTAAAATAACTGCGGAAATCGTGAATCTTACTGCCAGCATGTCTGCAACTGGAACGGTTTCGATTAACGCTTTTATTGAGAAAAAAGTTGATCCCCAAAGCATTGCCATGAGTAAGATCGCAGCAGTAGCAAGAGTCGTTAACCGGTCGCGATGAAAAGAGGTCATGAGGCCTTACACAAGATAGATGGTGATAGTAGATCCTTGGGGGGCTTTACTGCCGCCAGTTGGATCTGAATACGAAACCATTCCAAAACTGATGGGGTTTGGAAGAGATTTTACCTCAACTTTGAATCCTGCGGCAGTTATTACTTCTTTAGCTTTAGCTTCAGTCATTAACCGGGTTTGGGGAACTTCAACCATTACTGGACCACTACTTACAGTCAGCTTGACTTTATCGCCTTTTTTGAGAGTTCCATTGTCAGGGCTCTGAGAGATAACAGATCCTTTTGCCACAGTTGCAGAGTTGGCTTCAGTAACTTCGACTTGTAGTCCCAATTTTTCTAGTGATGTTTTAGCTTCGTCGAGACGCTTTTCTGTCAGCTGAGGAACTTCGATAGGAGCAGGACCTTTGCTTACTATCAGATCAATAGCGGTATTTTTAGGTACCATAGTGCCACTAGCTGTAGAGGTATCTACGACGATCCCGCTGGCAGTAGTTTCATTAAAAACTTGTGTGACTTTCCCAACACTAAGGTTTGATCCTCGTACCGCATCTTCAGCAAGAGATTGGCTTATCCCAACTAGCTCTGGAACTGCATAACGTTCTGGTCCGCGAGAAAGGAAAGCAGCGATAGCACTGCCTTTTTTTACTTTCGTATCAGGTTCTGGGGCAGTGCGTATTACTATTCCAGCAGGAATATTTTCAGAAAACTCATCACTGAAGCTAACTGTTAACCCAGATTTATCGATACTGCTTTTAGCTTCATCACGGTTCATTCCAGCTAGGTTAGGGGCTTGAGTCCACTGTCCAGCTAGCAGCCACCAACTTCCCGTAGCAGTAATTGTACCGATCAAGGTAAGTAAAATTGCTGCTACTAATAGCCGGCGTCTGCGAATAGTTTTTACAGGAACGGCCGGCGCCGGTTTAGCAATGAAATTTGAAGCTGTTTGTTTAGAATGCTCAATGGGCGTAGGAGCAGATACCGGGCGTGGCTCGGTCAAAGTTCGGATATCGATATCTATAGGAGAGATCGGAGTAACTGGACGGTGCTGGGCTTTGTTAGATACTGGTTTCCAGCGTTGCGGTACAGTTTCTGATAGAGTCGGTTGCGTAGAAGTAACGTGATTTTGGCGAATATGTGCTGTCAGTTGAGGATCGTCGACGACGTTGCGTGTCAAAGCCTCTTTAACGAGTCGCAGGTTTTCAAGGAAAACTCGAGCATCAGTAGGGCGTAGATCAGGATTACGAGCAGTTGCGCTCTGGACTAGGGCATCTAGATATGGTGGAATATGGCCACGATTTTGTCGCCAGTCCTCAGACATGATCGTCGACGGGGCAGGAACGTCTTTATTGCAGTGAGCGTAAGCCACTTGAATGGGGGTATCGCCAGTGTGTGGTTTGCGACCAGTTAAAAGCTCAAAGAGCACAATCCCGGTTGAGTAGACATCGCTACGAGCATCAGCGTCTCCTTCAGCAACTAACTCAGGTGGGATATAGGAAACGGTTCCGATAAGGAGTCCCTGAGTAGCAGTCATAGTATCGCCAGTGATGGCTTTCGCTAAGCCAAAATCGGCTACTTTAACATGGCCGCGGTCAGAGATTAGGACATTCTCAGGTTTGACGTCGCGGTGAACATAGCCATTATCGTGAGCTACCGTTAACCCGGCAATGACAGGTTCAATAAGTGCTACTGCGCGTTGTGGAGGTAATGGTGCATCACGGGTAATTAGAGCTCGCAAGGTGGTGCCAGAAACATATTCCATCACAATATATGGGCGGTAATTGCCAACTCCTTGGTCGAATACCGTCACAATATTTGGGTGAACTAGTCGCGCTGCAGCTCGAGCTTCGCGATCAAATTTACGGGCAAAGTCGCGATCATCGCCAAGCCCTTCATGCATAACTTTGACAGCTACCGTACGAGCTAATCTGGTGTCACGGGCTACATATACTGTAGCCATACCGCCACGAGCAATCCTAGAAATAATTTCGTAACGACCATCGAGGACATGACCGACTAATGGGTCATCAGAACTCGTTGTGGTCACAGGAATACTCCAAAACACGGTCGATGGGGAAGTGATAGGCCGTGTCAGCCCTACTTAAAGAATAGGTGGCTGATTCAAACTAGGTCTGATTCTCGCCGGCGAGTCGAGAAAATATGGTATTGGTGAAGAAAATTTAGCAAGAAAGAATTATTCTAGAGTGGTGACTGCACTCATGGGATTGAAGATGCGTTTGAAGCTGGCACGATTATTTGTGGTGTGTGACGCACTTGCTGATCGTGACAAGTTCGGTAGCTTTGTTACCGATGTCTTCGCAGGCGGCGTAGATATGCTGCAAGTACGGGTAGGGGATTGTCCAGAAAAAATATTGCTAGAGCGGTTGCAAGATGCTCGAAATATTGCTTTTTCGTGTGGTGGAATTGTTGTCGTCCATGAATCGGTCAAAGTAGGAGCTGCGCATGAGGCTGATGCGTTCCATCTACGAGACCGCGATAAGTCATTAAAAGGAAGACAAGGGCTGCATCAGTGGGGTTTGTTAGGTAGAACTGCCCATACTGCAAAAGAAGTACGTGCTGGTCTTGAAGATGAGCTATTAGATTATCTATGGGTTGGACCAGTCATGGAAGATGCTGGTGGCATAGATCTGTTAAAAGAGACAGTCCTGAAAGCTACTCCTTCCCTAGACACAAGCAAACCATGGTTTGCCTGTGGTGGTATAGATCTAGAAAATCTAGATGAAGTTATTGCAGCAGGGGCTCGGCGTATTGCAGTATCACGCGCAGTATGTAAAGCCGATAATCCGCGTGAGGTAGTAGCGCAGATGAAACAGCAGTTACGCGATGCTTGGCGAGAAGATTCTGCAATGGAGGCTTATGCGCTAGCAGTTCTTGGTGCTGGATCAGGTAGCAAATTTCAAGGTTTCCCTAAGTGAGAAAAACTGGGATTAATAGAGGCGTAATTATTGCTTTAGTGATGGTGCTTGCAGCAGCAGTTGTAAGTATTTTCCTGCTGTCGCAACATCATCTAGATAGATCGGTGCCGACGAGGGATCAAACTAAATCCCAGCAAGAATCCACGTCTAAATCGAATAGAAAATCTTCAAGCACCACTGGTCAGAACGTCAATAAAAATAAGCAAACAGATAATGACTCAGTATCTGGACTAGCTTGGATCGACAGCAATGATCTTCCAAAGCAGGCACAAGAAACATTGGAGCTAATCGATAAAGGTGGCCCTTACCCTTATCCAGGGAAAGATGGTTCAACTTATCGTAACCTCAGTAAAATTTTGCCCGTACGTAAAGAAGGATACTATCGTGAATACACGGTAAAAACTCCGGGAGAATCTGACCGAGGCGCTCGACGTATTGTGGTTGGCGATAACGGCGAGTTCTATTGGACCGCCGACCATTACGACACTTTTTCAAGGATCAGACGATGACTCCAATCGATATCAGCGCAGTAGCACCACTTTTTGATGGGACTCTGACGCCAGGGATCTATCAGATGACTGCTCCACGTGCTGAAGTGCTAGCAGGATTACGGGAAGCTGGATGGCAAGCAGCAGAATTGCCGCATGTAAAAACTCCTCAAGAAGCTCTCACCTTGATCGGAGAAGCATTGAGCTTTCCTAAATGGTACGGGCGTAACTTGGATGCGCTTTGGGACTGTCTTGGTGATTTAACGCAGCCGACAGCACTTTACTGGCGTAGTTGGCAGGAATTAGCGATTCATTTCCCTGATGAATGGGCACAACTTATGGGAGTACTTAAAGACAGAACCGAGGTTCTCGAACACCCATTTGCGTTGATCGTCGAGTGATTTGAGTAGCTGTTAAAGGGTTTTCTGTGTCAAAAGAAAACAAATTTGTGACATAGTATGCGATTTTCAGCCTTCTGCAGGCGAACGTAGTTAGTGGTAATGGTCTGCGCTGAAGAGCCTTTTGGGAAAGTAGGCGGCTAAAACTTTCGGAGTGTCGGCTAAGAGTTTGTGGCAGTGATCGCATAGTGTGAGAAGTGAAGATTCGGAGCTGGAAAATATGCTCTTGCTGTTCTTTGATACGGTAAGTGCACAATTCGAAGGAGATCAGATGAAGATTCAACAACTACTCACAAAACGGGTTTTAGCCGTTGTTTTGTTGCTGGCTACTACTCTAGGGCTTGGCACTTCTGCTATTGGAGTTAGCGCTGCTCCAGCCTTTGCCGATTCGGGCGTCTCGGCAAAGATACTTGCTACAGATCCTGAATCGGGATTGGAATGGATCAAAGTTAGTTCTCTTCCTAAAGAGGCAAAAGAAACTTTAGTTCTCATAGATAGGGGAGGGCCTTTTCCCTATCCGGGGAAAGATGGATCGATTTATCGTAATCGAAGTAAAGCATTGCCAGATGAGGAAATTGGATACTATCACGAATATACGGTAAAGACTCCAGGGGCATCCAATAGAGGTGCTCGTAGAATTATTACTGGTTCAAATGGTGAATTTTATTGGACCTCAGATCATTACAGCACATTTAAACGAATTCAAAGATGATTTCTAGGGAAAGTTAGTGGCATGGATAACTTTTTTGGAATAACAACTTAGTTGTTATCAATCGAGTAAAAGCTATAGTTGACTAAAAGTTCATATTGGGTTAATTTAAAAATAGCTAAAGTCGGTGTTTTCAGTATGGTAATTGCTGAAAATGCCGACTTTATTTTAATTACTAGGCGTCGCGGCGGACAGCTGCTATTGCAAGTTTATGCAAACCTTCTCGACCTGCTGAGGTTAATGGAGCGGTATCTAGAATTTCGAGAGCTTCTGTTAGCCCGTCTTCGATTTGGCGTTCGACATGGATAACAGCGCCAGTGTCAGTGAGGATCTCGCAGAGCGTAGCTATCCCATCAGAATCAAGATCTGGGTTACCAAAAAGGGTTTCTAAGGTTGTGCGTTGAGCTGGTGTCGCGGTGGCGAAAGCTCGGGCAACAAGGATGGTGCGTTTACCTTCTCGTAAGTCATCTCCGGCAGGTTTTCCGGTAATTGTCTCATCTCCGAAGACCCCTAGTAGATCATCTCGGAGTTGGAAAGCTCGCCCAATAGGGGAGCCGAAAGAGCCTAATGTTGCAATAGTAGCTGGATTGGCTCCAGCTAGTGCTGCCCCGATTTGAGTAGGGCGGACGACGGTATAACGTGCGGACTTATATTCGAGAACTCTCGTTGCTTGAGCAACGGCGTCGGGTGCTCCCGGTGATGATGTTTGTGCTGTGATATCAAGGATCTGGCCACAGGTTACTTCGGTTCGCATAGTTGCCAGTAGCGGGCGAGCAGCAGCAAGGATTTCTGGTGAAAATCCTGAAAGGTCAAACATTTCAGCAGAGAGCATTAGGATGAGGTCGCCGAGTAAAATAGCGCCATTTCGTCCTAAAATATCAGCGTCGTTGCGATCGCTGAAAGATAGTTCATATTGACGATGAGCTGCCGGTATTCCACGGCGAGTGTCGGAGGCGTCCATTACATCATCGTGGATAAGCGCAGATACATGGAGTAGATCAAGTGAAGCTGCAGCAAGAAGTAGGGGAGTAGGATCTACTGGTTCATCGGCAATAGCGCGATAGCCCCATGCGCAGAATGCGGGGCGAAGTCGTTTGCCGCCTTGAGTGAAATCGGCAGCTAGTCGAGCAGTTAGCGCTAGTTCTGGTCCCATAGAAGTTAGCAGAGGTGTTGTCGATGAGATGAAAGAACTTATCGTGGCGCTAAGAGCGTGACGAAACTCATCAGATAACGGGGCAGCAGGATCCAAAAGCATGAAAGTAGCCTAGCCTTTTTGAACGCTTACGTCTTGTGGTCCATAGTTATCCACACCCCTGCTTGTTTGGTTGGGTAGGTGATCTAGCAGAATAAGGGGTATGCGAAATTCCACCCCTTTCGTAGTTGTGGCGCTTGTTGTTGCGCTCACTGCTTGTTCTGCACCGACGCCGCCTGTCGCGTCGCCTGCTCCTACTGCCAGTCTTGACGCTGACGCTGCCCTCCTAAAAGAAGCAGAAGACGTTTATCGACTAATTACAGAAGAACGGATACGTTTAACTAAAGATGGCGGAACTACTACTATAACTCCCACTCTTTCCCATCTGACAGAAGGTATTTACCAAAAGAAAATTTTGGCATCACTTAATTATCAGTCAGAGAAACTAGAGAAAGTTTCTGGATCTTACTCGATAAATTATTTACGTAAAGCTAAAACAGAAGAAGGGGCAGCTGTAACTTTGGAAACATGCGAAGATGCTCGACAACTTACTGTATCCGATAGTAATGGAAAGGTGCTAAGAACTGGAGCTGTAGCTATATTTTATACTGATTTTCGTCGTATAGATAACTATCTAGTTGCTTTTGAAAGCAAGTCGGAATTGGTTGCATCATGCAAATAAATATATTAAAGAATCCTACGGCTATAGTGGTTGCTTTAATATTTCTAATATTTACCGCAACTGATGCTAAGGCTGCTGGAGATAACTGGGATGACATATCTATAGGTGTTGTGGTGAATCCGGATGGGATGGTTGTTGGGACTATCGGGGTTGGTGGTGAGGGACCTCGTCAGCCGGTGTTGCCTCCTGTTGCGGAGATCACTCAACCGTATCTGCCAGGATCTTTTGTACCTGAACATG
>JBOFYY010000133.1:0-1085 GCA_051654905.1 Propionibacteriaceae bacterium
GTTTCTTACAAAGAACGCTAGAGCATTCTTGGACATCAGTCTTGTGGGGTCTTTTACCGCGCACCAAAGACCTTGTCTAGAGCCTCCCAACTGACGCTTCCTCTGAAGATAGAACTTCAGAGCTCTAACAGGGCATAGAGACCTCTCTGCTTCTCTGCCTACGAGACTCGACATTCCTTTGACTTCGAATGACCTAGGCCAGGGATTCGTGGGATTCTCGTTTTTCGCTAAAAACAGGGTCTTAAACGAGCAAATAGCCGAGTCTCCCTTGAATCCTACTTTATCCTGCAGAGCATGTAATTCACTAATTCTCTTTGCCGTAGCTAAAGATAATAGGAATAGACATTTTCTAGTTATGTCTCTAAACGATGCCAGATGAGGAGGTTCGAATCTATCCGAAGACAGATATTTGAGGACTACGTCCAGGTTCCAGTTCGGAGGTATTGGTTCCTTAGACTTTGAAGTCTCAAAAGATCTTATGAGATCGTGGAGATCTTTGTTATTTGCCAGATCTAATCCTCTGTTCCTGAATACAGCCGAGAGCATACTTCTGTATCCCTTTATTGTGGATACGGCTAGATGAGATTTTACTCTCAGGAATAGCAAGAAATCAGCAATTTCCGCTATAGAGGTAGAGGAGGAGGACAACTTCTTGGCTCTACACCACCTTCTAAAGACCTCCCACTTCGACTGGTATACTTTCGAAGTGGAGGTTCTGCGAGCTCTCGCGATCGCGCTTGCCACTTCGCGAGAAAAGCCTCTCGCTCTGACAAGTCTTTCGATAGTCGAAAGGCAGTCAGAGCGAGAGCGGGGAGGTTTTGATGGTACCTCTTGAAGTGTGGTTGTCTGAGAAGATCCGTCCTTCTTGGTAGGGATCTTGGAAAGTCTACGATCCACTCTACCACCTCCGTGAACCATTCCTGGGCCGGCCAAAAGGGGGCTATTAAAGTCATCCTCGTCTCTTTTGACGCCACAAACTTTTTCAATACTAACCCCAGGATTTTGAATGGGGGAAAAGCGTACACGTCCACTCGAGACCAGTTTAGCAGGAAGGCGTCTACCATAATTGCTCTTGGGTCTTCCAC
>JBOFYY010000134.1:0-1027 GCA_051654905.1 Propionibacteriaceae bacterium
CCTCCCGGCCTGTTTCGAGATACAAAATGGATTTTCGCACGCCGCATATATAATTTATGGATCTGGGCCGAGCATGAACCAAGAAGACGTTCGCCGGGGCAGGAAGTAGTGTGCGAACGTACATTTTCAAAGCCAGTGAGAGCGACGGGCCATGTGTGAAATATCTGCCTATTTATTTTATTCCGGGGCCTTTGGAACTAAATTCCGTGCGTCATCCGTGCGGAGGAGACGCGTGCGCGGCCCTGCGGAGCTGCCGAGAGTGCCACGCCAATTTATAGCTGGCTTGCGCTCAAGGAAATGAAAGCATCAGAGAGAGTGATCAAAGTGGGGCTTAATTATTCCAGCTCAAGAATTTTGCTGGCTTTGCCAAAATTTGCTGTGATCAAAGCAAACCATTGTCGCCGCAAATATAATTTTTCACCGGCTGAGGAAAAAGCGGCAGTCGATTCGACTCGGTCATTATTTAAATCATTCTCAGGCACTTGATGTGAAATCGCAAATTCGCCTTCGTTTCCTGTTCACCTGTCCGCGTCAAATTAATCACCGCAACGAAATATGGCGAGCGACGCGCTGTGCTTTGTCACTTTTTCACAGGGGTTGCGTGCCTCACACCTAAATAAGAGACGGCACCGTGAACACCGACACAAAAAAGAGCGCTGCCGCACGGCACCTGCGCGCATAAATAATAATCGGGGGCCATATTTCCCATCGTCACGCCTGTCAGCCGCAGCTTCTTGCCTGTTATTAAATATATGCATCGCCCTGCGGAGGAAACTCGTGTCATTGTCTTCGGAGCGATGCGTCTCGATGATAAGCCGCCCAACGTATAATTAAAGAGGAGCCGGCCCAGAATGTACGGCCGGCCGAAAGAACTTGCTCTCCCCGCCTACCAAACTAATAATTCAGCCTATCAAGACGAGCGGCTTTATTTTTTCTGGGTCGGTGCGTGCGAAAAATGGCCGCGCGAGCGCGAATTTGCTGAGCCCCTGAATGCAAATTTAATTTAGAAGTTAAAATAAACGCCGAA
>JBOFYY010000135.1:0-171936 GCA_051654905.1 Propionibacteriaceae bacterium
GCTGCTTTTTCATCATGGACATTCTCAACCCAATGACCGACGAACAAGCTCACACTGCCGCCGATGAACTAATTACTCAGCTGACATCATTTAGCCCAGAACTTATCAGTACTCGAAAACTTCTTCGCGCTACTAGTTAGATTCCATCTTTAAGTAATGGCTAGCACCAATTCTTAGTTCGCGATCACAGGAATCCACTACTGAATCAACGTGAGTCGCAACAATCACTGTGCAGCCTTCTTCAGCAAATTCTCGCAATAATTTCATCACTACTGCACCATTTTCTTTGTCAAGAGCCGCAGTAGGTTCATCAGCAAGAACAACCGAAGGTTTCTTAACTATGACTCGCGCTAAAGCTACTCGCTGCTGCTCGCCACCGCTGAGTTCATAGATTGGCGACGATAACCGATTTTCTAAGCCAACTCGGGCAAGCGCTTTTAGATATTCATCGCGATGCGAACGCATTTTTCCTTGGGTAGCGATATGTAAGTTTTGTTCTACTGTAATCGACTCAACTAAAGCATAGTTTTGAAAAAGATAACCAAGTTTCTCTTTACGGAAAACTCTAGCTTTTCTAGGTGACAATGCGGTGATGTCACAGCCATCTATAACTATCGACCCAGAGTCAGGTTCAACTAGAAAACCTAAACAGTTTAGCAGTGTGGATTTTCCAGAACCGCTGGCTCCAGTAAGGGCAAGCATTTCTCCAGACTCTATATCAAGATTAAGATCTTCAAAAATAACCCGCGAGCCAAATCTTTTAACTAAGTTTCTTATTTCAATCATAGCTACGCTTCCGCTGCATGTTTTTTAGTAAATGAACGAGATAGTATTCCGCACGAAACTATAGATATCATCCCCACAAGAATTACTACCATAAACGCTACAAATATTTCTTTACCGCCAAGCGGTAGTAACATATGTTTTCCAGCTTCAGGATTAGGTGAATTTTTAATAAGAGATATGATTTGCATCAAGATCAAGGATACCCCTAGTACAAATAAGGTCATCTGAGCAATATCTATCCACAAAAACTTCTTATGGATAGCGGTAAATTTCCAGCCATGCATAGTTTTAACAAATATCTTCTGCACATTGCTTCTTATATAAAGCTCTGCTATCCCCCAACTGGAAACCAGCAGCAACAGCACCGATCCTGCCAAAGTAAGCAAGTTTATTCTTAGATCCCGCCATTCCTCAGCATTACGCATCTGCGTAGCAAGAGAAACTGGCACAAAAGCATTTATTGCATTAGAGAAGCCTGCTTTAGCACTACTTGCTATTGCTTGGTTTTGATCAAGGAATACTACATTCCTACGAGTTGCCGTTGCCATCAAATTTTCATCAGAATAAAAAGAAAGATCCTTATCAGCGATAATAATAATTGGATCATCCCAAAAGGGCTCACTTAGTGGATCGCCAGTAGGATAGGTAAATACTCTTTGTTCCGCAGGTATCTCCTGAGAAGCAACTACCACATTGCCGGAATTAGATTCAACCCAGTCCGCTATCTCTGGAACTACTTTTTTCGACACAGCTACTCTTGATTGTGGAATTGCTATATTTATCTTATTAGCTTCCGATATAAGCAAGGTTCCGTCAATATCTTTTATCGGGTGACGGCTAAGGTACTGCTGATCAACTAAAATAATATTTACTTTATCTAAAAAATCTTCTCTGAAAATACTTTGTGAAAGATCTTTCTCTGCTAGCAATGCGTTTCCCGATAAAATCTCACCTCGTATCCACTCCCCTGCAGGAGCAGCCATTTTATCCATTTGCTCTGGTGGTATATCAGGATTAAACCTAGAAAAGCTTGCTTGAGATATCGATTGCCACACATCATTATCTGTTTTTGAATGCTGCAATTTACTCCATAGCGAAAGACAAGCTACTGCCATAATTATAGCTAAACCGGTAGCTATGAATCTAATAATATAGGCGGCAATCATAGATCTTGTGCTAAAAGTTTTTCCCTTCAAAGAATCTATTAAACCCATCTTGGAAACCATATAGATGCTAAAGATATGAGTTATCACCCCAAGTACCGTAAATACAATTATTACCCATGCAGCAATCAGCAAGAATCTACTAATCTGATGCAAGCTATTATAAAAATAGAGCAACAGCAGACTACTAACGGTAGCCACTACAGCACCAATAGCAGCCGATTTCACATTACTAAGCAGATCTGCCTTTACTATTGACCAGAAACTTACTCCATGTAGACGCTCTATCCCATACATTTTAGTATAGGTGACAACATCTATTCCTATCATGGTAGCAACAATTAAAGCTACCATGATCGCTAGCGGAAAAACTGGATTTATTATTATCCACCCAATAATAGACGCTAAATTATAGTAATCTCGAGATGAAACTTCATATCCTATTTCTTGAAAAGAAGTTATTGCATAATCAAGATCATTTTTGCTTCCAAAAAAAGCATACTGTCCTTGCGGATCAGTACGCCCCAATTCAGAAAACGGATGTACTTCGGTTCTTATTTGATGCGAAAACCACGGATACCCTTCAGCTATCCAGGTAGCCCGCTCCGGATCTTTAGCACCTACGCTTAGATAAAGATGCCTAACCTTCCCAGCTTCACGAAGATCAGGGACAGGCAAGCCCAAACTAGCGCCTGTTACCTTTGAGATATCGTTTACTGCCTGTTGAGTCTTCTCAGCACTGACAGACCCGGAAGGATCTGAGATCAGCAGAAGGTGCTGTGCACCTTGCACCCCCTGCTGATCAAGAGCAGAAAGAAAAAGAAACGCCAGCAGGAATGAAAATAAAAGAACTATCGCTTGAGCGCATTTAATTCCGCGATGGATCATAGCTAAAACTCACTGCTTACTTAGCAGGATACGACGATAGTTTCAATAATTGAAGTCTCATAAAATTAGCTACCTTTCAGTTGTCATTTAACATCTTTGATAAATGTTCTGATCGGTGATTGGTTCGGCTCTCATCTTTAATCTCTAATGATTAGAACCGAACCACATCGACTAACGGTAACTATATAGGTCTGTTCCAAAACAGTTAACTGACCAGTTCTCTAGAAACAACCTAGTACGTCGTCACACCGTAAGCAGCAAACTGGCTTCGTACCCGAGCTAACTCTTCATTAGTGGGAGTTGGTGCATCGGCCAAGCGATACTCCATATTCAGATTTTCCCACTTATCGCGTCCCATCTGATGGAAGGGCAGCACCTCAACACGGGAAACATTCGGCATTTCAGATACTATTCGCGCTACCTCGGCAACGTTTTCCTCTGAATCTGTTAGCCCGGGAACGCACACAAACCGAATCCAGACTTCAATGTTTTTTTCGGTTAAGCGCTTCGCAAACGCTAATGTTGGCGCAAGCTCTTGCCCAGTTACTTCACGATAAATTTCAGGAATCCCAGACTTAATATCAAGTAAAACTAGATCAAGATCATCCAGCATCGTATCTGAAGCGTGATGCCCTAGATTCCCTGAAGTATCAAGGCAGGTGTGAATCCCTTTTTCTTTAGCCCCACGCAATAATCGTCCTACAAAAGCTGGCTGCATCATCGGCTCACCACCAGAGATCGTTACGCCGCCCTTGGTTGCGTTAAAAACTCCGCGATACCGAGACATCCGAGTAATCAGATCATCTGCCAATACCGGTTCACCTTTAGCGGCAAACATCGTATCTGGGTTATGACAGAACTGGCACCGTAGCGGGCAACCTGAAAGAAACACCGTCATACGAGTTCCTGGACCGTCTACAGCTGTTACCAGCTCCCACGAGTGCACCGAACCTAAATCGCCAGCTCGCACCGCCATCAGATGCTCGTGACGGCTCCGTTCTTCCGCACTCGTCGACAAGGTAAGACCGGCGGTCCCCCGCCCAGTTGCGCGAAGACGTGGAATATCGTCTTCACACGGCTGAGGATGAAACTCGCCGGTCGTTCCGTCGCCCAAGAATCAGGAGTTCTGGTGGAAGGTACGGGAAAGAACGTCAGCCTGCTGCTCTTTGGTCAAGCGAACAAAGTTCACGGCATAGCCCGATACGCGGACCGTAAGGTTCGGGTACTTCTCTGGATTAGCCATGGCGTCCTCAAGGGTTTCCCGGTTAAGAACGTTGATATTGGCGTGGAAAAGACCTGGAGTATGTGCACGCTCGCTGCGGTTCTTCTTCATCGAAGCAAGACGCTCATCGAAAGTCTTAACGGACATGATTTCTCCTAAATAAATATGTTGGGGATAGAAAGGTTTAGCAGCTTGGGATAAAACCGGCGTCGAGGAGACCAGCAAGGTTAGCGATTTGCTCATCCTTGGTGCGGCCTAGACCAGAAGGGGTAATGGTGTTCGTCAACGAAATACCATCAAGGGCATCTTCGTAGTCGAGCTTGCCTACCGAAAGCATAGAAGCCAACATGCCGTGGCTATCCATACCATTTTCGGGATTAGCGCCGGGAGCAAAAGGCGTTCCAGCCTCATGCCCGGACGGGAAAGCACCAGTGTTCTTACCGTAAACAACGTTGGAGGTAATAGTAAGAACTGACTGAGTTGGGACTGCATCACGGTACATCGGGATAGCGCGAATCTTGTCCATAACTGTGTGTACTACAACAGCAGCGATCTCGTCGGCGCGATCGTCATCGTTACCGTAGACCGGGAATTCGCCCTCAGTCTTGTAATCAATTACTAGACCAGTCTCGTCACGAATCGGGGTCACCTTGGCGTACTTGATTGCTGACAAAGAGTCCGCAACAATCGACAACCCAGCAATGCCACAGCCCATGGTGCGGACGATTTCTGGATCGTGTAGCGCCATTTCCATTGACTCATATGCGTAACGGTCATGGCAGTAATGAATGATATTTAGAGCTTCTACGTAGGTGCCGACAACCCAGTCCAACATCTTCTCGTAGCGGTTCCAAACATCGTCAAAGTCGAGAGGGCCATCACCTTGTACTGGCTCATAGCCTTCGACGATCTGCTTGCCCGTCATCTCGTCGCGACCACCATTGATGGCGTAAAGAAGTGACTTACCGGCATTTACACGAGCTCCAAAGAACTGCATCTGCTTACCGACACGCATGGGAGAAACACAGCAAGCAATAGCTGCATCATCGCCCCAGTGGGAACGAATCTGCTCATCAGCTTCGTACTGCACCGATGAGGTCTCGATGGAGATAGCTGCACAGAAGTTCTTGTAGCCTTGCGGAAGCTTGGGATCCCAGAAAATCGTGATATTTGGTTCCGGAGCCGGACCAAGGTTACGCAACGTCTGAAGAAGACGGAATGAGGTCTTGGTAACCAACGTACGACCATCTTCACCTTGGCCAGCATCAGACCAAGTTGCCCAGTAAGGATCACCAGAGAAGATTTGGTCATAGTCGATGGTCCGCAGGAAGCGCACGATACGTAGCTTGATGACGAGCGCATCAATGATTTCTTGTGCTCGTTCTTCGGTGATGAGTCCAGCGCGTAGATCACGCTCAAAGTAAGCATCTAAGAAAGGTGAAAGGCGGCCAATGCTCATTGCCGCACCATCTTGGGACTTGATTGAGGCTAGGTAGCCGAAATAGGTCCACTGCACAGCTTCCTGCGCAGTAACGGCAGGACGACCTAGATCAAAACCGTAGGTTTCGCCGAGCTTCTTTAGCTTCTGTAAAGCCCGAATCTGCTCGGAATGCTCTTCGCGGTATCGTGCCCAATGTTCAGTGAAAGACTGTCCATTGACGAGCTCGCGGTCACGCTTCTTTTCGGCAATGAGGAAGTCCACACCGTAGAGAGCTACTCGACGGTAGTCGCCAATAATACGTCCACGGCCGTAGGCATCAGGAAGACCTGTAATGACGTGTGCGGAACGTGCTGCACGAATTCGGGGCGTGTAGATATCGAATACTGCGGTGTTATGGGTCTTACGGTATTCAGTAAAGATTTTCTTGACGTCTTGGTCAGGCTCTTTACCTGCTTCAAGAATGGCGGTTTCAACCATACGCCAACCACCATTAGGCATCATGGCTCGCTTCAGCGGGACATCTGTCTGCAAACCGACGATAACGTCATCTTCGGTGCAGATGTATCCCGCTGGGAAAGCGTCGATATCTGCAGGAGTTTTAGTGTCGACGTCGTAGACGCGACGGGCACGCTCAACTGAGAGGTAGTCTCGCTCTAATGTTTCCCATACTGCCAAGGTTTTGGCGGTAGGTCCAGCAAGGAAAGATTCATCGCCCTCAAAAGGGGTGTAGTTACGCTGTATGAAGTCGCGGACATCGACATGTTCCTGCCATGGACCAGCTTCAAAACCTTCCCAGGCCTGCTGGGTAGTGATAGTTTCCGCTGACTTTTCACTAGATACCATGCGATCTGAGGACATGATCTCTCCTACTTTCTTGCTAAGCTCTCCCGTTGAGCCAGAAAACCTTATAGGGTAACTGTTAATAAGTAGTCTCTACATGTGATGCGTCTCACACAAGTCAACAACGCAAAGATCCCAACTACTGGGATGACATGTCATTAGTAGGTTCGATTAGACCCGCGTTTCACGCAGTTACCTAATTTTATGTCTTACCGCTCCCGCTAAGCTAGAGGTATGAAGCTGCTTCTTATACGCCATGGTCAATCAGAAAATAATGCGCTAGTTGAAACCACCGGATCTGATTACCTACGCTCACCAGATCCAACTATTACCGAGCTTGGTGTGCAGCAATCTCACGCTATTGCAAAAGAAATTACCCAAAACGCTAATTACCCTCGTCCTACACATCTTTATTCATCTCTTATGCGTCGCACCATAGAAACTGCTACTCCACTGGCAGAAGCCTTAGACCTACCGATTATCGCCCGTACAGACAGTTACGAACGCCCTGGACCGTATCAAGGAACCGCACTTACTCGAAGCGTCCACCCAGGATCACCAAAATCTCTGCTAGCGGGATTAACATCTCGATTAATACTTCCAGCCGATGCAACTGAAGATGGTTGGTACCAAGGAAAACTAGAAACTACTACCGATTCAGAATCCCGAGCCCACCGACTTCTTGCCGATCTTCGCTCTAACCACACTGATCAAGACGTAATAGCATTAGTCACCCACGGATGGTTCATTAACACCCTACTTTCAGCTGCTGCTGGAATAGCTCCACCAACTTGGTTCCACCACTGCAACACCGCCACAACCCTTCTCTCATGGGAAAGTGGTTTTCGCGACGACTCTGGAACCATTCTCAAAAACCAACTAAACCTATATTGGGTTAACCGCTACGACCATCTAACCGAAAATATGATTTCTGGGATCTAACAAACCCATCCTTTACCAAGATCACTTACCCCACACAAACCCACATACACTCATCTGCTCATCAGTGGTTTCTGATCCATTATTAATCCAACTTACTTGGATCCAACCCTCAGGCCAGGTTCTTTCTAAGTACTGTGCCAAGGTTGGGTGGATAACTTTTGTCTGGGTAGCAATAGCAGCACTTGCTTCAGGAGCAACTCTTACTGGGCTCACTCTGGTCAGCTCTGACCCTGTTTCATAAGTGGGATAACAGATTCCCCCATAAGCCAGATATGGCTTACTCATCAGTAACTTTCCTTGTGAAACTACGACAGTTCTAGTTCGAGAATGCAGCGGTTTAGTACCACAAGCTTGGTGATCATAAATGTTGCGTATCTGTTCATTAAACTCAAACCCGGTAGGTGTTCCCGGTTTAGCCTCAATAAGACTATCGCCACACACGTTCCAGTCCCCCACTGGATCTTTCACTTGGCTAGCAGTTTTTTGCTCAGGGTTATAAATCCAGATATACCCAAACGTAATCGTGGTATCTCCCGATACTCTTACTAACCGAGCAAAGGCATCTTCATGACCGTCACCGTTAGCATCACTCCAAACTAGATTGGGTTCTAGCGCATAGGAGTAGTCGCCATCGACAGCTTTTCCATCACGGAGTGCAATATCTTTACCTCGCAGAACATCATTCCAAGTCAGATTTTCTAGCGATACGCTACGCACACCTTGATTCGTCGGCAATGGAGAAGGTTTTTCTTGCTGCTCAGATGCTTGATTTGCGGTATTTTCCGCAGCAATAGGAGTGGCAGTACTACCGCATGCTGCCACTAGCAAACACATGATGGTAGCTAAACTCCGTTTTATCACTCTCAAAGATTAGCCGAGCACACTGACAATTTCTGCTTCTCTTGATCAAGTTTCTATCATCTTTTGGAAGAATCTACTGGTTGGGAACGTTAGGGTTAGTTAGTACACTTCGTTGAATCCTTAATCAAGATCAGGAGCACCCATGCGTGACGTAATAATTGTCGGTTCTGGACCCGCCGGCTACACCGCTGCCACCTACGCAGCACGCGCTGGGCTTAAGCCTTTAGTCCTCTGTGGTGCACTTACATCAGGCGGGGCCTTGATGAATACCACCGAAGTAGAAAACTACCCCGGATTTCCAGAAGGAATCATGGGACCTGATCTCATGGAAAACATGAAAAATCAGGCAGAAAAATTCGGTGCTGAATTAATTTTCGACGATGCTATTGCCCTTGATCTAACTGGTGACATCAAAAAAGTCACTGATGGATCTGACACCGTCTATGAGGCTAAAACTGTAATCCTTGCGATGGGCTCTGGCTACCGTCGTCTTGGTCTGCCTGACGAAGATCGCCTATCGGGTAAAGGCGTGAGCTGGTGCGCTACTTGTGATGGTTTCTTCTTCCGCGGTAAAGATATTGCTGTTATCGGTGGCGGAGATTCTGCCGTAGAAGAAGCCACCTTCTTGACCCGTTTCGCCAACAAGGTCACGTTAGTTCATCGTCGCGACGAGCTCCGCGCCTCTAAAATCATGGTGCAGCGAGCCGAAAATGATCCCAAATTGGAGTTCGCCTGGAACTGCGAAGTGACAGCAATGAAGGGCGATGCCGGACTAGAAGCCCTAGTTCTTCGCGACACTATCACTGGAGCTGAACGTGATCTCCCAGTTACTGGCGCCTTTATCGCCATTGGACATGATCCTCGCTCTGAGCTGGTGCGTGGGCAGGTTGAGCTAGATGATGCTGGCTACGTCCTATGTCAAGGACGCACCTCGCTAACTTCTGTTCCGGGTGTTTTTGCTTGTGGGGATCTGGTTGACCATAACTACCGTCAAGCGATCACCGCAGCTGGATCGGGTTGTTCAGCAGCACTCGACGCCGAACGCTACCTACAAGCTCTCTCTGATACTCCGTCTTAATACTTACTATTTATCTGTTGACAATATTTTGAAAGGACACTCCTTATATGAGCACTGTTCGTGAAATTTCCGATGCTGACTTTGATAGCGTCGTTTTACAGTCAACTAAACCTGTTCTTGTTGATTACTGGGCGACTTGGTGCAGCCCTTGTAAGCAACTAGCTCCGATTATCGAAGAACTAGCTGCTCACTTTGGTGATGACGTCCTAATCTGCAAAATGGATACCGAAAAACACCCTATAACTGCAGTTAAGTACCAGGTTATGAGCCTACCGGCTATCCATATTTTCAAAGATGGTGAAATCGTTAAGGCTTTCCAAGGCGGTAAAACCAAGTCCTCACTAATCAAGGCTATCGAGGAGCTTCTATGACAGAGAAAGACGTCGCGCTATCTTTTATCCGCGATGAATTAGGCGTTTACACTGCCACTAATGCGGCTGGAACTACTCTCAAGTTTGGACGCGGTGAAGGTCTTTTCACTCCCATCGAGTTACTGCTAGCTGCCATTGGTGGTTGCTCTGCTATCGATGTTGACTTCATGACCGTAAAACGTTGTGAGCCAACCTCCTTTAAGGTCACTGTCGATGCCAATAAGATGACTGACGCTAACGGTGGGCACCGTCTAACTGATGTAGGTGTTGATTTTGCAGTGTCTTTCCCAGATACCGCAGAAGGAGTCGCAGCAGCCGACGTCGTAGAGCGGACAATCGCTCAATCACGCGATCGTCTCTGTACCGTATCTCGCACCGTATCTCATGAAACACCCGTATCCTACACTCGTGACGGAAAGTTAGTTCCTTAACTAATAGGGGTATGGGAAGGTAGTTCTGGACCTTCCCATACTCTGGGTAATAACCCGATACTAGGAAGAGCTATGTATGAGTCAGCCTCAAGAACAGCCCACTGACTGGATTCCCTCTCCACTGCCTTCGTTAGCAGCAGCTACTAGCAGTCCCCCATTGAGCTTCGTTTGACGTCATCTATTCACCGCGAAAATGCCATTGGTGAGTATGTCAACATAACTTACGATATCCCTGATCTCGAGTCATCAAATCTGTGGGAAGCTATTTACAGTTCCGATGGTTTTCCAACAGAACTCGAAAATATAGTGCGAGTTTTTGGAATGACAGAAACCCAAAATACTATGCTCAATATAAGTTATTTTGACGGTTTCCGTTGTGGTTATAACAATGCCGACGAATATTTTCAGTGTGACGCTGCTACACGTGATGGCTTTGTAGTAGTAGAACTTTATAGTGAGAAAAACTAGATACTAAGTTACGGCAGCAACTTATAGCTAAACTCTCCAACTTTTTTAAGTTGTTCCTGAAACAGGCATAGCCAATAAGTTTGAATTTTTAAGGGCCTTATAAAGTCCTTTGCAAAGTAGAGCTCAGCGGACCGCGTACTGGCTCTCAGCTACCTTTAGCTAGGCATTCATTCTTAGTTTTCGTCGCGTAGGGTACCCCACCACCACATATATTCACCCCAAGCCACAGCAAATCCGGGCAAAGAAAGCCACCTTAAGGTGTTGTCGTCCCCAAAAAAGGCCCCCACGACTCCGAGCCCAGTGAATGTGATCACGAGAACTGTCAAAATCCGCTGATGAGTCACACTCACAGGTCTGTTCTTTTCGGCCAACCTAACTTGATACAGCCAACCAATTGCTGCGATCACCAGAGCAAATGCAATCCAAAGATAACCTTCAGCCCATCCCAATACTACGATACCGGCTACTGCGATCATCAGAATCGCTGTTCTCCACGCCATAACACTTACTGCAGACATTCGCATTTTGCTGCCTCACCTCTTTATCAGATTAATCAATAGTATAATCTATGGCAATGGTTAAACTTATGAGTTATAAAATTGCTATTGCAGTTACCCTCTCTTCAGCTATCGCAGTGGGAGCACCCATCTCTAGCTACGCATCACCATCGATAACTATTACGGCTAAAAGCGATCCTGTTTCTCAGTTAGAGCGAGAAATCAAACTGCTTGAATCTCTTTCCGATGCAGATCTAAGGAGTGTGCTTGAACGCTCGATCGCCGCAAATAAAGCATCCCAAACACCGTCTACTAACCCTGGTCCGATGGTAGCACCAGTGATCATCGTCTGGGCCATTGGCTGTGGAGTCGCAGGTATTTCATCGGTGGCAACCGGGG
Organism: Propionibacteriaceae bacterium; assembly: GCA_051654905.1. GTDB lineage: Bacteria > Actinomycetota > Actinomycetes > Propionibacteriales > Propionibacteriaceae > JBOFIQ01. The sequence continues at coordinate 11,388 of JBOFYY010000135.1, forward strand.
CATGGTCTACATCGTCTGGATCAGCGTGGGCCATCGCAGGTATTCTGGTTGGGTGTATTCCAGGTTCATCGCAAGCATCTCTGGTTAAAACTATTCTCAGCAACAAAACCATAATCGCCAGAGCATTGCGCGCTGTTGGCCTCACTGCAGCAGCCGCTGGCTTACTCAAAGGAGACACCGCGCACTCATGACGGAAAGTTGATTCCTTAATAAAACGGGGGTATGGGAAGGTTCTATAGAGAATCTTCCCATACCCTTAAATAACACTCTTGTTGAAATGGTTTCGTCTCGCTGGAGCAGGAAGCCGATGTCGGGAAACCTCTTTTACCCAGCGATATATCCGCTCAGTAACCTTAGGGACACGTATCCCAGTACGAAGATCCAACCGCAGCAATACATACGTCGGTGTAGCTGTTTTAGCTATAAAACCGCAGTGTTCTAACCACCTTTGTGGTGGCGTTTGTATCGTCACTTTAGAAGCGCTAACCGCATCAAGAAACTCTAGCTGTACCGCACCACAGAACCGCTGAACCATAGCCGTTCCAACGCCACTACCTCGATACTGGGACTCCACCCATGCAGCTATCAGCATTGGGTACTGAGATAATGAACCTAAATATGGATGTCCATTAGGTAAGTGAAAAGCTGGAGAAATAAGCACAAATCCGACGAGGTTATCCCCCGCCCATGCGCTTATCCCGCAGATTCCCCATTCTCGCATTGCAGCACGAGCCCATACTGCGTCAGGAGCACAGATAGTTTCATCGCATACTGACGACAGCGAAGTCAGTTCATGTGCTGTCAGCAGTCGATAACGGTGACTTGAGCTCATAGTACCTAGTCTAACTAACCAACAAAGGGAGTAGACTATAATCGTAAATAGCTATTTGTCGATATATCTATTTAGAAATATGTCTGTTTTGAGTTTAAAACAGCAAGAATACGCTCTAGATCGTCTTCCTCAGCGAATTCGATTACGATCTGCCCCTTCTTTTTACCGATATTAACACGAACTTTCGTATCAAAACGGTCAGACAGAGACTCAGAGAGTTCCACAGCACGCGGATTAGGAGACTTAGGATTCCGCTTTCGTAGGAGCTTATCTTTCTTTTGCGCAGCAGCAACCAATTCTTCTGTCGCGCGAACGCTAAGCCCCTCAGTGACAACCCTCTGCGCTAAAAGTCCAATATTTTCTGGATCGTCACCTAACGCCAGCAGTGCTCGAGCATGTCCTGCGGAAATAGCTCCTAGCGAGACCTGACGTTGTACTGAACCTGGCAGCCTTAACAAGCGAATCGTATTACTAATCTGCGGGCGAGAACGTTTCACTCTCTGGCTTAGTTCTTCTTGAGTGCAGCCAAAATCTTCTAACATCTGTTGATATGCGGCCGCTTCTTCCAATGGATTAAGCTGCGCCCGATGTAGATTCTCTAAAAGAGCGTCCCTAAGCATGTCATTATCAGCTGTATTACGGATAATTGCAGGAACTGTAGCCAAACCAGCAAGCTGAGAAGCGCGCCAACGTCGCTCCCCCATGATTAGTTCATACTTCTCCCCTACCTGACGTACAACGATAGGTTGAAGAATTCCAACTTCTTTGATTGATTCAACAAGCTCTGTTAGTAAGTCTTCATCAAAAATAGTTCGTGGCTGCTTAGCATTAGGAATAATAGCCGCTAATGGAAGTTCAGCTAGGGTGACCCCGTCTGGCATCGGGATAAAAGTTTTCTCACTGACTACCTTATTATCGTCATTATCATTCTGACGTATAGTCTTATTTTCAGAAGACTTCTTCTCGGTAGGATCAGTGCGCTGCATAAGAGCACCTAAGCCTTTACCTAGCCCACCTTTTGGAGTACTCATGACTTCTCCTTTGCGCCACGTACAGCAATTTCGCTAGCAATATCTAAGTATGCTCTCGCTCCCGGAGAGGCCGCATTGTATGTTAAAACCGTTTGCCCATAACTAGGTGCTTCCGAGACTCTAACTGACCTAGGAACCGCTGTTTTAAGGGTTTGATACGGAAATGCTTGTCTAACTTCGGCAGCAACTTCAGCCGATAGTTTAGTACGTCCGTCATACATGGTTAATACGACGGTGGAAACCTCAAGAGCCTCATTAAGCTCGGCTTTTACTAATTCAATAGTGTTAAGAATTGCCGACACTCCTTCCAGTGCATAATACTCACACTGGATCGGAACTAAAATTTCATCAGCAGCGACTAGCGCATTAAGCGTTAATAATCCCAAAGATGGGGGACAGTCAAATAATACGTAATCTGTCGGATTTTCAGCTAGATAAGCAGCCAGCGCTTTCTTTATGCGCGTTTCACGTGCCACTAAGTTTACTAATTGTATTTCTGATCCAGCTAAATCAATCGTTGCGGGTACCACCAATAAGTTCGGTGCTTCATCGCTTACATGAAGATTATCGGCTATTTTTCCGCCCTCTAGAAGAACCTCATATACAGAAGGTGTACCTGCACTATGTTCGATCCCTAAAGCAGTGGAAGCGTTTCCCTGTGGATCGATATCCAACACGAGGACTCTTAATCCACCCATAGCCAATGCAGTTGCAACATTTACTGTGGTTGTTGTTTTACCAACACCGCCTTTTTGGTTAACAACCGCCATAATTCGCGTCTTATCCGGCCGAGGTAACGGATCTATAAGAGAACACGTTTCACGTGAAACATCAGAAGAATCTGACTCTACAACAGGAGGAAGTCCCTCATCCGGAACATCGTACAATGCTCTACGGGGGGAGGGGAGTGAGTTTTCTTTCACGCCTTTCTTCTCCTTCTTTGTACGCTTAGACTTCTTCTTATCTTTCTTACCCAAGGCTTAGCCTTTCAATGTTTCACGTGAAACCATACGGAACTTCGCCATTGAGGGTTCTTACTCTATCTTAGGTTGCCACAAGATAGCCATCTTTAAACATAGTTAAAACTGACATAAAAAGAAGGTGGATCAGATCATCATCGACCTGATCCACTTCAAGGAAGTTACCTATATTTAGCGCTTTTTCACTACAGCCGCATAAGTAGGTTCAGCTTCACTATGAGCTGAGATGTGATGAACAGTTGCCACCAATCCTGCCTTACGTAATTCTTTATCAGCTTTAGCTACTTCACTAACTACTGATTCACCCTTTAATGCCACTAATTGACCTTCCTTATCTAGCGGATCAAGGAATAGGGGAGTGGCCCAAGCCAATAGTTTGGTGAGGTTTGCTACAGCGCGACAAGTTACCACGTCATATCGCTCTTTATGTTCTTCAGCTCTACCCCGAACTACTCGTACTCGTTCACCAAGTCCCAGCTCAGTAACAGCCAATTCTAAAAATTGAACCCGTCGCTGTAATGGCTCAAGCAAAGTAATCATGAGATCTGGTCGCAGGATAGCCAAAGGTATCCCTGGCAGTCCTGCCCCTGATCCCATATCAACAACTGTGCATTCTTGCGGGATAAGCTGACTAACTGCTACAGAGTTCAAGATATGGCGTCCCCATATACGTTCCCCTTCTCTAGGCCCTAGTAGACCCCAAGATAATCCACGGTCAAGCAATATATCGACATATTGACTTATCTCTTTATTGCTTTCCTTGTAGATTTCAGCTGCTTGCAGCTTTGCTGTTTCCTCACTCACGCGGGAATAACCACAACACGACGCTGAGGCTCAACACCTTCTGACTCAGAAGTTAAACCAGCAGCAGCAACAACGTCATGAACAATCTTTCGTTCAAACGGATTCATAGGAGCCAAGCGAATAGATTCTCCTGATTCCTTAACCTCTGTAACTGCATCTTGGGCAAGGTCTTGTAGCTCTTTACGACGCTTCTCGCGGTGACCACCAATGTCTAGCATCAACCGAGAACGCTTTCCGGTCTCCGTCATAACTGCAAGCCGTGCCAGCTCTTGTAACGCTTCTAGCACCTCGCCATTACGTCCAACAAGCTGCTCGCAGTCAGACATAACAGCAATACGGGGACGACCAGCCTCAACAAAAGTGTCGATATCACCATCTAAATCAGCGATATCAAGCAGCTCTTCAAGATAATCCGCTGCAATTTCACCTTCATTTTCTAGCAATACACGCTTAGCAACAGGCTTATCTGACTCAACAGTTTCTACTGCTTCAGTAGTTTCTTCAATATCAGTTTCTACTGAAGTATTCTCATGATCTGGGTTGCTCATAGGGTTTCTCCTTGAGATGGTGTGGGGGACTAAGTCCCCAATAAGAAATCTGGGTATTACGGGGTTAAAACTTATTCGCCAGAGTTGCTGTCTTTACGACGAGCACGTGTCTGTTTACGCGGCTGTTGCCGAGCAATCACCGTACGAGAAGATTCTGTCGATGATGTCGTGTCTGACTTCCGTGATACTGGTCGGGATCCTTGACGCTGTACACCCACATTTTGGCGCTGTACGGTCGTAGGAGCATCTTCTGACGTAGTCGACGTACCTCGCTTAGCAGCGCGCTTAGCGGAGCGCTCACGTTCGATAGCACGCGGGTCCTTGCCCTTGCGACGCATCTTTTCTTCCCAGTCTAGATAGGCAGGAGTATTAGGAGCTGGTGAGCTTGTAATCAAAATCCACTGCTGCACTAGCGTCCAGATATTAGTGGTGAGCCAGTAAACCAAAACACCAACTGGAACAGAAATACCTGTAATGGCGTAAATGACTGGGAACATGTACAGCATCATCTTCTGCTGCTGTGCGAACGGTCCGGTCATAGCTTCAGGAGTCATATTCTTACGCGTCATATGAAGCTGCGTAATAAATAGCACTCCAGTCATGCCCAGAATAAGGATCATCGCCATCAACTGCGTAGCACCAAAGTTTGCTAGCGGTAAGAACCGTCCTGATAGTTGTGCGCCTAAGAAAGTAGCATTTCTTAGTGATTCAACCAGATCAGAATTGTGACGTAGGAAGTAACCTAGAGCACGTGGTTCTGGCTGAGCAGCAACACCACCTAGCGTCTGGAATAGTGCCCAAAAAATAGGCATCTGAATCAATAACGGTAGGCACGAAGACATCGGATTGACGCCTTCTTCTCGATAAAGTTTCATCTGTTCTTGAGCTAGCCGCTCTCGATCAGCAGCGTATTTCTTCTGCAGTTCCTGCATCTTTGGCTGGATAAGCTGCATATTACGGGAACTGTTAATTGTTTTTACAAAGAGCGGGATCATCAACGTACGAATGACAAAGGTCAAGAAGATAATCGATAGCACCCAGGTGATGCCAGCATCTTTACCAAAGATCGGAGAGAAGACCTTATGCCAGAAAACAAGAATTGCCGAAACCACTGTATAAAGCGGCTCCATTACTGCACTCCAGAAACTGGACCAGCCTGACATTGGCACGATTAGGGGGAGGAAAGTCGTCACGAGGCACCTTCAGTAGCAGAGATAGATGAAATCAAGGTGGCCGACGCTGCGGCCGTTTTAGCGGGAACTGGGTCATAACCGCCCAAAGCCCATGGATGGCAATGAAGGATCCGGCGAATAGTCAGCCAGGATCCTTTTACTGCTCCATAGACTGTTATGGCCTCAAGACCATAAGCAGAACAAGTTGGATAGTAGCGACACACATCTCCATATAGCGGAGAAATAAACCGCCGCCATATTTTGATAAAAGCAATCATGAAGTGCTTCATGACGCTACTTTCTTTAATACTCCGTGCCAAGCAGAAGCCAGATCTGTAGCAAGTTGATCATTAGCGGTAGCAGATGCTGGTAAAGCTCTTACTACCAGATGGAGATTCGCGGGCGTTGCTGAAAGTTGCTCAGCAACAAGATGTCGTAATCGTCTCTTAACGCGGTTACGAACAACTGCTCCACCAACTGCTTTGGACACGACGAAACCCACTCGGGGCGATTCCATAGAATCTCCGGAGTGGGTTACGTGGTGTGCATGCACGACCAACGTACTACGGCCTACTCTGACTCCTTGCCGTACACAAGTACGAAAATCGTCGGAAGAACGCAGCCGAGCCCGCGCGGGGAGCACGGCGAGCTGTCAGGCAGACAGTTCGGCGCGGCCCTTACGGCGGCGCGCTGCCAAAATGGAGCGGCCGGCGCGAGTGCGCATGCGGGCACGGAAACCGTGCGTACGGCTACGGCGACGGTTACTCGGCTGGAAAGTGCGCTTCGTCACGTTCGTCTCTTCTCTACGTTTGTCTTTCCATATGGCACAGGGGCATGCACATACAGGGAAAATTGCGTCTTGATGACCGGACTACGCTACGCTCTCAACACCCTTTTGGTCAAACTGGAGTCTGTGAAAGATAAATGTCTATCCGACACGCCGAAAATATTAACAACTGGGGTTGCGTAACCTAGCGGAGAGTTGTTAACGTCGGTAGATCGTCTTCCACAGGATAATTCCTTAGGAAGGTTTTCCACAGAAAAGTAGGTTATACACAATTAAGAAAAAGTTGGACTATATTATCTTTTTTGTGTATGAAAGTGACAGTATGAAGGGATGGAAAACTGCGTGATAACGCCAAATACAGCAGAACACGCCTCGGATCTTCCTGATAGAGTCACACAAAACGAAACTTCTCAAGAACTCTTATTCACAGTCTGGAAGAAGATTGTGGATAATTCAGATACTTCTATCAGAGCATTCATCTCCAGCGCTCAACCCGTTATGTTACACGGATCAACGATAGTAATTGAAGTACCGCACGAATTTACTCGGGAACGAATTGAAACCCGATTGCGTTCAGATCTAGAAGAATCTCTTTCCCAAGAACTTGCTCATAAAGTTCGTCTAGCAGTAACTGTTAATCCTGACTTAGAGCTACCCTCTGAACCCGAACCAGTACCTTATGCTCCGGTAGAACCAGTTTTAGAAGATACCGTCGCACTGAATCTACGTCCTCATATCAACAGTAATCCTGTTTCTCAACCTGCTCGAGCTTCTGATCGCCTAAATCCAAAATATACTTTTGAAACTTTTGTTATTGGATCAAGTAACCGATTTGCTCATGCGGCAGCTGTAGCTGTAGCTGAAGCTCCCGGTAAGGCCTATAACCCTCTGATGATCTACGGAGATTCTGGGCTAGGTAAAACTCACCTACTTCATGCACTTGGTCACTATGTGCGGCATTACTACTCTCGAGCCAGAGTTCGTTATGTATCAACAGAAGAACTCACTAATGACTTCATTAATGCCGTTAAAGACAATAAAACATCACAATTTCGCTCGTTTTACCGCGATGTTGACGTACTACTGATTGACGATATTCAGTTCCTAGAATCTAAAATTCAGACTCAGGAAGAGTTCTTCCACACCTTTAACGCACTCCATGCCGATAACAAGCAAATTGTTATGACCTCGGATCGACCACCTAAAGCATTAGAAGCTCTCGAACCACGGCTACGAAGTCGCTTCGAATGGGGATTGTTAACTGATGTTCAACCACCAGACTTAGAAACTAGGATCGCTATCCTACGTAAAAAAGCTGCTGCTGAACGTCTTACTGCTGGACCTGATGTCCTGGAGTTTATTGCCAGCAAGATTCAGTCGAATATTCGTGAGCTAGAAGGTGCTCTTATCCGAGTAACAGCTTTCGCTAGCTTAAATCGTCAAGAAGTTGACCTAGGCTTAGCTGAGATTGTACTCAAAGACTTAATTCCCGAAGGGGGAGAGGCACAGATCACCGCCCCTCAAATTATGGCGGCAACTGCAGCTTATTTTGGTATCACGATCGACGATATGTGTGGTCAGTCTCGTACTCAAGCTCTTGTAATGGCTCGTCAGATAGCTATGTATTTATGTCGAGAATTAACTGATCTGTCCCTACCTAAGATCGGTGCTCAATTCGGTGGTAGAGATCACACCACCGTAATGCATGCCGATAAGAAGGTACGTCAGATGCTGTCAGAGCGTCGTAGCGTCTATAACCAGATCACCGAGCTAACTAACCGTATTAAGCAGCAAGCAAGTAATCGTTAGTCTCTTACTGTTCTGTATCAAGTTGCTCGCACTTTCGTGCGAGCAACTTTTTTATGGGAGGTGACTACCTGGGTAGGGTAAATAACAAGTCCACAGTACTGCTGTGAAAATCTTGTGGATAAGGAAGGATAACTCTCAATATAACGATCAAGGCATCGAATTATCCGCAAATACTCCCCGTGTAATTTTGAGTTATTCACTTATTCTCCACAGGCTTTTTGCTTGATATATCAGCGCTATCCGCTGTTCTCCACAGTATCCACAACGGTGATTACGATGACCTATAGAGATATCTGTTATAGAAGCTCAAGGTTGAGACTTGGGATTCTGGGGATAGTTGGTTTTTCAAAAGTAAATAGCAAAATTTGATAGTAGGTCGCAGAGAGTGCCCTGATCCAGATAGGATGCGAAGTAGACAGTTTGTAGTTTTTCTAGTGACGACGAAGAGGTTTCTGGTGAAGATTCAACTTGAGCGTGATGTGCTCGCTGAAGCTGTTGCTTGGGTTGCCCGCAGCTTACCGACGCGTCCTAGTGTTCCAGTACTAGCTGGAATGCTCATTAGTGCCGATAACGGTTCGGTAGTGTTATCGGCATTTGACTATGAAACAAGCGCTAAAATTACGGTGAAAGCTCACGTAACTGAACCTGGACAATCACTAGTTTCTGGTCGACTATTAGCTGATATTTGTCGATCACTGCCAAATAAGCCAGTGCAAATTGATGCCGAAGAATCAACGATGGGTCTGGTTTGCGGCTCAGCACGCTTTACTCTTCAGACTCTTCCAGTTTCGGAATACCCATCACTTCCAGAAATGCCAGAACAAACTGGCACCGTCAAGAGCGACGAATTTGCTGCTGCTGTTAGCCAAGTAGTTGTTGCTGCTGGTCGTGATGAATTGTTACCAGTTTTTACCGGTGTTCGGGTAGAAATCAACGATAACGAGCTATCGCTGTTAGCAACAGACCGCTACCGGATGGCTCTAAAAGAAATTACTTGGGTTCCTAACCAAACCACTCTCGACGGCGGTGCTCTTGTTCCGGCCAAAGTACTTGCTGATGCAGCAAAATCTATGACTGCTGGCGAAACTTTATCGGTATCGCTTTCTAACACTGGAACTGGCGATGGAATAATTGGTTTTTCCGGATCAGGTGCTGCTGGGGAACGAGAAATCACTACTCGTCTTCTTGATGGAGAATTCCCCAAGGTACGTCATCTGATGAACGTCCAGCCATTAGTTACAGTTCGTTGTTCCACAGCTGATCTACTTGCTGCTGTTAAGCGTGTGGCACTGGTTGCAGAGCGTAATACATCGCTACGTATGGGACTCGAAGATGATCGAGTTGTTTTAGAAGCTGCCGCTGGAGATCAGGCACAAGGTGTCGAAGCAGTGGCAGCTGATATTGTACGTACCGACGAAGAAAACAGTCTTAGTGCTGCTGGATTTAATCCGCATTACCTCTCTGAAGCACTAAATGCTCTTGATGCTCCTTATGTTCAGTTCTGTTTCACTCAGCCAGGAAAACCATCGTTACTACAGGGATTAGCTGACATCAACGGCGATATTCTTCCTGATTACCGTCACGTCATCATGTTGATGCGTTTGCCGAACTAAGGTGTTTGTTACAGCCTTGGAGCTTAGTAACTTTCGCTCCTACGATCATGTCAATCTTGCTCTTAAACCAGGAGTGACAGTTTTTGTAGGCCTCAATGGTCAGGGCAAAACAAACCTTATTGAAGCAATCGACTACCTAGCCACATTACGTTCGCATCGAGTAGCAACAGAAGCTCCGTTAGTAAAAGCTGGTGCTGAGTCAGCCGTAGTGAGAGCTCGGATAGAAGCAGGGCTTGATGATTCTAGAAATGTGTTACTAGAAGTAGAGATAACTCCTGGTAAAGCTAATCGTGCTCGGCTTAATCGTTCACCATTACCGCGAACTAGAGACATCTTAGGAATTCTAAGATCTGTTGTTTTCTCTCCCGAGGATTTAGCAATTATCAAGGGAGATCCCAGCGAGCGGCGTCGATTCTTAGACGAACTAGTTGTTTCACGCTGGCCACGTATGGCAGGAATAAAACAAGATTATGATCGGGTATTGAAACAACGTAATGCTCTACTAAAAGCTATGTCTGGTAAGAGTAGAAACCGACACGAAGATAGCGAAATAGCGCAATCTACGCTAACTGTATGGGATGAGCAGCTAGCTAGTTTAGGAGCAGAACTTTTAGCGGCTCGGCTAGATACGCTCACTGATGTTGTGCCATATGCTGCTACTGCTTATGAGCGGATAGCTCCTACTAATAACGTAATTGCAGCAACTTACATATCTAGTATTGATCTTGCTGGAACTTGTGATCCTGCCTCACTTAAAGAAGCACTATTACAAGGAATGAAACAGAAATCTGCGGCAGAAATTGCTCGTGGTGTTTCGCTAGTAGGTCCGCATCGTGACGACATACTGCTGACTTTAGGAGAACTGCCAGCTAAAGGATATGCCTCACATGGAGAATCTTGGAGTTTTGCCTTAGCTCTTAAATTAGGGTCATTTGAACTACTACGAGCTGACAGAATTGAACCAGTTCTTATTTTGGATGATGTTTTTGCTGAGTTAGACCTTACCCGTCGAGAGCGGTTAGCTGAGAGTGTGCTTATTGCTGAGCAAGTACTGGTTACTGCTGCGGTAGGAGCAGATGTTCCTGTCGCGCTATCAGGGGCTAGATTCCATGTGACGCGAGGACAAGTAACTAGCGCTACGGATCAATCAGACTTAATAGCTCAGAATTACAGTAGTGACGAGGAAACGTATAATGATTTTCTCAGATGATGAGCTAGTTCAAGAAGAATCATCGGTAGCAGATATCTCTGTACATGACGATATGGGTATCGAATTAGCTACCATGATTGCTCATGCTGCTCGGGGAAGAACAATATCCCGACGCCCTAAAAGGACTCGACGTAGTGTAGAAACTACTTTTTCTGGTTCTGGTGATGATGGGAGAGATCCCCAACCGATCGCTAAAGCTATGAATCGGCTGGCCCAAGAAAGAGGCTGGAATCAGACACTTTCAGTACATGTTTTGTTAGCGAAATGGTCGGTTTTAGTAGGACCAGTAGTTGCTCAACATTCAGAGCCAGAATCATTCAAAGATGGTATCGTCGTAGTCCGAACATCATCAACGGCATGGGCTAGTCAGTTGCGACTCATGGCACCAAATATTGTTGCAAAAATTAATTCAGATATCGGTGATGGCAGCGTCACAAGAATTAAGGTGCTAGGCCCAGATGCTCCTACCTGGAAACATGGATCACGGTCAATATCTGACGGTCGAGGACCACGCGACACTTACGGTTAACAACTCCCGTTGCACGTGAAACATTAGAGGTCAGCTAGATGGCGTTTAAGCGTTGTTAGGTATTAACTGACGGATCGGGGGCAGTTAGTTACCAAGTTAGAGCTCATAAGAGGCTGTTATGGGTCAAAAAAGGCATATTTTATTCACAGAACCCCTATTTCAAATAGCTTCCTCGCGCGCGTGCGCGTAGACTAATGACAGTGTGCATCATGAGGTGTACTAGGAAAGACGAGGGAGCGCAGTGAATAACGAAGCGCCACAGGACGTATTAGACGACGTTGCGATGGAGGTGATAGATGCCGACGTCACAGTGACTGATGGTTTAGGAGATACCAAAGTCGCTGAAGGTAACTATGACGCGGGATCGATCACAGTCCTAGAAGGATTAGATGCAGTACGTAAGCGTCCCGGTATGTATATCGGTTCGACGGGCGAGCGCGGTCTACACCACCTAGTACAGGAAATCGTCGATAACTCCGTCGATGAAGCAATGGCCGGATATGCCAGTGAAATCCTCGTCCGTCTCCTAAATGGCGATGGCATTAGCGTCACCGATAATGGTCGTGGTTTTCCAGTTAAAGAACACCCAACGATGGGTATTCCTGCGGTAACTGTAGCGCTGACGGTACTCCATGCTGGTGGTAAATTCGGCGACGGTGGGTACAAGGTATCTGGTGGTCTTCACGGCGTAGGCGCCTCGGTAGTTAACGCTCTTTCAGACAAACTTACCGTCGATGTGAAACGCGATGGCTTCTCTTGGTCACAAACTTTCCGGTTAGGTGATCCATTAGCGCCACTTGCTAAAGGTGAGCCAACTGACGAAACTGGCACAACAGTCAGCTTCTGGGCGTCACCAGATATTTTTGAAACCACTGTCTACAACTACGACACGTTAGCTACGCGATTTAGAGAAATGTGCTTCCTTAATAAGGGACTACAGATCACAATCATCGATGAACGCGACGGACATGTTGACGACGAAGGTAACCAACGTAGCGATACCTTCCTCTATGAAGAAGGCTTAGCTGACTACGTCCGCTACCTCATTGGCAGTAAAGATGTAGTGAACTCCCAAGTTATTGCTATGGAAGCGCACTCGCCAGAACAAAATATGTCTCTGGAAGTAGCTATGCAGTGGAATAGCTCTTACCAAGAGTCGGTTTACACCTTCGCAAACGCCATCAACACTCATGAAGGTGGCACTCACGAAGAAGGCTTCCGCTCAGCCCTCACTAATACCGTCAACAAGTGGGGCGAAGAGTGGGGAATGATAAAGAAGCGCGAAGATCGAGTATCGGGAGACGATATTCGAGAAGGTCTAACTGCCATCATTTCAGTCAAACTTGGTGAACCTCAGTTTGAGGGACAGACCAAGATGAAACTAGGAAATACCGAAGCTCGTTCCTTCGTGCAGCGGGTTGTCAATGACAAACTTGGTGACTGGTTGGAGATGCATCCAGCCGAAGGTAAAGAGATCATTCGCAAAGCACAGGCTGCCTCAGCTGCTCGTATTGCAGCCCGCAAAGCCCGCGATATTGCCCGTAACCGTAAGGGATTATTGGGTTCAGGTGGGCTACCAGGCAAGCTAGCTGACTGTCAGTCACGTAAACCAGAAGAGTGCGAAGTTTTCATCGTCGAGGGTGACTCCGCTGGCGGTTCAGCCAAGTCGGGACGAGATCCAAGAACTCAAGCAATTTTGCCGATTCGTGGCAAGATTTTGAACGTCGAAAAAGCTCGTATTGACCGCATTATGCAAAATAAAGAGGTCGAAGCGATCATTTCAGCTTTCGGTACTGGGGTACATGAAGACTTCAATATGGAGAAGTTGCGTTATCACAAGATTGTGCTGATGGCTGACGCTGATGTTGACGGTGCTCACATTCGTACGCTGCTGCTGACGCTGATCTTCCGGTTTATGAAGCCGCTCGTTGCTGCAGGACATATCTATCTAGCACAGCCGCCGCTCTTTAGACTTCGTTGGACGAACTCCTCACATGAGTTGGCATACTCAGATGAAGAGCGAGATCGTCTTCGCGACAATGGTCTAGCTGAAGGAAAGAAACTTCCTAATATCAACCCCATCCAGCGCTACAAGGGTTTGGGTGAGATGGATGCTTCTGACCTTTGGGACACCACGATGGATCCAGAAAAGCGTACTTTGATTCAGGTCACGCTCGAAGATGCTGCTCGTGCTGATGAAATGTTCTCCATCTTGATGGGTGAAGACGTTGAAGTACGACGTAACTTCATTACGCGCAATGCCAAAGACGTTCGATTCCTGGACCTCTAAATCCTTAACTTCTGATCCCTAAGGATCAAATCCTTCCAGTGGCTTTTCAGCTACGAAGTACCAGCAAAGGTTAGATATGACTGACACGCCGAACGAGCAGACACCGCTCGACGACGAGGCACGCGCCAGTGCCCCAGCTGATTTTTCAGACGGAGCTGCTGATGCAGTAGCTCCGGCAGAAGATCGACAGGATCTTGCACCTACAGTTGGCAAGGTTGAACAGGTTGCGCTCCAAGAAGAGATCCAAAAATCCTTCTTGGAATACGCGATGTACGTCATTGTGGATCGAGCGTTGCCAGATGTTCGAGATGGTTTGAAACCAGTTCATCGTCGCGTTATTTATGGCATGTATGACGGTGGTTACCGTCCAGATCGTGGCTGGAACAAGTGTTCTCGTATCGTTGGTGACGTCATGGGTAAGTATCATCCACACGGCGATACCGCTATTTACGACACCTTGGTGCGTATGGCACAGCCATGGACGATGCGTCATACGCTGATTTCTGGTCAAGGTAACTTCGGTTCGCCAGGTAATGACGGCGCAGCTGCCATGCGATACACCGAATGTAAGATGCACCCATTGTCGATGGAAATGGTGCGTGATATTGACGAGAACACCGTCGATATGAAACCAAACTATGACAATAAGGATGTGGAGCCGGTTGTTTTACCAGCCCGCTATCCGAACCTTCTGGTCAATGGTTCCACCGGTATCGCGGTTGGTATGGCAACTAACATTCCTACCCATAACCTACGCGAAGTAGCCGAAGCGGTTTACTGGTATTTGGAGCATCCGACAGCTTCTGCAGAAGAACTGTTGGAAGCAGCTATTGAGCGCGTAAAGGGTCCAGACTTCCCAACTGGTGCCACGATTGTGGGCCGAGAGGGTATTGAGCAGGCATATCGTACTGGTCGCGGTTCAGTGACCATGCGGGCAGTTATCAATGTTGAGGAAGACAAGAAGGGCCGCCAGCAGCTGGTGGTTACTGAGCTTCCTTATGGCTGCAACCCTGATAACTTGGCAGTCAAGATTGCTGACCTAGTTAATGCGGGCAAACTTAAGGGCATCTCGAACCTACGCGACGATACCTCAGCACGTACCGGACAGCGACTAGTTATCGAGCTACGTCGTGATGCTGTTCCCAAGGTTGTAATGAACAACCTTTACAAGCACACATCGCTGCAAGATAACTTTGGCTGCAATATGTTGGCTTTGGTTGACGGGGTGCCGCGTACGCTACGGCTTGACCAGTTTATTTCGCACTGGGTTACTCATCAGATTGAAGTTATTCAGCGACGTACGCAGTTCCGGTTAACGAAAGCTGAAGAGCGTGCCCATTTGGATCGTGGTCTAGTTAAGGCGCTGGATCGACTCGATGAGGTTATTGCCCTTATTCGTGCCTCAAAGACTGCTGATGAAGCTCGTGAGGGTTTGAAGGATCTTTTACATGTTGATGATGCTCAAGCTACTTACATTCTCGATCAGCAGCTGCGTCGTTTGGCATCGATGGAAATCCGCGCCATCGAAGAACGACTAGCCAAACTAGAGCTGATTATTGCTGATTTGAAAGATATTTTGGCTTCGGAAGAACGGCAGCGTGAAATTGTTGCTACCGAACTCAAAGAAATTGTCGATAAATACGGTAATGAGCGTCGTACCGCTATTGTGCGTGCCGAGGGTGATATGAGTGAAGAAGACTTCCTGCCAGATGAGGAAGTTGTCGTCACTATTACCCATGGTGGCTACGCAAAACGTACCCGTACCGATCAGTATCGGGTGCAGCGTCGTGGCGGTAAGGGTGTGCGTGGTGCAACGTTACGTACTGACGATGAAGTACAACATATGTTCACCACCAGTAATCATCAGTGGGTGCTGTTCTTCACTAACTTTGGCCGGGTTTACCGCAGCAAAGTATGGCAACTTCCCGAAGGTGGACGTGACGCTAAGGGCGGTCACGTAGCAGGTTTGCTAAGTTTCCAGCCTGACGAAAAGATCGCTCAAGTTTTGACGATTCGCTCGTACCAGGATGCGCCATATCTGTTGTTGGCTACCAAGAATGGTCTAGTAAAGAAGACCGATCTGACTGCATATGATTCACCACGTCAAGCTGGTGTTATTGCGGTTAATTTCCGAGAAGATGACGACGAATTGATCGGTGCTGCTTTGTGTAAGCCCACTGATGATGTACTGCTGGTATCTAAGAAAGCCCAGTCAATCCGGTTCACGGCTTCCGACGAACAACTACGTCCGATGGGACGTAACACTTCAGGTGTTACTGGTATGAAGTTCCGTGAAGGCGATCAACTGTTGAGCATGTCAGTGATTGATGCTGATGCGCACGAAGATGAACTATTCGTCTTTACTGTGACTGATGCCGGTTATGGAAAACGTACCAAGATCAGCGAATATCGTGTCCAAGGTCGTGGCGGTCTAGGTATTAAAGCCATGAAGATCGACGAAGATAACCGTGGTTCTTTGGTGGGTGGCCTGATCGTTACCGAAACCGATCAAGTAATTGCTATGAAGGCTTCAGGTCAGATTGTGCGGTCAGCTGTTGCTGAAGTAGCAGTAAAGGGTCGCGACACGATGGGCGTCAAGTTTGTTGGTGTTCGCGGTACGGACACGGTTGCTACGATTGCATTAAACCCAGAATCTGCCGAAGACGAACAAAGCGATGTGGTTGAGGGAGAAGAGTCCGGCGTGGAAAGCACCCAGATTCTTGATTCCTCCGCTAGCGTTGACGACAGCGAGACTGACAGTGCGTCAGTCGAGATTGTGACGGAGGACGACAGTGAGTGAAACACAACCCACTGAGACTGTAGTAGCTGCCGTAGATACGGCTGTGGCTGACGCTAAAGCGTTAGCGGTAGAGCCAGCTAGAGCAGCAGCTCCTACAAGTCGAGCACGTCCAGTTCGAGTCCGTAAAGCACGACTACGGTTATCACGTATTGATCCGTGGTCGATGATGAAAACAGCATTCTTGTTTTCAATTGCTGGCGGCATCATCTTTTGGGTGACAACCTACATGGTGTGGGCGGCACTGG
This sequence comes from Propionibacteriaceae bacterium, assembly GCA_051654905.1. GTDB lineage: Bacteria > Actinomycetota > Actinomycetes > Propionibacteriales > Propionibacteriaceae > JBOFIQ01. The sequence goes on from JBOFYY010000135.1 coordinate 28,038, forward strand.
ATGCTTCTGGTCTATTTGATTCCATCAGTAGCTTTGTTTCCAAAATTATTGATAACCCAAATAATCCCAAGAAATTCCAGCTGGAACAGTACATTTCCGGTAATAAGGTTCTAGGGCTAGCAGCGATTATTGCTGTCGTCGATGTCGTTATTTTGACGGCGTTAGCAACCCTAGGATCCTTCCTATACAACCTCTCTGCCACCATGCTTGGCGGTCTCGAGGTAACGCTAGCTGAAGACTAAACCTATTGTTCCGCCAATCTAATTTGTGGTTGGCGGAACAATCCGGTAAGGTTTTTTCTTGCGTGAACGCGTGATGGGCCTATAGCTCAGTTGGTTAGAGCGCTGCCCTGATAAGGCAGAGGTCACTGGTTCAAGTCCAGTTAGGCTCACTAAACAGAACCCCTTGATAACAAGGGGTTCTGTTGCGTTTAAGGGATGTTTTCTATAGGTGTGTAGTACACGCGGGGTACTTGTGATCAGATGCGAATCTGACTGAAAGCCAACGAGGAGAACATGTCTTTCCGCCGACACAATGGCTGGGTTTGTAGATACCGTGAGGCTGTGGAAGGCGGATGCCGAGAGAATCTTTGTCTTATATATCCAACCTTGGAACGGTGAACCGGGCCACATCTCGCCCTGTATAAGAACGACCCGAGTACGGTACCGGTAATGAGTGTGATTGATCAAGATAAGCGCTTCTGCCCGATGAGGTTTGCCTCGGCCAAGGGTAGGCAGAGATTAGCTTGCTCTGATTTAACTAGCGTTCGAAGGTTCGTGGGCCGATGACCAGTTCATCTGAGCCAGAGGTGCTCCGAACTCTACGCTTAGATTTGGTGCCGCTTAGCGCCCAGATCATCGATCGACGCTTGGAAAGCGACAACTTCGTGCTTCCGCTGAAAATGGCCGGTACGGTCCAGGAAGTGCGATTTGGACCTCAGTGGCCGGGGGCAGCGGTGGCGATCTTCCCCATGTTACGAAGCCTCGTCGGAAGAGGCGATGCAGTCGTAGGGACTTTTGTGATCGTAGAACGGGAAACGTGCGAAGCTGTCGGACAGATCGGCGTCAAGGGGGCTGTCGTCGAATGTGGTGATATGGAAATCGGTTACGGTCTGAATTCTTCTGCCGAAGGCCGTGGTTTTGCAACCGAAGCGGTGGGGGCGGTCGCGCAATGGCTCTTGGGTACGCGACCACACGCTCGTTTGACGGCCGAGACAGCTCAAACAAATATTGCCAGTGGGAGAGTCCTGGAGAAGTGCGGCTTTACAAAGACGGGTTCGGCATTCTCGGAGGAGGATGGTCTGCTTCATCTCTGGGTGCTGAACCAGGTTGCGGCTGTGTGCAGTTGAGGAAACACCTGCCTTGGCTTTGATTCTTGATATTCCAGCGAACCACCATCTCAGACGATTTAGCTAATACGAGTTCGCATCGCTATTTAAACGTGCTTGATCTCGTCATATCAAGGCGCGTGATTTAGAAGCCCGAACCGTGCAATACGGAAGGATTTAGTTCACTTTTCTTTAGGATAAAGCAGTGTTCCGATGGCGGTGCAGAGACAAACCACAGCGATACTAGTCAAACGAACTGGCCAGATGCCCATACCAAATTTTGGCAGTATGGATAGCGTGATGTTTCCAATAGCTATGCAGGTAGACAGAATAATGAGCCATCTCTTTGTACTGTAAGACATGTGGAGAATCCTTCGGGAATATGTTCCATCGCAGACTATGGCAGATCCGCCTGGGGTAGAAAATTTATTCCCAATCAAATCGTAGCTATATTCCATCCATTCTAGATGGCAGTAACAATTTTCGAGGTAAGGGATGAGGAGCTCTAATGTCTTTGGGTCATGGCCAGAATATGAGAGAACTGGTCCAGCCCAAGGTATCCCTGTTGAGGGAAATGGCTCTACTAAGGGGTGTAAAGGTAAAAGAGCCATCACTCCTCCTGTGATTTAAAATTTTTGATGCCGATGAGAGTATAATTCAGTTTCACAAAAAGTTATCCAACTATATTATATGGGTAGCCGCATAAGTATCCATTATCCGTTAGTGCCACTTTCCCTGTGGATGATCTGACTACTTTTACATTAAGGATTCTTTCAAGTTCTCCAGCAGTGTACTTCTGTCCGTGGCACATCACTAATCTAATATTTTGCTGTCTATAGTTAGGGTTCTCGCGAATAACAGGAGAGCTTTTATAGAGAGTGAAGTATCATGGATTGTGCGTCACTTAGCTGGCGCACCTGATTACAAGCGAAGCTGGTGAGATTCCAGCACTGTCCCGTAACGGTGAATCGACTCAGGTCGTAAGTCCGGTCGCCTTGTTTTCAGGTTCCGATGTGTTGCTCTCGAAGGAAGAACAACCCGGACCTTGACGTCTCACGTCTGAGGAACGTGGGCTTCCTTCTATCCTCGAAAGAAGGAAACTGTGGTTTCGGTTCGTCGTTTGTTAGTTCTCTCCGCTGTCAGCTCGGGGTTGGTGCTCAGCGGTTGTCATGCGGGACCCCGTACCCCGTCGGTTACGACGGCAGCATCGCCAGTGGTTGAGCAATGTATCAACTCATTTGATGAAACGAAAGACTATTTTCCAGACAAGGCAAGTTTCACTAAAGCCACTAACGTCACAGTCGAATACCATAATTCCTACAAAGTAGTTACGGTCAAACAGCCTGCTCCTGGCGCAGCCCCAGAATCCTATGTTTTGGTTCAGTGTGGTGCCCCAGAACCAAAACTTGAAGGCGAACTTGCTGCCGCCCAGAAGATCACTATCCCGGTCAAGCGCGTAGCGGCTGACTCGACGACGCAGGTACCTTCCTTTGAGCTAGCTCAGCGGGTAGATGCTATCGCCGGGGTCGGAAATCCAGACAATATTAGCGACGGACCCACTAAAGACGCCATCAAATCCGGCAAGATTACCGGTCTAAAGAGCGACGGTATGTCTGTCAGTGTGGAGGGTGTGGCAGGTGTAAAGCCAGACCTTTTCGTCACTTCCGGATTCTCAGATCCGGCACATGCCAAGATTCGTGAGCTAGGTATTCCCGTCGTCGCAGATGCAGAGTGGCTTGAGTCCACCCCACTAGGACGCTCCGAGTGGATCAAGTTCCAGGCACTCTTCTTAAATGCAGAATCAACCATCAACCCAGTATTTGCAAAAATCGCTACAGACTACGAGGTTGTTGCAGCAAAGGTTGCTACCGTCAGCACAAAACCAACAGTACTGTCCGGCATGATGTACCAAGGACAGTTCAGTGCAGCTGGAAATGATGGCTATGTTGGTGCGATGCTGCGCGATGCAGGTGCCACCTATGTTCTAGCTGACGACGCTAAAGGTACCGGCAGCAGCAAGCTAGATCTTGAGGTCGTATTAGCAAAGAGCACCAACGCTGACTTCTGGATCAACAATAATATGGCCGGTCGGTGGTCTAATCTAGCCGAAGTTACAGCTAACGAACCGCGACTAGCTGGTCTCAAAGCTGTTACTGATGGCAATATCTGGAACTATTCCAAGCGCATCAATGAGAGCGGCGGTAATGACTATTGGCAGAACGGCGTTGTGCGCCCAGACCTAGTTCTAGCCGACCTAGTTGCGATCTTCCACCCTGATCTCATGCCCGGACATGAGTTCACTTATTACGAGAAGACCGGCAAGTAACAATGGATTCAGCGGTCACCAATACGATGACCAACACCGGCGCGAGCGTAACCCAACGCTCGCGCCGACACGTCACAAGTTTCACTATCGCAGCATCGGTGCTGATCGCTATTGGTGTGCTTGGGCTCGTGGTGGGGCCGCTGCCGCTTTCGCTTGGTGAAGTATGGGACGGACTTAAAGGTCACGGCTCTCCACTGAACCAGCTCATCATTCGTGATGTACGGCTACCGCGTACCATCACCGCTATTTTGGTTGGTGGAGCACTCGGCGTAAGCGGACTAATGATGCAAACATTGTTTCGAAACCCGCTCGCCGATCCACAAGTACTCGGAGTATCTTCGGGCGCTAGCTTTGGGGTAGCCGTCGTAGTCTTATTCGTCGGCTCTTCACCAGCGCGCACCCAAGCACTCACCTCAGGTTTGGGGCTATCTAGCAACGTCTTAATCACTGTCGCGGCGGCTATCGGCGCGGCCGTAGTGATGGGGCTAGTGCTATTAGCTGGACGCTGGTTAAAATCGGCGGCAACTCTGCTGCTTTTAGGGGTTATGGTGGGCTATCTGGTATCGTCGGGAGTGACGATCATGTTGGCCGCCGCAGCGCCTGAACTAGTCCAACAATTCACCTTGTGGGGGTTTGGTAGCTATCGAGGTGTTACGTGGGACAGCCTTAGAATCCTTGCCCCGATTGTGGCTTTAGCTACCTTCGGTGCGCTGTCGTTAGCTAAACCCTTAAACGCTTTTCTGCTAGGGGAGCGTTACGCCCAGACTATGGGCGTAAATGTGCGACGGGTTCGAGCCCTAATCATTGTTGTTACTGCGTTACTTACAGGTGTTTCTACAGCCTTTTGTGGTCCCATTGCTTTCTTGGGTATCGCGATCCCGCACCTTTGTCGCGGACTATTTGGTTCCTCAAACCATCGGATACTCATTCCTGCCTGCCTCCTGGTGGGCAGTAGTTTGGCACTCTTTGCTGACATTTGCTCGCAGCTGCCAGGGGAGAACGTACTGCCGCTCAACGCTGTTAATGCCGCCTTTGGTGCTCCCGTCGTAATCTTTGTCTTAATCCACCACCACAAGAGATTGATGTCATGACCGCCCCACTGGTTTTCAGGAACCTGACCGTCGGCTATCAAACGGGTTGGGGGCGTCGTCGCGTTGTGCTCTCTAATGTGTCAGCTGAGGTTCAGTCGGGAGAATTAGTTGCCTTGGTGGGGCCAAATGGGGCAGGAAAATCCACACTTTTGCGCAGTCTAGCTGGGCTACAACCAACTTTCGGTGGCACGGTTGAACTTTGTGGCGACGATCGAGATGCTCTCGCTCGTACGCAGATCGCGCGTCGGATGGCCGTCGTTCTTACCGATCATTTCGACGCCGAACGGCTCACCGTACGCGAAGTTGTGGCGCTAGGCAGGCAGCCTTACACCGGGCTGACTGGTTTAACCGGAGACGACGATGAGCGCATCATCACAGAATCTTTAGAGGTTTGTGGTGCTTTGTCGCTGCAGCATCGTGAGGTCAGCACGCTCTCAGATGGCCAACGTCAGCGAATCATGGTGGCGCGAGCTTTGGCTCAGCAGCCCAGTGTGTTGCTCTTAGATGAGCCGACAGCTTTCCTTGACCCACCAGGACGAGTCGCTTTGGTGTCATTACTGCGGAAACTGTGTCGTGAACGGGACCTTGCTGTTGTGATTTGTACTCACGACATTGAAGGGATTCTGTATGACGCCGATCAAGTTTGGGTTGCGACACCGCAAGATGGTTTAAAGGCGGGAACACCGGAGGACATGATCTTAGATGGATCTCTCACCAAACCATTCGCGACGCCCGGAGTAGCTTTCGACCCTAATACCCTCACTTTCAAAAGCACCCGTACGCAGTGCCCGCGCGCCTACGTAATTGGGGAAGGAATGCGAGCCTCAGCAGCTGTAATGGCCATGAACCGTGCCGGATACGACACTGAACAGTGCCTCAGCTTACCGACCCCTAAACCAGCAGTATGGGTCAGCGTCGAGGAAAACACTTGGACGCTTCACACGACTACGCACACCTATTCGCCGGTACGGAGTTTGGCTGAGTTGTATTGGGTTGCCAAAGAGTTGATTTAGTTTAGATAGATATATAACGCGGGCTTATCTAAACCTTTCAAGGATACCGAAAGACTACTTCTCGAGTCTTATCGAGTTCTCAGTTAGTGTGCAAATTTAACGAAGATTCTTACGATGTCAGGATCAATAGCGAGACGTCGATACCAGCTGCTTCAAGAGGAGTGAATATAAGAATATGCTCTTCCTCAGATAACTGATCAACCGCAGCAGAAAGCCTCAGGCTCGGAACAAGATCAAGAATTGCTCGCCATCTTGAACGATTAGGGCTAGGGAACTCCTCATAAAAACAATCAATCTGTTCAAAGTTAAGACCATAAAGCTCCCGGAAGAAAGCAATAACTGCGTCGGAGTTCTTCTGTCTTTAGATATGAGCAATGTACCAATTGTAAATTAATTACCGACAATGAACTTTAGCGAGTGGATCATCTCTTAATTAGATAAAGTGCATCAGGTAGCTGGGAAGTAATCAGATGGCTGCCGTAGATGTCGCTATGAAGCAATGACTGTGAGTTGAGACTTACGTATAAATGATACATTTACGACTCTAAACATTCTGCTTGAAAGGGAAAGGATACGCTTACCTCATGAAGCAAGATTTTGAGAGTCTTCGCGAACGCTGTTTCGCATTTAATCGCGATCGTGATTGGACTCAGTTTCATGATCCAAAATCACTGATTCTTGCGCTCATTGGTGAGGTGGGGGAGTTGGCTGAGCTATTTCAGTGGATTCCTGCAGATCGTGCTACGGAGAGTTTCCACTACGAGGATCGCCAACAGCGGGCAGCTGAAGAGATGTCAGATATTCTCATCTATCTTCTGGATCTCGCTACGGTATTAGACATTGATCTAATCGAGGCTGCTCATAAAAAGCTTGCTGTTGTTGAGCAGCGTTTTCCGGTTGAGGATTTTCGGGGCGTGGCCCCATTCAAGGAGTGACAATGGTGCGACCAGTGATTGAAGAGGTGAACTTCTCTCGAAAGTCTTTAACTGAGTTTGTTAGCGATCTGGAAACCCAAGGAAAGACTAGTGGAAGTAAAGCAGAGCTACTTCTTGATTTTCCTACGGTTTATGTTGTTCATGAGTCAGAGAAAGATGAGTATGAAGTTTATGTAGGTGAAACTACTGATATTCGTAATCGTACAATCCAGCATCTCAATGCTGACTCTAAAACCCGAGAGGATTGGAAGAAGCTCAGTGCGGCAGATGGTTCGACGATGTACGTGATCGGTCACCCTTACTTCAACAAATCACTCACCCTCGATGTTGAGAATCGGATGATGCTGTACTTATCCGGTGTCGATAGTGTGAAACAACTCCACAACCGTCGGAGTAATGCTCAGCGCCGCTATTACACGCAGGAACACTTTGACGACGTATTTACTGAGATTTGGAAAAGTCTGTCTTGCCGAAATAAACAACTTTTCCCTGACGAGCAGACTATTAAGGACTCGGCACTTTTCAAGGCATCTCCATTCCATAAGCTAACCACACAGCAACTCGAAGCCAAGCAGGATATTCATACCGTGATTCTTAAGGCTCTTGAGAATCCACACCTCCAGAAGCAGGAGATGGGAACTCTGATTTTGGTTGAAGGTGCTGCTGGTACTGGGAAGACGGTTCTATTAAGCAGTCTGTTTTATGAGCTGTTTCAAGGTAAGACAACAGATGATGAACCTTTTGAGTTCCAAGACTTAGACGCATATCTTCTTGTCAATCATGAACAACAACGCATTGTCTATGAACAAATTGCAAAGAAGTTGGGAATGCTTAGTCGTAATGGTGATCGGGTAGGTAGACCAACACAGTTCATAAACCGCAGATCTGAAAATACAAAAGTCGATGTTGTACTAGTTGATGAAGCCCATCTTCTCTGGACGCAAGGAAAGCAGGCTTATCAAGGTAAGAACATGCTGCAGGACTTGATGTATCGGGCAAAGGTTGTTGTTGCTGTTTTCGATCCACAGCAAGCGATTGCCACTAATCAGTATTGGGAAGATGATCTTAAGAAATGGCTTGATAGTCATAAGAAGGTTGTGCTAAATCAGCAGATGCGTATAAATTCTGGCCCAGAGACTTGGCAATGGCTACGACGATTTATTGATGACCGAATCATCGAACCTATTCCATATGATGAAAAGTATGATCTGCGTATCTTCGACGATCCTAGCTCGATGCATGAAGCTATTCGTGCTAAAAACAGCAATGTCGATCAAGGGTTATCTCGTCAGCTTGCGACATTTGATTGGTCATATAGCAGTAAGACCAAGCCGTCAGATAGTGAAAAGTGGGGCGTAAAAATTGATAACTACTTTGCTCCATGGAACTTACAAATAGAATACGATCGGGCATCAGCTCGTAAGGTTAAGGGGCTGTCTTGGGCTGAACAGCCACTCACCGTTGATGAAGTGGGATCCATCTTTACTATTCAAGGTTTTGACCTGAACTATGCCGGTGTCATTATCGGTCCTTCTGTGAAGTATCGAGATGGTCGCATCATTTATGATCGTGGCTCCAGTTCGAATTCTCATGCCACGCAGCAGCGTGGTCTTCAAGATGGAACAAAAGCTGATATATCCGAAGACTTGTTGCGTAACCAACTCAACATCCTACTTACGCGTGGTGTGCACGGACTTTACATATATGCGGTTGATCAAGAGCTGCAGGCGGCGCTTAAGGAGGCAGCGCAAAGTGTGGCAGTTGGGTAGCTCTGATCTAATACAGTCAGTGCTAAGCGGAGTGCGATAACCCAGTTATACAGATTTAAGGCTCGCATATCTGGTGACTGTAAATCGAATTTACATTTACTGGATAAGTACCTAGGTTTTCAACATTTAGATTGCCAGTACGGAAAGTAATCACCATGACTCAGCAGTATTATCAGCAGCCACATTACGGTTTTGCTGTGGTGGATGTGGAAAATACAGGACTATCTCCTAAACATGACCGTGTCGTTGAGATAGCAGTAGTACAAACTGATCACTGGGGACGTCCAGAAGCGGAATGGTCAACGAGGATAAATCCACAGTGCAACATCACCAATACAGAGATTCATGGGATTACGAATGCTGACGTGGCTAATGCACCAACCTTTGCTGATGTGCTCCCGTATCTGGTTCAGATGCTTCGTGGCCGAGCATTTGTTGCCCACAATGCGACTTTTGATGGATCATTTCTTGGCTATGAGTTCGGTCGGGCGCAGTGGGCTTGGCCGCAATTGCCGGTGTTAGACACAATGAAGGAAGCCGAACACTTCTTGCCACATCTGCCGCGTCGTCGATTGGTGGATTGTTCGCAGGCCTGTGGGATTAGATTACATAACGCGCATAGCGCGCTCGGAGATGCGCGAGCCACTGCCGGGATTGTTCAGCACTATTTTGATCCTTCACGGGGAGTGCAACCTACGGAGTGGCATCAGTCTTTGGTTGTTGATGGGGTTTCTGTTCAGTGGCCGGTTGGGTCAGGCGTACTTACTTCGCATGCTCCATCTCTTTGGGAAGCCGGAAAGCAGCGTGTAGCGATTCCTTCCTATGCGAAGAAGTCACCAAAGAAAACCAAGGTTATCAAGCCTTTACTGGAATCTCTTAATCTTGCTGAACTTGCTCCCGGCGCCCGTTCAGGCACTAAGCCATACCTGGAGATTGTCCTTCAGGCGTTAGCCGATGGACAGATTTCAGATATAGAGAGAATCGCTTTGGATGATGTGGCAGACCTATACCAGCTCGATGAAAATGCCAGACAGCATGCCCACGAGATTGTGATATCTGGACTGTGTGCAGCGGCAGTTCATGACGGCATTGTTCAGAAAATTGAACGAGACGAGATCGCGGCGGTAGCAGGAGCGTTAGATGTTGATTCATCTCTTATCTCGAATATCCTCAAAGAGGAAAAAGAGATTAGGATCCAAAAACTAGGTGAGAATCTCGCGCCTCTCCCCGCAGACTGGAATTATGGGCAACCGCTACATGTTGGTGACGTCATTGCGATTACTGGACTCTGTAATGGACACCGCGTCGAGCTTGAAGAGCTTGCTGCAACAGTTGGGGTTAGAGTAAGTAACGTAACTAAGAAGACAGTTTTACTTGCTACGGACGGAGATATTGAATCCCAAAAGGTCACGGACGCTTTTGCGGCCGGCCTCCGGATAGTTGATTCTCAAACTCTGTGGGTACTTCTTCGTCACATACAGCCCGCTGCCCAGCCCAAGACTAAGCAAGGAAAGGCGGCTCGGGAGCTGGGTAATGATCTTTAAACATCGCGGTTGCCACTTAAAACGATTAAGTAGCAACGAAAGCTTTGTTGATTCCACAGAGGGAGTTTATTGTTCTGGGGTTCGATAGTTTTCTAGGCAAGAAATAGGTGATTAGATGGGGAAGATTGAAAATGCCTCGGACTGTCTACCGTTGTCTATTGCGCTTCTAGCGGAGGACTGCAGCTGGATCCTCGGCATCGAGGAAAGGGTAAAGGCAAGTCGTGATGGGGCGGCACAATTAGCTTGTTTGCCACAAGTTATGAGAATTGCTTATGAGGGGCGTAAGTTTATCGAGAAGGCTAACAACTGTTGCTTTCTCATAGGGAGGAACGCTGACCCATACGTTGAGCGATCCCGCAATAGCATTAAGATGCTAGATACGAAAACGGGTTATCCGGAGTTAAATGAATTCTTCGCAAAGATAGCTCAAAACTCAAGAGAACATTTCATTGAAAGAGTCCGAAAAAGATGGCGTTGGCTTGCGAATGACTTGGGTTTGTTCTTCATGGATAGTCATGTAGTAGCTTCTACGCAGTCCATGGTTCATTGTTTGGGTCTTGATTCATCGATTATTAGGGATCCGGCTGGTAACCAGAAAATATGTGAGCTCAGTTGCGCGTTAGGCAAGATCGTTGAGCACATCTCGGTGCTAGTTAGGGCTGAGATACCTACTAGCTTTTCCGATGGGCGGGTTTTCGATAGCCTAATTAAGGGTAAGGACATGGTGGAGGAAAGCTATCTACGCGAGCGCTTTGGGGGTAGTTACTGATATCGGAATCTTGAGGTTATTACTTGCTATCGAGTGTGTAGTGAACTCTTCCCTCTATCTATATCCCCATTTCTCTCCGGTAGAGGAAGGTGCGCTACTAAGGACTCAACTTGTGACAGTAGTTCATGCACGAAGTTCGTTGCAGACTTTACTGAAGCAAGCAACGAATGAAGTACGGACTTTGAATAGAGTGCGCCAAGTATTTTCCAAGAGCGAAAATGTCTTGTCGAATAATGAGATGAGGTGGCTTCGAAACTCATGTGTTCACTACGGGATCCGTGGTCAAATCAGCCAGTCATTGTCCGGTTCACCGATGGAAATTGTCATTAGACATACTTTAGGAAACCAGTGGAATATGGAGCGACTGCAAGTGACGGTGCTTGCTGAGCTAGCAAGCCTGAGTCGGGCACTAGCTAGTTGATTACAGCCCAGACTTTCATTCTTGTCTTACGAATATTAAGTGGAGCGTGATACCTCCCAGCCATACAGATGCAAGGCTCACATATCGGTAACTGTAAATTTACTGTAAATCGGATTTACATTTACAGTAAGCTTTTTGTGGCTTTAACTCGAAGTTCAGATATGCGTTCGCCGGCATGCCAGGTCTCTTGGCGCCCGAGCTTAGACCCTAAAGTCACAAACTGTAGTTCCTCGAGCTTGCGAAGGTCAGCGCGAGCGGTCTGTAACGTAACTTCATGGCTTGCAGCATGAGATTGTGCAGTGATGATCACATTCGTATCTTTAATCAATGCTTCAACAACTGCACGTTGCCTATAGTTAAGAGCCGATTCAGGTAGTGCATTAAGGATGCGTCTGTCTTCTTCTGCTTTCTTGTTGAGATAGATTCGTAGATCAGCAAGACCCCGCGTAATTACCTCTACTTGATAGAGCGCGAAGTAGGTAAGATCGCCGTCGTCGGTCTCGGAATATAAGTACGAAGATGCGTACTTAACAGGTGCATTCTTTAAAATCCTAGAAATAGGAATGTACTCGAGTAGCCAGGCATCTTCTTTGAGAGCTACCCAATAAAATAGTGCGCGTGCAGTTCTGCCGTTGCCGTCAACAAAATAATGGTCATAGCCGACCATGAAGTGACAAATGATTGCACGCAAAACCTTTGGCATCCATTTGTCGTCATGTCCATTAGCAAAAGTACAAAGCTGCTCTAAACGCGTTGGAAGTTCCTCGGCTCTTGGGGGTTCATGCAGAATAAGATCCTGATCAGAGGCGCCTACGACAATACGTTCGTCGTTAGGATGTTGGAGCCGTCCTTCTTGTGAGGGATCATCCAAAGTGCCGCGAGAAACAATTGAGTGAAGTTCAAGAATTAAGTCGGGGGTTATCTCTTCTTCGATATGATTTCGTACCCACTGCATCGCCCGATAATTATTCACAATCATTTGCTCGCTACGGGTTCGTGCGGGACGATTCGTGCGTAACATTTCCTTAGCAACTCGTCGAGTGGTAGAAGCGCCTTCTAGTTGCGAAGATGTGATTGCTTCTTCCATTAGGGAACGAACTATGAAACGGTCGCGATTCTCTGGAGTAGTTACTATCGCGTCGCTGTCGAGGTGTCCGCTCGCATCAGAGGTGATGCACTCTAATCCTTGGAGAAGTTCGTCTGGGAGTGTGTAAGAAAAAAACTTCCCTTTTTGCATCTCCAGTGGAAGAACTTTACGGTTTTGAATCCGGCCAATTTTCAAAAATGCCCAAACAGATTCTGGTGCTACCTCATCACTAAAGCGAAGCCGGCGTACTTTATCCCAGTGGGGATATCCTTTGATTTTATCGACGGTATCGCTAAGAATCCATAACTGCTCAGTAGGAACTGAGGCGAGAGCTTGTTGCCAATCTGGTGGAGTCGCTGGCATCTTCATACTGTAAATGTACTGTAAATCTGATTTACATTTACAGTTACCTGCTAGGTGTCTGGATTTGCGATCTTATAGATAGCTATATAGGGCTTAAATGTAAGCACTTAGTTAAGGGAGATTAACTGGTGTATCTGGTGCACAAGTAAAAGCTACTCACCCAGCGACGTCCCTACTTCGCGTGCAGCTTGTACCCAAGGATGATCGGAGGGTACGTATTTAACTTTGCCAACGGTTTCTTCGAAGGGGATTGATGTGACGCGGTCGCCATCCATTGCAACCATGCGACCAAATTTTCCAGCAGCAACAAGGTCAGCTCCGTAAACCCCTAGTCGGGTGGCAAGGAGCCGGTCGGTGGCGCAGGGGGATCCGCCGCGTTGGATATATCCCAGAATTGATACTCGGGATTCGAGGCCGGTGGCTGCCTCTAGCTCGGTAGCAAGACGGAAAGTGTTATCGCGATGTTTTGCTTCCACTGCTTTCTTATGCTTTTTCGCTAAAACTACTGATTTTACGGAGCTGGCTTCTTTTACAAGCTGTTCGGCGTCAAGGAGTTCTTGAGTGTCCTCATGGTTACGTGCTCCTTCAGCTACCGCGACCACAGAGAAATTATGTCCATTTTGACGACGTCGTTCGATTGATTCTGCGATGGAACTCACATTGTAGGGAACCTCTGGTAGCAAAATAACGTCTGCGCCGCCAGCAATACCTGCCCCTAGCGCTAACCATCCGGCACGATGCCCCATGATTTCAGCAAGAATAATGCGGTGGTGGCTATGTGCTGTTGAATGAAGTCTGTCGATGGCTTCGGTGGCAATTTCTAGCGCGGTATGAAAACCAAAACTCATATCAGTGCCATAAATATCGTTATCGATAGTTTTTGGTAGCTGAATTACGTTCATACCAGCTTTAGCTAGCCGGTTGGCATTTTTTGACGTTCCGCCGCCGCCTAAACAGACCAAGGCATCAAGTTTGTGAGAGTCGTAAACCTTTTTGGCAACAGGAATCATGTCGCGAGTTTCGCCGTCGACGATCATGCGATGTATTTTGTCGCGCGAAGTTCCCAATAGGGTTCCGCCTTGAGTGAGGATATTTGATAGCGCGGCTGCATCAATATTGATGTAGCGATCCTCGGTTAGGCCTCGCATGCCGTCCCGGAAGCCAACCAGTTCCATGCCATGTTCATGAATGGCAGCCTTTCCAAAACCGCGGATAGCTGCATTTAGTCCGGGGGCGTCACCGCCGGCAGTGAGGATTCCTACGCGCATGCTCCTAGCCTAGCTGTCGGTAGGGAACCTCGGGAAATAATCCTTCGATGTTGGTAGTATTCGGCTATGACTACTCGCCGCGCCTTCCTCTTTGGGTTAGCCGCAGTAGCTTTATCTGGTTGTGCCGTACCAGATGATGAACCTCCTGAGAGTTCAAAAACTCCCAGCTCAACCCCAGAATCAATAAGCAGAAACCCAACCCCTTCTATTTTGGCTTCTGTTACTCCCACCGTGACACCATCGAAGTTAGTTGCGATAGCAAAGCCGACGCGAGAAGAAATTATCGCTACCTATGGACAGAAAACCCCACAAGAGTGGGGGCTGGCAGTAACTGGAACCATCACTCAAACAACTGCTTTGGCTAAAGCTGCTGGAAAAGTAGCATTGACGTTTGATGCCTGTGTAGGTTCTGGTGGTAGCGGATATGATGCAGCTCTAATTAAAACCCTGCGCGACTATAAAATTAGAGCAACTTTATTACTTAATGCTCGCTGGATTATGTCTAATGGATCATTGGCAAAAGAACTTGCAGATGATCCATTATTTGAGGTTCAAAGCCACGGGTCATGCCATATTCCATTATCGGTTAATGGGAAATGTGCTTACGGTATTCCCGGAACTAAAAATATTTCTGAAATATACAATGAAGTACTGGTCGCTAATGATGCTATCGCTAGTATTTCTAGTAAGCCGGTAACATTTTTCCGTCCCGGGACAGCATATGCTGACGATATTGCTGCAGCGATTGCCCGTGACTTAGGAATGCCAATTATTTCTTTCAGTGTCAATGGCGACGGTGGGGCAACTTTTACCGCAGATCAAGTGCGGCAAGAGCTGGGGAATGTGCAACCAGGAGATGTTGTTATCTCACACATGAATCAGCCGCAAAGCTGTACTGCACAAGGTTATGCCCGTTCCTTGCCGATGCTATGCGACAAGGGCATAACCTTTGGAACACTCAGTGAGGTTTGCAGCTAGCAAGCACTGCAACTAGGGGTCAACGAATCTGACCACTGCCAGTGACTAGCCACTTTGTTGTTACCAGTTCTGCTAGCCCCATCGGTCCGCGAGCGTGGAGTTTCTGGGTAGAAATACCAATCTCGGCACCAAATCCAAACTCGCCACCATCAGTAAAACGACTTGAAGCATTAACTATTACTGCGGCAGCATCTACTTCGTTCTGCCAGCGAGCTGCCGCAACTGGATCTGCAGTCACAATAACTTCAGTATGACCAGTGGAATACTGGGAAATATGGTCAAGAGCGGCGTCGAAAGAATCGACGACGCGCACTGCCATTTCCATTGCTAAATACTCAGTTTTCCAATCAGATTCGGTCGCTGGATAGGTATCAAGACCGGCCGCTAGCGCCGCGTCGAAAGCAACATTATCGCCGTGGACGATTACGCCAGGACCGTAAAACTCATCAAAAACCAGCGGAAGGAAAGTATCGGCGATATCGCGGTGAACTAGAAGCGTTTCAGCAGAATTGCAGACGCTAGTGCGCTGAGTTTTTGAATTAACGACGATCTCTTTTGCCATCTCTAAATCAGCTGCAGCATCGACGTAAATATGACAATTTCCAGATCCGGTTTCGATAACTGGAACAGTTGCAGTTTCAACGACCGTAGCAATTAACTCGGCAGAACCTCGCGGAATAACAAGATCCACCAGTCCGCGAGCAGTAAGTAACTCTGTTACTTCTGCACGGTCGCCGCTATCTAACAGCACCACGGCATCCGGGGTGATGCCACAGTCAGCCAAAACATCTCGAATAATAGCTACCAAGGTTTTGGCTGACGATAATGCGGCTGATCCGCCACGCAAAACACATACTGAGCCACAAGCAAAAGCAATAGCGAAAGCATCAACAGTAACGTTGGGGCGAGCCTCGTAGATAATCCCAATAACGCCAAAAGGTACCGTTACTTCTTGTAGACGTAAACCATTGGGTCTAGTTACGTCCCGGCGCACAATTCCCAGCGGACAGGCAAGAGCGGCAATATCCCGAACCGCCGTAGCAATACCAGCGATTTTATCGACATTAAGTTCCAGCCGATCTAAAAGATTAGCGGGCATGCCGTTCTGACGTCCGCGAGCCAGATCGTTACCATTGGCGGCAATAATGTCAGCACTACGTTCTTCCAGCGCGGTGGCAATCGCCAATAATGCGTCAGAGCGTTCTTCGGGGCGCAGCCGCGCCACTTGATTGCGTACGGCATGGGCGCGCTGTAGCGCTTGGCTGGTATTCATCTAGATTTCCTGACAGTTAAGAACAACAAGCTGATCTCGATGTACAAGTTCACGCTCATATTCAGGACCAAGTTCTCGGGCAAGATCATGGGTGGAACGCCCCATCATGGCAGGGATCTCGTCGCTTGAAGCATTGACGAATCCTCGGGCAATAACATGGCCTTGCTGGGTTACCATTTCGATGGCGTCGCCAGCTTCAAAAACTCCAGAAACATCGATAACCCCAGCAGGAAGCAAACTGGCAGTGCCCTGAACCGCAGTAACAGCACCCTTATCTAGAACAAGTCGTCCTTGCGGCGTAGCGGCGTAGGCAAGCCAAAGTAGTCGAGGAGAGCGTCGACGATGAGTGGGGGCGAAAATAGTGCCGACAGCTTCGCCGCAGAGAGCTTCGTAAGCTAAATCTGCTGAGGTTAATAGGGTAGTGACGCCAGTAGAAGTAGCCATCTGGGCTGCTTGGATTTTCGTCACCATACCGCCAGTGCCAACACCAGATCCTGCCGCGCCAATAGTGACACCTGTTAGTTCGGCCACCGAGGGCACATAAGAAATCTGCTGGGCGGCAGGATCGCTGGGTGGGCGATCGTAGAGCGCATCAACGTCCGACAATAAAACAAGGGCTTGAGCGTCAGCTAAATGAGCTACTAAAGCAGCTAGCCGATCATTATCGCCAAACCGAATTTCATCAACGGCAACCGCATCATTTTCGTTGATGATCGGGATGACCCCTAGTTCTAAGAGCCGGTTCAAGGAGCGACGCGCATTACGGTACCGACCGCGAATAATCACATCAGAACTGGTGAGAAGAAGTTGAGCTACGGTGAGTCGGTGTCGAGCAAAAGCGGCCGCATAGGCAGCGACGAGAGCACCCTGTCCGACCGCGGCGGCAGCTTGTTGGGTAGCTACATCTTTGGGGCGTTCACTTAACCCCAAAGGTGCAATTCCAGCAGCGATAGCTCCTGACGAAACCAACACAACTTGCTGTCCAGCTTTAACTCGAGCTGCGAGGGCATCTACTAGAGCGTCAAGGCGACGAATATCTAGCCCGCCGGCTGCAGTAGCAAGACTGGACGACCCTACTTTGACCACAAGGCGGGGGGCATCGGGGATCTGGACAGGGCTCTTCACTCGTCAATTCTATGTCGTGTCAACAATTTTCGGTATCTGGTTAGGTGGATACTGAACTAATGGCTTGCCTCATAAGTAGCATCCAGAGCTTGTAAAGCAGCGTAAGCAGCTTTGGCTCGGGTGAGATCCCCAGAACGCAGATCGCGATCGATACCTATGATTTTCTCCTTGGAGATACCAGCGGCTACTGCCCTGCGTAGATTGGCAGGCGAGGCTAACTCGGGTGCTACCGTAGCGTAATCAATAGCAGCAGTGGCGTTGGTAGTGCTGTAGCGCAGGTTGGAAGTTTCAGAAAAGGAGACGCCAAAAGTTTTAGCAACTACAGCAGCGTAGCCATTGTTGCCAGCATCATTTGGGTGAAAAGATTCGACGACCGGTAAAGATATGTTGTTGATCCATGGCTGCGAATCGCAAACAGCATGCCCCCTAAAGGAAGGTCTTGCATCAGCAAAAGCGAGACCGTACTTAGCGGCTTTCTGCTTCATGAGCGTATTTAATTCCATAGTTAGAGAGTCCATGCGACTCATCTCATCAGCAGTAAAGAAGGTTAATGGGTGACAGTTTGTGCCATTGAAAAGTAGCGGGTAACCCACAACTATCGTCTTGGCTTGAGGTGCTTTTTTCTGAATAGCTGAGTAGAGGGTATCGAGACGTTGCGGAAGGATATTTTTAAGCATTTTCGCGGCAGTATCGAGTTTGCCGTGGCAGTTTCCCATCCAGCCTGGGAGTATGCAATCGACGAGAATTGGTGCAAAACCAGCATCATTTCCGCCACCGGTCACTGTGACGTAATTAGTAGTTGGAGAAAGCGCTTGAATCTGGTTGGTCATAATGTCGGATATGACGGCACCAGAACAGGCTTGATAGTTGAGATTCCAGCCATGTTGGCTAGCTAGTAGCGCCGGATAACCTTCTGGTGATCGGTAGCAGTGAAATTCGGTGCTGGATCTTGTGCCAACTCCAGCAGAGTAGGAATCACCTAACGCAACATAGGAAATATTTGCAGCGGAGGCTGAAACTGGAAAGGTGTTTAAGGTTGCCAGAGCTAATCCGGCAACAGCTAACGTGAGGGTAGTTTTCATACCCTTGATCTTTGCGGTAACAGTGTTGCAAAAGTAGAAAAGCTACAACGATGTTATACGTAAAATATTGGTACTTTCCTATAAAAATACTTAAAAAGATCAGATGTGTTGTTTGCGAGGTCTAGCAAGAAAACCAAGGACTATTCCAAGCGGAGAAAGTACTGCTGGGACTGCGATAGCAATAGTAGCAAAGATGCCGACGGGCGCGGCTGTAACAAGTAAGTCAGTCATTAGATGTTCCTTGCTACTAGTGGAGCAACTGCCATAGCGATGATGGTGATAGCAGCAAGAAAAATGCCGATGGTAGAAAAAATAGTACTCATAGAAACCAGTGTGGTGATTGTAGGGATTTTCTACATCAGGGATATAGGGTATCTAACCCCTTATCTTCCCCTGATGTCCTGTTTAGGGAAAGCAGTATCGGTTTGAGAAAAAAGCTTATTTTTAGATCGACTGTGGATAAATCTGACCCCAAGTGAGCAGCAGTGATGCTACATGCGTAAGAATCATGATCGTTGTCTAGAGCGAGTTAGCTATACCTAACAGACTTGAAAGCAATATCCCATCTACACCTCTGGATACAAGGAAGAAACCGTGGTTAGCTCCACCCCACCCCCGGAGCCGCAGCTTGCCCGTACCCGGGTACAAGCTCGAGCTCGTCGTAATTCGCGCCAGATAGCAGTTGGAGTTGCCGCTATCTGCCTAGGCGGTCTTGGTTCAGCTGGACTATGGGTTCAGGCTGCTTCGTCATCACAAGTAGTTCAGCTAGCTCATGATCTACACCGAGGGGAGGTCGTTGATGCTGATGATTTCGTTGCTGTGACGATAGGCAGAGTCCCGCAAGGGGCAACAGTTCCGGCAAACCAGATAGCAACTTTAGTAGGACGTACCGCGCTAGCAGATTTACCGACGGGATCGCTGCTAGCTCCCGGAGCTGTTGGTGAAACATCACTAACAAAAGATCAGATCGTAGTAGGGCTACGGCTAGAGGCAGGACGAGTTCCAGCACAAACCCTGTATTCAGGAACGAACGTAGTTTTAGTTGGAGTGGCTCCAGCTGGACAACCTGCTGATAAAGCAGAGAGTAAAACTATTGCAGCAATAGTTAGCACCGCTAGTGCACTTCAACCTGATGGGGAAATCACCTTAGACGTTGTGGTTAGCCGCAATGACGCGGTTCAAACAACAAAGCTTGCAGCAGCCAACCAGTTAGCTGTGGTGAAAGAAAGTAGCCGCTGATGATAACTCTTTTAACAAGCGCTACGGGGGCGCCAGGAGTTACAACTACAGCATTAGGGCTAACCTTGGCTTGGCCGCGCCCAGCGCTATTAGTTGATGCAGATAGAGATGCTCCACAAGCAATACTTGCGGGCTATCTAAAAGGGATAGATCCCCAAAATCGAGGACTTCCTGCGCTAGCGCAAGCTCATCGGGAAGCGCGCGCACTTGATGTTATTGGGCAGTGCTTACCGCTGCCGCCAACCTACGAACATGCTTTCTTGCCGGGTTTTTCTAATCCCGCCCAAGAAAGTGTTTTCGCTTCCGTATGGCCACCACTGGCACATGCTTTTGCTGCGGTAGGAGCTAGCGAACGAGACGTAATTATTGACGTTGGACGGATTCGCACCGGACTGCCGTCAGCCTTAGTTCGTAGCGCTGACCGTATTGTGATTGTTGCTAGATCTAACCTGCAATCGTTGGCACCTTTGCGTTATCACCTTGATGGGTTGTTAGAACAAAGTGAACGCGATGATGCTATTCAGTTTTTGATTGTGGGACCTGATAGACCATATTCGCTAAAAGAAATTCGGAAGCAATTTCCAGTCGCTGTGACATCGATTCCGTGGGATCCGTTTGCTGCTACCAACCTAAATGATGGAGCTGATCTAGCAAAAGATCGCCGCGAAAGTCAGTTGTTGAAAGCATGGCGGTCATTGGCAGAAAAACTTGTTGCAGATCATGATAAACAGCGTGCAGAACTATGGGGTAAGCGATGAGTCGGCTTGCTGATATTCCTTTATTAGGAGTTCCCCTAGTACCAGTTTCTCCTAGTGCAGCAAAGCTGGCTCCAGAGGAGCCAGTACTTGAAGATCCGGTGCCAGCGCGAGCATATGAGCAGCGAAATGTTGATGATACCAGCGTCGATTGGGGAGTAGTTGTTGTTCTACGACGGCAAGCCAGCGAAGAAATTTCTGCGGTGCTGGCAGCTCATGTAGAGCAACATCGTCGCCCAATGTCAGAACAAGACCGAAGAATGATGGGTCGTTCTGTTATTCGTTCGGTCGTACGATCACATGCCCAGCGCTTATCCAATGAGGGACTTGCCCTATGGCCAGTTTCCTTAGAGCAGTCTTATGCTACCGCCGTCGAATCAGCGGTTTTTGGTTACGGAAGGCTGCAGCCGCTCTTTGAGATTCCTACGGCAGAAAATATTGAAATTAATGGCTGTGATCGGGTTACAGTTCAGTTCAATGACGGACAACGAAAATCGTATCCAGCTGTCGCAGACTCTGATGAGGAACTCGTTGAAGCAATCAGATTTCTAGGAGAAAGCGCGCGACCTTCGCGTCCTTTCGACGAAGTACATCCGACGATGACTTTAGCTATCGGGGATCGTTTTAGGCTGCACGCTATCGGTTTTGGGTTAGCGCATCGGCCAAGTATTACGATCCGACAGCACACCATGACTGACGCTAATCTGGCTGCGCTCGTCGATACCAAAATGCTGCCCTCGGAATTAGCTTCCTTGCTAGATGCGGCAGTCAAAGGTCGTAAATCTATTGTGATTGCTGGCGATCAAGGTGCCGGAAAAACAACCCTGCTGAGAGCACTTATTGCAGCAATTCCAGCCACAGAACGTTTCGGGACGCTGGAAACAGACTACGAGTTGCTGACACACCTACTACCAGGACGCGAAAATGTAGTGGCTTTACAGTCGCGAGTAGGAATGGGAGAGCGAGTTGATGGTAGGCAATTAGGTGAGGTAACCGTCGCTGACCTAATCCCAGAGGCACTACGCCAAAACTTAACGCGACTAATTGTTGGAGAGGTACGCGGCAGTGAAGCTGGAGCAATGTTCCAAGCAATGGCTTCAGGGGCGGGCACGTTATCTACCACGCACTCTCATTCGGCAGCTTCTACGATGGATCGGCTAGCTTCGCGAGTTGCCGAAGGTGGCGTCATCACGATTGCTGAAGCATATCGTCAGATTGCGCATCATCTTCATCTATTGGTACATGTGACGCTTATTGACGATACTTGGCGCGGTGGACAGCGACGTCGTTTCATTGACGAAGTGCGTTATGTAACTGGTGGTTTAGAAGGTGATCGTCCTACAACACATCTGGTTTATCGAGCTGATTTAGCCGGAAATATGTCGCTATATGATCCTCCGGTAGAGCTGATAACTGAACTTGCTGCTTATCGAGAGGTTCGATGATGGCAGCATTAGTAGCGATCTGTGGAGCACTGTTCTTTAGCGGTTTAGTGCTGTGTTATCGAGGTTTCACCACTCCAGCAACTATTGATTCAAGACCACTTATTTCCGGAAAAACAGTAGTAAAAATTAAGGGGTTGGTAACACGCTATCGACGGCGGCTTCTGATTGGTAGCGGTGCGGGGATCATACTTTTTCTGATTACGAGTTGGTTAGTGATCCTATTGGTGACACCCATTGTCGTGGTGACGGTATGGGCGCTGCTGGGAGAACCAACCCACAAAGATAGTGAACTTTTGGAAGCCCTCGATCGTTGGGTGCGCACACTTGCTGCCACGCTCCCAACAGGAGCATCTGTAGTAGAAGCTATGCGAATCTCTAAAAGACAAGCGCCAGCGACACTAAGCCATTCACTCGACTTAGCTATTCGTCGATTCGACGAGCGCTGGAGCGTAAGAGAAGCACTTTTAGCAATGGCAGATGAGCTAGCCTCACCAGATACCGATGCTGTTATTGCTGCTTTGATTTTGGCAGCTGAACGAGGAGGGACTGGAGCCACAACAACCTTGAATGCGTTGGCAGATTCGCTACAGAATCGACTCCATGCGATGCGAGAGATTGAAACTGAACGTGCTAAGCCACGTATTGTTGTGCGCCAAGTAACAGTAATCACGTTAGTGATGCTGGGATTTTCGTTAGCGGTAGGGAGATCCTTTTTTGAACCATTTGGTACCCCGCAAGGACAACTGGTTCTAGCGATATTGCTTGCTGCTTATGTGGGGTCATTAGCGATGCTGCACACTTTGACGAAACCGCGACGTCGTGAGCGGATTCTTCGGAGGAATCCGTGATGGAAAATTTGCTGATGCTAGTAACGCTATGTGGCATGAGTATTGCTGGCGGAATTGTGTGGATTGTGCAAGGTTGCTGCCGTCAAGAGCTTCGTCTCGACGACGCTCTTACGCTCATCTACGGTGAAGCTACCGAACCTAGACAGCGACTTTCTAGGATCCCACTAGTTTCGGGACAGGAAAATCTTTTATTGCTGCGAGGTAAAACTGCAACCGAACATGCCAGCGATAAAGTGGTGCTAGCTATTGTGGGCTCGCTATTACCGTCGGTTATCGGTAGCGCAAGTTGGCTGCTATTGCACTGCTCGCTGGTTATTCCTAGTGTTTTGGCGCTTATCGGTGCGGTACTGGGATTCTTTCTACCTGATCTGCAATTACGGCGAAAGTCGCGAACAGTTCATGCTGATGCTAGGGAAGCACTTTTTGCTTTCTTAGATTTAGTGACGCTAGAGCGATTAGGTAATGCCTCAGCCAGCCAAGCCCTCACCGCAGCAGCAACAATGTCTGATGCACCGTTATTTGTGCAGATTCGAGATGTTTTGGAGCGTGCACGCCTAGAACAGCGTCCAGCCTACAGCGATCTTAAGAGGCTGGGTGAGGAGCTGGATCTTTCTGAGTTAGGCGATATTGCAGACATTATGCGGCTTGATGAGCATGGTGCTTCTTTGGCTGGAATGTTACGAGCTCGCGTAAAAGAACTACGAGATGCGCACCTGCATCGAGAAAAAGTAGCAGCTCATGCTGTTAACGAACAGATGACGGTGTGGATGGTATTGCCAGCAATTGTTTTCGCGCTGATTTTCCTTGCGCCACCGATTTTGCGCATGGTTAGCGGCCCATAAAAATCTGAAGCTGTGGATAACGAGCTATTAAAACCGTCATGAGCTGCGGCAATAGCAGCACAATAAATAAACCCAAGAGGAGAGAAAAGAAATGAAACTGTACCTACTCATGAAAAATCATGTTGCTGCTATGTCGAAGCAAGCAGAACGAGGGCTATCGCAGTCAACAGAGAATGCTGTCTTGTTGGCAGGTGCTATCGCGATTGCGGGTGTTGTTATTACTGCAGTTACAGCTTATGTAAAAAGTCATCTTCCCCAGTGAATAATCATGAAATATCGTGACGAGCGGGGGATGAGCGAATCAGTGCAATGGGCGGTGCTAACGCCGCTGTTATTGCTATGTCTGGGCGGGAGCATACAAACAGGTATCTGGCTTCATGCCACTAATGCTTGTCGGCAAGCAGCAGGTGCTGGAGCTGATGCTGCTGCAATATCTGGGCTTAAGTCAGCACATGAAGCAGCAGTAACGGTAGCTAATACCGCAGATCTCACAAATATCGAAGTCACGGTTGTGGAACATCGAGACAACTGGGAAGTCAGTGTGACGGGTCGAGCACGGATGTTCTTTGATATTGGACAAGGAGCCGTTCGAGCCAGTGCCATATCAACAAAGGAGAAATAATGCGGAGCGATCGGGGTGCTGTGGCAACTGAATGGGCAATTTTAGTCCCAGCAGTTGTTCTTATCGTGAGTGTGATGGTGGCTGGAAGTCGTCTGGCTATGACGCGTAGTGCTATCGCTGATGCTGCTTACGCAGGAGCTAGATCGGCGGCAGCCAACCAGTCAGGTTCGTTGGCTGCTGTCAAAGGTAAAGATATTGCGATAGCTAATTTGAACGGAGTTCTGTGCAATGAGCGTCGTATCAATGTTGATACGACTGCTTTTAGAGTTACGTCAGGACAGCCAGCATTAGTAAAGGTTCATATTTACTGTGTTGTACCGTTAGCTGATTTATTGATTCCTGGTATGCCGGGATCAATCTCGGTTACTAAAGAAGGTGTCGCAGCACTTGATACTTATCGGGAGCGATCATGAGATGGTTTCGTCAGTTAAGTGCAGTTACGGTTTTAGTTGTCCTACTTATTCTCTTCCCATATGGGCTTGTTAAGTACGGAATAATTCCGAATAATGGTCTGCAAATCTTTACTCAGCGTGACGATGGAACAGTTTTTCTGTTTCTACTTACTGTAATTGGTTGGGTAGCTTGGGGAATCTTTGTTATTGCTATAGTGGCGGAAATATGTACGTTAATTACTGGGAAACGTTGGCAAGTTCCAGGCGCGAAGTGGGCGCAAACATTAGTTTCGGGGCTTGTCGCTATGGCATTTGCGGTAACTCCGGGAGTTACCGCGATAGCTGCCCCAATACAGCCGCTACCTCATGACTATACTCAAATTAATCTTGTTGTAACGCAAGCTGGTACAGAGACAGTAAATACGGAAAAAGATATCTATTCTGTAGAATTAGCTGCTGAGCTATATCAAAGTTATGTGGTGCAACCTGGTGATGATCTATGGAGTATTGCAGTAGCGCAGTTTAATGATGGTTTGCAGTGGCAACGTCTTTATGAAATGAATCGTGACGTCATAAAAGATCCCGATCATCTTGAAGCCGGGTGGACATTGCGTTTACCGGGATTGCCTCGTACCGGAAATGTAAAAGAATCTGAGATAACAGAATCACAAGCAGCAAATCTTCTTAATGTAGATCGCAATACTGATTCAGAAATAGAAGCAATTTCTTCAGATCAGTCAACAGACTCTAAACATGACTCGGCAACAAAACTGGGTCCTACTGCTCCGATATCTACCAATATTGTTGCGTTAGCTATGGGATCTTTTGCGGCGGCAGCTGTCTTGGGGGCAGTAGCTTTCCGTCGAGAAGGTAGGGAATTATCTCGTCCGCTTGGAAAGCGTTTCTGTGATCCCACAGCATCTGTTCGACGGCTAGAAGTAGCGATGGAGTCTAGCGCCAACGGAATTAAAATTAGTGACTTAGATGTAGTGCAGCGAGCTATTGCGGAATATGCCAAAGAAGCTGAAGATCTTCCACATGTTCATTATGTTGAACTATCAAATGAGCGCATTGTTATCCACTTTTTACATGATATTTCTAGAGCTCCCATTGGCTTCACCGTAAGTGAACGTTCTTGGATAATTGCTGCTTCAGCAGTGGAGTTTCTTCGCGCAGATGCGGATACGCCGTACGCTTGGCCAGCACTTATTCCGGTAGGTTCTTGCGACAGTAGCGTCACTATTTTTATTGACCTAGATGAAGCAAAGATTCTTGATGTTGCAGCTACTGCTATCCGACAAGCACTGACAGCAGTACTACTATCTTCTGATCAAATAGAACTGGTTACTGTTGGGGAGAAGCTGCTTACAAAAGCCTTTTCTGGCTCTTGTGTAGTTACTAATAGCGAAGCATTGACGCTGCTTAAGGCAAAAGATATCCCAGATATCGACCGGCTAAGTCGCCTTGATCGAAACCTTTCAGATGCTGCTCGCCCTCGGATCATTATGACTTGCGATATCGATGAAGAGTTAGCATCTGCCAATGCAGTGTTATGTATTGGTAAGCACTCAGCTGCTGCATGGAAACTTGATGATCAAGGTTTGCATACACCTTATGACCATATCTCTATTAACCCAGACAAGTTACTCCCTGCCGAAGTTAACGATTTACAAGAGCTAGTTTTGTCGGTCCAATCGCAGGAAACTGAATTAGCGCCATGGTGGTCTCATGATGTTGATAGCTCTCTAACTACAGAAATATCTTCTCGTCCCCTTTCTCAGCTTCTTGTTGCACGTGCTCAGGAGGATGACGTGCCTAATCCGCTTTACCCCACCCTTTATTTACTTGGTCCAGTCGAATTACATGGTGCTCGTGGAGAGATTCCTCCGCGAGCAGTAAAACAATGTATGGAGTATGCCGCATGGTTGATGGAGAACCCGGGAGCTACTGCTTCGCAGATGTCGTCGGCGCTTATCGTTGCTGAAGGTACGCGACGTTCAAATATGTCCAGGCTACGGAATTGGCTCGGAAGTCACGAGGATGGTGATCCTTTCCTGCCAGATGCCTACAGCGGACGCATTCTGCTGTCGCCAGATGTGAGTTCAGATTGGCAACAGTTGCAATTACTTATTGGACCAGGCGTTAACAGAGTATCTGCCGATAGTTTGGCCGCAGCTCTTGATCTAGTAAGAGGTGCTCCGCTTGCTGATGCGGCGCCAGGGCAATGGATTTGGGCAGAACCTATGCGGTCGCAGATGGTTGCGGTAATTCGAGATATTGCAGCAAGACTGGCTCAGATCGCACTAGATGCTGGTGACTACGATCTGGTTAGATGGGCAACAGCGCGTGGTTTTGTCGTAGCACCCGCTGATGAACTGTTGACGGTCTTGCGAGTAAAAGCTGAATATCGAACCGGGAATAGCGTTGAAGTAGATCGTTTGATTAACCGTCTTGCCTACCACGCTAGAAGTTTAGGAGTGGATTTAGCTGAAGAAACAGTTATTGCCTTGCAGGAAGTTATGGAAGGGCAAGTTCGTGCTCGTCAGGTTTCTCAACTGACGGCAGTGTGATTGCTATGTCGAAAAATGCTGGTGATTACAGTAATAACGACCCTGCTGTTAGCTAAATGGTAAGCGCATGATCTGATAAGAGTAAGCATCCACTATGGAAGGATCGGGAGAAACTCTATGTCTCAACGTATTGTCGCTATAGCTGCGACAGTAGCTCTTACTTCTGGCATGATTGCCACAAATCCAACGATTTCAGCGCGTGCTGCTGATGACAAATCAGTGCTGACGCTGCTCGCCACCACTGACGTCCACGGACATGTTTTCAACTGGGACTACTTTGCCGATAAGGAGTATGCGGCAAAAGCTCCTACCAAAGCAGATGGCACCGTGAGTGGTTCTAGCGCTCCACTAGGAATGTCACGAGCCGCTACGATCATCGAACGTACTCGCGCCGAGCGAGGTGCAGATTCTGTTCTTTATGTCGATAACGGTGATGCGGTGCAAGGAACGCCACTGACTTATCTAGCGGCAGTTCAGCCAGCGTTGCTATCGAACCCTTCCAGTAACCCCATCGCTCATGCATACAACTTACTAGGGGCAGAAGCCCAGGTTGTTGGTAATCATGAGTTCAACTATGGGCTTGATTACCTTGCTTCTTATCAAAAAGATTTCCAAGGCAAACTACTTGGTGCCAACGTAACCAATACCAACCTTGCCCCATCAACAGTTATCACTAAAAAGGTACAAGGGCACGACGTCAAAGTCGGCATAGTCGGAGTTACTACGCCCGGATCGGCTGTTTGGGATAAAGCTAATCTTGCTGGAAAAGTAGATCTCACCGATCCGGTTGCTGCTGCTAAAGCTGAAGCAACCAAGCTAAAGAGCCAAGGCGTCGATATTGTCGTGGTGCTAGCGCATATGGGAATAGACCTAGAAGGCGCTAGTCCGATCAACGGAAATCTTATGGAAAATCTAGGCACTTCGGTTGCTGAGAAAGCTCCCAATGTTGATGTTGTTGTTATTGGGCATACTCACAGAGATGCAATATCTAAAACAGTTGATGGAGCTTCTGGGCATAAAGTTCTCATTACACAGCCCACACATTGGGCACGGTCAGTAGCAGATGTGCAGATTCCACTTACTTTCACCAGTGCAGGTAAGGCAGAGGTTGATCGTAGTGGTATCGATAAGTGGGCTACACAACGGTACACAAATACAGAAACCGAGTCGCCGACCTTTGCTCAAGACCAGCAGCTAGTTGCTGATCACAAAGCCACAGTGAAGTATGTGAACTCAGTGGTAGCAAAATCTACCGAAGCTATGAGCACTGAAAAATCAATGATTGAAGATTCTAAGATTCTAGATTTCATTGGCTCAGTTCAAGCAAATACGGTAGATAAAGCCTTGGACGGTACCGAATATGCTAATATTCCAGTAATTGCGCAAGTATCCCCGTTCTCGCGTACTGCAGTATTCCCACAAGGCAATGTTGCGATTAAAGATATTGCTGGACTCTACGTCTTTGATAACACCTTGGGTGGCGTTCTCATGGATGGCAAGCAAATCAAAGAGTATTTAGAGTATTCAGCTAAGTACTACAAGCAGGCTAACGTCGGAGATGCTGTAGATCCGGTTGTCAGTACTAATGCTGAGTTCAATAAATCGGTAGTTCCTGATTACAACTACGACGTATTGACGGGAGTTTCCTACGCTATAGATATCAGCAAGCCAGTAGGGGAACGTATTCTTCACCTGAAATGGCAAGGTAAAGATGTCACAGCAGATCAGAAATTTATTCTTGCAGTAAATAACTATCGGATGAATGGTGGTGGCGGGTATCCCAACGTAGCTACAGCTCCAGTGGTTTACAACAAACTACTCGAGATCCGTCAGCTTTTAATTGATACTGCTCGCACTATGAAAGCTGCACCAGCTCCTTCGGCTGCCCCGCGTGGTTCACGTCGCATGATGCCGATGGTAGACGGCGAACTAGGTGTCATTGATCCGGCTGCTTTCGCTACAGTCAACTGGATGGTAACGACGAATGCAGCTACCTTGCCTAAATGGGTTCTGGAAGGATTCCCGACGCCAACGCCGCAAGATCTAGGTGGAACAACATCAGATAAACCAGTTCCCAAGCTTGCACGTACTGGAAAATAGCAAACTAAATAGCAATAAATGTGGGGTCTGTTGTCATCATGGCAGCAGACCCCACATCCTTTTTAGATCTTTAACGCAAGGATTCGGTACCAGCTTCAATATCGTTGATTGTAGTGGTGCGTAGGAAAAACCCTGCTGCGATTAAGACGTAGCTCACGGCAACAGCGATAAAGACTGAAAGTGATTTCCCGTTATCTGGAACCATGAGGACAGCAATCCAGCCAGCAAGAACGTTAGCTAAATTAAAAACAATGTCGTACAAGGTAAAAACACGGCCTTTGACGTGATCATCTACATGGGACTGTACGACAGTATCGACGCCAATCTTCAAAATTTGGGCGCATAAACCAAGTAAGAAACCCGACCAAATTAACGGCCAATGTGCAAACCATGCTCCTGGCCATACTTGGCAAAATGCGGTGACTAAAAGGCATACGACAAGTCCACGACGTAGCCCCCATTGAGAAAAAATCCCAGGTGCCAAGAACGTAGCAACAAAGAATCCAACCGCAGTAAAAGCAATCCACAGACCAATATCTGCCATTGCATGTACTTCGCTACCTTTGTCAAGGAGATTTCGGAAAACCAAAAGCGTAGCGACTTGAGCAACACCATGTCCGATGCGCTGCCAACCAATCATCCATAAACATGTTCCAGCGGCAGGGTGTTCTCGCAAGTGCGCTAACGCATTAGTCATGCCACTGAAAACATCGCGCACTGTGGTTGCTGGGTGGTCTTTATCTGGCCCCAGATCGTGGGCACCAAAACCAGAGATGATAGTTGCTGAAGTGACAAAGAAAGCAGCGGCAATAAGGAACACCATGGCGTCACCGCTAGTGGAGCTTTTATCTAACCAACCGGTCCACGCTAGGCGAAGCAGCAATGCGATACCAGCTAGCGCAGCACCTATCGGGGAAACTACGGGCATGACGGTATTAGCGGCAAGCATTTCGTCAGCAGCAACGGTACGAGGTAGTGCCGCCGATAACCCTGCCAATAAGAAACGGTTTAAGCTCATCGCGACTAAAAGCAGTACAAAGAACACTGTCATTGTAACTGGATGTGTTGCGGGCGCCACGAAAATTAGTATCGCTACTGAAACACACACCGTGGCGCGAATACTGTCAACGACAACCCCAAGTTTTCGGCGTGAGGTCTTATCAAGCAGCACTGATACGAACGGTGCTACGAAACTGAATGGCAATAACGTCACCGTAAACATCATGGCGATAGCGAACGCATTAGGCTGTCGTTGCGGCGAAAACAGAATGTAAGAAGCCATACCTAACTGCAGTGCTGCATCGCCAGCTTGCGTAAAGACGCGCACTAAAGCTAGACGTCTAAAAGCAGGGCGCTGCCACAACTGCGCTAAAGCACGGGTAAATTTCACATTAAAAGCCTAGCCGCACATAGGTGCCAGTATGACGAAAGTGCGTGACTAGCTAAAAAGTGATTGCCCTAACCAAACATCTTTTTCAGCACCTGGCAAAATAGCAAAGAGTCCAGAGGATTGATGCTGTAGGTATTCAGCCATTGCATCTCTCTTAGCCATTGCTGTTTGCATAGGCACGTAATGAGTACGTGGATCGCGTACAAAGCACATGAAGAAAAGACCGGCTTCTAGACGTCCCAATGCTGATGAGCCATCGGTGTAGTTATAGCCACGTCTTAGCATACGGATACCGTTGTTTCGCTCAGGATGAGCCAGAGCTACGTGAGAATTGTCAGGAACTAGCGGTTTTCCTCCTCGCCCAGTAATCGAGAAGTTCACAGGAGTGAACTCATCGCCACCTGAAAGTGGGGCACCATCTCGACGATCGCGCCCGACCAGAGCTTCTTGCTCACGAAGACTAGTACGATCCCAGTTCTCGATATTCATCGCGATCTTACGAGTCACTAGGTAGCTACCGCCAGCTAACCAATCTGCTGCAGCATCATCTCCAGGCTTCACCCAAACATGCTCATCGAGCAGGTTAGGGTCCTCAACTTTGAGATTAGCGGTGCCATCTTTGAACCCAAATAGGTTACGAGGAGTGGCTTGGCTAGTTGATGTTGACGAGGTTCGTCCGAACCCCAACTGGGACCAACGAACCGCTACCGTACCAAATCCAAGTCGAGCCAAGTTACGGATTGCGTGAACCGCTACCTGAGGATCATCGGCACATGCCTGAATGCAGATATCGCCGTCACTTTGGTCAAGGTCTAGATTATCCCCAGGGAAATGGGGTAGTGGAGCTAAGGCTGCAGGTAATTTCGATGCTAATCCGAATCGATCAGTGCCGTCGGCGCTCTTGAAAAGAGAAGCGCCGACGCCAAAGGTGATCGTTAGACCCGACGGGGGTAACTCTAGAGCCTCACCGGTGTCGGTGGGGGGAGCGTCATAGGGATCATTAGTCCCTAACGGCACTCCCGCCACCAGCTTCTCAGCCGCCGTCGTCCATGTTTTTAATAACGCAATGAGCTGGTCACGCTTGGTTGTCGTCACGTCAAAAGCGGCGAAATGTAAGCGGTCTTGTGCTGGGGTTGCGATACCGGCCTGATGAGGGCCACGGAAAGCGTAGGTGCGAGCTAGTGGGATGGGACCTTGTGGGTCTTTTTCGCCTAATAGCTGGGCTGCTCCTACGCCTGTCGCAGCTCCTGCTGCGGCAGCGCCGCCAGCCAGAGCTAGGACGCGACGACGGCTGATCTCGGTCATGAGAGAATCGCTACAGTGAGCTTAGATAGTGGTTCACCCAAAGCGTTTACTGCGTCAGAGAATGCCTTTACTTCATCAGCAGTTAGCTTGTCGTAGGTTTTGAAGCCATTTCCTTCACGCTGTGCATCGAGAAGCTTCTGGAGAGCTTCAAAGCGCGAAGCAATTTCCTTATCAAGATCAGCATTCTTACGCTGTAGGATCGGGCGTACGCCTTCCCATGCTACGTGAGCGCCATCAATGTTGGCTTGGAAGTCGTAAAGGTCAGTATGTGACCAGGCTTCTTCTTCGCCAGTAACTTTTCCGGTAGCAACTTCGTCGAGCAGACCTTTAGCGCCATTGGCAATGGTATCTAGAGCGTAGGTCAGGTCGCGAGTACGATCGTAGAGAGTCTTGGTGTCAGCTACTAGCTTGTCGGCAATTTCTTTGCGCTGCTCATCGGTCATGGCGGTGTAGCCAGCAGGTGCCCATAGATCCTTTTCAGCTACGTGCCATCCGGTCCACTTATCGCCTTCAGCAAGATCTGCTTCACGAGCATCCATCATCGGGTCAAGGTCGCCGAAGCTTTCTGCAACGGTTTCTACGCGCTCCCAATGCTGACGAGCTACTGGGTAGAGAGCCTTAGCTTCAGTGTCTTTGCGCTCGAGGAAGAGCTTGGCAAACTCTTCAGTCTTGGTCAGAAGTTGTTCAGTCTGGTCTTTGATGTAAGCGCCGTACATACGGTCAGCTTCAGCAACCAGTGCGGCATCGTCGCCCTTGGGTTTGATGTCAGCGCCAGATTCAGTGATGGTGAACTCTTTACGAATTCCGTCACCAATCATTCCGGGCTTGCAGGCGGTGAAGTACTTGCCAGCAGGAGCTACAAGAACTAGGTCACGAGAAAGACCCGGTCCGATATTTTCGACCTCACCAAGGATCCGAAGACCGTCAGAAGCAAGGAGGTAGAACTCGTTAACTTTGCTACCGGTGTTCTTGACGGTGAAGGTTAAGGTGCCAGAAGGTGCTTTTTCTGCTGAAACGTCACAAGCGGTGTCGCTTGCGGTGACCGTAAGAGTGCCGTTGCCATCTTTGGGGGCGTTATCGGTGCAGCCAGAAAAAGAAAGGGTAGCTATGGCAGCAAGGCCGATAGCGAGTGGGCGTTTCATATATTTTCCTTTGCTATGGAGGTGCGGTGGGAGATGGTGTAAGCGATGAATGCTCCACCAACAATTACGACATAACTGATCCAAGCAGTGGCTTCAAAGACAGTGCTTGCGGGGGAGAAGTTGAAGATGCCTTTAAGGAGAGTGCCGAACAAAGATGAAGTATCAATGATATGGCTAACATCAAAAGCAAAATTGTTGAGACCGGGTAAGAATCGGGCTTCTTGTAGATCATGAACACCGTAAGCAAGAACGCCTGCGGCAACTAGAACTAGGAACCCGGCAGTCCAAGTAAAGAAAGCCTTGAGATTAAGACGTAGCGCGCCACGGTTGATAGCCCAACCGATAATTATCGAAAAAATAATTCCGATAAGTGCTCCCACTAGCGGGACGACAGTTGAGGTACCATCTGCGGTGGCGGCGCGAGTAGCGGCCCAGAGGAATAGAGCAGTTTCTAGCCCTTCGCGTCCGACAGCCAGTGCTGCCAGTGTGATTAGGGCTCCGGGGCCAGCAGCATTATCAATGCGGTCATGTAGATCGGAAGAAAGACTGCGAGCAGATTTTGCCATCCAGAAAACCATCCAGGTTACAAAACCTACGGCAACAATAGATAGTGTGCCACCAATAAGTTCTTGTGCCTCGAAGGTAAGTCCTTTGGGTCCATATGTAAGAACTGCACCGAAGATTAGAGAGATGCCGATGGCAAGTCCTACTCCCAGCCAAATCCATCTTGCAAGATGTGTTCTACCAGTTTTTGCCAGATAGGCAAGAAGAATAACGACGACCAGAGAGGCTTCGAGGCCTTCTCTGAGCCCTATAAGGAAATTGCCGAACACATCAAACCTTTCGGAAACACGTATGTTTCGTAAAAGAGGTAGGTATGCATAACCTAAACGTTTTTATTCGCTTAGCGCAAGTCTTTTGACATTTTCGTATGTACCTTATGGCGGTAGCTCTAGGGTAGATACCCTCAACCGCTACCTCAGGTTTTTCTGAGCAATTCGGTAAATCGCAAAAATATGTTTAGTGTGACTTTACAACCTAGGGAGTTGCTTGGTGAAAGTCCAGCAGCTCCCTAGTGCTTTTTTGGGGAGCCCTCCA
Source organism: Propionibacteriaceae bacterium (assembly GCA_051654905.1). Taxonomy (GTDB): domain Bacteria; phylum Actinomycetota; class Actinomycetes; order Propionibacteriales; family Propionibacteriaceae; genus JBOFIQ01. The sequence continues at coordinate 62,157 of JBOFYY010000135.1, forward strand.
CTTTATGATGCTGATCTGACGTCAATCCAATTAGCGCCATGTCCAGTAATTTTTCGATCGACGCGACGAAGTTCCCCATTTTTTTCTAGCTTAAAAATACTGACTTGATCGGACTTTTCACCAACGCTAATTATCAGATCAGCAACGACGTAGATAGCTCGTGGTTGTTTCTCAGTATCAACAGATGAGCAAGATGCGGCGAGCGTACCGTCGTCATTTATTGGGAATACGGTCAACGTAGAAGCAGTGCGTTCTGATGCAATGACAAAACCTTGGCAAAGTGCAATATCGGCTCCCCAGATGAGATGTTCGCTGAGCGGATCTGCCCCGAGTCGGCTATGCCGTAGACCAGCGCTATGGGAAAAAGCTGGATAGTGTCCAGCAAAACTAAGTATTCCGGTGGTTTTATTGCGACGATAATGCAGTATTTCGCCAGCAAATTCAGTGATGCAGTAAAGATTCTCGCCAGATTCATCGATAGTGATATGTCTTGGACCAGAGCCAGTTGGAGCAGAAGTAGTTATTATAGGAATAAGTGTTCCGTCGATAAAACGATAGGTAACAACAGTGTCTTCACCCAGTACTGCAATATATAGAAAGTCATCAATAATTACGGCGCAGTGAGGATGCTTATGGCTAGCCAGCAGACGATAAGTGCCAAGAGTTCCAGAGTCAGATAGTGGCCATGTTGCTATCTGCCCACCGGTGTAAGAAACCCCGATAAGCCAACGCCCGTCAGTACTGATTGACAGAAAGTTCATAGTGTCTGGAGCAGGTTCTGTAGCAAGAATCTGCCATTGATTGCTTTCATAAGCGAGTGCAACCACACAGATGGGATCTTTTAGCCGAGCATAAAGAACATCACCATGACGGGCGAAAACACTTACCCCGTTTCCGATAATGCTGGTTGATTTAGGAATTAGACGTTCGCCAGCAAGGCTATAAGTGACGATCGTGCCATCTGTTGAGCAAGCAATACTGACTAAATCCATAGAGTTGATCTTAGGTCCTAGTTGTAGAAAAGAAGTTAGAAGACTAGCTGAACAGATAACACTGTTAGTGGTTCGGGAAACACTTCGGCAAGGTCGGACAACACTGTAACCAACGTAGCTGCGATGGGCTTGTTGTCATGATTATGAATCGGCTGCAAACTCAGTGGGATCAAGAATTAGCTCAGTGTATTTCTCCATGGAAAGAACTGTCAGGAACGTTAGCTGAGGTTCTTATCGCTATTAAGAACGATCCAGATAACACGTTAAGGATCCTGCTGGCAGCGTTAGCGCAAGGAGATTCTCTGGCTGGTTATGTCGTGGTAGTAACGATGCTTCCCAAAATCCGACGCTATGCAGCAAGTGGTTTACCTGAAGATGAACTAATTGCTACGTTGTGGATTATTGCTGCTGAATATCCGTTGGCAACAAGACCAAATATGATTGCCGCTAACCTTGCGTTAGATACTCGCAAGCGACTCCTTGAACAAAAATCACGAGATATTGCTGTTTCTGAGATCCCGGCAGCCAGGTATTTAGACGATACAGCGGACGAAGTTACTGCCCGAGAAGTACTTGTAGCAGCAGAAAAATTAGATCTGATTACTCCACATACGCAGGCGGTATTAGAGACTGTCTACCACTACGGAATTTCTGGGCGGGTAGCTGCAAAGTACCATCAGCTAAGCGAAGTTGCGTTACGGCAGCGCTGTAGTAGGGCGCTAACTAAGTTAGCTAGTCATAGTGATGAACTACTAGCTTTAGCGGCTTAAAAGATCAGTGCCCATTCTCTGAATAAACAAAGAACAGGCACCGAAGGTTGTATAGAAAAGCTGTTAGCCAATATCGGCAAGTGCTTCTACGGGAGTAGCTTTAGCAGCTTTGCGGCCAGGAAGTATCGACGCTAGAACTGCTGCAACCGTAGCGATAGCAATCACTAAAATTAGTTGCGGCCAGTCGAAAGCAAATACTTGACCAGCCATATCCGCTTGCTTTAGTACGGCTCGAACTCCAACCCAGCCAAAGAAAGCGCCAGCAGCAATACCAACTAGAGTTCCTACTCCAGTCAGAAGTAGCGCTTCAACAATAAGCATTCGCTTCAGTGACTTAGCTTGTAGACCGAGTGCTCGTAGTAGAGCTGATTCACGGGTACGCTCTATAACTGAGAGGCTCAAGGTATTTCCTACCCCGACTAAGGCGATTGCGGCAGCAACACCAAGGAGACCAGTTACTATTTTTAGCAACATATCGAAAGCTTGTGAAAGCTGAAGTTTCATTGGTAAAGCTCCTTGAAGCTGCGCTTCTTGAGTGTCACTTTCCAAGATTTTTTGGATATCTCCAGTTATTTGAGCGCCCTTGTTGCGATCGGTTACTGAAGCAAAAACTAGCCCGGATCTGGATTCAGGGAAAACCTTTAATAGCTGTTGCTGGGTGATAATAACCAACCCATTTCCAGTAGCTGCTTTATTAGCTCGAACCTTTACGCTCAGATCGGTAGTTGTTGATGGAGTGGTATTTTGGGAATTGTAGCCAGTGAAATCAGTAAGCTTTATATTCCAAGTATCGCCATCTTTGAGGTTCTGTTTTTTCATAGCATCTGGATGAACAAGAGCTTCGCCATCGGCAAGAGAAACTTTTTCAGTTATGGCATTATTGAGCTCAGGGGTATATCCAGCAAAAATTATTACAGAAGAAAAAGGACTAGTGGAATTTAAGTCATTCTTAATGACCCACTTAGTATCAGCAATGCCTTTTATGCCGTCCACTTGGCGAATTTTTTCTACAGTATCAGATTTTATGCCATCAGGAACTTTTCCAGTAGCCCAGTCGATATTAGGCACAACAAGAATATCGAGTGGATAGCTGGAATCTATCTTATCGTTAAGCGTCCCCTTTAATGAGGCAGAACCAACTCCAAGGGTAACGATCAAGCCAACAGCCAACATCAAAGCAGTAGCAGTTGCGCCAGCTCGACCAGGGTTTCTAGCTGCATTAGTAGCAGCCAAACGAACCGTTGGACTCCAGCCGAAGATCTTTCCAAAAAGTTTTAATAATGCTGGGACATATATCGGAGCAGCACCAAGAACACCTAGCGTGATGAGGACAGAACCAGCGATTGCGGTAAGAATAGCTTGCTTGCCTGCAGATCCGGAGAAAATACACAGGGCAATGCCAGAAACTGTTAGTAGAGTGCAGATAACTGTGCGAATAATGCTAGTTTTTTTCGCGGAATCAGCAGAACTAACTGGACGTAATGCTTCCAAGGGAGCAACCTTTAATGCTTTAAGAAGAGGAATTAGGGAGGCGGCTATAGTCACTAAGATGCCAACTACTACTGACCACAGTAATCCGCTTGTAGGGATAGAAAGACCATAAGCAAGGTTTCCAGTTAGTAGGTGAGAAGCTAAAGCTGCTAAGGCAATGCCAGCGCCAACGCCAATAACTGATCCGATTAAACCTAATAAAATTGCTTCAGCTAAGAAGCGACGGAATACGTAGCCACGAGAGGCCCCTAAAGTGCGGAGTAAACCAGTCTGGCGCCGACGCTGTGCTACCAGAATCGTAAAAGTATTAGCGATAATTATGGAGCCAACTAATAGAGCAATAGCTCCAAATACCATCAAAAGATACTTGAGTACGTCAAAATCGTTTGCAGCAGACTTTATGGATTCTGATTGCTTTTCGATTGAGTCCTGAACTTTTATACCATCTTGGTGAGGAAGTTTATCCAGTGTGGTACGTAACGAAGTAATAGCGGCATCAGCGGCTGCTGGATCGCTATAGTCAGCAATCCATTCGGTGGTTCTTGGGTGTTTTCCAAATTCATCTGCTGGTAGTAAAGGTGATATTCCGGTGCTGGTGGTATAAGCGTAAAAATTATACTTTGAACTCTTTACTAAGCCAGTTACTTTGAAATCTAAAGAATCCTTACTAGATATATTATTAACTTTTATAACATCACCAATTTTTACTGATGCTTTATTGGCGTAACCCTCTGAGATTGCTATCTCATTTTCTTTAGTAGGAAGTGAGCCTTCGCTAAGAGCTTGCCAGCGCAATGATTCTGATTCAGGAATGGAATATATGAAGCTATATTCACGTTTTCCGGAAGCATTTAACGTGACTGATGTAGCAGAAACCTCGCTGACAGCAGTATTTCCAGCAGAGCTCTTGATCGCATCTTTAACAGCAGCAGGATCATCAAAGTATCCTTGAACTGTTACATCGGCGGCGCTGGAATAAATAACTTGTTCCTTGCCCATTGCTGAACCTTCAGTTGCGGTAAAAACCTGTACTGAAGTAAGAAAAGCAATCGAGAGTGCGATGGCAGTAATAACTGCTACGAAACGCCCCGGATGTAGGCGTAATTCTTTCAAAGCATGACGAAACATCAGGCAATCGCCTCCGTGAGGGCTTTCATTTCAGCCATAATCTGATCCTGAGTTGGATTATCAAGATCGCGAATAATTCGACCGTCAGAGAGCATAAGGACTCGCTCAGCAAAAGAAGCAGCAAGTGGGTCGTGGGTCACCATGACAATAGTCTGACCGTCCTCAGCAGAGCACTTTTTAAGGTATCTCAGCAACATAAGACCATTACGAGAATCCAAAGCTCCAGTGGGTTCGTCAGCAAAAATCACATCCGGCTTGCTGGCAAGAGCTCTAGCGATAGCTACTCGCTGCTGCTGGCCGCCAGAAAGTTCCGAAGGACGGTGATGTAGTCGATCGCTAAGACCAAGAGATTCAGCGAGAGCATCAATATGAGCATGATCTGGTTTACGACCAGCTAACTCCAAGGGCAACAAAATATTCTGCTTGGCAGTAAGCGTCGGTAAAAGATTGAAAGCTTGGAAAATAAAGCCAATTTTGTCACGACGTACTTTAGTAAGTTGCTTGTCTTTCATAGCAGTAATTTCGCTATTACCAAGAGTAATATGACCACTGCTGGCTTGATCTAGCCCAGCAAGACAATGCATTAAAGTGGACTTTCCAGAACCCGAAGGCCCCATGATCGCGGTAAAAGATCCACGCTCAAAAGCAACATCAACACCGTTAACGGCATAAACGATATTGTCACCAGATCCGTAAACTTTCATGATCTGCTGAGCAGAGATGACAAGATCACGCGAAACTGATGAAACACCATGCCGCGGATTGCTCTCAACATCAGACATCGCAGCAGTTTGATCAGCGTGACGGGGGAAGTGTTCAGGGGCAGACACTGGGAAATCCTCTCGGTAATGACTTGGTCTTAATAAGACCCTATCTGAATAACTGGTAAGAAAGATCCTTCTAAAGACTGAGTCTTCCCTGATTTTAGAGTTATCTCATCAGGGTTTTCCCCTGATGAGATAACAAAAAGAATTTTTATTGCTGTTATCTAGATAATCCAGTCTCGTATGCAAAAATTACTAGCGATACCCGGTCTCGACATTGCAGTTTATTTAACAGTCGACCAACATGAGTTTTTACAGTTCCTTCTGCCATATAAAGCTTTGCTGCAATTTCAGTATTTGTTAGACCGGCAGCAATCTCCAGCAAGACCTCTCGCTCACGTTCAGTAAGCAGCGAAAGGCGGCGGTCTTCTTCCCCGTTAGTGCCACTAGGAAGGGTTGGAGCAACATGCTGTAATAACCTGCGAGTTGCCGAAGGTGCCATTACAGCATCGCCATGAGCAACGGTACGGATTGCTGATAGCAGTTCGCTAGGTCGAGCATCTTTGAGCATAAAACCAGAAGCGCCAGCTTTTAGTGCACTAAAGACATATTCATCTAGATCAAAAGTTGTTAAAACCAGAACGCGGGTATTAAGTCCAGCTTGGACAATACGTCGAGTTGCCTCAACCCCGTCCATTACTGGCATCCGGATATCCATCAAAACTACATGTGCCGGAGTTGTTGTTAACGCTAAGAGCGCATCATTACCGTTCTCTGCCTCCCCAACAACTTCCATATCATCTTCAGCTTCAATAAGCATCCGAAAACCTGAACGCACAAGAGCTTGATCGTCGGCAAGAAATATTTTTAGGAGGGGAGTCATAAAAATCCTTTTAGCTAGCGTTTACCAGTAACTGGCAGTAAGACATGGACTGCAAAACCGCCTTCAGATAGCGGATTAGCTGCGAGAGTTCCACCCATAGCTGTTACACGTTCTTCCATACCGCGTAACCCATTTCCTAAACCGTCGGAACGGATAGCAGCACCAGCACCGTCGTCGCGAATATAAATATCGATTAACTGTTGCTGATATGTGACATTCACCCAAGCATGAGCACGAGGACCAGCATGTTTAAGAAAATTAGTTAAGGCCTCTTGGATAACGCGGTATGCAGTTAGTTCTAAAGTAGAAGGAAGAATGGGTTGGGTTCCAGATATTGCTAGATGGATGCGGTCTCCAGTACGAGCAACTAAGTCGGGGATGTCGGCCAAAGTAGGTGCTGGACCAAAATCTGCACTGCCCATATTTTGGTTGTTGCTACGAAGTACCCCAACGATTCGACGTGCTTCATCGAGAGCTTCTCGTCCGGTTTCTGCAATTGTTCCCAACACGGCTGCGGCAGCTTCAGGCTTCTTTATTGCTATAGCTTTTCCGCCTTCTGCTTGCACGATCATTACTGAAAGTGAGTGCGCGACGATATCGTGTAGCTCCCGAGCTATTTCTTGACGAGCATTTGCTTCTGCAACCCGTACTCGTTGCTCTTGGGTTAATAAAGTGATGCGCTGACGTTCTAACTGAGTACGTCGCCAGGCAATATCTGCCTCTGATTGCTCTCTGATACGACGACCAACTGCATAAGGGGTAACAACGCAACCAAAGCACACTACTGCGGTAAAAATCAGCAGAATCATGCGGCCTGCGTAGAACGGTCCTACTGCTAAAACCCAGCGAAGTGGCCCTAGCGTCGCCCCAACTACTCCCCACCACAACGCTATCCGAGCAGGCTCCCCGTCAACCCATCGTGCTACGGAATACACCGCTAGCGGGATAACAATAAGAGAAAGCGTAGGAGTCTGGGTGACGCAGACCTGAGCCATTGCCGATAACGCGATCGCAGATAACATCAACAGCGGATAGTGACGACGCAGAATAAGCGGAATTGTCATTCCCAAACACGTTAGTAACACCAGAACAGGATTGCCGTAGTAAGCGCTGTAAGGCTCTTCTAATAGCATTATTAGGGCGTGGGGTGCGCAGGTAAGAGAGGTTAAAAGCGCAGCAAGGCAGCCATCGACGACCCAGTCAGTGCGAGTCGCTGTCGGATGCTCACGAAACATATCAATTCCCATTGCTCTCTAGCCTAGAGGGAAGCGCCACATAGCGGGGTTTATAAGTGTGGTTAATACGAAAATCGCGTAGAAAAATAAAGAAGTGCAAGGATAGAGCTTGTGGTTACGACGAAAGGAGCTATGTGAGTAGCCAGCCGGCAGCAGCTCAGCCATTGCGGTTGCAAATGTCGAGGTGGGAACGCTTCGTATTTTCAGCAGGAGATATTTACGGCGGTGGCGGTGGCGCGCTTCTTAGCGTCCTCTACCTATTCTTCCTGACTGATGTTGCTGGTTTAGCCCCCGGAATAGCAGGAAGTATTTTTGCTACCGCAAAAATTGTTGATGCTTTAGGGCGTCCGGTTATGGGACAACTCACCGATAATACGCGCACTCGCTGGGGACGTAGACGACCCTGGATCTTTGTTGGATCAGTGCTGATTATTGTCGCTTATCTCATGTTATGGGCTCCCGCTACGATATTTACTTCACAGAGCGGTAAAGCTGCTTTTGCGCTCGTATCCATCATTTTCTACATGCTGGTAGCGATGATGGTAACGGTGCCATATTCGTCAATGTCCACTGAAACAACAACTAACCTTGCGGAAAGAAATCGGATAAATCTTTTGCGGGTACTTTTTTCCACACTTAGTTCAGCACTTATTTTTGTTGGAGCGACACTGCTAGTGGGGGCGTATAAAAAAGGGACCTTCGATACTCATACGCTATACGTAATTTTGGCGGGAGGGTTCGGAGTTTTCTTTGCTGTTCCAGTAGCGATGGTGGCACTTTTTGTACGAGAACGTGCTCCTATTCCTACACAAGAAACAGCACTGTCGCTGCGAGCTTTTGGGCGAGGGCTTGGGTTAGTGGAGTTTCGTTCACTACTAGGGCTTTACCTATGCGCGATGCTCATGATGGACGGTATCGGTGCGGTTCTTTTAGCGTGGACTACCTATGTGGTGAATATCGCTCCAGCTGCGGTAATGGGAGTGTTGATCGTAGTTAATGTTGGGTTTACTTTAATCAGTCAGAAATTGGTCCATAGCGTGTCGAAAAACCGGTTATATGGTGCATTGATTCCACTCGCTATCGTCGGTGGAGCTGGATTGGCGCTGTGGCCACAGTCTTGGCCAACTTGGCCGGTGCTTTTTTGCGCCGCAGCGCTAGCGGTGGGATCGGCTGGAGTGCAGATGATGCCATGGGTCATGTTCCCCGATGTGGTAGATGCTGGGGAGCTGCGTTTTGGAGAACGTACTCCGGGAGCTTTCAACGGGTTGATGTCATTGATCCGCAGCCTTGCTTCGGCTGCCCTAGTTTTTGGTATAGGTCTGGTACTGCAGGCAGTCGGATACCAAGGAAAAAACGCAGCAGGTGCTGTTGCTTCCCAGAGTGGAATTGCTATTGCTGGTATCAGAGGTGTTTTGTTGGTGATCCTGGTTGGCTTCTTAGGAGCAGGCTGGTTCCTAGCTCGTCGCTACCCACTAACCCTTGAAAAATGTCTCGAACAGCAGCGGTTGCTTTCAGAAAAACGTAGCCTCAGCAAATGCTAAATGTTTTAGCGGGGAGCCTTGGTTGGAGTTTGTACTGGCATACCGTGTTTCTTGCTAGGAGCAGTAGGTCCTAAGGAAGGACTGGTTGTTTCCTCTGTACTGTAAGAAAGCGGCGCATAACCTATTGGCCAAGGACGATTCTCAGTTAAGAGCGGATTGTCTTTATTTTTTTCCCACCAAGAATCCATAGAACCAGTGCGCATCGCTTGGGAAAGTTCATCGATTTCATTAAGATCGGGGACATTAATAGATTGTCCGTCGTTGGAGGTGTCATAACCAGCAATTGGTAGCATCGAGGTACGGATGTCATCTTTAGATGAGATTTTCATGCCAGCGGCAATACCAATGATTTCGCTATTGGTGAGTTTGTTATCTACTTTAACTACCTTAGTTACTTTTGTGAGGAAGTCATCCATCACAACGGGATTGGTGAGAACCCCTTTACTAAGAGCTTTTGCGATTATTGCTTGAATTACAGCCCGCTGGCGAGCAGTACGGTCAAGATCACCGTTTGGGAGGTTTTTACGCTGACGTACATAAGCTAATCCTTGATCGCCTTCGAGGTGGATCATGCCTTCTTCATAAATATAGGTAGGCTCAGCATCTGTTTCGTTGAGGTAATTTTCGCTACGGAAAGAGTTATAAACGTCAACACCGCCAAGAACATCCATTAACTCTAAGAAACCTTGGAAATTGATGACGCCGACGTGATTCATTCGGACCCCAAAAATCTTTTCTACCACAGTTACGGTGCCAGCAGTACCGCCTTCATCGTAGGCGGCATTGATTTTTGAATATCCGCGATTAGGAACTTCAACCCATAAATCTCGAGGGATCGACACTAAGTAAACGTGCTTTCGATCCTCAGGGATATAGGCAACCATGAGTGAATCTGAGCGGGAACCTTCTTGCCTATCAGGAAGATTCGATTCGTCATTTCCTATGAGAACAAAAGCGAGCGGTCCTTCGATAGGGGCTGGTCTGCTTTGTTCGTCAGGAAGATAGTTATCTTGACGTTGGATACCGTTGAGAGCAATATGGGCTCGGACTGCAACTGCTCCAACAACGCCGACAATAACAAGAAAAATAAATCCTAGTAACCAAACTAAGATTTTTAGAAAACGACGACGTTTTGACGGACGAATGGCTCGTGCTGGAGCATCAGAACTTGATCCGTTAGAAAAATCTAGTAAGTCGTCAGTTAGCGAAGAGTTTCCATCGATAGCGCGACGAGGAGTTTTTTCACTCATTGGTTACCTCGGTGTTGAGCAACGTTACTTAGATAGTTGTAAATAGTAGTTCCTGTTAAGACAAGAGCTAAGAGAAGTAAGTTTAAGATGATCGATAAGTTTCTACGAGAACAAAGCAGTTTTTTGAGTAGCAAAGCAACAGCACAATTTACATGCTTTTCAGCGTAGATCGTTCCGTAAATAGGCTCAGACATGCTCTCTCTTTCAGTTACTCCTACACCAAGACTAGCCTGCAACCGATAGAGCATCGTGATTAGGAAGTTATAGAGACACCGTAATCTAGTAAATATGAAGAAAATATGTGGAGTCGTATCTGCTGTTGCTCTGGCTATTGGTTATCTAGTTGTGAAGCAACAAGATGTCCGCTATCGGAAAGAATCAGAGGCTTGGGCTGCCGCTAATGAGCAAACTTATCGCCTGAAGCCGTAGCAATACCTGTTGTTGCAAGCATGAAGAATTGGCGGGTCAGCTTCATTATGTCTTCTTTGCTAGCGCGTCATGGGATGATAGATAAATCATGGCTGATCTAATCTCTTCTAGAACGAACCCGCTAGTTAAGCGAATCCGCACATTGTCTGATCGTAAATATCGTAAGCGAGAAAAAGTCTTTTTTGTGGAAGGCTTGCAGTCAGTGTGGCGAGCAGTGGAGTCTGGTTGTCAGATAGAAACCTTAGTGGTGGCTCCAGAGCTACTATTACAGCCAGAATCCTTGGCTATGGTGGAGCAAGAACGTGCTCGTGGCGTCAACGTAGCTGAAGTAACTGCAGATATTTTTGCGGCGCTATCAGATCGAGACGGTCCAACAGGTCTTGCCGCTATTGTCGCGATACCGCAACAAGAATTATCTGAACTAGACGTGCCGAGAAACGGTATCGTAATGGGATTAGAGCGTATCGCTAATCCCGGAAATCTTGGCACGATCGTGCGGGCTGCTGATGCTTCTGGGGTTACAGCAATTGTTCTGATGGGGGAGTGTACTGACCCATGGTCGCCGGCGGCAGTTAAAGCGTCGATGGGGTCAATTTTTGCAGTACCGGTGGTGAACGCGAGCGCTGTTGAAGCTCTAACTTGGGCTGGCGAAAATAAATTACGGGTACTTGCTACCTCCGGATATGCCGACAAAGATCTGTGGGATGTTGATCTGACTGGTGGCACATTTGTCCTTTTCGGAAACGAAGGAGAAGGACTTCGAGAAACTACGTTGGCATCAGCCCATGGGCATCTTCGAATCCCGATGGTAGGTACTGCAGAGTCACTTAATCTGTCAGTGGCAGCATCAATCGTGGCATTTGAAGCTGCGCGGCAGCTACGTTCTCGATAGTTTCCGGTGGTTACTCGACGATTGGGACCTCGAACGTAATATCGGAAACGATAACTTCCCGAGTTGCGATTTCATGGTGAGCTGCCAGTCCTTCGGCGCAAAGCAGCTGAACCAATATGTCAGCGATAGCTTCATCGGTTACCGCGTCGTCGAAACTGCCGTACCCAAAAGATAGCTTTCCGTCCAAGATCATGGTGTCGAGATCATCTGCGTCGGCATAAATCCATCCGCGACGACGCTGGCCGCGAGCGGCGTCGGCTTCTGCCATTGCTCTAGCGAATTCGATGGCGTCAGCATCGTCAACAGCATCACCAAAAACAACCGTTAGCTGGGCATGATCTGCTGCCACTAATGCTGACATTAGGGCGAGAGCATCTTTGCTGGGGCGCTGAATGAGACGGTGATGTTCAGTTACGACATTAGCTACGATCTGGGCAACTTCTTCGCTGGGTACTGGAGCAGAATTAGGCCAAAACTCTATAAAGAGTTCCGGGTAGAGCTCGGAGACGAGTTCGGTGTAGGCGCTTGTTACTTCAGTAGGGGTTGCGGTTCCAGAAGCTAGTCGTAGCATCATTGAACCGGCAAGAGTGTCGCGCGATGGTGGAATTGAAGAAGTTGAAAGCACTGAAAGCATATCACCATCTTGGCATGTTTTTAGAAAAGAAAGTTTAAGCTCGTAAGAGTGAAAGGTTACAAGGCGATAGCGGTTTGGTGCTGTTTCCTACTAGCTTCATGCGCGGTGAAAGTTTCGCCCCCAGCATCAGAGAGCAAACCGGTGTCAGTGTATGTAGTGGGAGATTCGCTCACTGCTGGCAACGGGCAGGTGCTAAAAAATGGAAAACCACATCCTGATAGTTGGGTGGGGTATTTACCAGAAGAAGTTGTAGTTGAAGGAACCTGGGCAGTATCGGGGGCAACTACCGAAGATATGGCTGAAGGCGTCTCTGCTTCAGCGGCAGAGATTCTCGTCATTATGGCTGCCGAAAATGACTACGACAACGGCATTTCTATGATTGAGATAGCAGCTAATCTTGATCTGATAGTTAAAGAAGTAGGGTCGCCTCAAGTACTTATTGTGGGAGCAACCCCCACCGACTATGACCCAGAGACCGCAAAACGGTTGAATTGGCAGCTACGAGAATATGCCGATGATCGCGGTTACGACTATGTTGATGGCGGTCGCGATGTACGTAACACTAATGGTGACTGGCTACCGGGAATGAGCGACGACGGGGTACATCCTACCGCTGCTGCAGCGCGAGTAATTGCAAAAACAATCATGGCGGGAATTCACCGCTAATTATCCAAAATAGGATGTTACTGCTCGACGGGCAGTCATAAAGAGCGCTAACGTTCGGCTATGTCATTGAGCAATGTTGCTATCACCCGGGTGGCTCCACGGCCGGATCTTTATCGACGAGCTGCGGTCATTCTTCGACTAGGAACTGTTGATACCACTTTACAAACAACCGGGTGGGTGGAAGCAGCTATCGGGCAGGCACTTCCATACGGGGCACAAATATCAGTAGGTTTTACGCACACCATTGTTCAAATGCGGGAGGCGAGCGCAGAGCAGGTTCGTCGAGATCTGGATGATTTCTTTCGAAAGCTCGTAAATCTGCGCTACAGCGACATGAACCTTGCAAAAAGTCGAATATGGCAACGAGCTCCTCAGCAACTAAATAAGGCAACCACTCAGTTATTGGGTCTACAAATTTCGTTGCTGAGCCAAGAAACAGCGAGTTACGACTTGGAGTGGGGGGCAGAGATTGTCGCTCGTGTTCAGCCCTATTTAGTCAATGAAGCAGTTTCGATCGTCACAGATTTAGAGCTACCAGAAGAGTGGAGCACTGGGCTATCGTCGCAAGAAAATCCGATAGTTCGACAACTAGTTTCATTGGCTGGGAATAAGTCTGGTTGGGTGAAATCTCGACGAGCAGAAGCCGCAGTTTTAGTTCCTAAAGGTGCTGCTAGCCAACTATTTACAGTATTGCTCGACAAGAAACTTAAAGAACAGCTATCGCTAGGGTCGTCAGCTGACTATGAGCAGATTGATGATGAGCAAGCATTGATACAAATAACTACCGATAAGCAAGGGCAGCCAGCTGTAGCAGCACTCGACAAGATCTATAACGTTATGCATAGTTTCCTGCAGGACTGTGATCTGGCGGAGATCAGCGAAGTAACTAAGAAATACCAAGGTCGCAGTAGCGATGCTTATGCGACGGCAGTTAGCGACGTCGTGCGCGGGAACGCAGAAGTATCGTGGGAGAGCATCAGCCCAGAAGCTCTTAGGCAAGTAGCGCAAGGTGTAGTAGTTAGTTCAGTTTTTGCGGGGCCGCTCGCTCCAGAAAAAGCAGTTCCATTGGGTTTCCCAGAACTAAATGTGGTGGGGCTGTCATGGCAGCATAGATCGACGTCATGGCCAGCCGATCAGCGTCGGATCGGGATCAAAGATGGTTTGGTGTGGTTGGGGATTAGCGATTGGAGTCCGCTAGCTGACCGAGGTAGAGCTTGGGGAATGCGCCTCGATCAGATCGTCGATGCTTGTTCGGTAACGGGAGGTGGTTTGCAGCTACGCGACGTATTCGGGCGGTCAATCATGATTGATCCGCGACAATGGCATGGGGGATCCGAAATCATTGCCGAGATTTTGGCGATGGTGCCCGCGTCGGTAGTGCGTAGCAGCCAGACGCTAGTTATGCCAGAGTCGTTGCGGCGCTCACAGTTAGTTACTAATTGGGCAAAAGCCACCTATATTGAGTTGGAATCATCAGAAGAACCGTGGGCAAATATAAAAACGCGGGCAAAAGAATGGTTCTTGGCAATCGTGGCAGGGGGAATACTCCCAGCCTATTTAGTGGCTTGGAGCATTCATTACATTACGGCGCGCACGGTAACTACTTGGAATATTCCACTATGGCCGACGTTTTGGATGGTACTGGCGATAGTTATGCTGATACGAGTCAGCCTCGCGCATTCTCATGGGGTTTTTGATTGGCACAAGAAACTTAAAGAACAGGCTGCTGAATCGCTTGCAGAAGTTCAGAAACTACCGAGTCAGGTTAGTAGAAAATAAAGTTTTGTAATTCTCTTGCAGTTGGGAATCAGATGTTGCTACAGTGGCGTTACTGATTCCCAGTAAGAATCGCCTCGTTAGCGGTTCTGAATGCTCCACGAAAGCGCCTGCAAAGGCGCTTTCGTCATTTAATGGGAGAGTCTCTAGCTAAATACTTGAAATTCCGTCATGATGTTCTGCATGGTGACAACGTGGTCTAAGTACCGTATCGGAATTGATGTAGGTGCCCGTTCGCTGGGCTTTTGTGCTGTTGGGGTCGATGATGACGGACAGCCAGTAAAGATTTTGAACTCTATGGTGCTTGCTCACGATGGTGGGCTAGATCCAGAAGGTCAAAAAACAGCAACCACGCGTCGAGCCTCAGCAGGAGTGGCACGTAGAGCACGTCGGTTAGTGCGACGTCGTAGAGAACGGCTACGGGTGCTCGACAATCTGTTAACGGAGCTAGGGTGGCCGATTACAGATCCGAATACATTTAAAGATCCATACCATCCGTGGGTATTGCGCGCTAATTTAGCAACCACGAAAGTCAAAGATGAAGCAGAACGCAATAAGCAGTTAGCGATCGCTGCACGCCATATTGCGCGGCATCGTGGCTGGCGAAATCCCTACATCAAAGCAGAGACGTTACTTGTCCCCGTTGAAGATAGCGATAAGTTAATTGCGCTACGAGGGCGAGTTGAGAATGCTGTTGGCAGGGAGCTGCCAGCAGCGCTAACCCCAGCGCAGCTAGTGACAGCGTTGAAGCTGACACCACAAGTGAAGCTACGTGGGGATGAAGGGTTATTGGGTGGCAAACTCATGCAATCCGATAATGCGCGGGAACTGATGGTAATAGCTAAAACGCAAGGACTCGATGAGGAAACAACTCGACAGTTGGTTTTAGCTACCTTTGCGGCACGTTCCCCTAAGGGAAGTGCGGCTGAGCGGGTAGGGAAAGATCCGCTACCAGGGCAGTCAGGAAAGTACCGCTGCCTTAAAGCAGAGAGTGCTTTCCAGCACTATAGGATTGCGGCAATTCTTGCTAATTTGCGGGTACGGGTAGCTGGTTCAGCCGACCGCGTATTGACGGTGGCTGAGCGGAAAATATGTTTTGAGTTGCTGGCTGATCCAGTCAATAAGAAAGAAATAACTTGGCTGGATGTTGCCGAAAAACTTGGGTTAGAGCGAGAACAACTACGGGGGACTGCTACCCCAACAGCTGATGGAGATCGGGCAGGATCGCGTCCACCAACCTATGTGACAGCTAATTACATGATGGGCTTCACAAAGGTGAAACCCCTGCCGGAATGGTGGCGTCATGCCGGGCAAGAAGAACGAGATGCACTGATCCGATACTTGTCTAATGCGGTAGCTGAAAGTGAAACAGCTACCGCTGCTGATGAAGTAGCTATCGAGTTTTTAGAGACATTAGAAGACGAACACCTATTAGCGCTAGATGACCTGAAATTGCCCGCTGGCAGGGCTGCTTACTCAGCAGATTCGCTAATCAAGCTGACAGCCCTCATGCTGGAAGCAGAACATGATGTACATAGCGCTCGGCGAGAAGCTTTTAAGGTTTCCGACGATTGGCGTCCGCCAGCAGATCCGATTGGGATGCCGGTAGGGAATCCGTCAGTGGATCGGGTAACGAAAGCGGTTGCTCGTTGGCTGATGGCTGCCGAACGGGAATGGGGCGTGCCAGAGGTTGTTAATATCGAGCATGTTCGCGAAGGGTTTATGAGCGATCTTAAAACTCGGGAACTTGAGCGGGATATGAAGAAGCGTGAGGACGCAAACCGTCGAATTGCCCAAGAGATTAACGATCATATTGGTGCGCACGGCAAGGTAGCTCGTTCAGATACTTCTCGCTATTTAGCCTTCACCCGCCAGCATGGCAAGTGCGCATACTGCGATAAAGGAATCTCATTTACGTCTTTAGAGATGGATCATATTGTTCCGCAAGCGGGAGTGGGTTCGACGAACCGTCGCGATAACTTGGTGGCGGTGTGTGAAGCTTGTAATAAGTCGAAGTCGAAAATGGTTTTCAGCGTGTGGGCAGAAACACAAGGCATTTCTGTTACTGAGGTGGCGAGCCGGGTCAAAATGTGGACGCAAGATCCGGGAACGTCTGGAAAAGATTGGAAGCAATTCCAGCAGAATGTAATAACTCGGTTAAAGCGTACAACTGAGGATCCAGAGTTTGATGGACGTTCGATGGAGTCCATTGCGTGGATGGCTAATGAATTGCGGCATCGTATTGAGCAGCATTGGGCTGAAGAAAAGGTTCAAGTAGGGGTCTATCGCGGACAGTTGACGGCTGAAGCGCGTAAAGCTAGTGGTTTTGAAGGAAAGATTTCTTTCATCGGTGGTTCTGGCAAGACCCGGCTAGATCGTCGCCATCATGCGATGGATGCTGCTTGTATGGCGATGATGCGACCGAAAGTAGCGCAAGTTTTAGCCCAGCGAGTAAATCAACGTGATGCGCAGCGGGTGACACGTGATGTAGAAACTTGGAAGTCTTTTAGTGGCACCAATCCTGCTGCTAGAACTATTTGGCAGCAGTGGCTGGGGAATATGAATGTGCTGGCTGAGTTATTTAATCAGGCAGTAGCCCATGACCGGATTCCGGTGATGGAGAACCTACGGTTGCGACTTGGTAACGGATCAGTTCATAAAGATACGGTTAACAAGTTGGTGCAAAAACGTCTCGGTGATGAGTGGTCGATGGAAGCTATCGATCGAGCATCAACTCCTGCATTGTGGTGCGCGTTAACTAGAGCTGCCGGTTTTGAATTTGGCAAAGGGTTACCGGCTGACGAGAGTCGTGTCATATCGGTTAATGGCACGAAGTTTACTGCTGATGATCGAGTAAAGATTTTCCCGTCAAAAGCGGCAGCTATTTTGGTGCGAGAGGGCGCTGTTGAGGTAGGAAATGCGGTTCATCACGCTCGGATTTATCGTATTTCCGGGAAGAAAGATTCTTACGGAATGGTGAGAGTCTTTGTTCCAGATTTATTGAAGTATCGTCATGAAGACTTGTTTGAGGCACCACTGCTGCCGCAATCTTTGAGTATGCGGGATGCAGATATGAAGCTGCGGATTGCTATTCAAGAAGGTAATGCGGAGTATTTGGGTTGGATTGCGGTAGGTGATGAGTTGCTGCTGGATATGCCTAGCGAATCTAAGACGCAAGTAGGGCAGTTCTTGGAACAGTTCCCTGGTACGGTGCGTTGGCGAGTGCATGGGTTCTATTCAAATACAAGATTGAGAATTCGACCTACCCAGATTGCCGCAGAAGGCTTTTCTAAAGATGTAATAGATGCTGTTGCAAAGACGGTAGATGCTCCTGGTTGGCTTCCTGCAGTCAATGTCCTTTGGGGGCAATGCAATCCGGTGGTAGTGCGGCGGGATGCATTGGGGAAGCCTCGAATTGATAGTCATGGTACGGGCCTTCCGGAGTCCTGGCAGGTGTAGGGGATTGTCATGGCCGGGTGGAGGATCATCGATTGCGTCACGTTAGATGGTGAGTTCCACTCGGCCCGGGGGCAGGTGATTATTAGTTCGCGAGAAGGGGAGCAATCGCGGCTACCAACAGCGGATGTGGCAGTTATTTTGGTGGGTCCGCATGTGCGTTTCTCCACCGCAGCGATGCATCGCTTATTAAAAGATGATGTAGCGATTCTTTTTACTGATTGGAAAGGTGTTCCGGAAGGGGGAGCGTATGCGTGGTCGCAGCATACGCGAGTGGGGGCAAGGCAGTTAGCCCAGATGCGACTTACAGTGCCGCGTAGAAAGAATGCTTGGGGCAGGATTATTCGGGCAAAGGTTGCTGGACAAGCCCATAACTTGGAACTTATTGGCTCTCCGATGGCTCCGAAATTATGGGAGTTAGCGGCTGCTGTTAGATCTGGGGATCCTTCTAATATTGAAGCTCAGGCAGCTCGACTGTATTGGTCGGCGTTATTTGAGGGACAGCAGTTTATTCGGGATGCCGGGTCTGGTTGGGGGCTTAATGCTTGCCTTGATTATGGATATACGGTGTTGCGAGGGCTGGGTATTAAAGCTGTTTTGAGCGCAGGATTAGCTCCGGGAGTCGGGCTATTTCATCGGGGTCGCTCGAATGCATTTAATTTAGTTGATGATGTGATCGAACCGTATCGGCCAGCTATTGATGCAGCGGTAGCTAGATTGCCCCCAGATGTAGAAACAGATGATAGAGACGTACGACATTTGCTAGTAGCTGCAGCGATGCAACCGTTTGAAGAAGACGGTACCGGTATTGCTGCTTCTCTTATCCGCCTCTCTCAGGCGTTAGGGAACTATGCCGAGGGAGAGATTTCTAAACTCCCAGTTCCAGTATGGAACCGGAGATAACAAGAAAGTCTTAATCATGGAAAAGATTCCAAGTGGTGACAAAATGTGGTGTCTAGTGATGTTCGATCTCCCAGTTAAAACCCAAAAGCAGCGAGCGGTAGCTAATTCTTTTAGAGAGTTGTTGCTTGATAAAGGTTTTTGGAGAGTACAACTTAGTGTCTATACAAGATTTGCTCCGCTAGCTGGTGGCAGCGCCAGCGCTATAACTGCAATCAAATCTAACCTACCGCCAGGTGGTGAAGTTCGGATTCTTCATATAACTGATCAACAATGGGCCACCACATTCAGATTTTTGAACGAAGAACCTACAGACCCCGAAGAAGGGCCACAACAGCTAACAATTTTCTAACGAATAAAATCGGTATTTTCCCTAGTCAGAAGGGAACCAGAACCCCCGACGGAAGTATATCGGGGGTTCTGGTTACTGATTCCCAGCGTTGATAGCGTTCTCAACATGACATATAGAAGTATATCGGGGGTTCTGGTTACTGATTCCCAGCATGAGGTTTTAGCTATCCACGCCGAGGCGAAGTATATCGGGGGTTCTGGTTACTGATTCCCAGCGACCGCTGGAACGGAATCCCAGCCGATGGAAGTATATCGGGGGTTCTGGTTACTGATTCCCAGCTGCCTTCCCAGGCTTTGCTCCAATCACCGAAGTATATCGGGGGTTCTGGTTACTGATTCCCAGCTGCATCAGTTCGAGTAGCGGAAAATTATGAAGTATATCGGGGGTTCTGGTTACTGATTCCCAGCAGCTTGGTCTTCGCCAGCGTAGGCGAGGGAAGTATATCGGGGGTTCTGGTTACTGATTCCCAGCGCACGTTCTAAATGCAGAGAACCACCCGGAAGTATATCGGGGGTTCTGGTTACTGATTCCCAGCCGGTAGGGCGACCGCTAATCAGATCGCTGAAGTATATCGGGGGTTCTGGTTACTGATTCCCAGCCTTAAGTTTGTTTAGTTACCACGAGTAAGAAGTATATCGGGGGTTCTGGTTACTGATTCCCAGCATGAGAGTGCTGCTACCGCGTCGGAGGTGAAGTATATCGGGGGTTCTGGTTACTGATTCCCAGCCGTCGAGAAGGCGGGTGACTTTCTCTGAGAAGTATATCGGGGGTTCTGGTTACTGATTCCCAGCTGGGATTGTTTTCCCAATCGTAAAGATTGAAGTATATCGGGGGTTCTGGTTACTGATTCCCAGCCTCCAGGCCCTCGCCCATGCTGACCAGCGAAGTATATCGGGGGTTCTGGTTACTGATTCCCAGCTGGTCGGGCTATCAGTCGATATAGGTCAAGAAGTATATCGGGGGTTCTGGTTACTGATTCCCAGCGCACGCTGGCCCGTCTTTGGGATGCCGTGAAGTATATCGGGGGTTCTGGTTACTGATTCCCAGCACCGCGTTTATACCAGCTGCAGGGCGCCGAAGTATATCGGGGGTTCTGGTTACTGATTCCCAGCCTTGGTCTAGATCGTCGGCTATGTGGATGAAGTATATCGGGGGTTCTGGTTACTGATTCCCAGCCTAATTCCTGCATGGCAACTTATTTTAGGAAGTATATCGGGGGTTCTGGTTACTGATTCCCAGCAAGCGTCGCCTATCACATCTCAGGACACGAAGTATATCGGGGGTTCTGGTTACTGATTCCCAGCATCTACTTTTACGTGAGTGTACTCAAGCGAAGTATATCGGGGGTTCTGGTTACTGATTCCCAGCGTATCTTTGAGCATCCTGCGCGCTATTTGAAGTATATCGGGGGTTCTGGTTACTGATTCCCAGCCTAATTCCTGCATGGCAACTTATTTTAGGAAGTATATCGGGGGTTCTGGTTACTGATTCCCAGCAGTCCAGACAAACGGGGAAGCCGCCACCGAAGTATATCGGGGGTTCTGGTTACTGATTCCCAGCAACAACGGCAATGCTTGCGAACCAAGAGGAAGTATATCGGGGGTTCTGGTTACTGATTCCCAGCGGCGAACGTGAAGGATCGTTTTCCGTCGGAAGTATATCGGGGGTTCTGGTTACTGATTCCCAGCGCTCGCTACAGCTTATGCTCATCTGTCGGAAGTATATCGGGGGTTCTGGTTACTGATTCCCAGCCCATCGGTCGATCAAGGGCGCGCCGCCGGAAGTATATCGGGGGTTCTGGTTACTGATTCCCAGCCGACCAGGAATGTGATTGGGGTCTACATGAAGTATATCGGGGGTTCTGGTTACTGATTCCCAGCTGGCTTAGGAATCGTCGAGGCGAATCTTGAAGTATATCGGGGGTTCTGGTTACTGATTCCCAGCAGCGCGTGATTGACGCCTCGATGTCTTCGAAGTATATCGGGGGTTCTGGTTACTGATTCCCAGCGCCTTTGCCGATTCGCCAGCTGCTACCAGAAGTATATCGGGGGTTCTGGTTACTGATTCCCAGCGACTACTCGGGTTTATGTGCAGAACGCGGAAGTATATCGGGGGTTCTGGTTACTGATTCCCAGCCCTCAACAAGCCACCACTCACCATCAGGGAAGTATATCGGGGGTTCTGGTTACTGATTCCCAGCGCTGGAAAAAAGTTGACTATTATGTGTGGAAGTATATCGGGGGTTCTGGTTACTGATTCCCAGCGCGGAAAGCGTCAGTAGTCCGGCTAGCGGAAGTATATCGGGGGTTCTGGTTACTGATTCCCAGCAGATCTGGAATATGTTCCAATGTTGGCGGAAGTATATCGGGGGTTCTGGTTACTGATTCCCAGCGGCTGTGGAGAGTTTACGGAAAATGGGTGAAGTATATCGGGGGTTCTGGTTACTGATTCCCAGCCCACCACTAGTGCAGGGATTCAAGGACGGAAGTATATCGGGGGTTCTGGTTACTGATTCCCAGCCGCAGGTAAAGCTCGGTCTGCTGAGCATGAAGTATATCGGGGGTTCTGGTTACTGATTCCCAGCAAACTCCACGGAGATTCTAAAACTCTTGGAAGTATATCGGGGGTTCTGGTTACTGATTCCCAGCAAACTCCACGGAGATTCTAAAACTCTTGGAAGTATATCGGGGGTTCTGGTTACTGATTCCCAGTATGTGTGGAGGTTCAAATCCTCTTTCGCAAAGTATGTCGGGGAGGCTTTACTACTAATTGGGTATTTAACGGATATACAATTCACTCAATAAAGTCCAGTCTTGGAACGTATTTACTATTCGCTATTACATGAAAATAGCAAAAATAAATAATTGACAATAGATTTGGCACCAAACAGTATTAATATATGTCTACTAGAAATATCTGGATTTGTGTGACGGTATCTGCCTCTATTGGGCTAGTTTTGTTGGCAGTAGCTTACCTATTCGAATGTGATGGAAAGTGGATGCTATATGGAGTCGGAGGTGCCTTGCTGCTGCCGATGCTCCTAATTGGGTGGCTGGCGCCAGCAAGCGGATGCAAAAAAGCAGAGAAAACTGGATTTGAAACAAGGGTGTCTAAGCCAGGTCGTAAGGGTAATTCGCTAAACAAATGAGATTGAGGCGAGATGCTTCCATCTTGGAGTCTGCCTATAGTCCTTAATTCCAGTGGCAACTGGGGGCGGCAGCGGGGCTGACTCTATAACTAAAATTACAGAATGCTTGACAATAAATTAGGTGACAAGCAGACTTTACATATGTCTACTAAAAATATCTGAACTTATGCGGGAATAGCTGCCGTGGTTGGCGTGGTTCTGTTGCTGGTAGCCGAGAGAGTTGGAGGCAATGGAGAATGGTTGCTGTATGGCATCGGAAGTATTTTGACGCTGCCTATACTCCTAGCGCTAAGTATTGCTGTTAATCGTAAACGTGCAGCAAAAGGTGAATTGAGTGCAGATAGCGTCGAACATAAAGCTGCACATATGGCGCGTAGCGGATCTTTCGGCGATGCACTGGTTATCGTTTGTTTGTTGCTAATTCCGCTGTCCTTGCGTCCAGGGAAACTTCCAGTTCTCTGGGGTGTGCTTTGTTTAGCGTTGATCGTGATTTCATTTTGGATTCGATACGTTATTGCGCTAAAAAAATTACGTGGCTGATACCTGTAACCGACTTCGTGAAGTTAGAGAAAATCACGGCCTTAACCAAGGGCAACTAGCTCATGCTGTCGGAGTGTCACGTCAGACTATCAATGCCATTGAAACTGGGCGCTTCGACCCCAGCCTGCCGCTTGCGCTCAAGTTAAGCGCACTATTTTCTGTTTCAGTTGAAAGTTTGTTTAGCTTAAAAATAGATCTTAATCTGTCAAAAGCTAAAAATTACTAAACTGTGCAGCCTATTTTAATCTAGCGGTGTCATCACTGAGGTTTGTCAATATCTTTCAACCGTTTTAGTAAAACGGTCAAGCTGCCATCTTTGATGAATTCGAGTAAAGCACCCTCACAAAAGCGCTCAGCTTGGATAGATCTCATTATCAAAGCAAGAATATCTTGTTCGTCTAATTCCTGAAGATAGTCGGAGCGTATTTCCTCATTATGCAATTTTAAATTGTGTCTTTTAAGTATTATATCGTATCGAATTAGCTTGTATTCCGGATGAGAGTATGAAAACTGGTAGAACTCTTCTATAAATTCTGTTACTAGTTCGCTATACTTAAAAAATGGGAAATTTATAGAGTTTCCCAGAGTTCCATTGTTTTCTTTATCGATAATCCATTCGCTCAGATAGGCTTCGGGGCTAACTTCATCTATATATTATATTTGGTCAGTACTCGAAACTTTTCATTGTTAGGTGGAGCAAAACAAACCCACTCATCATAGATGGTCCGAAGCTCTTCATCTAAATAACTTAAAGCATGCTTCTTCATCTCGGATGGTACTCCGTAGTAAGCCTCAGCAATAGCTCCTGTAATCGCTCCTATAGTGTCGCTGTCGCCACCTAGCGAAATAGCTGTGCGGATAGCGCCCTCAAAAGAAGATGATTCAAGGAAGCATTCAATGGCCTGAGGTACGGTTTCTTGGCAGGTTTCATTAAAAGTATATGAAGATCGGATATCGGCAATAGTGAAATCCAGGGGATAGTATTCAGTTTCAATGCGATCGCGAATTTCGCTTTTCAGTGCTCTTCGGCGAGCCATAACGATTGCGGCCACGGTGGCTTTGGCGCCTTTTATACCCTCTTTGTGGTTATGTGTTATTGCTGTCACTGTTTCAGCTAGGCTCCCAGCTTCCAATTCGTTGATTGTTGCAAACCCGGCAGGGCTAACCCGCATTGCTGCTCCATTTCCGAAGCTATTATATTGGTTTGGGTTCGTTACTGAAAACCCATTGATAGAACATCCCTCCGAAGCCACAGTTTGGGTATTTACGCCCGATCTCCTGCATATATTTCATAGTTAAGTCGGATAACATAATTTGAAAGTCATAGTTGCAACTTTGGCTGTTTAAATTCTTGGCTTTTGAGGTTTCCATAATTGCTTTTGCTACCGCGAGAGACATTATACTGTCATCTGTAGCAAAACAATTATTAGTAAATAGCTCAAAGTCTTTACTGCGGTGATTATTGAATTCAAAACGAGATCCTACGATATCGCCGATAATTGCTCCGAGCATAATTCCTCCAAAGTAAGGTGCTATGTTACTCGGTTTAGATGCACTACTTTTCGAGTAATTCTATTTAAGTTGAATATGTTAGGCAGTATACTACTGCCGCCGAAGTTGAAGTTGTTGCAAGTACTTTTCTTATTCGGAATCAGTAAGGCGAGTATGTGATCTCTGAAAATGAGTAGCTCTGGATGTGATGAATCTAGAAGTCAGGAGCTATTAGGAAGATCCTTCTGCTTCGTGTAAATGCTCTCTTGAAAACGACTTTATCGTGACCCTAGGACCTGCTTTTCTTGTGATACAAGCGAGTGGCGGGGATAAGCTCGGAGCCTAAGCGACTTTCACCTGGGGTTTAAGGCGGAAACAAGATCTGAACTGTAGCCACCAACGATGTCAAGGGTTTCAAATCTTGTGTGTGTGGTGGAGCATAGGGGACTCGAACCCCTGACCCTCTGCTTGCAAAGCAGATGCGCTACCAACTGCGCCAATGCCCCGTATGTATTTGTTGCTGAAGTTGATCGAAAACAACCCCAGCGGATGAGTACCTGACTATCATAGTGGGTTCGTGTCGATTCGGCTACTTGAGATGTTGTTGGCACCTGCATATATCGCAAAATGGTAACAATGGAAGATTGAATTAGCTATAAGTAGAGACAAACTTTGATTTTTCTAAAAGACTAGCTAAAAGTTAATGGTAAAGGTGTCGCTTGGCTGGTTAAGTTTAACTAGCCGGAGTATCCACCCCACTTCGGTAACAGCTCTCAGCTACACAAACAGAGTGTTGCCAAAACTAGGATCGGAAGGAACCTAATCAATGAAGAAAGTCAGTCGATTTCTTGTTGCTGGTGCACTCGTTGCGACTATGCCAGCTGTGAGTGTCCCCGCGCACGCTGTAAATAATTACCCCACCCCAACAGCTGCCGCATCGAAATTAGTCATAGCTGATCGTGTGCAACCCACCTCGATCAGGGCTGAGGTTTCAGTTTGTTCCTTTTTTCATTTCTGGTGTGGTCGCTAAACTGCTAGCGTGCTTAAACGACGAGTCCTCCCGTATCCATCCAGTGGGAGGACTCGTCATTTTCGTCAAGAAAATAGAAAAGTAGACAAGCTTAATATCGTTAGATTCCTGATCACAGGATTTGTTGCCTTTGAATTAACGGCATTGATCTGTGACTATTGGTTTGTCCCAGAACATCGCGCTATTTCAGTATGGGGGATAGTGCTACTCGGATATCTGACAGTTTTTGCTGCAACGTGGGTTCCTAGACTCGGAATGCTGCTAGCTATATGTTTTTATGTAGGGGCATCCTTCACAGTTTTCACTGGACTTGAACCAATTGTCGTATTCATTACTGTGATAATGTCCATAATTTCAGCAGAGCGAAAAATCATCGCGCCAGTATTGATCGCTCCAGTACTTTGGGCTTCTGCTGCCGCTATTCGTATTGGTACTAGTGACGTATTTTGGGCGATGCTTCTCATCGAAGCGGTATCAATATTTATTGGCTGGTCACTCCTAATGCTCATAGACTACCGTGCCAGAGCACGTGCTGAAATTGAACGACTAACCGCCGAAAATGAGCAGATACGTATCGACGAACGCGCCAGCTTAGCTAGAGATCTCCATGATCTCGTAGCTCACCAAATATCGTTAATCTCGCTACAGGTAGTAGGGCATCGAGAAGCTGACAATCTCGATGAAATGCGTACCGCAATGGATCGAATCGATAACTGCTCTCGCTCAGCTCTAGACGAACTACGCGACGTAGTAGGGATCCTTCGCGAAACAGATGAAGAAACCAAAGAACTAACAGTGCCATTGCGGCTAAAAAATGCTATCGATAACTTCACTCAAGTACTGACAGAAAATAACTATCACGTTGATGTCGCCGTGAGTGGAGATATTGAAAACCTTGGTCTTGGTATGCAAAAAACAATGTCGAGAATTATCCAAGAATCTGGAACAAATATCTTGCGATACGCTCCACAAGGCGCTAACTGCAAGCTCGCAATAACAGTAAAAGTTGCAGTAGTAAATCTAGAAATTATCAATAAAATAGCCTCATCGGCTACTCAAAATCTTGCCTGGCAATCAAGCGGTTGGGGACTACGCGGGCTAAAGGAACGAGTCTCTTTGATCGGTGGCGAGTTCGAAGCAGGAAAGTTTGATGATCGATGGGTAGTTCGTGCTTCGCTTAAACGGCGGTAGTCTTATTTATATGGAAATGCCGTGGACAGTACTCATCGTCGATGACGACGATATGGCGCGGGAAGCTTACTCGGCGTTCTGTCATCGGCAAAAAGACCTAGAGGTTGTTGGTGAAGCTACCAATGGGCAAGAAAGTATAGAACGGTATCGCGAGTTGCAACCCGATATCGTTCTCATGGATCTACAAATGCCTAGACTCTCTGGGATCGAAGCAACTCGTTTGATATGTTCAGAATTTCCCGATGCTTGCATCATTGCATTGACTACTTTTGCTACCCCAAAACATGTCATACCTGCACTTAAAGCTGGAGCAGCAGGCTACCTTCTCAAAGATTGCGGTAGTACAGCACTGCGTAGTGGCATTAAAGATGCCAAAGCAGGTCAGATGCCGCTATCTCCAGCCGTTAGATTAGCGTTAGTTAACGACGTCTGCACTCAAGAAGGCTGCTGCGGTAACGACGATATTCCAGTAGAACTTACCTTGCGAGAAAAAGAACTCGTGGTATGGCTGGCACGAGGATTATCCAATAAAGATATTGCTGACGAAATGGCAATATCAGAAGGATCTGTTAAGCAGTATTTAACTAATATTGCCGATAAATTAGGGGTTCGTGCTCGTACCCAAATCCTAGTGAAAGCACTACAAAAAGGCATTATCGACGTCAATACCTTATAACTGTCTAGAGCTAGCTAGCCCACATGCCGAGGTAGAAGAATCCAGCCCAAATCATGCTGACGATGAAACTGGTAGTGATTCCTACTGCAACTACAATCTTGTGGATAGTCTGACCAGATGAACTACGTGGTTTCCAAGCGCAGAACTCGCCTAAAAGTAGCCATAGGGGAAACCACAGTAGAACAGCTCGATTTACGCTCATCCACCAATAAGACAATGAAAAAGCGTAAACCTGAATACCAATCCAACTTGCTTCAGCCCAGCGACGTCGTAGCAGAAGAACGATAGTAGAGATAGTGCCAACAAGCATTGAAACTACTTCGCCTCTAAAAATCCATGACCAGCCAGGATGATCAGCATAAGCGCCAGGAAGTATTACTGGAAGCGTATGTTGAAATGACTGCCACGGAGCTAGTAATAATGTCATCCACAGTGGCTGGTTTGTAGGCAAAGCTCGCGACCAACCAGAAGTTTGTGCGTGATACCAAGCCATCCAATCGCCGGTGCGCAAGTAATGGTAATCAGCATAAGCAAATAAAACACCTAGCGGGATCAGTAACCATAACAAGGTCTTCCAGTTAGCTCCCCGAGCTGCTTTGCTGTGGTTTTCCTTGGCTTGAGTAACGATAAGAACAGCTAATGCTCCGATAAGGAAAAGCCCAGAAACTCTCACGGTACATGCCAAACCGGTCAGCAATGCCATAGCCCACCATTGGCGCGCCTTGGCGCGCTCCCACGCCCAAAAAGCTAGCGCACAAAAGAGGCTTTCGGTATAAGGAACAACAGTGAAAATAGCGGTAGGTGCCAGTAGCCACAAGATAGCTGCCCATGGACCAATTTTCTTGCCACCAAGACGCCAGAGAGCAGCTGCTGAAACAGCAGAAAAGAACAGACTCATCACGAGTCCACCCCGCTCCATCATGATCCCTAACTGGTTAAAAACTCTCAATAATGCTGGCCACCCGGGGAAAAAAGCAGTATCGAGAGGATCACGATAGCCTTGTCGAGCAATTCCTAAAAAATGCTGCACATCCCAGTTAGCTACTAGATCGGTGAAAGATCTCCGGTAACGCCACCCAAACCAGATAGCGATAATTGCCATAGCGAGTCGGGTTCCGATAAAAGTTTGGATTACCAGACGTAGCGGGCTGGTTAGGGTATATCCCGATGAAACCGGGCGACGCTTACTCATACGAGTTCCTCAGTTAGCTGCAAACTATCAGTATCGTCATCTAAGTTTTGTTGCTGATTGGAATCCGATACGCGCGCAAAGACCATACGCTTAAAAGGTTTAACCCATGCAGCATCTGTTGCTAGATCAACAACACCTCCCAGCGGATCATCTACATCGCCATCGCGAACAATGTCTTGTTCTGGATGGAAAATATCTTTTACGATCTGAGCCATCAGCCAGCCTTCTACCATAAGGCGAATCATTATAGAAGCAACGTAGACATGGTCAAAAGTAGTACCTGGCATTTGAGTTTTGCCAGCAATAGTTCCCCACACCGCAGCAAAATATATAAGCTCTCCGATAGTCCAGATAGTCCAATCCCGCCAGCGAGGACGTGCTAGAACTACGAAGGGGAGAAGCCACAATACATATTGAGGTGAATACACTTTATTGACCATCAGGAACCAGCACAGCATCAAGAAACAAAGCTGTCCTAGCCGAGGACGCTGCGGCGCAAAGATTCCGATACCTAACAGTGCGATAGCGCCAACGATATTGAGAATTGCTGTCAGAAGCGATACCCCAGAAATATCTGCTCCCATAAGTTGTAGCGCATACCAGAAAGAGCCAAAATCGCTACCGCGGTCTACATTAAAACGCCAAAAATACTGCCACGCTTCCAAGTCGGTTATTGCGATGATGCCATTAGGTATGGCCCATGCAATAACGGTTCCAGCCACAGCAAGTAGGTAAGCTTTCCAGCGATTTGAGCGAATACAGATGACAAAAAGTGGTACCAATAAAACAAATGGATAAAGTTTGGCAGCAATGCCAAGTCCTAGGAACAAACCAGCAGTAAAAGACCGCTTACGAGACCAATACCAGATAGCTACTGAGGTTAGTCCAACAGCTAACATGTCCCAGTTCACTAACCCAGCAGCAGCAACCATAGGGGACGCTGCGATCATTAGTCCATCCCACGGACGACGTCGATCCATTGTGATATGAGCTATAACTGTGGCGATAAAGGCAATAAACATCAAAATAGATGTCACCGCAAAGAAGATGTTAGCGCCGTCGAGTTCCTGCTGGGGTGTTACTTGAACACCAAAAGGTGCCCCAAAAATTTGGGCAATCATACGACCCAAAGATATAGCTGCTCCAATAAGTACTGGATATTCCAGAGCATATGGGTCAATCCCTTGCCCAAGATGACGGGATTGGTAGAGAACTGGAATATCGCTATAACACATGCGATAAAACGCATTAGGGGAATTATTTATCGTATCCGTGCGACAAGGTAACTGTCTTGCCCAAAGAATTAGCCACGTCAAAATTGCAGTTAAAAGAGTCCAAGGAGCTGCTGTGAACCAGATACCTTTGCGGAGACTATGACAACCTATGGTGCCGCCTCGACGTTTCCAGAGAGCGTCTAAACCGGTTAGTAATGTCATTGACAGTACTCATTCACCGATCTCGGAAAGATCCTCGGGAGTATTTTCGCTATTACGCATAAATATGGGCAAACATAGATAAGCGGCAACGCATGAAATCATCACAATAATTCCTAGCGGAACTCGAATGGAATCAAGAGTTTCATTACGTGTTGTTGACGGTGGCAGCATAATGATTAGTCCGCCTACGCAACTGAGGGTAGTTATCATGGTGACAACTACTGCTGAAGTAAGATGAGAAGTCTTATCTGAAAAACGGGTAAAGATATGATCGCGATGACGTTCAGTAAGGTTTTCGTGCCTAATTATTCGTGAAAAGAGAGTAAATAAAACGTCAATAGAATAAATTAATACTGGAGAGATAACTGTCAGCAAAGGTGCTTGTCGATAAGGAGAGCACATTGCCCACCATGCCATGCCCCATACTCCAGCGCCTAGCAGGTATGCTCCCGAGTCGCCCATGAAGAGCCGAGCTCTAGGTGAATTCCAAGGTAAAAATGTAGCAAAAGCGGCGGCAAAAGCTGACGCCACGATCATAAGAGGCACGTCCCAGATCAGATATCCAAGGACGATGAAGAACCCTCCGGTAACCATGCCATGCATAGCTGAAATGCCATTTATGCCATCCATGAAATTAGCGGCATTGATATAGAATATTCCCGCTATAGAAACTAGGGGAGTGAGCCATCCTGGCATTCCGCAATACTTCCAAGAAATCCAGCTTATTAATACTGATAATAGAATCTGAACGCCTAGTCGTAGCCACCAAGGTAACCCTTTAATATCGTCAAGAGCTCCGAGTATGGAAAACAGCGAAACGCCTAAGAGGAAAGCTAATAGATGCCCATAAGGTTGGGTAAAGCCAGTATCTAAAAATGCTAAGCACGCTGAGATAATGAATCCAAAAAGAATTGCTATCCCGCCGCCTCTTGCCGTCACAACATTATGCGAGCGGCCAGCCCCAGGCTTATCTGCCATGCCATGGTGCAACAACAGCGGACGGAGCATGACGATACCTAACGTGGTGAGAGACACCGACGCGATGATCGCTAGCAAAATAAGCACGCAAAGCTCCGTTCTGTAGGAGGCACAATAAAGCTATCGCACAAGATCATATCGTGATAGATACCTTATTACGATGATTGAGATCCAAAAGATCATGATTTGGAAAGGGAAGGGCGTTGCCACAAAGCAGATCTAATGCCACGCTTTTTAAGAACGATATGTCCAGTTATGGCAAAAAGAAGTGGCGCTAAGGTAGCTGCGAAAGCAATCCATGCCGGACCGAGCGGCAGGCATAAAAGCATAATCACAACAGTGATTCCTAAAACCGCAAAAGTGATGCGACCAGCAATAATTTCCATACCGTTGCCGGTTAACATCAACGAATAAACCTGCCCTAGCGCAGTAACTAACAAACTCGTGATAGTTAAGCAGCGCAGTAATGGTGCGGCGCCGGCGTAATCCCCAGCTAGCTGTAATACCTGTTCTGGGAAAACCAGCAACGGAATAGCGACAAGTGCCCCAAATCCGGTTGCTAATGCGGTAGCCCGCCAATTTACGCGGCTCGCACCGTCAAGATCGTCGGCATGCTGTAGTGAGGCAAATTGTGGTGATAACATCGAAATCTGCAAGGTAGCGAGCAGCGGCACGAAGTTAGCAAAAGTACGTGCCGTATTGAAATAAGCTACAAATTCTCCCCAGTGGAATATTCCCAAGAAAAGAATTGCTAGGTAGGAGTAACAGTAGAAACCGACCGCAGTTGCCATTACAGAGAAAAGAATCCGACCATGTTCTCGAAGGTAATCTTTTACGCTACGAGACTGTGCCGTTGGAGCGCGATGGCGTAGCAGCGGAAGTGCTAGCCCTAATGTTCCTAGGCCTGCCAGCCAGTACGAGGCTGCCATGACAATGAGCGCAAATACTAATGAGTGGTTCCCAGACAACCCTGCTGCGATGAGCGCAACCACAGATAAAGTTGGAACTGCCCCCAACTCCAAGAAAGACCCCACCGCTACTCTGCCAAGAGCGCGTAGCCAAGCCCCTCCCAATGAAATAAAGGTAAGCGGAATCATGGCAGTGCCAATCGCGGCAGCTAGCAACCAGCCACTGCCAGGAGGTAACGCCTGCATTAGCTTTTGAGAACCCACCAGCCAAGTAACAACAGCAGCTCCCGGAATACTTAAGCCGGTAGTTAGCAATAGTGCTGGACGAGCCCAAGGGAGTCCTAGTTCCGGATCAGCGGCAGTCAGCTTTAAAGCTAAGGTTTCTGCGCCGTAGCGAGTGATCGTTGCGATAGCAACCATAACCGTGGAAGCGTAGAAATATAATCCAGCTTGTTCATGACCGTGTGACCCGGATCCAAAGAACCGGGTCACAACGAGCGTCAACAAAATTGCCATGCCCATGGCCGCTGCCCGCGACCCTAGGCTAACAATTTTGTGTAATACCTCCCTGGTCAGGCTCGGATTCCTGCCCACTGGTGGTGACGAGAAGCTGTCGATACGATAAATCGAACTGCTCGTTCGGAGCAATTTACGATGGCGTAATCTTCCGGGATGTTTTCACGAATCGACGATAATCCGTAGCCGTCTTCGCAAACTGAAGAGTTTGCGGCATCAGAAACCACAATGCGAACAGCTTCCAAGACATTAGCTGGAGCCAAGCCCGTCATGATGATAGAGCCAGTATCGAGAGCCTCTGGACGTTCAATGGCATCACGCAGCGTCACAGCAGGGAAACCAAGAATGGAAGATTCTTCCGAAATAGTTCCCGAATCTGACAACACAACGTAGGCATGCATCTGGAGTGCAACGTAGTCGATGAATCCCATTGGGGCATGGAAATCGACGTTAGCGACCGTGCGACCTAACGCATCAAGACGCTTACGAGTACGAGGGTGAGTTGATACCAGAACCTTCTTGCCAGTTTCGTTAGCGACTGCTTCTAGACAATCCAAAAGCTGATTCAGACGATCTGGGCGGTCAACATTTTCTTCGCGGTGCGCAGAAACCAAGATATAGCCCTGCTCAGTTAGTCCCATTCGAGAAACAACGTCAGAATCGCGGAACCGATCCAAGTTAGCTAGCAAGACTTCCCGCATTGGAGAGCCAGTTTTAAGGATCCGACGAGGGTGCAACCCTTCGGCAAGTAAATTACGGCGGGCATGTTCGGTGTAGACCAAGTTGAAGTCTGAAACATGATCAACCATGCGACGGTTTGTTTCCTCTGGGACATTCTCGTCGAAACAGCGGTTGCCTGCCTCCATGTGATAAACCGGCACCCGAAGCCGCTTGGCCATCAATGCAGCAATACAAGAGTTAGTATCACCCAGCACAACCATTGCGTCAGGTTTTTCTAATTTGATGACTTCTTCAGTCTTAGCTAAAACATCGCCAAGAGTACGTCCGAGACTTGTGACATCAACATTTAGGAAATGGTCTGGTTTGCGTAGCCCAAGATCCTCAAAGAAAACTTCATTTAGTTCATAATCATAGTTTTGGCCAGTATGAACAAGTACATGATCAACTTGAGCATCAAGACGTTTGATGACCGCTGATAGGCGAATAATTTCCGGTCGGGTACCGACAATGGTCATGACCTTAGTCACTGGGATTCCTTCTTCGGATCGACCTTCTCGTAGAAGGTATCGGGATCGGCGGCATCGAATAGTTCATTGGTCCAGAAGACGGTGAGTAGTTCGGTGTCGCCAGTATTGGTGATGTTATGGGTCCAGCCGATAGGCATATCGACAGCACAGGGATTTTCGCCAGTGACGTCGAAATCAAGAATCTCATCGGTGAGGGCTTTACGGAGTTGAATCCGAGCTTGTCCTTGTAGCACGACAAAACGCTCAAATTTCCTCAAATGGAAATGCTCCCCACGAGTTACCCCGGGGGCCGTAGTGGAGATGAACGTTTGTCCCTGCGAGCCATGAGCGCGCACAGTCTCGACGAGCCAACCACGATCGTCAGAGTTTTTTGTGAACGATATCGGATAACGCTGTGGCCACATAGCAGCACGGAACGTATTAAATAACGCAATATCGAAGCTATTCGTAAGGGTAGGAATATCTCCGCTAGGAGCGTAGATTCTAGCGAATTCAGAAACTTTCTCCCAGACCCCGACGATGCTAGTGGGATGCCCTTGCGGCTCAACTACGCCAGCAACATTCCCGAGCACCGACTCGATAAAGACCTGAGCGGCATCTTGAACGTGGAGCAACTCAATGGGACGGTCTTGGATAGTGGGTTCGTCGCCGTTGAGCGCTGCTTCAATAAACGTTGGCACAAATGAGTTGTAATTAGGGCGACCATGTTCGCCAAATAGATTAGGTAGTCGAACATCAACAAACCTAACCGCTAACTCTTGACAGCCAGCAGCTAGTGCATCAGCAGCGCCACCTTTACCGATTCCATAAGGGGTACCGTTACCCATCTGAATGGAATTGGAATAAGCAACAACTTTAATCTGTGGGTTAGCCCTTAGCGCTGCTAATAGATCGTTAGCTAAAGCGATATTTCCCTCGCGTACCTCTTGCTCACTTGCGCGGTTAATACCTGCAAGATGAATAACAGCATCACAGCCAGCTAGCTGATCGCTGAGCTGAGGCCATTCGGGTAGATCGATGGAAACCAGCTCAATATCAGGGTGTAACGCATGTAGTCGAGTACGAATATGCCAGCCAAGGAAACCAGCAGCTCCAGTAACAGCAATACGCATTACAGCATCGCCTTGATTTCAGGAAGCGTACGAAGAATAGCAGCAACACCATCAACATCAAGCTGCGGAGCGTTAGCTGAAGTGAACCCCTCGGAAGGAATCTGTGGAGTTCCCTCTGAGAAATACTTGTCATAGTCAAGACTACGGTCATCTAGCGGAACCCGGAAGAAATTACCGCGATCTTCAGCTTTAGCTAGATCCTCGGCAGATAGGAGTGCTTCATGCATTTTTTCGCCATGACGAATCCCAATAACCTTAGTTTCGGCAGGCTTATTGAGTACCTTAGCTAGAGCTTCAGCAAGAATCTGGATAGTGGAAGCTGGAGCTTTCATCACAAAAAGATCACCGGGGATAGCGTTTAGCCACGCGTATTCGACGAGTTCAACCGACTGTGCCAGCGTCATATGGAATCGAGTCATTGTTGGCTCGGTTAGCGTCATCGGCTTGCCATTAGCAAGCTGATCGACGAAATAAGGCAATACTGATCCACGAGAATAAAGCACATTGCCGTAGCGAGTAACAGAGGTAGTCATTTGAGACTGAGGATTATTACGGGCCCAGGCGCGAACAGTAGATTCCATCAGCGCTTTGGACTGTCCCATAGCGTTAATTGGGTAAACAGCTTTGTCGGTAGAGAGACAAACTAGTCCACGAACGCCAGCTTTGCTCGCTACATCAAGCACATTAGCTGAACCTAAAACATTGGTTTTAACAGCTTGTACTGGGAAAAATTCGCAAGAAGGAACCTGCTTCAATGCGGCAGCATGGAAGACGAAATCAGTTCCGATCATGGCTGCTTCGATAGAGTCCCGATCCCGAACATCACCGATGAAGAACCGTAGCCGCTCGTCGTTGAGTTCTCGACGCATGAGATCCTGTTTGGCCTCATCGCGTGAAAAGATATTGATCTGACGAACATCGCGTGCCAGAAGGTGCTGCACCATAGTGCGACCAAAAGAACCGGTACCGCCGGTGATCGTCAGCTGAGAGCCTTCAATACGACGTTCGGTGGCTGGTTTGATCATCGTTTCCTCTTCTTTCGTTTTATTGCACTGGTGAGAATATCGCTTAATTGGCGAGAACCAACAGCAGCAGCCATATGTTTCCGATAGTAAGAATAGGAACGTATTCCCATATTTTGCAGTTCATTCGCAGGGGTTGCAGCAGCTTCACAGATAGCTCGAGCAATATCATCAACATCTTCTGGAATTGCTACGAAACCAGCTTGCGAAGCTTCGATAATTTTAGCAGCATCTCCCGGAGCAGCTAACAAAATAGGAGATCCAGCTGCTAGACAAGACTGAACCTTACTTGGCAACGTGATTCGGAAAAGTTCTTGATCCGCAAGGCTAATAAGCTGAATATCGGCCGCCGCCATGAGTGTAGGCATATCGGATAGTTGTAGGGGATCCAAGAAATGAATTCGTCCCGGTGCTGCCGTCTTAGCTAGCTCCTGTAAAGATGCTTTCTCTACACCATCTCCGATAAAGACCGCATGTACATGTGATGGGGTCTGCGCCATTGCTTGTATGAAAGAATCTAACCGTTGAGCTGCACCATGGTTTCCGGCATACATGACTAAGAAATCATCGTCAGAAAGCCCAAGGTCCTTACGTAAAGAAGGATCTGCGGTAACCGGTTTGAAAATAGATTCATCAACCCAGTTATGAACGACGGAAATTTTTTCTGCTGGAACGCCGCGAGCTTCCAAAACGTTACTCATACCCGGTGATATCACAGCAATATGGCTTGATAAAGAGTAAGAAACAGCACAAAATCTGGTTAATAAGGAGTTAGCTACTTTATAGATAGCTCCTTGAGTAAGGAAACCGGACGCAAAGATAGAATCTGGCCACAAATCTTCGATGAGTAAAACGTAAGGTTTACGCCGCAAGATTTTAGATACTAAAGCTGGTAGCGCAGCTGTCGCTGGGGAAGAATAAACCAAGACAACATGAGCTTGACGAATCTCACGCCAACCCCCAAAGGTTGCTGTTAATGCCCAAGACCCGTAATTCAGGAAACGCTTTATGGGATTATGGTCATGAGAAGCATAAAGGGCGGTACGTCGTACTTTTATGCCTTCGACAACTTCTCGGCGAAACTCGGATGCGCGATACCCGGGCGCAACTTTACCAGAAGGGTAGTTAGGGATGCCGGTCAGAACCGTAACATCCCACCCTTGTTGTTCTAGCTCTTGGGCAATTGTCAGTGGGATCGGCAAAGGCTCAGGAGGAAAACCCTGGACAACTAGGCACAGGCGGCCAGCGGAAGCACTCACAGTCAACAGCTTAGTTGATTGTTCTTTTTCCCGGGGAAGGCTAGCCGCGTAGTACCTATAAATTTAGCTACAGTTTGATAACCTCGCTTATCTGCAAGGTGCGTAAAGGACTAATACCCGGTAAGTTGCAGTGATGGAAGTTGCAACACCAGATGGCGGAAAAATATGGGTCGAGGTACAAGGAACTGGCGACCCTATTGTCTTGCTGTCAGGTATGAGTCAAGACCATACGGCGCTTGCAGCCCAAGGATCACTTGCTAACGAGTTTCAGCTCATATGCCCTGATAAAAGAGGAACTGGACGTAGCAGCGACGTCGATATTATTGGCGAACGCGGACGAGAACCTTTCACCTGTGGTGATTTTGCTGATGACGTAATAACGGTACTGAAAGGCTTGGGGATCTCCCGAGCGCACATCGTCGGGTTCTCTATGGGGGGTCGTATTGCGCAGTGGGTTGCGATCCGTTTCCCGCGCTATGTGGGATCGCTGGTACTAATCTCCTCAAGTATGGGAGACAGCAGAGGCGAGATGCGTACTTCAGAAACAGAACGCATCATGAAACTTTCACAACCTATGGAATTGGCGTTGTTAAACTACTCGGCATCTTGGATTGCTAGCCATCCAGCAGAAACTCAAGCCCTCCATGCTTCCCATACGGAGCGAGCTTCGCAGCGGGCAATCCATTTTGAGGCGGTGCGATCACATGATTCTTGGGGATCGCTACCTAGCATAAAAGCGCCTACTTTAGTCATCCACGGCAATGAAGATCGTGTGAATCCTATTCTCAATGGCAAACTTATGGCAGAGCGTATTCCAGGTGCAGAGTTTGTTGAGATTTCTGGTGGCAGGCATGGCGTAGCAGCAGAATTTGCTGACGAGGTTAATCGCTATATTCGCGATTTCCTTACCGCCCACCCACTTTCTTAAGCAATGCTTTAATCCGGGTTGCATAATCATTCACTAGCGCAGGGAATCTACGTAGAACTTTGGTGTACTCGTCAGGAGACTGTACAAGGTATCCACCAGTAGCAACTTTGAATTGCAGTAGCCCACGGGTTTTTTCTGTGACGTCTGGGAAAATACCACCCATATTGTAGGTTTTTGCGCCATAGTTGTGGGCACTTTGCATCATCTGCCATTGCAGCGCATTGACGGCACGGACTTCTCGATGAGATGCAGAAGAACCACCCATGGTGTACCAGACATGGTCGCCATTTTGAATACATACTCCCGCAGCTATTGCTTCGCCATCGGGGAGTTCTGCAAGATAGACGCGGCAGCGTTGGGGGTTATCGCCGAAAGCATCGAATTGATCTAGGAAGTAAGAGTAGGTATTAACAAAGAATCCCTCTCGCTTCCCAGATGCTTGATATAGCTCATAGAACGTAGCCAGATCTTTTTTAGACCCTTGTCGAACCGTCAAGCCAGCCTTCTCGGCTTTCTTGATATTTCGTCGGTACATCTGGTTGAAACCAGCTTGGATTTGCTCTGGTGGAAGCGATACATCAACAAAGAAGTTGAAGATATTTTGGGCGCCCACTCCATCATTTTCTGGAGAAAATACCCAATTACGCTTTTTCATAGTTCTGACAAGATCAGTAATTTGTGAATCAGTCTGATCGCTCTCAAGTGTGCGCAGGTTGACGTCATTTGGGTTAGCTAAGACGGCTTTTAGTGTTTCTTGGGAGAAGATGCGCCAGGGCAGAAATGGCCCGATTCGTAAGCTGATAGCTCCTCGTAGCTTAAGTTCTGCTTCGAGAGCTGCAAGTACCGCATCAGCGTCAACTTTGTCCCAGCGTACGTAAGGTCCATCAGGGAAATAGGCGGTGCGGCCGATCGTCGCAGGTAAGAACTGAACAGTTCCAACCCCTTGGAGTTCACCATCGACAAAAATGCCAAGGGAGGTTGCTACATTGGCAGGCTTAGTTGTGACCCATTCTGGAGTCTGTAGGTACGGAACGAACGGCTGCTCTGAGACGAAGGCGGCATGTTCGGAGGAAGAAATATCAACAACAGTGATGGTCACATCAAGATACTTTACCGGGAACTTCAGTGATAGCTATTGACTTCTGTATTTCGCCATGGTTGCATCATTGTTAATAGTTTGATTGATGAACTGCTTGTTTCTTCCCCGGCGGCTAATTCTTTATAGGTTTCTCTGAGGGGGGGCTTGTGTTTCGCGTGGCATATCGTGCTTTGTTTGTTTCTATGGTTGGCTCGGTTTTGGGGCTGTGGCTTTTACCGAACATGTTAATGGCAGCGTTTGGGTATGAGTGGTTTTGGTTCTCATGTTTTGTTGTGTTGGGTTTGGTGTTGCTTGTTTTAGAGTGGTTTGTTTTTGCTTTTTTGGTATGTGGTGTTGATGGCAGTGATACTGGTTTTAATGTTAGATCTTCTTTGATTACTGTCGGGTTTTGTCTGGTCGTTGTTGCAGCGTTTAGTGGTGTTGCTGGTCTTTTGGCTGCTTTGGTTGGCCCTAGTTTTGCTTCTAGATTCGGTATTTATCAGGCGCGGCTATTAGTGGCAAGTATTATTTTTGTGGCGGGGCTTGGTATTTCTGCTGTGCTTTGTTGGTGGCTTGTTCGTGGGTTTATTGGTAGCCGTCCATGGAGTCAGTGGTTGCCGAGGTGGGGAACGTTTTGGCGGTTGGGTATGTTGGCTTTAGCGGCTGGGGGTGTTGGGGCTTTTTCCTCATGGGTTATAGGCAGATCGCATGGTTTGGTTGTTGTAGCCTCAGTTATAGTAACGGTTTTATGTGGTGCTGTAGCAGTAATGTTTGCAGTTGGGATTGTGATTAATGGATCAACTGATATTAATTGGCCTGTATTTCCTACAACTGTAGTAATAGCAATGATGTTATGTGGCTTATTGGTGTTGAGTGTATCTCCGGTAGGTGCAGCTGCCAGTCCTTTGCCAGTTGGGCAACCAGAAAATTATGGTAAGCCTGCGCAGTTTCCGCAGTTTCCGCAGTTTCCGCAGTCTCGTAGTATGTCTAATGTTTTGCCTGCTACTCGTGTTCGTAATAATCCTTCGCAACGCGATCCTCAGGTTGGATACGAAGATCAAAAGCCTGTGGGGGAATTGATAGCGGTCGGGGAGGGTAGCGCTGTTTATCGGACTGGAACGCGTTCATTTTCTACGGTTCTTGGTGGTGTGCAGTCTACCTATGTAGATGATGCTGGTAAACCTCAAGTAGTCGATAATACTCTTATTCCGGGTTCTGATGCGCAGGGTGATTTTTTTGCAAACAGAGCGAATGATTTTTCTGCACGAATACCTGTCAAGATGGATTCCACCCATGGATTACATTTTGAACGAGATGGTTTTGCTATTGAAATTATTCCTCAAGAGGGAGATTTTTCACGTCCTGTCACTAAAGGTAACGCGGTTATGTTTAATGACATATTTCCTGGAATTGATGTTCAGTACACATTAATTGGGAAAATAGTAAAAGAAGATATAATTGTTAATCGCCATCTCGTAGTGCCAAAATTTGTGACTAATGTCGTAACGTCTGGTGGAAGATTAGAAAAAGCTGCTTCGGGGGCACTTGTTGTTCGAGCATCTCAGGATAGCGGTGATATTAAGGCGGGGGATATTGCGTTCCAAATATCTGCGCCCGGTATGTTTGATGCTTCGGGAGCTTTCTCTGATTCATTAGAATTTGATGTTGTTATTTCTGATGTTACAGCTATTGCAACAATCATTGCTCCGCAGCGGTGGCTTGATGACCCTAAGCGTGCTTATCCGGTACGGATTGACCCTACTGTCGATATTGCTCCATCTGCGGTTAGTATGGTTGGTGTTGAGCAAGGTTCAGCCGATACCCAAATTGGTGATAATGGATATCCTTATGTTGGTTATGATGATGGAATAGTTTCTGGCAATCTCGCCCAGTACGGGAATATGCATGCGATATCACGGTCATATGTTGGAGTTAACTATGATTTTACCCAGCTTATGCGCGAAGCTCGAATTGATTCGGCTCAATTGCAACTGCATCATTATACGGCGTGGTCTCATGGTGTGACGCAGTTTGGTCTTTATACAGTTGGTGATGCGTGGTCTACTAATGCTGTTAGCTGGAATAATCAGCCGTCATCTGATTCTCATACTTTTGTTGGTTTAGCTAATGCCTCGACTAATCCTGGTTATATTTCGTGGGATTTGCGGGAAACGGTTAATAATTGGGTTCAGGGTTTAATTCCACAGCATGGGTTGGTTGTTAAAGCTACTGATGAACGTAATATGCAAGCGGAGGTGTTTTCCAATAAGAATTCTGGGGCTCCGCCTCGGCTGGTAATTAATTGGACAGTTCCAGATCCAGTTGATCCAAACTATCCGTTATCTAACGTATCTATAAATTTGCGTACTATTACGGAGAAAGATGCTGCGGGTAAGCAGATTTTCGATGGGGTTTTCGCTGATGGTGTAGCAACTCCAGATGCAGAGGTTAGTTATGTTCTTAACCCAGTCAATGTTACTGATAAAACTCAGGCTTCTCGCTCGTATAAGTTTCCAAATAGTTCGGGATTTGAGTCGATATTTCCTAGCGGTACTCGCTATAGTGATAAGCTTTCGAACTGGCAGACGGGTCCTGCGGTCAGTCTAACCAATGATACTACTTATAAATATGTAGCAACGGCTACTAAAGATGGGGCAACTAGTCCAGCGGTATCATCTGATCGTTTCTTAATATATGAGGTAAAGAAGCGAGACACGCTGCCGTTTATTGCAAACTATTATGGAGTTACTTTGGGTCAGCTTATGGCCGACAATAAGGTCCAAGATACTTTAGCTATGGAACGGAATACGTTATTTATTCGTAATCCAAATACGATAGTTCCTTATAATCCTCCTCCTTTGACTGATGAACAGAAGAAGCAGATTGACTCAAACTTAATGGGTCGAGGTCTGCATTGTGAATATGGTTTTGAGCCAATTAATCTAAATACTGGTAACTTCTGGTTAGAGGTACAAGATGCTGCTATTGAAGATCAACGTGGCAATCTCAGTATCACTCGCTCATATAACTCGTTAGGGCAGCAAAGTCGTTCGATGTTTGGCTTTGGTTGGGAATTTGAATATTCGCAGACTTTGACTCGTGCAATTGATGGTTCTTTAATCTACACTACTGCGGATGGTAAAATGCTTACTTTAATGCGGCAAGGAGCCGAATATTTTGGACCGGAGGGGTTGAATATCACTGCAGTAGAGGTTCCTGTTACAACAGGTGATATTACAATTTTAACTTTTGATTTAAAGACTAATGATGGAAAAGTGTTGCATTTTAACGGATGGGGTTTACTGGAATCGGTGCGGACTCGTTCGGGTAATTTAACTCAGCTTGGCTACAACTCTTCCATGTCCTTGATTAGCATTGCTGGTCCTTCAGGAGTTGGGTTCGCTCTAACATATACAGCTAGTGGTCAGGTAGAGACAGTGACGCGTCCTGATGGAGTTGTATTGCGGTATAGCTACGATTCAGCAGGTAATCTTACTTCGTTTATCGATGGTAATGGCAACACTATTTCGTATGCTTACGATGCTGAGCACAATATGGTGTCGTGGACTGATCAAAACGGTGCCATGGTTGTTAAAAACACCTTTGATGGTCTTGGACGTGTAACTTCGCAGGCTGATGCTAAGGGACAGATGGCGAACTTAGTCTATGAACAGGGTAAGACGGTAACAATTGATGCTATCGGCAATAAAACTACATATCTTACTGATGATGCGCATCGTACTGTTGGTATTATTTATCCTGATGGATATCAGATTAATCGTAGTTATGGTTCAGGGAATACATTAAGTTCTGATGAATTTGGCAGTTACACTTACACAGCTGCGGGTGATCGGGAGACTGTGACGGATCTAGCTGGTGGGGTAACTAGATATAGTTATAACGCTAATCATCAGTTAACATCAATTACTGATCCAGATAACTATGTTACGACTTCGACTTATGATGAGCGTTCTAATCTGGCGTCTACAACTAAACCTGGTGGTGGAAAAACTAGTTATGTTTGGGATGAGGATAATCGGTTAACGTCGTTGGCTAACGAGCTAGGCGGTATAACTACGTTTACTTATGATGGCAAAGTTGGTATTCCATCATCGCAAACTTCATCGAAAGAGTCATTCTCGTTTTCTTATAACGCTATGGGTCAGGTTATTTCTAAGACAAATGCGATAGGTCAGGTCGAGCGTTATTCTTATGACGCAGAGGGGCAGCTTTTATCTGAACAGGTTTCAGATGGTGGTGTCACTAGCTATGGTAGGGATAAAGTTGGTTTGGTCAGTTCGCTAACTGATCCGAATGGATTTATGACTAAATTTAATTATGATGCTATGCGTAATATGGTTCAGGTAATAACTCCAGATGGCGATAAGACAGTATTTAACTACGACGCAAATAATCGAAAAACTTCAGTAACTAATCCGTTGGGTGCAACCACTGTATTTACCTATGATGATCGTGGTCATATGCTCAGTGCGCAAGATCCGCGAAACGGGAAATCTGGGTTTGAATATTCTCAACAGGGATTATTGCTTTCGGAGACTGCTGCCGATGGTGGTGTAACTCGTTATACTTATGATGCTGTTGGGCGCAGATTATCGAAGACTAACCCTGTTGGTAGCAAGATTACTTTGACTTATTCGGCTGCTGGACGTATTGCTAGTAGCACTGATGGGAATCAGAATACTAACACGATGACCTATGGTAGTGATGGGCTACTTGCAAAAGTTATGGCTCCAGAGGAAAAAGTTACGACTTTCACTTATGATGCTGCCGGGAACATGATTGGTAGCGATATTAATGGGCACGCTACGACGATGATTTTCGATGCTGCCGGTGTTTTAGTAGCTACTAAAAATCCTGCTGGAAATACTGAAAAGTATAGTTATGACCCTGCTGGGCAGCTAGTAGCAACTACTGATGTGACTGGGGCAACTACGCAATACAGTTATGACCCTGCTGGGCGAGTAACATCTATTACTGATCCAACAGGGTCAGTATCTATTTATGGTTATGATCTTGCTGGGAATCTTGTAACAAAGACTGATGCTAAAGGTAATGTCATAACTTATGTATATGACAGATTGAATCATCTTATTGGGGTGAAAGAT
Source organism: Propionibacteriaceae bacterium (assembly GCA_051654905.1). Classification (GTDB taxonomy): domain Bacteria; phylum Actinomycetota; class Actinomycetes; order Propionibacteriales; family Propionibacteriaceae; genus JBOFIQ01. The sequence goes on from JBOFYY010000135.1 coordinate 106,155, forward strand.
CCTATTGGTGCAGTGACAACATATCAATATGATTCGGCTGAGAAACTAATTTCTCAAACAGATCCGTATGGTGCTAAAACCACATATACTTATGATTTAGCTGGATCTTTACTTAGTTCAACTAACGGTTTGGGGCATACAACAACCTTTACATATGATCCAGTTGGTAGAGTGACTTCGTTAACAGATCCTTTAGGCGCAATAACACAGTATTCTTATGATTTAGCGGGAAATTCAGTCGGATTGGTTAATCCGAATGGGCGTACTACTACGGTGACTCATGACGGTGCAGGTAATCCGGTAAAGGCAGTTACTTCTGATGGACGTACCGAGACGTCGAGTTATGATCGGTTAGGTAGGCTTGTTGATCAAGTTGATGCTGAAGGGCGTCATCAGACAACGACCTATGATGTGTGGGGAAATACTACTAAAGTAACGTCTTTTGATCAGGTCACTGTCGATTACGCTTTCGATAAGACTGGTTATGTGGTTGCGGCAACTAATCCAAAGTCTGGGACTGTGAACTTTGCTCGTGATAAAGCCGGACGTTTATTGTCGCAGACCGATCCATTGGGTGGGGTAGCGTCATACACCTATGATGCTGCTGGAAGACAGTTATCGCATATTGATCAGGTAGGTGGAGTTGAGCTATTTGGCTATGATCCTAACGGTAATCTGATATCGCTGACAGATCCGCTAGGTCGAGTCACCACATATAGCTACGATGCTATGGATCGGGTTGTGTCATCAGTAGACCCGAATGAGCACGCTACTTTATATACCCGTGATGGATTAGGAAATACTACTTCGGTGACTCGTCCTGCTGGAGATATTACTGGCTATGGATATGATCTTGTTGGAAATTTGACTGCAGTAAAACTTGCTAATGGTGGGGTTGACGCTTTTGAATATGATGCTGTTGGGCAGGTAGTAAAGAAAATAGACCCGCTGGGGGCTGCAACTAGTTATGAATGGGACGCTATGGGTTGGTTGGCGTCACAGACAGATGCTGTTGGTGCTAAGGAAAGTTATGCCTACTCACTTTCTGGTGCTCTAGAATCACGAACTCAAGCAAATGGTGGGGTATTTTCTTATAGTTACGATAAATTGGATCGGTTATCGCAGCTGAAAACTCCATTGGGGCGGGTTAAGAATTTCAATTATGACCAGGCTGGGAATCTAGTTGCTGAATCTGATTCTTTAGGAAGGAAGAATACTTATGCTTGGGATGAAGTACGTCAACTAGTTTCTGCTACTAATGCTCGTGGTGGTTCGACCAAGTTTGTTTATGATGCAAATGGCAGACTTACTAGTCAGACAGATGCTCTGGGCGCTACTACTTCATATGGGTTTGATGCAGTTGGGCAGATCACGAGAATTACTCGACCTGATGCTACTAGCGATATGTTTAGTTATGATCTTGCCGGACAGCTGACAGCGAAGACTCCTTCTGGTTTGGGAACAACTACTTATGGTTATGACAAGGCAGGCAATCTTGCTACTGTCACAAATCCTGTGGGTGCAGCTACGGTTACTAGCTACGATGCTAATGATCGTCCAATAACGGTTACCGATTCGTTAGGGGCGACTCAAAACTATGAGTGGACTGTAACAGACCAAGTTGCAGCAATTACTTCAGCCGATAAGGCAACTACAAAGTTTACTTACGATAAGGCAAGAAATCGTACTTCAACTACTAATCCGTTGGGGCTGGTCACTAAATATAATTATGACAAGCTTGGGCAGTTGACTCAGGCTAGCGATCCGATGGGTTCGGTGCTTTCACATACCTATGACTTGATGGGTAATCTGACCTCTAGTAAAGACCCTAACGGGAACCTTACTAGTTATGAGTATGACGTTGAAGGAAATCAAACTTCAATGACTACTCCTACGGGGGAAGTTGCTCGCTGGACTTATGATCCAGCAGGTCGTCTTACAAAGACGATTAAGCCAGGTGGTGCACGGGTTAGTTATGATTATGACACTCTTGATGATCTGGTATCTAAGCAGTTTGCGGGTATTAGCGCTGAGGATGTGAGTGCGAGTTTTGATGTGCTGGGGCAGCGTATTTTGATGACTGACCCAAGTGGGACATCACATTATATTTATGATGAGTTGGGGAGGTTATCCTCGGTTACTAATGGTAACGATAAGACGGTTTTGTATCGTTATGATGCTAATGGTCAAGTTGGACAGATTACCTATCCAGATGGGTCACAAGTCAGTTACGGCTATGATTTGGTTGGGAATCTAGCTACAGTAACTGATGCAGTGGGTGTATCGCGGTATAGCTATGACTCTAATAATCGTGTGGTGTCGTTAGCTCGTCCAGATGGAACTATTACTAACTATTCCTATGACCCGATGGGTCGTGTTATAGGTTTGACAAATATTGCTGCTGACGGGGTAGCTATCTCCAAGTATGTGTATGAGTTTGATTCTGCAGGGCAGATTATTCGTGAAATTGAAACATTGCCCAGCCCAACTCCTGGTTCAAAACCAATCACAGTTACTCGTGATTTGAACTATGACAATGCTGGTAGACTGTCGGGTTATCGAGAGCAAAATGATCTCATTATGCTGCTGCTACGTTCTGCTGGTTCAGATACGGTTACTTATACCTATGATGCTAACGGAAATAAGACCAGCACGGTTGAAGTTGATGCCCATGGTGTGCAGTTGGATCGGACTGTTTTTACTTATGATGCATCAAATAAGTTAACTCATACTGATTCGACCACTACTGGTGTTACTACTTACTCGTATAACGAATCTGGTGCTTTGATTTCAGCAGCTAATCCCAGTGGATTAAAGACTTATGAGTATAGTGCTGCAGAACGTTTGAAGGCTGTCCGTGATGGTGGTCGATTATTAATGGCTGCTTCTTATGATGGTGACGATAATCGTGTCTTCCAAGTTTCGATGCGTGATGTTAACTATCAGGTACAAGAATCAGAGGAGGTAATTGAACAAACAGCTAAGGATTCAGAAAAACCGAATATTTCTGTTAAGGGTTCGGGTATTCCCTCGTCAGCTTCAGAGTCTGGTAAAGATGTTTTTTGGTCGGCTGCTAGCTGGTTTGGGTATGGAGCGATTCAAGCTGGTGCTCAGCTAACTGCTAATGGCAATGCTGTGTTGGCGGCAGCTACTGCTGGAATGTTGGCACGGTTATGGTCGCTGCTACCAGATCAGTCTAAAGGTTTAGATAGCAAAGATATGAAATCTTTGCAGACTTCAGGGGTTGATTCGGCTGAGTTACCGTCGATAGGTGCTGTACCTACTGCTGGGGTAACTATTCCTGGCGCAATATCTCAAGCACAAGGCATTACTTACGATGTGATGCATTATGTAAATGATGTGAACCGTAGTCATACCCAGGTGTTAGCAGAGTATGGCAATGATGATCGTCTTAGGGCTACTTATACTTATGGTGATCAGCGACTTAGTGTTCATGCACAAATAGATGATCCTACAAAATCGTGGCTAACTACCACTGGTAATTCTGGTAGTAGCGACTCGGTTATGGGTTGGTATATTCCAGATGGGCGTGGTTCGGTTGGGCAGGTCGTTGCTGGCGGCGAGATAGCCCAGAGCGCAACATATTCTCCTGCGGGTGTAGCAAGCATATTCAAAGGCAGTACTCAGTCTTCGATATTTGGGTTCAACGCTGAGGAACTGAATCCGGTAACAGGGCAGCAGTTTTTGCGGGCTCGTTATTTAGATACCGAGCTGTCAAGGTTTACTCAGGCTGACACGGTATTGGGTTCAGTTGAGGATGCGCAATCAACTAACCGATACACTTATGCGTTTAATGATCCAGTTTCTCATATTGATCCTAGCGGTATGTGGCCATCATGGGTGGATAAGGCTAAAGAGAAGGTTAACGGGGTCGCTAATTGGGTTAATAGCCATGTGGTCAAGCCGGTAGTTTATACTGGGCAAAAGGTAGCAAGTTATGTTCATCAACATGTGATTACTCCAATCGCTAATAAAATAAATAATTATTGCAAATGGGTCACGCCTTTAGTAACTATGGCTTATTACTCTGCAAATAGTGTTATGGAACAAGTAATTGAGGTTAGCGGTGATGGATTTGCTAAATACCTTGATTTGCAGTTGGGTTCATCTTCCCAAAGAACTAGAATGATTAAATATGTCACTAACAAAATTAAAGCACGTATCTGTTCCGTATCACCATATGGTGGCAGAGAAAAGATAAAAAATTTACCGGCAACCGAGCCTAGGGTAGATAATCCCAAAAGAGAGCCGTTGGGTTGGCCCCCTAATAATTTATCTGTAGCTAAGAAAATTTATGATCCGGAAAATTGGGGCAAAAGTAATGCATATTTATCAACTCTAGATTTTATTACGGCGCGAGCAAATGAAGATGCTAGTCAGCTTGATGAGATGAGAAGAAATAATTTTGTAAATATTCCTAAAACGGTATTTGATTTTAAGAAGCTAATGAGTAGTAAAAATTATGGAGACTATAAAGTGGATCTTGGATACATGTTATCTAGGGGTGCTGGCCAATTGGCTGATTATAGTGAATCATATAAATGGATGGATCTCCCTAGAAGTAATCGAAAAGTATACTATGATATTTGGGCAAATATTTCCTATGGGTACTCGGGGTCGTCTGCTCTGATTTCTCCAGAGTTATTAATTAAAGCATCTACTAGTAGCGTTTCGGGGGTTGGGGTGACAGATGAAGGGGATGTGCTTACTGTTAAAATGGGTATTGAACTCTATCGTAATCACCCAGATGGATTTACTGCTGCTGATCTTGATGGAATAGTAAGAAAATATGAAAAAGAACTTTTTGTTCTGGATAAAATCAAAGATAAATAATTAGAATATTACACATATCTATGTAATAGATAATCTAGTGCAAGGAATGTTTAATCATATGCTGAATATATTTGGACAAGAGAGAAAGTCTGGTTTGCGTGTTGGCGCTATTTCTGGGCTGATATTGGGGGCGTTGCTGTCATTAGGTTTTATTGTGATGTGTGTTTGGGTTTTTTCATGGGGTAATGATAGATCTCCGGTTGATGAGGCTCGAATATGGCGCGAGCGGGGGTTGTTAGATTTTTGTCCTAAAAGCCATAGCCATGCTTTGACGTTTGTTGGGTTTCAGTTTCAGGATGCTGATGGGTATGTGAATTATTATCCAAGAGATACTAGAGGTTGTAATGGGTATGAGATTTGGGTGGAATATGCCCAGTTTAGTAATCCATGGAAGGCGAAAGAATGGCTAAAAGATTGGTCTCCTGAGGTACAGCCAGGAGTTGCCTCATGGGCGATTGATTCTGCTCCAGATATGGGTGCTGTTGTTTCTATGAGGTATGGGAAAGCGGTCGGTAGTAGCTGTACTGGTGATATCTGTAAAAGATGGGAGTATTTTCGGCGGGATGGTAGAACGATATGGATGATGAGCGTGCATGGTGGAAAGTTATTATCATTTAGTGAGGTAGAGCCTTGGATGGCTCCATTGGATGAGGTTTCCTGATTTGTTGTTTATGATTTTCTAAAGTATGTGTTGATCTCTATATGGAGTCGGTTGAGTGCGTTAGCAAAGTTTAAGACTTGGTTAGCAGGAGTCAAAGTTATAAATTTGTAAGTTTTAGGGATAGATAGTTATCTGCTGATGGATCTAGTAAACCGATTCGTGATGCGGTTACAGGTGGTGTTAAAGCTGAGTCTGTTGTTGGGTTGATTCGGCATGGTGGCGTTCATGAGTTAACGGATGTTTCGTTTGATGATGGCAGTGTTGTTAGGACTGGGCGTAGTAATGATATTGAACATCGTAAAGGTGAACATAGGCGTGATCCAAAAACAGAGGGTTTAGGGTTTGAGTCTGTTTATAAGACTGATGATTATGATACGACTCGTGGGCTTGAAGAGGTTTTATATCAGGAGCATCCTGAAGCTTATATGAATAAGGTTAAACCTATTTCTTCGAGGAATGGCAAAGCTGCTAAGTATAGGAGTGCAGCTAAAGAGCTTTTGGATAAGTTTAAAAGAAAGAAGTAAAGATGGTTAAGAGGCGTTATAAGATTCCTAGGGGTTTGTGGTTTGGGATTCCTTTGGATGGTGGTGGTTTTGCTACTGGTGTAGTTTCCCATGTTACTAATTCTGCAGCTTGTGGTTATTTTTTGGTCCTGCGGTTGAGGTTCCGTTGAGTTTGGAGGAGTGTGGCAAGTTGCAGCCATCGCAGGCTATTTATCAAAAGATGTTTAGTTATATGGGGTTACGTGATGGGTGGTGGCCTTGGATTGGTGTAATTCCGGGCTGGGATGAAAGTCTTTGGCCGCTGCCATCGTTTTATAGTAAGTTTCCAGATCTTCCAAAATTCGGGGTTGAAGCATATTATGAGGAACATTTTTATGATCCAACAAATTTGGATAGAGAAATTGAGACGCGAAGGTTTCCGTTACCGGTTCCTGATGGTATCCCAAAGGATGGGTTGGCTGGATACAAGTTTATGGAACTTAAGTTAAATGATCTTATTTATCGAGATAGTGGTAATAAATAGATTCGGGTTATAAATATTTGGTTAGTAAGTTGTAGCTATTTGAAGCAGTAGGCCATATGGATAGTTGATTTACTATTTCAGTGGTGGCGTTTTCTTTTGATAGTATTAATTATAGCCCTAGCTATTTAGAGATTGAAAAAAGATTAGTTAGCGTATCTAGAGGGAAAACAATTATTAATATTTGACTAGCAGCCTCTTTGGTCTGTCCATATTTAGTTTCGAGTCTCAAGATTAAAAGCAGTCCTATCGAAAATATTGAAAACAACAACTACTGCAGGTTATGTATAGAGTAATGTTTAGTTATGTATAGTACTACCGGAAAAATTGCTACCTGGAGGCAGTTCCTTTAGCGCTGCCATTCGAGCAAAATCGTCATGGGTAGGCATATGGTAGGCGCGGGCAGTCTGGTCGTGCATCTGTCCGATTACTTCTCGGACGCGCTCAGCGAATTCGGAAGCGATCTCTCCGGGGGCTGCTGTCATAGGAGGACCATAAACAACATGAACTGGCGGTTTTCCGGGCAAACACCTACGCGCATGGGATGGCCAAGCAGCATAAGCACCTACCAGTGCAACAGGAAGAATAGGTACGCTACGAGAAATCGAGAGGGCAGCTGTTCCGGGATTGAACTGTCCCATCGCGCCAGTGCGAGTACGGGTACCTTCTGCAAAAATTAGCAACGGAACCCCTTTACTCAACAATCGCCCAGCCATACCACGTTGTGATCCACCAGGAGTCTTAGTTTTCCCAGCCCTTTCCACCGGGAAAGCATTGAAAAAGAGCGCCATTGGAGCAGCTTTCCACCACTGGTTAAAGAAAAAATCTGCGGCAGCTCCGGTCGCTAGATTCCGGGAAAGTGATATTGGCAAGGTAGTAAAAATAAGGTTTGCATCTAAATGCGAGGAGTGGTTAGCGGTAACAATAAAAGGTGTTTTAAGCCCTTTAAGATGTTCTTTACCGTGGACAGTAATATCTACCAAACTATTTAGGTAGGGCTTCAGTAACAGCCGCTGTGCCGCAGTACGGGCGCCAGAATGAGCAGGCGAAGCATAACGAGAACTGACATCAGATTCTCGCTGAGATGTGGTTGTAAGACGACGATCAGCCATATGTTAGCGGCCCCGACTTCTATTCAACATGGCAGAAATCTTACGTATCACCCGGGCAGGAAGTATTTGAGCAAAAGCAACAGCTATCCGCCACTTCGTAGAAGGTACGCTGATCGCACGACCTTTCTGGGCGTCAGCTAAGGCAGTAGCAGCTGCCTCGTCAGCAGTAACCCATACCCAACCTGGCATAGAAGAAGAAACCCCGGCACGCTGATGAAACTCGGTACGGACCCATCCAGGAGCAAGTAGCGTAACTTGTACGCCAGTCCCAGCTAACTCATTACTAAGACTTTGTGACCAAGTATTAGCCCAAGCTTTGATTGCGGCATAGTGGCCAGTGGTAAGCCATCCTTGCGCAGACCCAGTCGTAATAATGGTGCCCTGCCCGCGCTGAGACATTGCCCGACCAGCAGCTCCCCCAAGAATCAAGACCGCTAGACACATGAGGTTAAGGGCTTGCTCATGACGATCAATATCGGGATCAGTTAGACGAATATGAAGTGCACAGCCAGCATTATTAATTAAAGTATCGATAGGGCTAGCTACTGATTCAATACGCTCAGCTACTCGATCCATATCTGCTCGTTGCGAAAGATCAGCGACAAGAATTTCAACTTCAACGCCATGGGTCTGTCGAAGATCAGCGGCAGTAGCGTGAAGTTTGGCTTCATCACGCGCCACTAATACCAGATTATCGCCGCGCGCAGCCAGCTGGCGTGCGAATGCTGCACCAATTCCTGAGGTGGCTCCGGTGACCAGTGCTGTACCCATAAGAACCACCCTACGCTGTTTCGGGTGCCAATCGGAACAGATACTCTCTAAGAGATAGCTATGAACCAAGAAAAATTGTAGAAAATCAGTGAGGGGGCTCGGTAAAAACCGAACCCCCTCACTAGCAACGTAAAACTAGATTACGGCGCACACCTGACGAGCCATTTCTAGCTCCTCGTTAGTGGGGACTACACAAATAGCGACAGTGGACTCGGGCTTAGATACGATCCGCGGTTCCTTAGCGCGTACCGAGTTAACTTCATCATTGATGATGAAACCGAAGCCAGTAAGACGGTCGCAAACGTCCTTACGCAGAACGTCAGAGTTCTCGCCAACACCAGCAGTGAAGGTGATGGCATCGACATGACCAAGAATTGCCATGTAAGCGCCGACGTACTTCAAAATGCGGTTGATGTAGATATCCCACGTCATGATTGCTTTGGGATCTTTGGCAGCGACTGCATCTTCCAGATCTCGCATATCAGTTAGCCCGGAAAGACCAAAGACGCCAGATTTCTTGTTGAGAAGAGTGTCGATCTCGTCGAGAGTTAAGCCCTCTTGAGCAGCTAGGAACTTGAAAAGACCAGGATCAACGTCACCAGAGCGAGTACCCATCACTAGGCCTTCTAGCGGGGTAAGACCCATAGTGGTATCAACCGGCTTGCCGTTCTTGATAGCTGAAATTGAGGCACCATTGCCCAGATGGCAAACGATCTGGTTGAAAGAATCGTAAGGTTTGCCAATAAGCTCTGCCACGCTCTTAGAAACAAAAGAGTGTGATGTGCCATGGAATCCGTAACGACGGATGGAATGCTTTTCGCTAAGTTCGGCAGGAATGGCGTAAGTGTAAGCAGCCTCAGGAAGTTCATTGAAGAACGCAGTATCAAAGATGCCGACATGCGGAACGTTAGGCAGAATCTTACGAGCAGCTTCAATACCTGAAATCCCAGCAGGGTTATGTAGCGGCGCCAATGGAATCAGAGTACGCAGGGTCTCAATGACCTCATCATTGATAACTGTGGGCTTAAAGAACTTCTGGCCACCATGAACCGTACGATGTCCTACTGCAACTACATCAGCAAAAGATGGGCCATGCTCGGTGAATAGTCCAACAACCTGCTCAAGAGCAACTCCATGATCGGGAAGTGGCGTAACGACCTCGAACTTTTCGCCCCCAACCTTATGGGTTATGACACCGTCGCCACCTTGGCTAATACGTTCTACTAGACCAGAGCCCAGCACCTCTTCAGTGTTGGCGTCGATAACCTGGTATTTGATGGAGGATGAGCCGCAGTTCAGCAGCAAAATTGATTTGTTCACTTGGAAGCTCCTTCAATAGCGTCGTCGTCTTGAGCCTGAATGGCGGTAATAGCGACAGTGTTAACGATGTCGTCGACCAATGCGCCTCTAGAAAGGTCATTAACCGGCTTATTTAGACCCTGAAGAACTGGGCCGATAGCAAGAGCACCAGAAGTACGCTGGACAGCCTTGTAGGTGTTATTTCCAGTGTTTAGATCCGGGAATACGTACACAGTGGCTTGTCCAGCAACCGGAGATCCGGGCATCTTTTTAGCGCCAACAGTGGGATCCATTGCCGCGTCGAACTGGATCGGGCCAGCAAGTTTAAGATCTGGAGCGAGTTCCTTAACGATGCGGGTAGCTTCGATAACCGCATCTACGTCGGGACCTTTACCAGAATCAACTGTGGAGTAAGAAAGCATCGCTACGCGTGGTTCGATACCGAACCGAGCTGCGGTTTTAGCGCATCCCAGAGCAATATCGGCTAGCTCCTCAGGGGTTGGGTTCGGGTTGACGGCGCAGTCGCCGAATACTAGAACTTCATCAGGCATACACATCATGAAGGACGAAGAAACGACCTTAGTTCCGGGCTTAGTCTTAATGAACTCGAAGCTAGGCTTGATGGTATTAGCGGTGGTATTGATAGCGCCAGATACCATGCCGTCGGCCATGTCGAAGTAGATCATCATGGTGCCGAAGTAGGAAAGGTCTGTGAACTTTTCCCGAGCCTGTTCAATGGTGACGCCCTTCTTGGCGCGTAGCTCAGCGTATTTTGTGGAGAACTTCTCCAATAGTTCAGGATCTTTTGGCGAAATGATCTTTGCTTTGCTTAAATCCCAGCCTTTGGCAGCTGCACGAGCGAGGATTTCTTCGCTCTCGCCCAACAAAATAATGTCGGCAAAGCCCCGTTTGGTGACGATAGCGGCTGTTTCAAGAATCCGATCATCAGATGCCTCTGGAAGCACGATCGTCTTCTTGTTAGCAGCAGCGATGGACTGAAGTTCTTGCTGGAATGCCAGCGGAGTACGGATAGTAGAAACAGTGTTAGCTGCCAACTCGGCAAGCTGATCTGTGGCAGTAGCAAGAGATGATTCGTTGACTGCAATGGTGGGAACCAGATCACTTAGTGCCGCGGCAGTTTCAGCAGAACCACCGTAGAGAACCACACTCATAACTACTGCATGAGCGGTAGCGGTACGAGCGAGCGCTGCTTCAATGGTCCACCGAAGATCAGCAGCGCTTGCTTGCTGAGCAGCTACTACTAAAACGAGGGGAGCGTTGAGGCAAGCTGCAGCTTCTGCATTGACTTCAAACTCTCCTAGGGTGCTGGCATCAGCGTAATCAGAACCAACAGCCACAACTACATCAGTAGTTTTAGCGGCTATCTGATGGTTTTTCACAACCGACGCCAAAGCTGCTTCAGCGTCTTCATGTAGGGCTGCGGTAGAGCAGCCAGCAGCAGCATCTTTAGCAATGGCGCGGAAAATTTCAGCACTTGCGCCAGTGCGCTTGAAGGAATCGACGAGGCTTAGCGCCACAGCGTCTTTTCCAGACAGAGCCTCAAGAGAGGTTACGTAAACAGTCTTCGTCACAGCCCCAACCTATCGCTTATAACTTCAGCTAACGGGATCAACTTCAGATTTAGCAGGTATGAGAAATTAGCTAGATCTTGCAGTCGTTATTAGATAACCGTATCGAAGATTACTTTGCGAGTGTGATTTAGGTAGCAATAACCTTAAAACAGCGTCTTAATTAGCAAGATGTTTTCTTAGTAACGCTAGGTCTTCAGCGACGCCAACTGTAGGAGTTTCTAAGACGATCGGAGCGCCTGCTGCATCAATAACAGCAAGGATCTGTTCTAGATCTGCTTGCCCCATACCTAAGTTTTCGTGACGGTCGGCACCAGAATCAAAAGCGTCTCGAGAGTCATTGCAGTGAATCAAATCGATGCGACCAGTAATCGCAAGAATGTCTGTCACAACTGTGCTTAAAGAGTTACCACCGGCATGAGCATGGCAAGTATCAAGACAGAACCCAACCTGATTAATGTTCTCAGAATCAGCTATTACCTCCCAAAGCATGGCGATACGATCCATGCGACGCGCCATAGCGTTAGCTCCGCCAGCAGTATTTTCGATCAGTAGTGGAGTAGTTAGCTGTAAACCATCGATGCACTTGCGCCAGTTAGCAAAGCCGGCACTCGGATCGTCGTCAGCAGTGACGTGACCGCCATGAACGATGACTCCTTTAGCGCCAATCTCAGTAGCAATATCTATGGTTTGTTGCAGTAATTTTCGACTAGGAATCCGAACACGATTATTGGTTGTTGCAACGTTAATTAGGTAAGGAGCATGAACGTAGAGATCAATATTTGCAGCAGCTGCATCGTCACGAAGAGCGGTTGTTCCGCCGCCAGAAGTAACCTGCGGTTTTTTGAAACTTTGCGGGCTGCCAATAAAAATTTGGGCTAGGTCGGCACCTAATTCTTTGGCGCTACGAACGGGGTCAAGCTGGTCAACGTGACTACCAATACGGATCATGTCTTGAGGTTATCTGCTTATCTGAAGTTACGGTAGCGTATGTTAGTAATGTGTCCATTGCTCGTTACGTTCCACTTCCGGTTGCTTTCCGTGCTGCTGCCGCTGCACATCCTCACGATATTGCGTGGCGGATCCGTGCTGGCGACGATTGGAAACAGTGGACTTTTTCAGAAGCGATAGCCAGAGTAGATCAGCTTTCCTGCGCTTTCATTGAACATGGCGTAGCCGCTGGTGACCGAGTTGCTATTTTTGCGCCAAACCGCCCCGAATGGTCACTAGCTGACTGGGCGACACTGTCGGTAGGTGCTATTACCGTGACAGTTTTTGCTACCTGCAATGTTGATCAAGCCCAACATATTCTCAAAGATTCTGGTGCAACCGTATGCGTCGTTGCTGGACAGCGAGAAGCAGACATTATTGCTGCCTGTGATCTCCCAGAGCTAGGAACCGTTGTCTCAATGGATCCAGTGGCGGGTTTAGAGACTTTAGAATCTTGGGAAGCTAAGGCGTTAGACGTCACAGCAATCGTCAATGCCCGAACCGCGGCGCTCACTCTTGACGATATCGCCACCATCATCTACAGCTCTGGAACAACTGGCGCCTCACGCGGTGCGATGATTACCCATCGTTCCTTCGACCATCAGATGCGCGTAATTGACGACCATTGGCATCTTGGTCCCGGCGAATCTAGTGTGGCATTTTTACCGTTAGCACATGCTTTAGAGCGCGACTGGTCGTTCTATATGCAAGTCTGCGGCGGCATGATTACTTATTGCGAAAACCCGCGCACCATCGCAGATACGTTGGTGACAGCTCGGCCAACAACGCTGATTTCTGTTCCGAAGCTCTACGAAAAGATTTACGCGGGGGCTTATGAAAAAGTGGCAGATTCGCCAATTAAAAAAGCAGTTTTTGAATGGGCGCTACGAATTGGCGGCAGATGTCAGCACCTTTACCGCAAAGGCCGCACCCCGTCGTTGTTACTTAGAGGGTTGCTGAAAATAGCTGACGCCGCAGTGCTAGCTAATATCCGCGAAGCAGTCGGAGGTAAAAAAACTCTGCTGATCTCAGGTGGAGCACCACTACGTCGAGAAATTGAAGAGTTCTTCTCAGCGGCAGGAATGTTATTAGGCCAAGGTTATGGGCTTACGGAAACCGGTCCGATGACTACAGTAATTAGTTCAACTTCGTTCAAAATTGGGACGGTAGGACGGCTAGTCCCCGAGGCAGAACTTCGAGTAGGTCTTGATGGAGAGATTCTGCTGAAAGGACCTCACATCACCAAAGGTTATTGGAACAATCCAGAAGCTACGGCACAAGCTTTCGACGCTGAAGGTTGGTTCCATACCGGTGACGTTGGCTATGTCGATACCCAAGGTTATGTTGTTATCACTGATCGCCTAAAAGACATCATTGTGACTGAGGGGGGTAAAAATATCGCCCCGCAAGCCATTGAAGGGCTGCTGTTGGCAGATTCACTTTTTGAATATGCGGTAGTGATTGGAGATAACCGCCCTTATTTAACGGCTTTAGTGCAGCCCTCAATAGCTGGATTAGAGGCACTTGCTCGTCAGATTCATGTAACTTGGAGCAGTGCTGAAGATCTTGTGACCAATCCCGCTTTGCTTGATGTAGTGAAGGAAAGAGTGGCTGCGCTGCAAGAACGACTACCTGGGTTTGAGCAGATTCGCGATATTCGACTCATGAGAGGACTCTCTATCGATGAGGGAACCGTTACTCCTACACTTAAAGTGCGTCGAGCCTCTGTTGAGGCAAAATTCGCAGATCTGATTGAAGAAATGTACGCCAAAAAGAAACGTCACTAACTACATTTGTGGGAAACCTACTTCAGATTCAGTAAGGCTTTGTAGTGGTTTTTCATACATTACCCTTTTCTAGCCGCAACGATAGAGACCATAAACTCGAGCAGGAGGCCTCATGCGTGTTCCACACATTGCCTTGCAATTTCATGATTCCGTAGAAAATTACGGCGATCGCATTGCAACGCGCGAGCCAGAAGGTGACAGCTGGCGTTCTTTGACTTATCGAGAACTGGACCAAGTTATTGAACGTGCTGCTCGTGGCTTTATTGAGCAAGGAGTAGCTGTTGGTGACCGAGTTGCTATCTTTTCCCATAACCGAGTGGCATGGACAGTAGCAGACTATGCGCTCCTAAGGATTGGAGCGGTGCCGACTCCGATCTATCCCACATCTACCTCTGAGCAAATTGACTATATTTTGCGAGATTGTGCAGCTGTAGGAATCATCGTCGAAGGAGCTGCGGAATATGCGCGAGTAGCACCGATCCGGTCAGCTCTGCCGTTGCTAAGTTTTGTGCTTTCATTCGATCCTATTGACGCTACTGATGTAATTGAATGGGTTGATTTTGGTAGTATAAAAGAGGCTACTGGGACAGAAGTTGCTCGTAGATTAGCTCAGGTCAGTGGTGATGATCTTGCCACGATTATTTATACTTCGGGAACCACGGGTTCTCCTAAAGGTGTGATGCTGCAGCATAAGGCTTTTATTGCTGAAATGAGTAGCTTAGATGTGGTCTATGACATTGGTTGTGAAGATCACAGTCTGTCGATTCTGCCACTGTCTCATTCGTTGGAGCGAGCTTGGACATTTTGGATCATGTCTCATGGGTGTATGAATACGTATTGCACTGACCCTAAGAGTGTTATCGAAATGTTTGGGCGAGTACGTCCGACGATTTTTGCATGTGTGCCACGTCTCTATGAAAAAATTCGGGCGGGTGTGGAAGAAAAAGTTTCTGATTCACCAAAGAAAAAGAAGATCTTTGAGTGGGCGCTAAGAGTAGGTGGACAAGCTCAGCATGCCTATCGAAAAGGTAAGAGTCCAGCTTTGTGGTGGCGACTACAGCTACCGTTGGCAGATTTTTTGGTGTTGCGATCTATTCGTGAAGTAGTTGGTGGCCCTAAAACGCTGATGATTTCTGGAGGGGCTCCGCTGAGGTTAGATGTAGAAGAGTTCTTCTCAGCAGCGGGCCTGCTTATTATTCAAGGCTACGGAATGACAGAAGCAGCTCCATTAATTACATTTAACGGACCCACTGCTTTCAAGATGGGTTCGGTAGGGCAAGTAATGAGTGGTGGTGAAATCCGGATCGGTATGGATTCAGAGATTCTTTACCGCGGCGAGAATGTCATGGCTGGGTATTGGAATAACCCAGAAGCAACCGCTGAGAGCATCGATGAAGATGGCTGGCTTCATACCGGGGATGCTGGGTATATCGATGAAAATGGATTCTTAACGATCACCGATCGTTTGAAAGATATTTTGGTGACTTCTGGTGGCAAGAATATTGCTCCGCAGCCTATTGAGGGAATGTTGCTAGCCGATCCACTTTTTGAACAAGCGGTATTGCTAGGAAATGATCGACCTTTTGTGACGCTATTAGTTACTCCTTCTATGGCACACCTAGAAGATTTAGCGCGTAGCTTGCAAGTAAGTTGGGCTAATCGCGAAGAACTGTTGGCTAATCCGCGCATTATGGAGGAAATGAAATCGCGTATTGCTGCGCTGACTGCCAAATTACCTAGCCATGAGCAAGTCAAAGATGTGCGGGTTCTGATGGAAGAATTCACGCTAGAAAACGGTCTTTTGACGCCAACTCTAAAAGTGAAACGTAAAGAGGTAGAGAAGCGCTTCAGTGAAGTTATTGAGGATATGTACACAAAACTTGCTGCTCTTCGTAGAAAGGGAGAGTGATACTGCTGAGTGTTTAGTAATTCTGGTTAATAATTCTGGCTACTAACACCTGCAATAATCACTAAAACCTATCCTTTGGTAAAGGTTTGGTTGTTGGGTCGCTAGGACGTAGACTAGAGGGGTTCTTCGACCAATTCGTTGAACATGGCATATCGCCCTCCTGTCACGGGAGCGTCCCGTGGCCGCTCAGTCCAGAGGAGGTGGAGTACGCGATGCGCAAATATGAGGTCATGGTCATCATCAACCCTGATGTTGACGAGCGTCAGGTAACTCCCATGATGGAGAAACACCTGCAAGTGATCACCAATGGTGGCGGCACCGTTGATAATGTCGATAGCTGGGGCAAGCGCCGTCTTGCTTACGACATCCAGAAGAAGTCTGAAGGGATCTACGTCGTGCTTAGCTTGACGACTACCCCTGCCGACGTCAAGGAACTCGACCGCTTGATGACAATTGACGAGTCGATCCTCCGCACTAAGGTTCTGCGTCCCGAGCTCCACTGAGCTCATTTTCCACAGGACCTCTCCCGTTTTGTCAGTGCAGCATGAAAAACTGTGTAGACAAAACAAGGGATATCCACGGTTTGATCGGAGAAATCAATGGCAGGCGAAACTCCTATTACGATCATCGGCAATCTAACTGCTGATCCTGAGCTGCGTTTTACCCCATCTGGGGCGCCAGTAGCTAATTTTACTGTCGCTTCGACCCCTCGTACGTTTGATCGTCAAGCAAACGAGTGGAAAGATGGCGACGCGATGTTCCTTAATTGCTCAGTTTGGCGACAGGCAGCAGAAAATGCTGCTGAGTCCCTGACTAAGGGCATGCGAGTGATTGTCAACGGGCGTCTTAAAGCACGTAGCTATGAAACCCGCGAGGGTGAAAAGCGTACGGTATTTGAGGTTGAGGTCGACGAGGTTGGTCCTTCGCTTCGCTACGCTACGGCTCGAGTCACTCGCGCAAGCGGTGGCGCTGGTCAAGGCGGCGGTCGCTCAGATGATTCGTGGAATAGCGGAAATAATGGTGGTGGCTACAACAACGCTGTTGCTGGTGGTAACTATGGCAATTCAGGTGGTTATGGTGGCGGTACAAACCGTGCGCCGCAGCCCCAGAATGATCCGTGGGCACAGCCACAGCAGTCAGACGAACCGCCGTTCTAGTCAATTATGACTATCTGTTCTTCGTGGCAGATAGCCCTCCCCAGTAAATTTGGCCCATTCCGGCATCATTGCCGGGCTTTCGGAAGGAGAGCACCACAATGGCCTCTCAGCGTAAGCCGCTGAATAAGTCGAAGAAAATTGCCCCAGTAAAGGCAATTAAAATCGGCAATATCGACTACAAGGACACCGCCACGTTGCGGAAGTTCATCTCTGAGCGTGGAAAGATTCGCGCTCGCCGTGTAACCGGGCTCTCTGTTCAGGAGCAGCGTAAGGTTGCAACCGCCATCAAGAATGCGCGTGAGGTTGCTTTGCTTCCCTACGCGTCGACCGCTCGCTGAGAAAGGACACCAGGAAGATGAAGCTCATCCTTACCCGCGGTGTCGATAAGCTCGGCGCCCCCGGCGACATTGTTGAGGTTAAAGACGGCTACGGTCGTAATTACCTACTACCACGTGGCTTTGCGATTCTCTGGAGCCGCGGTGCGGCTACTCAGATCGAGGGCATCAAGCGCGCTAAAGCCGCTAAAGAAATTCGTGGTCTTGAGCATGCCAAGGAGGTGCGCGCACAGCTTGAGGGTCTGACCGTCGAGATTGCTGCTCGTGTTTCTGAAGGTGGCGAAAAGCTCTTCGGTGCTATCACTGCTGCCGATGTGGCAACTGCTGTTAAGAAAGCTGGCGGACCAGCTATTGAGAAGCGCGCTGTTAAGATCGCTAAGCCGATCAAAACAGTTGGTTCTCATCAGGTTGCTATCCAGCTAACCGACGCAGTCGTAGCACACATCCCAGTTGCTGTTGTTGCTGCAAAGTAAAACATTTTGAACTAGGTTTTACTGCCTAGCTTCAATAAAAAATAGTGGCAGGTTCCTTCGGGGCCTGCCACTATTGGTTCAGATGTGACCGCGAGGTTATCGACTGGCAAACAGATGCCCGTCCTTTTATTAGCTAAAGGACGGGCATCGTAAGTTTGCAGATAGCTTATGCAAGCACTGCTAGGGCTGCAGCATAATCAGGTTCTTGGGAAATCTCAGGAACAAGTTCGCTATGGAGAATTACGCCATCTTCATCAGCTACGACTACTGCGCGGCTTAGCAGACCAGCCATCGGTGAATCGGCCAAAGTTACGCCGTAGTCAGCGCCAAAAGTAGAGCGGAAAGCTGAGCCAGTAATTACTGTTTCAAGACCTTCAGCGCCACAGAAGCGAGTCATGGCAAAAGGAAGATCCATAGAAACGCATAGAACAGTGGTGTTTACTAGATTTGCTGCTTCTTCATTGAACTTACGTACGCTCATTGAACAGACTCCCGTATCAATAGACGGGAAGATGTTCAGCACTAGTCGTCGTCCAATAAAATCAGCCTTAGTTAGCTCTGAAAGATTAGCGGCGACAAGCGTAAACTCAGGTAGTTGTGAACCTACGGCAGGTAATTCGCCGACAGTATGGACGCAAGTGCCTCGCAGAGAGATGTTAGCCATATCTCTATCTTGACAGCCCAACCAAACTGCGGCAAGACAACTAGTAACGCGCTAGTGCTCTAGACAGTCGAGTTACGCCTTCGGTAATGAGATTTGGGGTATTGGTCACGAAAGACATTCTCATCGTGGAACGATCAGGATTGTTGGCGTAGAACGGCCAGCCGGGCACAAAAGCCATGCCTTCTTCCATAGCTAGCGTCAAGAGTCGTGCCGTATCAATTTGATCGTCTAACTTGGCCCAGTAGAACATGCCACCTACGGGTTTTTCAATCTTCGTATCGGGAAGAATCTTAGAAAGAGAATCATGCAAAGTATCGCGACGAGAACGATAGACCTCGATAATCTCACGGATATGGGCGTCAAGGTCCTCAGTTTCTAAGAACCTAGCTACCGCAAGCTGGTCGGTAACCGAACACTGCAAAGAGATAGCTTGTTTCGCTACTTCAATGGCGCGCATGATGGGGCCTTCGCCACGCATCCAAGCCACTCGCAAACCAGGAGCAAGTACCTTAGACATGGAGTTTAGTAGCAACGTCTGAGCTGACATTCCAGGCATAGATGCAATAGGGGGTAGCGGATCTCCGTCGTAGCGAATCTCGCCGTAAGGATCATCTTCAAGCAGCATAGTTCCGGTACGAACCAAAATCTCGGCAATCTGATGACGTCGCTCTAGCGGGATGCAATTGCCAGAAGGGTTTTGGAAAGTAGGAATGAGATAAACAAATTTAGGGTGATGAACTTGGATGAGTCGCTCTAATGCATCAGGTAGAACCCCGTCGCTATCGGAAGGAACCGATATAACTTCAGCTCCGGTCATTCGGAAAGCTTGGATAGCTGCCAGATAAGTGGGTTCTTCCACTAGGACAACATCACCAGCGTCAACTAGTGCCTGAACCGCCAAGTAGATACCTTCTTGGGATCCAGAAGTGATCTGGATCTGGTCGGCGGTAGTAGGAAGATGCCGAGAGAGTCGTCGTGCTGCTTGCTCTCGGATCTCAGGTTCGCCGATTGTCGTGGCGTACTGTAATGCGCGGGAAGGTTGATGAGCTAAAACCCATTCGATGGATTCTCTGATTTTTGCTACCGGGAACAAAGAAGGATCAGGAATACCGCCAGCAAAAGAAATAATGTCGGCTCTGCCTACTACCGAGAGAATGTCACGGATAGGCGACGATGCCACATCACTGAATCGCTGGGCAATTGGTTGGGTATAAGTCATTGAAGGGGTCCCTCCTGCGTCGTTGCTGAAGTGACTCTAGTCCTGTGCTGTGAGACGCATCACATCGGGGTGCGTTCTTGGTGATTTTTAGAGAGTGATACCTTCGCGCCGTAAGAGTGAAGTTTTGCAATCAGTTCCCCATAGAAAACCAGATAAGGAACCATTAGCTCTGACAACTCGATGGCAAGGTATGAAAAGCCCAATACGATTACGGGCACATACGGATGCGGCAGCTCGTGCTGCGGTTGGTTTCTCTAAACGAATGGCAATATCACGGTAGGTAGCGGTTGAGCCAGCGGGGATACGTCGTAGCTCTTGCCAACCGCGCTGCTGAAAATCTGTTCCGTTATAGGCGACGGGGACAGTACCGATTGCGTTCACATCTGCGTCGCTATGTGCGGCTACAGCATCAATAGCAGCAAGCTGTGAGGTCTCTTGTAACGTTACGGATCGGAGCGGCAAGGGGAGCCGTGGGATTACTTGGGAAAGCTCACCCCAACCTGCTGCAATAACAACATCATTTTCAGTAGCTATTACGGTAAAAATACCCTCAGGGGTACTGGTGCTCTGCCATAGATTTATCACGAGAATCTTTTCGGTAGCCAGTAATAAAGCAAAAACCTGTGTGTAGCTGACCAGATCAGACTACACACAGGCAACGAATCTAGTTAGATGGTTTATGGACGTCTCAAAATCATTTTTTAGATTCAATTAAACTATTGACCAAAGCTGCAGCTCCGATCACCGCTGATAATTTCACAGCCCACGAGTACTCGCCAGAAATCCATCCTATGACTGCTATGAAGGTAAGAACACAGAGAGTACTCAGGAGAAACTTTCTAGTATCCATAAAAACCATTCTCCTAGAATTGCTCTGATATCTCATGCCTGTGTGTAGCTGATTAGCCAGACTACACACAGGCAATTAAAACTCGGTTAGCGTTTACGGTAAAGAGATTTGCTCTGGTAAATCGGTTCGCTGGTGACATGGATTCCCAATGAACGGAAAATCCGCTCATCAACAGGTCCCAAGATCACTGAAGTGTGAACGTCGCAACCACGTAGCTCCGGAAGTGCCTCTAATGCAGCCTTAGCAACAGGATTAGATGTAGCAGAAGTCGCTAACGAAAGCAGAACTTCGTCAGTATGAAGTCTAGGATTTTTACTTCCCAAATGACGTACTTTAAGTTCCTTAATCGGAGCAATAACATCATGGGCAAGTAGATCAAACCGCTGATCGATACCAGCAATATGCTTCAAAGCATTGAGCAGCATAGCTGAACAAGCTCCAAGCAATTCAGTGGTCTTACCTGTGATGATCGTGCCGTCTTGAAGCTCGATAGCTGCCGTAGGAGCTTTAGTCTTTTTAGCTAATTCCAATGTTGGAACTACCGTGGGACGATGCTCCTTATCGACGCCAACCCGGCTCATAATGAGTGCTGCACGCGCAGATTCCACAGGTTCCAAGGCCTCTTTAGCCTCATGAACCAGCGCCTTATAGTAGCGACGGATAATCTCCTGTTTAGCAGCTTCACGACATGCCTCATCATTACTGATGCAATGCCCAGCCATATTGACACCCATATCCGTAGGGGATTTGTAGGGCGATGATCCTTGTAGCTGTGTGTAGAGGCGTTCCAGAACTGGGAAAACTTCAACATCGCGGTTGTAGTTAACGCACTGTTCACCGTAAGCGGCAAGATGCCACGGGTCAATCATATTGACGTCGTCGAGATCAACAGTTGCTGCTTCATAAGCGATATTAACCGGATGTTCTAGTGGCAGATTCCAGATTGGGAAAGTCTCAAACTTGGCATATCCGCTCTTAACGCCCCGATGATGATCGTGGTAAAGCTGCGAAAGACAAGTAGCCATCTTTCCAGAACCAGGGCCAGGCGCTGTGACGACAACCAGATCGCGGCTGGTCTCGACATATTCATTCTTACCGTATCCCTGATCGCTAATAATGTGAGCAACATCATGGGGATATCCCTTGATCGGGAAGTGGCGATAAACCTTTAGCCCAAGCTTTTCTAGCTTACGTTTGAATGCTTTAGCTTCCCGATTATCTTCAGTCATGTGAGAAATCACAATGCTGCCGACGAAAAGCCCATAGTTACGGAAAGCGTCAACTAGACGAAGTACGTCTTCGTCATATGGGATTCCTAGATCAGCGCGAACTTTTCCAGAGGATAAGTCTTTAGCGCTGACGACAATAACAACTTCTACTTCATCTTTGAGAGTTTCCAGCATTTTGATCTTGTTATCAGGAGTGAAGCCTGGCAAGACGCGAGATGCGTGGTGATCATCAAATAATTTTCCGCCGAATTCGAGATAAAGTTTACCTCCAAACTGGTCGCGACGTTCTTGGATGTGTTTGCCTTGCAGTTCAAGGTACTTGTCGTGATCGAAGCCAACGGTGTGCATGGGGTTCCCTTTCGACCGACCAAGCTTAGTACTTTTTTGGCGGATCAGCCAGACCATAGGTCCGAAAAGTTTATTATTTTCAGCTTATTCCATTATGGAGGGATTTGTTTATAACAGTTTGGTTTCGCTATTGAGTAAAAGCTATCTAGCTGTTAATAATGTGGGTAATTTTCACATATCCACGCGCGTGGACCACCCTTGCTCAAAACTCCGATGCATCACGGCACTAAGTGATAAAATTTCCCCCTTCGGTTATTGAGCCCGATACGGGAGAAACGCATGAAGAAGTATCTTGGGTTAGCCCTTGCGGGTGCCCTAACAGTGGGGTTCGCTGCAACCCCAGCTTTCGCGGCACCGGAGCCGCCAAATCCTGACATCGCTACGGCGCCTGCAGCAGGATCACCAGAAGCCCCCGTCGAATACCTCGACAAAGGCACTGAGATTCAAAAGGTTATGGTTCTATTAAAGAGCCAACCAGATGGAGCTGGTGACGAAGCTGCTGGTCTTATGCAGGTGCAGCAAGTTGTTAGTCGCTGGGATGGACAAGACGGAATCACGATTCGTCGTCAGTTTGGGAAGCTAGTGCATGGCTTCTCGGCTGCTGTACCAGCCAATAAAATCCGTGAGATCGAAGCTGATCCTGCGGTAAAGTCGGTAACACGAATGGCAATGTTCTATCCATCAATGAATACTGCTAATGATCTAACACAATCTACGTTGGCACGTACCAAGCGTGGTGTAGATGGTCAAGGATTATTAGTATCAATTATTGACTCTGGTATTGATATCGCTCACCAAGATTTCCGTCTTGACGATGGTGTAGCTAAAAAGATGGTTCCCCAAGCTGGTTGGACGGATAAGATTCCCTACGGCTGGAACTTTGCAGACAACAACTCCACCGTAAAAGACACTGGTTCGCAGCATGGACAGCATGTTGCGGGTATCGTCGCAGCAAATGCAGGCAAAGAGGCCTCAATAGCATCAGGTCGGATAAATGGTGTTGCGCCTAACGCCCAGTTGCTAGCAATGAAAGTATTCCCAAATGATCCATTCCATGGAACTGGCGCTAGCGAAGACGACGTTATTGCCGCTATCGAGAAATCGGTAGAACTTGGTGCAGATATAATCAATATGTCACTAGGTTCACCAAATGGCCTCAATGAAGGTGCAGTTGGTGAAGGTCGAGCTATCGCTAACGCAGTTAAAGCCGGCGTTCAAGTCATTGTTGCTTCAGGAAATGATGGTCTAAACTTCTCGCCACAAGGTATTCCTACTGATTTATCAGGTATGCTTGACAATGGATCTATGGGAAGTCCTGCTGCGTCACCTAGTGCCTTTGCGGTAGCTTCAATCAACAACTCACATGCTGTTGCTTCTCTTGCTAAGGCAACTTGGCAAGGAGGCAACTTTGACTTTGGATACCAGCTTTCTACTGGAAACGTAGATGGCGCGGCGCATAAGCTGATTGATTGTGGTCTAGGTAAACCAGAAGACATTACAGCTGTTGCCAAGGGAAACTGGTGTTTGATTAAGCGCGGACAAATCGCATTTGTAGATAAATTCAAGAATGCGATTTCTGGCGGAGCTAGCGGCGTTATTGTTTACAACAGCCAAGGAGATTCTTTCGTAGGTATGGGAGGTCTTGAGGCTATTACCATTCCGGGTGCTTCTGTATTTCAGAGTGTTGGTGAGAAACTGAAAGAACAGATTGCTGCTGGTCTGGAAGTTAAGCTAACTAACGATCATGGTGTTTTTCCCAATGCTGAAGCTGCCAAAGCTTCTGACTTTACGTCTTGGGGTGCCACTCCAGAATTAGAGTTTAAGCCGCAAATTGCTGGTATTGGTGGTTCAGTATGGTCATTGGCCAACGATAATCACTACCAGAATATGTCGGGTACCTCAATGGCAACCCCACATATTGCGGGTGTATTCGCTCTAGGTATGCAGGAGTACAACAAGCGTTTCAAGGAAATGTCTCCTGCAGATCGTGGTGCTTTACTTAAGGTTGCTCTTTCTAACACGGCACAAATTATTGAAACTAATGGAGTTCCATTAGCTCCTCGCCAGATTGGTGCCGGGCTAGCTCAAACCGATAACGCTATTCAAACATCGGTTTTCGCGACAGTTAATGGGCAACCTAACGTTCCGCTACGTGCTTTCAGTGGCGAAAAGAAGTTCACAGTTAAGTTGCAGAACAAGGGTGATAAGCCGCGTACCTTTACTGCCGGCGGTACTTGTGTACTGAATGAACAATACTCACCAACAATCCCGGTAGCCACAGTATGCTCTAAAGAAACTCTGACAGCTTCAACTCCTTCGGTAACAATCCCAGCTGGTGGCGAGACTTCCGTAGAATTTACAGTGAAGTCTGATGCAGGATCGCGGCACTGGATTGAAGGATGGACTAAGTTCACATCTAATGATGCAGATCAACCATCACTTTCACTTCCGTATATGGGATTTGTTGGTGATTGGAATGCTGAGCCAATTGTCGACCATTCGCAATATGACAAAGATGGTAAAAAGATTAGTACCAAAACTGATGAGATTCTGGCAGCTGCTGGAGTAAAAAATACTAATTTCAACTACACATCGTTATACACGAAAAATGGTTCAAAAGTATTGAGTCGTGAGGGGTTGCTTGGATGGATCTCTCCAAATGGTGATGGCATCAATGATGAGATTTTCCCTGCTCTCATGTTACTGCGCTCAGCAAGAGATTCTCGATTCTCTATTCTCGATAAAGATGGAAACATGATTGCGAACTTGGGTGAAGGTCGTGATCTGCAACGTTCCACATTAGGAAAAATAATTAAAGAGCGTCGCACTTATGACATATCAGCAGCTAGCTGGAATGGAACTATTTACGATTCCAATAGCGATAGCTTTGTTAAAGTTCCTGATAGTACTTACACTTATCGGATAGAAACCCGTCTTTCTGGTGATCAGCCGTGGCAAAGTGTTGATCTTCCGTTCCAGACAGATACTGTTGTGGCAGAACCCATCATCAAGAAAACTCAGAATGGAACTGATTGGGTTTACGATCTAACCTTCAAAGATAAATCAGGGGTTAGCTTCTATGATGTTAAGATCAGCGATGGACAGACGGGTGCTCCTATCGAAAAGAAGCACAATGAGTCGTATACTGGATCTTCATTCACGGTTTCTGGAGATACTGTTGGACGTTATATCAGGATTGACTTTGTCGACTACGCCGGTAACCCTGGGGTTATCTACGATTTCGTAGGATCGGCAATTGTTGGTTTTGATGGCACTGATAGTTATGCGCATCCCATAAACGCTAAATCTACGAATTCTGCTGGTAAGCTGCTAATCAGCGATGGGAAAATTACGTTAAATATCGTGGCATCGCCAGATGTTAAGACAGCTAAGGTTGATGGTGTTCCGGTTGCTATTGCCGATGGCAAGGGTAGCGTAGCTATCCCGGCTGCTGAAGGTCGTAAGGAAGTAAAACTGCAAGGCTTCGATGCTGATGGCAAAGAAATTGCTAGTGCAGTACTTCCGGTCGTTATCGATACCACTCCACCTGTTGTAACAGTGACAAAAGCTTCTCTTGATACTCAAGGAAAATTACTTTTGGATGCTAATGGAGAAGCAGTAATAGAAGGTACGGTTAAAGATGAGCGAGCTAAGCCTGTAACTGATAATCCCGATGACAAGCTATGGCTACTTGATGACAAGCTTGACCCTGTTGCTATAAATGCTGATGGAACATTTAAGGTAACGGTAAAACCGAAAGCAACAGCAGAGGCCTTATCTTTGCTAGGTCTTGATGGTTTTAACCCTAAAACCTATAAGTTCCTTAATATCGGAGGAGCAAAGATAGTACTGGCTCGCCCGGCAGAAACTGGTGAATTAGTTATTTCTTTCGATGAAAAGCGCTTGGATGGCATCAGTGACCCGAACGGTAAGGTTGTAGAACCTTTCGGACAAGGTGAATACATCATAGATCGCACCTATAAAGGTCTTGAGATTGTTGATAATAAGGCATTTTTGACGCTATCAGGACAATGGAGCAGCCGTCCTAGCGAGTTCCGGATTCAAGGCAAACCGGTAGTTATTGACGAACAGCGTCGCTTCTCGGTCAAGATTGCTTTAGATAAAGCAATTACATCGATTCCTTACTCGGTTAAAGATGCTAAAGGGCATGTTGTGGAAGCTGATTGGAAGTTCCTATACGACAGCAATCTCCCTGGTTATGAATTGAGGACAACGCCACAGATATCAGAAGATGGAGCAATCTATCTGAAAGAAGCTGCTGGTGACGTCACGCTAGAAGGCGCTGTATGGGATGACGCTTTTGGATACAAGATGGCTGTAAATGGCAATATTGTTGCCAATTACGAGAGCATCTGGGATTCAGGAGAAAAGATCAATAAGCGAGCCTACAAGACGACTGTTAAGTCCGGCGATAAGCAAACTATTCGTATCAGCTTGCAGGATTTTGTGGGTAATGGTATTGAACGGAGCATCCCGGTAGTTACTGATTTAGCAGATCCAGTTATTACCGCAGATGTTAGTCAAGTCAAGATTGGTCAAAAGATATTAGTGAAAGCTACTGATGACCATTTAGCTACCTTGACAGTCAAACTTGATGGCAATGAAGTTGCCGCCAAGCAGACCAAGATAGTCCGTGCCCGGGGCGCTAAAGTTGTTCTCGCAAATGCTAGTGATCCGGCAAAGCCGGTAGAAACGTTGCAACCAGCAGCAGCGGCTACATCAACCGGTTCAGGAGTTACCGCACCAGAAACTACAGTTAGCGAAACTCCTGCTGCAGCAACAACTAATTCAGTGGAAGTTTTTGCCGCTCCGGCTGAATCTTCTGAGGAAGTAGAAACAGTTCTGGTCTATGAGATTGATGCTGTGGAATCAGGAAAGCACACTTTGGAAGCCGTAGCAACAGACCGAGCAGGACGAGTAGCGACATTCGCATCACCATTTATGGTGCAAGATGACATTGTTATCGAAGGTCCTGATGTTGTTGTGCTTAATCCAGATTCCGGAGATCTTATGAAGCAGCTGCTTGAAAAGTATTCAGTAATCGTTAATGGTGCTGCCAATACGTCGTACAAGATCACTGCTGACACGAAGGAACTTAAGCTAGATGAAACTGTGGATTTGTTACTGACAGCTCAGGATGATAAAGGAAATACGGTAACGCGTAAGGTGCAAGTAACCTTGCAGCGGCCAGAGCAGACCATTAAGGGAAGCTGCGGGCAGATGAAGGCACGGTTTAGTCAGGGTGACTCGATTGAGATCAGTTGTACTAAACGTGCTGATGGAACTGTTTTGATCAAAGTTAAGAATAAGGGACCTAAGGTACGAGGTCTGCTTACTCTCTTTGGAATCAAAGGACCGCTCCGAATGTTCATCGATGGCAAGCTGGTGGATGTAGAAATCCATGCCAGTGTTCGTCGTGCTATGGCGTATTCATACATGGCGGCACCAGTAGAAGAATTGAACACCACTGCTGCTGCTCCGCAGGAAGAAGGGATAACTTTTGAATCGGATTCAGATGCAGAGTATGTCGCAGGAGATATAACTGCTCCTGGTGCTGGTAATACAGAAGTTCCCGGAGTCCCTGTTGCTCCTGGGCAACCTGCTCCTAAGGATAATGCTTTAACTCCAGTAACTCCTGCTACTCCTGGACAACCTGCTAAGCCATCTCCGTTGGCTAGAACAGGTGCTGATGCAGCTACTGCAGGAGTTCTGTTGTTTGCTGTTGTATCACTAGCTGGTGGTGTAGTCACTTTGAAAAAGGGGCGTCGCCGTCACTAAATGAACTCTCTTAGTTCTTTACTAGTCGGTTAGTAGCGAACATAAGTGACAAGAGGGAAGGGTGGGAACCAAATTAGGTTCCCACCCTTTCATTGTCTTTTCAGTAGTTAGAACAAAATAACATTGGTGTAGTTCTCCCCAAAGGTGGAAAAGCCTGTGGATAACTACAACGGTGTGATTAACCCTCCGGGAACTTGCTGTAGCAGTGGAGCAAGTTCAGCCATCAGATCTCCTAATGGTGATGACTGGCGCCATAATAACGCCACTTCGCGCGCCGGTTTAGGCTCAGCGAACTCCACTAACGAAATGCCATCATTTAGGGCTACTGGGGAAGAAATCGCTAGTCTAGGTAGCAAAGTAATCCCTGCGCCAGCCGCCACCATGTGACGTAAGGTTTCCAGCGATGTTGCTCGGAACTCAGACTCAGAAGCCCCAATTTGTTGGCAGAAAGTTAGTGCCTGCTCGCGTAGGCAGTGGCCTTCGTCGAGAAGTAAAATATCGCTATTAGCCATTGCTTCAGCAGTAGCGGGAGCCGTAATCTGTGGATAGTCAGCAGGGATAGCAAGAACGAATTCTTCTCGGAAAAGTGGTATCTCCGAGAAACCTTCGGTATCTGCTGGCGTCGCTACGATGGCAGCATCAAGTTTTCCTTGCCGCAATGAAGTAAGAAGTTCTGTTGTCTTATCTTCGACCAGTCGTAGTCGTAGCTCAGGTAATTGACTGCGAATCGCAGGAACAATATGAGGCAATAGGTAAGGTCCCAAAGTAGGGAAAATGCCTAAGGTGAAAATCCCGGAACGAGGATTAACTGCTTGGCTGGCAATAGTACGAATTTCAGCAGCATTAGCAAGTAGATGTTTAGCTCGTGTCACTACTTCTTCGCCAGCAGAAGTTAAGATAACTGGACCGGAGCCCCGCTCGATGAGAGGGGCTCCAAGTTCACGTTCTAGCTTCTTTATCTGAGTAGATAGCGTTGGCTGTGACACATAACATGCTGCAGCGGCACGGCTAAAATGGCGGTGCTCAGATAGAGCAACCAGATACTCTAGATCGCGGATATTCACTGTTGCGGCACCGAAGTACGGATCAAGTGATCGAAAGCTCCTAGCGCGGCAGTAGCGCCAGCTCCTAGCGAAATAACGATCTGCTTGTATGGGACGGTGGTGCAGTCTCCGGCAGCAAAAATACCGGGGATATTTGTTGCGCCGCGCTCGTCGATAACGATTTCTCCGCGTGGGCTTAGCTCTACGCCAGAATCTTTTAGCCAAGCAGTATTAGGCACAAGACCAATCTGGACAAAAACTCCTTCAAGGTCAAGGTGACGAGCTTCGTCGGTAGCGCGGATCTTGTAGTCAAGACCGGTTACCTTAGAGCCATCACCTACGACAGCAGTGGTCTGGGCTCCCAAGATCACATCTACGTTCGGCAAAGAGCGGAGTTTGTCTTGAAGTACCTTGTCAGCACGCATCTCGTCGAGGAACTCAACTACCGTGACATGGCCTACGACGCCAGCAAGGTCGATAGCTGCTTCAACGCCGGAGTTTCCGCCACCGATAACTGCGATGCTCTTGCCTTTAAACAGCGGGCCATCACAGTGTGGGCAGAAAGTGACACCCTTATTGCGGTACTCGTCTTCACCGGGAACTCCCATTAGACGCCAGCTAGCGCCAGTGGAAAGAATGATGGTTCTAGCTTTGAGAGTAGCTCCTGAAACAGTGGTGATTTCGTGGTAGCCATCCGCTCCAGCTACCGCAAGCGCGCCAGCGGTTTGGGGAGAGATGACGTCGATATCGTAGTCGTGGATATGCTCAGCGAGTTTTCCAGCTAACGTTGGGCCATCAGTTTTAGGAGTGCCAATCAGATTCTCGATCGACATGGTGTCGTTAACCTGACCGCCGAGGCGCTCAACAAGAAGTCCGGTGCGGATACCCTTGCGGGCGGTGTAAACCGATGCAGCTGCACCAGCAGGACCACCGCCAACAACTAGAACTTCATATGGGGCAGTCTGAGATAGCGCCGCAGCAGTACGTTCAGCAGCTCCCGAATCAAGTTTGGCGATGATATCGTCAACGCCCATTCGGCCAGAACCAAACTCAACGCCATCTTTGAGAACGGTGGGAACGGCAAGAATATTGTGATCGTCAATTTCTGACTGGAAAGCGCCACCTTCGACGGCGGTGTGCTTAATGCGGGGGTTAATCACGCTCATCATGTTGAAAGACTGCACAACTTCGGGGCAGTTGATGCAGGTGAGCGACATATATGTGGTGAAGTCGTGATCGCCAGGAATAGCTTTAATTGCTTCGATCTGGGCGTCGGAAAGTTTTGTGGGGTGTCCACCAACATGGAGTAGCGCCAGAACTAGCGATGTGAATTCGTGTCCTAGCGGAACGCCAGCAAAACGTACCTGAATATCAGTACCTGTCCGGCGGATAGCAAACGAAGGAGTACGCGGGTTTGCTTCTTCGGTAACGGTGACCAGATCAGATAGGGCAGCGATTTCGTTTAGAAGATCGCGGGTTTGGACAGATTTTGGTGAATCGTCGAGGCTGGCGGCAAGTTCAATTGGCTGCTTTAGATTGCCAAGAAGTTGCGTGAGCTGGTTGGTGAGGTTAGCGTCAAGAACGGACACGATTTGCTCTCCTTATAGGTTGGCTTTGACGACTCTTCACCGCTGATTAATATTCTTCGGGGGGAGGAAAGATTAATCAGAGATGAGGACGCGTCATAGGTCCTAAAAAGACTCTCCGAGTAAGAGTCTTTCTTCTATGAGTAGTGGGCTCTGCTCTGTAAATCAGAGCCCACTACTTAGTTCAGTTTTATTTTTAGATTTTGCCGATGAGATCAAGTGATGGGGCAAGAGTAGCGTCGCCTTCTTCCCACTTAGCTGGGCAAACTTCGCCAGGGTGAGAAGCGATGTACTGAGCAGCCTTAACCTTGCGCATTAGCTCGGCGGCGTTGCGGCCAACACCCTCAGAGGTGATCTCCATGAACTGGATGATGCCCTCGGGGTCGACGAGGAAGGTAGCGCGGTCGGCAAGGCCTTCGCCTTCGCGCATGTTCTCGAAGTTGTTGGTGATGGTGCCAGCGGCGTCGCCTAGCATGAAGAATGGGATCTTTCCGATGGTGTCAGAAGTCTCGTGCCATGCTTTGTGGACGAAGTGGGTATCGGTGGAAACGGAGTAGACCTCAACGCCGAGCTTCTGTAGTTCTTCGTAGTGATCGGCTAGGTCGCCAAGTTCGGTGGGGCAGACAAAAGTGAAGTCGGCCGGGTAGAAGAAGAAGATAGCCCACTTGCCGAGGACATCTTGCTCGGTTACATCGACAAACTGACCCTGCTTGAAGGCGGTGGTTGCGAAGGGTTTGATCTTCGTGTTCATGAGGTTCATAGCATTTCCCATCGTCGGAAGTGGTTTACATCACTATCGTATATAGGTATTACCTAAGAAACAAGTCGGTTTCTATTGATTTGGTAAATACATGAGATAAGTCTGTTCCGCTGAGAGGCTTCGGGTTGATTTAACGGGACTGGCGAAAACTATTCGTCAGCCACATCGCTATCTAAAGTGGGTAGAGAAACCGTGAACAAAGCGCCCCCTTCAGGGGATCGTCCGGCAGTTACCGTGCCACCATGAGAAGAGATGCTATGCGAAACGATAGAAAGACCTAACCCAGTACCAGGAGTGTTACGTGCTCGATCGGATCGATAAAAACGGTCGAAAATATGGGGTAAGTCTTCATCTGCGATGCCTGGGCCTTCGTCAGATATCTCTAACAGTCCATCGTGCATATGGACATGAACTGTCGCGCCATCAGGCGAAAACTTCACGGCATTGTCGAGCAGGTTGGTAATAGCGCGTTCTAGTTGCCCAGGCTCTCCCATAAGTAGATGTTGTTCTAATGAAACATCAAAGGCTAATCGTGGCCCACGTCGCTTAGCACGAGCGATAGCTTTACCAACCACATCCGCAAGATCTACCGGCTCGGGCTGGGCTTGTACTTGTTCCTCGCGAGAGAGCTGAACTAGGTCTCCGACTAAAGAACTGAACTCACCAAGCTGAGAAGCAACATCTTTGAGGATCTCGCCGCGAGCGCCGGCTGGCAACATGCCAGTTTCATCGTCAGCAACTAGTAGCTCAACATTGGTGCGCATAGATGTTAATGGGGTGCGAAGCTCATGCCCGGCATCGGCTATAAGGCGACGTTGGCGTTCTTGGGAAGAATCAAGAGATGCCATCATCGAGTTGAAGGCACTGGTTAGGTCGCCAATTTCATCTTCAGAAGTAGTGCTAATAGGTATTAATTCATTTGTTTCTGCTACTACAGAAACAGCTTGAGATAACTCTCTCAATGGACGTAGACCGGATTTAGCTACTACGGCACCAGTGATACCAGAAGCAACTGCCATTAGAGCACCGAAACCCAACATGATGAGAGCTAGGTGATCAAGCATTTCAATAGTTGGGCCAAGCGGGCGTGCGATAACTAGAGCGTAATAACCATCTAGTTGAGCTTTGTCGGCAATTAGAGGTACTGCGACAATTCGGTAAAGCTGAGTTGAAAGAACCGTCCCTGATCCGTCAACTATATTTCCACTACCAGTTCGGTGGGACCAATCGTCTTGAAGACGGGCGATAGATAACTCTCTAGTTGTTAGATCAAGTCTTACCGTTTCATCGGGGACGCGTAAAAGAGTGTTATCAGCTTTGACTACAACGATCGTGACGTTAGCGGCACGAAGTGCCTCCGAATAAAGACCTCCCATACTATCGAGATCGTTAGCTATTGGGCAGGTGATAGCGTGAGCTGCTTCTACCAGTTCTTTGTCTAGTTGGTCGTAGAGTGACCACTGAGTGAAAAAGTAGGCCAAGACGCCAGTGAAGAAGATTGCTAGACCTACGGCAGTCGCCGTAAGCCAGGACAATCGTTGCTGAAGGCTAGGACCAACAAGACGAGGAATCACGGCGCAGTTTCACGTAGAACATAGCCGACTCCGCGAACCGTATGAAGTAAACGAGAAGTATTACCTATCTCAGTTTTACGGCGGAGATAGCCAATATAAACTTCCAAAGAGTTAGCGGTGGTAGGGAAGTCGAATCCCCAAACTTCGTTGAGTAGCCAGCTACGATCCAGTACACGTCGGGGATGCTCTAAGAAACTTTGCATCAGAGCGAATTCGGTACGAGTGAGACTAATTTTTTGTCCCGCACGAGTTACTTCTCGGGTATTAAGATCAAGCGATAGATCAGAGAATGTAAGCACATCACTTTGACCAGCGCCACCGAAACTTTGTGGTTTCACGGAACGACGTGTTAGCGCACGTAGCCGAGCTAGCAATTCCTGTAGATCAAAAGGCTTTACCATGTAATCATCGGCACCAGCGTCGAGACCATCGACACGATCATTGACCGCATCACGGGCAGTAAGAACTAAAATCGGGACATCATTGCCCGACTGTCGTAGCATACGCGTGGTTTCTAGCCCGTCGAGTCGGGGCATCATGACATCCATGATGACGGCGGCGGGACGCATTTGAGACAGTTTTGCGAGCGCTTCGACACCGTCATTTGCGGTAGTTATCTCGTAGCCCGAGTACTGCAAAGAACGAGCTAAGGCGTCACGAACGCCCTGATCGTCATCAACAACCAGAATGTGCATGATCATACTCTTTCATGTTTGGGGGATAAAAAGCATTGTTATAACGAAGGTTTATGAGAACTACGCTTTGTAGCGACAGGTTGGGGAACGGTAAGAGTTAACAGAAAAGCAATAAAAAACATTGTGCCAGTCATAGCGACAACCGCACCCCAGCCGCCATGTGACCAACAGACACCTGCCATAGTTCCAGCCAAAGCTGATCCTACGTAGTAGAGGAAAAGATAAAGAGCTGATGCTTGTCCAGCTCCAATGCCAGCTTGCTGGGCGCGGGCGCCAACCCAGGCACTTACTACCCCATGGCAAGCAAAGAACCCAATAGTCATGAGAGTAGTTCCTGCTATCACCAGCCATAGTGGAGCAAAAAGCGTAATTACTTCTCCTAAAACCGCTAGCAGAAGTGCCACAACAGCTACCTTTCGTGGCCCAATGCGGTCGGCGGTACGACCAGCTCTCGCAGAAGCTACCGAGCCAAAAGCGTAAACCACAAAAATGAGTCCGATTATCCCTGGCGAAAGGTTGTAAGGCTCATGGGACAAGCGAAAACCAAGCGCATTGAAGGTAGCGCCAAGCGCTCCCATCGTAAGAAAACCTACACAATTTAGTGCGAGTAGTCCACGGTTACTGAGTGCCTGAACCCCCGAAAGCCAGAGCTGACGGGCGCGCAATTCGGTAGGAACAAAACCTTTGGAATTAGGCAATAACAGGAACACTAAGATCGCTGAAATTAACGATAAAACACCGACGGCGGCGATACCTCCCTGCCAACCCCACAGGTCAGCAGCAAAACCGGCAACAAGACGTCCAGTCATGCCACCAATGCCGCTACCGCCAATGTAAAGACCAGTGACGCGGGCTGTCGCGCGTCGATCGATTTCTTCCCGGAGATAAGGAACAGCTACTGCTGGTAGTCCAGCAACTACAATTCCAACTAGAGCGCGCAGCCCCACTAAGAGTGACCAAGAACTAACTAGTGGAATTAGCAAGGTTAAGATAGCGGCGCTAAAAAGCGAGGTGTGAATAATGCGGACTCGCCCAATAGCGTCAGATAGCGGCCCTACAAAAAGCAGTGCAACCCCTAGCGACAAGGTAGTCGCAGAAAGCGACAAGGTCGCAGTAGCGGGGGATAAGTCAAAAGCATCAGCTAATTCAGGCAGAATCGGCTGAGTAGTATGAATCATCGCAAAACTAGCTAGCCCAGCAAGAAATAGTGCCGCTACAACTCTGCGGTAGTCTTTACTGCCCGGTTGATACCCCGTCATTTCGACAGCGCGTCAATGAGAGCTGGCATAGCGCGTTCCAGCTGAGCGAGGGTAGCTACGAATCCGCTTAGATCGCCGTACCACGGGTCTGTAACCGGGTCTCCTGCGCTGGCTTCTGGATCAAAGTCTGTTAACAGGAATACGTCCATATTAGGGGAAAGCTGATGCAGTGCTCGTCGATGACGTTCTTCCATAGCGACGACGAAAGCATTGCAAAGGTCTGCTGGTTTCACCAGGCGAGCCCGATGCTGGTCTAGTTCAGCAGCAGAATAACCAGCACTAAGAAGAACCTGCTGAGCACGGAAATCGAGTGGGCCGCCGTGTTCTTCATCACTGATACCTACGCTAGCTACATCTACGCTCATTCCAGCTTCTTTAACGCTACGGCGCAAAACAAATTCCGCCATAGGGGAGCGGCAGATATTGCCGTGACAGACGAAAAGAACACGCATATCAGTAACTCTAATCCTTAGTAGCTTCGATGCTGTGACGGCATATTGGTTATTGCCGTGACAACACCACTGGAGTAAGTGCTATCAAAATTAGTTAGTTATTTGCTAATTCAGATGAAATCTTTTCGCGTTTTGTATCCGGTGCATCATCTACTAGGGCATCTGGGCAGAAAAAGGCACCCCCAGTAGCCAGAGAAGGAAGTCTCATTCTAGAGTGGGTGTTGTTCGAGCAGGACCGCCCTCACCGGCGTGCGTCGGCCGACCATTCGATGAACTACAACACCTTAAGGACACCGATGTCGTTCAACCTGCGCAATCGCAATTTCCTCAAGGAGATCGACTTCACTCCCCAAGAGTGGAAGTTTCTCCTAGATCTATCGGCTCAGCTCAAAGCGGCAAAGTACGCCGGAACTGAGCAGCCACTTCTCAAGGGCAAGAACATTGCTCTTATTTTTGAGAAGACTTCAACGCGTACTCGTTGCGCTTTCGAAGTTGCCGCTCACGATCAGGGCGCTCACGTAACCTACCTGGACCCGTCGGGTTCCCAGATTGGTCACAAAGAATCAATGGCTGATACCGCTCGGGTACTAGGTCGTATGTACGACGGTATCGAGTACCGTGGTTCGGCACAGACCCTCGTAGAAACTCTGGGCGAATATGCTGGCGTTCCAGTATGGAACGGTCTTACCGACGAATGGCATCCTACCCAGATGCTCGCCGACCAGCTCACCATGATCGAGCACTGCGAAAAGCCACTCTCTCAGATTGCTTTCGCCTACCTCGGTGATGCCCGCAACAACGTCGGAAATTCGCTGCTCATTTCGGGCGCAATGGCGGGTATGGATGTTCGTATGGTTGCTCCCAAGCAGCTCCAGAACTCCGACGAGATCGTCGAAATGGCTAAGAAGATCGCCGAAAAGACTGGCGCTCGCATCACCATTACTGACGATGTGAAGAAGGGGGTTAAGGGCTGTGACTACCTCTACACCGATGTGTGGGTTTCCATGGGTGAGCCTAAAGAGGTATGGGACGAGCGTATTGCCCTCCTCAAGGACTACCAGATCAATGCTGAGGCTATGAAAGCCACCGGCAACCCGAACGCTAAGTTCATGCACTGCCTCCCAGCATTCCACGACCGCAATACCAAGGTTGGCGAAGATATCTTCCAGACCACCGGTATGGAAGCTCTAGAAGTTACTGATGAGGTATTCGAGTCAGATGCTTCGATCGTCTTCGACCAGGCAGAAAACCGGATGCACACCATCAAGGCGGTCATGGTCGCCACTTTGGGAGCCTGAGCATGCGTATCGTCGTAGCCCTTGGCGGTAATGCACTACTAGAGCGTGGGGAAAAGCCTGACGCTACTACCCAGATTGAGAATGTGCGCAAAGCTGCCGAAGCATTAGCTCCACTAGCCAAAGAACATGAACTCATTCTGACGCACGGCAATGGTCCACAGGTTGGAGTGCTTGCACTACAGTCTGCCGCCGATGCCACGCTGACCGAACCGTACCCATTCGACACCCTAGGCGCTATGACCCAAGGCATGATTGGGTATTGGATGCTTCAGAACCTACAGAATGTCCTACCGGGACGTCAGGTTGTCGCATTGGTCAACCAGACTTTGGTTGATGCCGAAGATCCAGCTTTTGGGAACCCAACCAAGTTTGTTGGAACGGTATATTCCGAAGAAGAAGCCAAGCGTCTTGCCGCTGAAAAAGGTTGGGCAGTCAAAGCTGACGGTGACAAGTGGCGTCGGGTAGTTGGTTCGCCAAAGCCGCAAGGTTTAGTTGAACTCGATACAGTTAAGCAGCTTGTTGCTGCTGGCGCTACCGTCATCTGCTCTGGTGGCGGCGGGGTTCCGGTAGTACGGGAAGCCGACGGTACGCTACGCGGCGTCGAAGCTGTTATCGATAAGGATCTATCGGCAGCCAAGATCGCGGAATCACTTGACGCCGATATGTTGATGATTCTGACTGACGTCGCCGCAGTCCAGAAGGACTTTGGTACAGATCATGCCGAAGAAATCCATAAGGCAACTCCCGGACAGCTCCGCGAGATGAACTTGCCAGCTGGTTCAATGGGGCCAAAGGTCGACGCCGTTTGTGGCTTCGTCGAAGCTACCGGAAATATGGCAGCTATCGGTCGTCTTGCGGATGCGGCAGCAATTCTTGCTGGAACGGCAGGGACGTTGGTAAGGCCAGGTTGCTGCGGAAAGAAGTAAGTTTCTTCTGCTAAAACGCTAGGAGGCGCTATCCAGGTTGGGGTAGCGTCTCCTTTATTTTGTTGCTTGATTACAGTTGCCTACATCTTTCACAGATGCCTAAGAGATTTACTGGGCAACTGAAAAAGATACGGGCAACTGGCTTTCGTGGAGTCGTTAGAAAAATCATTAGCGAAATGTTAGCGGAAGTAGCTAGTCTGAGAAATGACTAGCTGTGATCTATTCAGATCACTTAGTTAAGTAGTGGTTGTGAAAATTTTTAGATGGAAGCAAGGCTATGCAGAAAAACGACGACGTACTAACCCGACCGCCTCGCCTGCGTCCCAAACCAGAGCGTACTCATAGTTGGACGGCCCTGGAACGAATGCTCCCATACATGCGCCCGTACCGGGCGCGCTATGTTGTGATGTTCATGTGTGCAGTTGTAGCGGTAGGGCTA
Organism: Propionibacteriaceae bacterium; assembly: GCA_051654905.1. Taxonomy (GTDB): domain Bacteria; phylum Actinomycetota; class Actinomycetes; order Propionibacteriales; family Propionibacteriaceae; genus JBOFIQ01. The sequence goes on from JBOFYY010000135.1 coordinate 144,256, forward strand.
GGAGTCCTTACTCCTTTGGTGACACGTGCAGTAATCGACGGTCCGATCGCGCAAAAGAATGCTCGCGGCGTCGTCATGCTGGGTTCGCTAGCGCTATTGCTAGGAGCAACTGAGGCAGGAATTCAGTTCTTTCGACGCTGGGTGGTAGCTAGAGCTACGGTCGGTACTGAGACTGATATTCGTATTGATTTATACGCCAAACTGCAACGACTCCCGATGGATTTTCATTCACGTTGGCAGTCAGGACAATTGTTAAGTCGCATCATGAGTGACCTAGGAACCATTCGTCGGTTTCTAGGATTTGGCATGCTTTTTCTTGTCATGAACTGTGCTCAGATCTTGATAGTGATCTGTCTGCTGATCCATATGTATGCGCCACTAGGAATGATCGTCATGGTGGCAGTTATCCCAGTGGTATGGCTGTGTCTGTTCATCGAACGCCGCTACATTGTGATTTCGCGTAAATTGCAGGACGAGACGGGCGACGTAGCTAGTCGCGTAGAAGAATCCGTCCAAGGGCTGCGGGTGATCAAAGCCTTTGGTCGTAGTCGTCATATGTATGACACCTTCGACAATTCCATAAATAAACTTTTTGAGACCTCAATACGTGAGGTGAAATTAACAAGTATTTTTTGGACATTCCTAGAAGTAATTCCCAATCTGACATTAGTACTAGTTTTGGGGATGGGGGCGCTAGCGGCGTCTCATAACAATCTGACGATGGGCACGCTCGTCGCGTTTATCACAATGTTACTGAGCCTTATTTGGCCAGTTAGCTCGCTCGGATTCTTCTTGACGATGCTCCAAGAAGCTATGACAGCAGCAGATCGAGTAGTGGAAGTTTTTGATGCTCCTGAAACCATCATGTCTGGAACACAGCGACTAATCGAACCTCAAGGAAAACTGGTTCTCAAAAACGTCAGTTACTGCTTCCCAGATACAACTCAACCGGTACTTCGTGATCTGAATCTAGTTGTTGAACCAGGGGAAACTGTAGCTATTGTGGGTGGCACTGGAGCTGGCAAAACAACACTCACTGCGCTGATTCCGCGACTATGTGAAGTAACCGCTGGTGCGATCACTATCGACGACGTCGATATTCGGGATCTGGAATTAGAAAACCTCCGATCAATCGTCGCAACAGCCTTCGATAATCCGACCCTTTTCTCTATGTCAGTTCGAGAAAATCTGACGCTAGGCAAACCCAATGCTTCGCAGCAGCAAATTGCTGAAGCTATTGAGATAGCGCAAGCACATTTTGTACACGAACTACCTTGGGGGCTAGATACCCGCATCGGAGAACAAGGCATGAGCCTATCGGGAGGTCAGCGACAGCGACTTGCGCTTGCACGGGCAGTATTAGCACAACCAAAAATCTTAGTTTTAGACGATACGCTTTCAGCACTTGATATCCACACTGAAGCATTAGTGGAGGAAGCCTTACAGCGAGTTCTTTCTGGAACTACGGGGCTGATCGTCGCCCATCGAGCCTCGACGGTGTTGCTTGCTGATCGGGTCGTAGTGCTTGAGAACGGAACGATAACTCATCAGGGAACTCATAGTGAACTACTTGCTACAGTCCCGGCCTATCGAGAGTTATTGAGCGCCGATTTCAGCATCGAAAAAGAGTTTTATAGCTCGGAAGGAGGTGCTCGATAATGTCGGATACTACCTATCCAACGCAGTCGGATGATCAGAGCCAGATAGATCTTGATAGCTGGCGTGGTGTGGCTGCTGAAAATACTGATGCTATTGATAAAGACGGAGCACAATTCTTGAAAGGACGTTCTAAGGCGCTACTTGCTGACTTAATTCGTCCCTATAAAAAATATGTGTGGCTGCTAGTTTTTGCGGTTGTCTTGGAAAATATCGCCAGATTATCAATTCCTAAATTGATTCAACATGGTCTTGATGAGGGGATCCTGCCACTGATTGCGCATCAGGGGGCACGAGTACTGTTGACGGTGATCGGATGCATGCTTATTGCGATAACTGTGCAAACAATAAGCCGGATCTTCTTTTTACGATTTGCTGGCTTTTACGGGCAAAAAATGATGCTGGAGCTGCGGCGTCGAGTTTTTAAAAAGTTCCAAACTCTCGATGTTGCTTTCCATGATGAATACACCTCGGGTCGAGTTGTGTCTCGTATGACTAGCGATATGGATGCTGTCAAAGAACTGGTGTCAGGTGGTCTGGATTCGCTCATCACCGCGATCCTTACGCTGATCGGGGTGGGGATACTTTTAGTGACTCTCGACTGGCGTCTGGGATTAATCTGTCTACTTTCATTCCCGGCGATGCTCTTGCTCTTGGCATGGTTTTCTAAAGCATCAACTCGGGTTTTCCGTCATGTTCGAGCAAAGTCAGCGCTTGTCATCATGCAGTTCAGCGAGACGATGTCTGGAATGCGGGCTGTTCAGTCGTATCGTCGAGAGCCGCGTAATCAACAGATTTTCCAAGAGGTATCGCATAACTATGAAGATGCCACGGTGGGGGTTTCCCGCTTGATGGCGATATTCATGCCAGGGGTACGTCTGATTGGAAGTATCACCGTTGGCATGGTTCTTATCATTGGTGGACTTTTCGTTATGGAAGGTCAGATGACTCTTGGTGTTCTTACTGCTTTCTTGCTATACCTACGGATGTTCTTTGAACCGATGGGTGAAATCAGTGAGTTTTACAGCACATTCCAGTCAGCGATATCAGCTTTAGAGAAACTGTCAGGTGTGTTAGAGGAAGCCCCTAGCGTCGTAGAACCTGCAGATCCGACACCATTGGCTACGGTAGCTGGGGCTATTGACTTCAACCATGTGGGGTTCTCGTATGTGTCAGATAGGGTAGTTCTTCCTGATCTAGATCTTCATATTCGAGCGGGGCAGACAGTGGCTTTAGTGGGAACAACTGGTGCTGGTAAAACTACGATCGCCAAGCTAGTAGCGCGTTTCTATGATCCGACGTCGGGTGAGGTTTGTCTCGATGGGGTAAATCTGCGTCAGCTTAGTGACGATGATCTGCGTCGAGCTGTCACGATGGTAACCCAAGAGAACTTCATGTTCGATGGATCGGTGGCAGACAATATCGCTTTTGGTAAACCGGGGGCATCAGCAGCTGAGATTCAGGCTGCTGCTCATGCGGTAGGTGCAGATACTTTTATTGAAGCGATGCCGCAAGGTTATGCCACAGATGTTGGTAAGCGAGGGTCGCGATTGTCGGCAGGCCAGCGACAGTTGCTTTCTTTCGCCAGAGTATTTCTAGCTGATCCTGCGGTGGTGATTCTTGATGAGGCAACTTCGTCGCTTGATATTCCTAGCGAGAGGCTTGTTCAGCAGGCATTGCAAACAGTGCTTGCTGGCCGGACCGCAATAATTATTGCGCACCGATTATCGACGGTAGAGATCGCTGATCGGGTGCTGGTATTGGAGCATGGACGAGTAGTAGAAGATGGTGCTCCGGCATTGCTGCTAAACACTCAAGATGGTCGTTACGCTGCATTGCATCAAGCGTGGGTAGAGTCCCTAGCGTAGACAGTTGCCCGCATCTTTCACGTTTGCCTAAGAGATTTTACGGGCAACTGTGAAAGATGCGGGCAACTGAGCGTCAGAACTAGTAACAGTTAGTAGCTATGACTTTCTAATAACAAATATTTCATATAAGACAGATATTGCTACGAGAGTAATTCCAGCAATAAGAAATATGAAATCTACGGATCCGGCTAATCCTTGAGGAGAGTTATTATCTGCTCGGCATCCTGATATATATCCAGTTATAGCAGCAAGTAGTAGCAAAATAATGCCAGCTGGTAATGCGATAAATCGGGATACTTTAGTCATTTCCGCCGCCAGGGTTACATTTAGCTGCAATCGTTGCAGGAAGTCCTACGTTTGGTCTCCATTCTTCTATATTCCATGATGACTTAAAGCGTGCGACTTGAGATAGTGGATGGCAAAGATATTGGTTTTTTAAGCCATTTTGATCAGGAACTCCTTTATTTTTAAGTTCTCCCCAGCCTTTTGTGACATGAAGCCATTCTGCGGCGACTCGTCCTCCTGTAGTTGGGTATATTGGCCATCTTCCCTTTCCCTGCTCGGATGTTCTTTCAACCCGATCTATGAGATCAAACATTCCGTAAGCTATAAGTAGGTTCTTTCTGTTAGGATTATTTATTGAAAGTACTATTGAATCATCTTTGCTGTAACTATTGAATTCAACTTGGCTTTCAGATGGTTCGGAGGAAAAAGGAATTATCAACGAGGAGATATTTCCGTTCTCGGAAACTACAGCGGTGCTGCCATGTTTGCTGATTACTTTGAAGCCATGATTCAGTTTGAGATTAATTTGCAATGAGCTGTAACTAGGGTTTATTTGTATATAGTTTGCTTGGGAAGTGTTATTTTTTCCTGTTTTAATATTTGTTGTACTGGAGGGTGAAATGGATGCTCTTAAGTCAATGGTCACTTCTTGGTTGCCATCGATTTGGTGGCATTCGTTAGCGCTAGCGTTATTTGATGGAATAATAAGTAAAAGGCTAATAAAGCTACCTAGCATTGCTAGTTTATTCATGAGAGCATCACTTTGTATCTCGCTAATGGAAATAATTTAACGTAATCATGCGTTTTATGTGGCTGTGATTGTTAGTCCGGCAGAGGTACCAATACGGCTTGCGCCAGCCTTAATCATGACGTCGAAATCAGCTGCCGAGCGAATGCCACCAGAGGCTTTTACGCCAAAATCAGGGCCTACAGTCTCACGCATAAGACGAACAGCTTCGACGGTGGCGCCACCAGTAGAGAATCCAGTAGAAGTTTTGACGAACTGAGCTCCGGCAGCAACAGTGCGATGGCAGGCTTCGACGATTTGCTCATCACTAAGAAGACAAGTTTCAAGGATCACCTTGACGAGTGCGGTTCCAGAAGCTGTAACTACGGCGCGGATATCAGCTTCTACGAGATCCCATTCTCCGGCAGTAGCAAGCCCAAGATTCATCACCATATCTACTTCGTCGGCGCCGTTGGCTACGGCTTCAGTAGCTTCAGCAGCTTTGATAGCTGAGGTGTTAGCTCCTAGTGGGAACCCAATAACGGTACAAACTTTCACAGGGGAGTTCTTTAGATGTGCCGCAGCGTCAGCTACCCAGAACGGATTGACGCAGACGCTGAAGAACTCACCGGAGATAGCTTCATCGCAGAGAGTAATGATCTGCTCGCGGGTAGCGCGAGGAGCAAGCAGAGTATGGTCAATTAGTTGTGAAGCTGAAGACATAGGTAACTCCTGATATGTAAGGTATCTTCAGCACATCATGTGAGCGAATAACTGTCAACAGGACAGCTATCAGTTATGTGGATCGGATCATATTATCGAGGATAAAAGAATCTCCCCGATAAGAGTGTTCTCCGTATTCAAGAGTGGTTCCATCGGCACTAAAGCCTTGCCATTGCACGTGCATCACAGCATCTGCGCGGGTCATTAATAGCAGTCGACGTTCGCGAACTGAAGCGATTCGAGCGGCAGCACGCTGCCGGGCGGCAGCTACTACAGCTCCCCGCTGAGCTAAAATCTGCCGTAGCCCAAGATGGGTGAGTTCCTGCATGGTGATGTCTTCGAAGCGAGGAGGTAGCCAGCTCCGAAGAATTACTAGCGGGCGGTTGTCGCAGTAACGTAAGCGCTCAACTCTTACTAGTGCTGTCTGCTGATCTAGACCCATAGCTGTGGCGATGGTGCTGTTGGTAACACCGGTTTTGAGAAGAAGTACTTCGGTGCGTGGCTGGCGACCAGTTGCATCTAATTCTTCGTAAAGGCTGGTGAGATTATCTCGCGAATGCAGGAGTTGGTTTGCTACATGAGTACCTACGCCACGACGTCGTACTAGTAGACCTTGCCGCACCAGCTCATCCATAGCTTTACGGATGGTAGGGCGAGATAGGCGTAGTCGAGCTACAAGAGCTAATTCATTTTCGAAAGGGTCTCCAGCTTTTAGGTTCCCATGCTTTATGGCGGCTGCCCATTGTTCGGCAAGTTGATGGTAGAGCGGAACCGGGCTGGTTCTATCGACCATGACGTTAAGCGGTTTGGGCATAGGTCTATGATAAGTGAAAGGAAATGTTAGGACAAAAGAACAAGCATCCCGCTTTGTCTTCTTATGAAAGGTCGCTGATTATGTCCCGTAAAGGTATGGTATTTGTTGTTATTGCAGTGTTGGCGCTAGCTGGCTGTTCTTCAACAGGTGGTCGCTCTGCGGTTGAAAGTTCGGCAGGTAAGGCTGGTTCGTGTACTTCAGCTACGATGAAAGTCACGATGATTACCCATTCTGCTCCCGGTGATGATTTTTGGGATCTGGTCCGTAAAGGAGCAGAAGACGCTGCTGCTAAGAGCTGTATATCGTTGGAATATCAAGCCAGCCCTGACGGCGCAGAGCAGGCGACGCTCGTTGATGTTGCAGTAAGCAAGAAAGTTGACGGCATTGCAGTGACGCTGTCGAAACCAGACCAAATGTCAGCGGCAGTAAAAAAAGCCACTGATGCCGGAATAGCTGTGACTGCGCTGAATGGTGGCGTTGATCGGTGGCAAGAGCTGGGGGTGCTTGGATTCTTCGGGCAAGAAGACAGTGTTGCTGGGCAAAAAACTGGCGAAAAACTTGCCACTATGGGAGCTAAACATGTGTTGTGCGTGCTACATGAACAAGGCAATGTTGGCAACGACGCCCGATGCTCTGGAGTAAAACAAGCGCTCCCGAACACTGAAAATGTGTATGTAATGGGAACTGATATTACTGATGTGCAAACCAAAATTACTGCTAAATTGCAGCAAGATCCCAGTATCGACACTGTGCTGGGGTTGAAAGCAGCAGTGGCATTAACTGCGGTGAAATCAGTGAAAGAAGCTGGTAGCAGCGCCAAAGTAGCAACTTTCGACACTAACGCAGAATTAGTGAAAGCCATTAAAGATGGCAGCATAATTTTTGCAGTAGACCAGCAGCCGTATCTGCAAGGATATTTAGCGATCGACTCATTGTGGCTTTACAAAACTAACGGCAACACCATCGGTGGCGGTACGGCGACACTGACTGGGCCAGCTTTCGTTGATAAATCTAATGTTGACGCTATCGCTACCTATGCGGCGACAGGAAAACGATGACACAAACTTTGGAAAAAGTCGTAGATGATCGTACGACCCGACGTAGCTTAGCTACCCGGCTGTTGATCCGACCAGAAATCGGATCCTTGGTCGGTGGCTTTGCGATCATGTGCTTCTTCCTAGTGATGGCGCCAGGATTTCGGCATTTCGATAACACTGGGACAATCCTTTACCAAGCTTCCACGATCGGGATTATGGCAGTTCCAGTGGCATTGTTGATGATTGGTGGCGAATTCGATCTATCTGCAGGAGTGCTGGTAACGACGGCGGGGCTAGTAGCTGCCTTAAGTAGCTGGTATTTCAACCTAAATATCTGGGTAGGTATTACTCTTTCCTTGCTGGTTACGTTAGGTATTGGTCTGATCAATGGCCTATTGCTGGTACGCACCAAATTGCCGAGCTTTCTTACAACCCTCAGTACATTCTTTGTATTGCAGGGTGTGAACTTGGGGGTAACAAGAGCAGTATCAGGCAATGTTGCTTCGCGAGCTATCGATGATATGGCTGGTTTTTCCTCAGCGCGCGAAGTTTTTGCTTCGGAGTGGGTGCTAACTTTCGGAAACCATCACCTGAACGTAAAAGTAACGCTGTTGTACTGGATTTTGCTGACATTAGCTGGGACTTGGATCTTGTTGCGTTCGCGGCAAGGTAACTGGATTTTTGCAGTCGGCGGTGACGCTGGTGCAGCTCGTGCTTCTGGAGTTCCGGTACGTCGTACCAAAGTTGCGCTCTACCTTTTTGTTGCCTTCTCTGCTTGGCTCAGTGGAATGCATCTACTTTGCGGATATGGCGTAGTGCAGTCAGGCGAAGGCGTCGGTAAAGAATTTGTTTACATGGTGGCAGCTGTTATTGGTGGCTGCTTATTGACTGGTGGTTTTGGTTCGGTGCTAGGAGCTAGCGTCGGAGCTTTGATTTACGGCATGACGCAACTAGGAATTAACTACGCCGGCTGGAACCCAGACTGGTTCAAAGCTTTCTTAGGAGTGATGTTGTTGTTGTCTACTTTGCTCAATGTCTGGCTAAAGAAGAAGGCAGAACAACGATGACTAAAGAACGAATTCCGTTACTAGAGCTGGTTAATGCCGGAAAATCTTACGGCAACGTCGAAGCATTACGGGGAGTGAGTTTAGTTGCTAATTCTGGCGAAGTTACTTGCGTACTAGGCGATAATGGTGCTGGTAAATCAACATTAATTAAGATCATTTCAGGTTTACACCGTCATACCTCGGGGGAATTACTTATTGGCGGAGTTCCTACGGTTTTTTCGTCGCCTCGTGATGCGCAAGCAGTCGGGATTGCTACAGTTCACCAAGACTTGGCGCTAGCTCCGCTCATGGCAGTATGGCGTAATTTCTTCTTAGGTAATGAACTTACGAAACGTCCTTTTGGGCGGCTTGATATTACGACAATGAAAGAAATTTCTGGTCGGGTATTAGACGATATGGGTGTAGTTATTCCTGATTTAGAGACGCCGGTAGGGTCGCTTTCTGGTGGGCAGCGGCAATGCGTAGCGATCGCTAGAGCGATCCATTTTGGGGCCAAAGTTTTAGTGCTTGATGAGCCGACAGCAGCCTTGGGTGTTAAGCAATCTGGCGTAGTGCTACGTCATATTGCGGCAGCGCGCGATGCTGGAATTGCCGTCATCTTTATCACCCATAATCCACAACATGCTTGGCTGGTAGGGGATCATTTCGTAGTGCTGAAGCTAGGCAGAGTCAGTTTGGACGGAACCCGCGACCGCATCACTATCGATCAGCTGACAACACAGATGGCCGGCGGTGACGAGCTAGCTGCTCTGATGGAGGATTTAGTTCGGTGAGCAGAAATAACTTACTTATCAGAATCGTTGGGCTATGTTGTGGCGCCAGTATGAGGTAGCAGTGGTGCGGGTTTATTAGCCGTAGCAACTGGTAGTGGTGCGCATCGTTCCACCGTCACTTTTCCAGCCAGCGAAATAGTGGTTCCATTGGTGGTGATAAAGGAAAGGTCGCCGCCCATACTGGTAGCTGGAGCTTGCAGCGAGAAAATAGCGGTTCCCTTAGTTATTGGGAATTCGCCTAGGAGTATTCCATCGGCAAAAGCTTTGATAGTGCGGTCTTCTGGCTCTGGTGCTGGGAAGTCCAAGGTATCGGCTTGGATACCGCCGTTATGAGGTTTGCCAAGAGTAAAAGAGGTTGGGGCAGTACAAGAAACCGCGGCCGTCGAGGCAGTAAAAGCGGCGGCTTGTTTCTCAGATCCAGGACAAATATTTCCGCGAGCACTGTCGGTTGCTTTAATCCATTCAACCCATTCAGATAAATCTGATTTTCCAGTATCGGTACGGTTTATTCCTTTACCTAGTTCAAAGAAATTATCGCCCCCAGCTATCAAAAATGAGCCAGATCCGACGGTGTAGATTGCGGCGGGATTCATAGCTTTGCCGTTAATCCAGATACCAGTAATTCGGGAACCTTCGGGCAGAGATTCGTCAAAAGTGTAGGTAACGTTATTGGAGATACCGAGCTGTAAGTATGGGCGTGCTGGAACTGAACCGTTAGGCAGCCGTTGCCATTGTTGCTCAAGTACTGTCTTGAATTGAGCACCGGTAACCTGAGTTGTCATCAAGGTATTAGCAAAAGGAAGGACGGCGTTAGCTTCGGCGTAAGTTATATCGCCTTTATCGAGGTCTGCGCGAGTACCGCCGGGGTTCTGCAATCCAATAAACTCAGGATTTCCTTGAGAAAGACGTTCATAAAACATCTGAGCTACTAGATCAGTGAGTGTTGATTCGGCAGCTCGGTTCTCTTTGCCTTGTGCATCAAGAGCCCGCTGTAGTGGACGGCAGGTATCGCCAATAACTTCGTTTCCCCTAGCATCTGCTTGGGATTTTGCCTGTGCAACAATGGCTTTGATTTTGTTGATAGTGGGAGTATCGGCAGTGGGGAGTGGCTTATTTTTATCGGAAGTAGGTATTGGAATAACAGCACCTATTGGCGCCCCACAAATGACGTTATCTGTGCCAATTTTAAGATCTACTCGCCCTAATGCTGTGCCATATGAAGCAGCTTGAACAACAGGCTGGCTTAGATTCGTAGTAACAGAATAGTTTTCGTGAGTGTGGCCATTAAAAATAACGTCTACGCTAGCGCTATATCCAGAAGTGACCGCGTTATGGACTTCGGCAACAACCACGTCGGCTAACTTAGCTGCCTTAATTTTATCGGCAACGCTGTTTACGGCAGTAGTTTCGCTGCTAACAGTAATTCCTTGGATCCCGACAGGAGAAACTGAGCCGCTGAGGGTGGAAAGTTCAGCCCCTACGACGGCCACCCGCACCCCGTCGATCACGGTGATCGTATATGGGGCAATTTGCGGTGAGACACCTGTCATATTTGCTGCCACATAGGGAAATTTTGCAGCCGGAAGGTATTTGTCACGTAGCTTTGCCCAGCCGCCATCAAACTCGTGATTTCCTGGAGCTGATGCTTGTAGCCCAGCGGCATTTAGAACATCGATGGTAGACATGTCGTCGCTCATCATGGCGACGAAGGTAGAAGCACCGATATTGTCTCCTGCTGAAAAGAGTCCGACGCCGGGCTGGGTAGCGCGGAGGGTTTCAACCGGAGAAAAAGTCCAAGGGGCTGCTTCAATACGACCGTGAAAGTCATTGATATTAAAGAGCGTGAGAGGTTTTGTTGTTGCGCAACGAGCGTCAGTTGTCGCAACAAAAGCTGGTCTAGTAGGGGCTGCTTGAGCTAGTGAAGTGAAGCTGGCGGCCAGGGTAGCGACAATGCTAATAGCTAAAAAGCTACGCGATGAGGTTTTCATCTGGGCATCTCCTAATGAGTGTGGAGGATGGATGCTTCACCTATACCTAATCATGTTGACGATTGGCTTACGGCAGCAGGGTAGGTAGAAGATAGAGATAATTTCACCCCGGTGCTGCTTTTGTCGGTGCTAGGGAGGAAACTAGGAGTACACACTGACGTGAAGGAGAACTCATGGCACTCGAAGGCGCTCGCCCAGTCCGCGCTCCCCGCGGCACAACTCTTACTGCAAAGAGTTGGCAGACTGAGGCGCCGTTCCGTATGATCCAAAACAATCTGGATCCGGAAGTAGCCGAGCGTCCCGATGACCTTGTGGTCTACGGCGGTACGGGTCGTGCTGCTCGTAGTTGGAAGGCATTCGACGCTATTGTGGCGGCACTAACTGATCTAGAAGCCGATGAAACATTACTTGTGCAGTCAGGCAAACCAGTTGGTATTTTCCGCACTCATGAATGGGCGCCACGAGTCCTCATCGCTAACTCTAATCTGGTAGGCGATTGGGCTAACTGGGAGCATTTCCGAGCTCTCGAAGCCGAAGGTCTCATGATGTACGGTCAGATGACTGCCGGGTCTTGGATTTACATTGGAACTCAAGGCATTTTGCAGGGCACTTATGAGACTTTCGGGGCGGTAGCCAAGAAGCGTTTCGGGGGGACGCTAGCAGGAACACTGACATTGACGGGCGGCTGTGGTGGCATGTCCGGAGCACAGCCGCTATCGGTGACGCTTAACGGTGGTGTCGTCATCGTCGTCGAGGTGGATCGCAAGCGTATGGAGCGTCGTCTAAACAAGCGTTACCTAGACTGCATTTGTGACGATCTTGATGAGGCTCTTGCCAAAGCGATTGCCGCAAAGGAAGCTAAGCAAGCGCTATCTATTGGTTTAGTTGGCAACTGTGCTGAGGTATTCCCGGAAATTCTGCGACGCCAACAAGCAGGTGAGTTGACTGTCGATGTCGTGACTGACCAGACGAGCGCTCATGATCCGCTGTCCTACCTACCGGTGGAGTTCACTGTCGAGCAATGGCAGGAAGCTGCTGAGGCTGACCCGGCAGGCTTCACTCAGAAAGCACAGGCTTCCATGGCACGCCATGTCGAAGCGATGGTGGGTTTCATGGATGAAGGCGCTGAAGTTTTTGATTACGGTAACTCGATTCGAGACGAAGCCCGTAAAGCTGGCTATGAGCGCGCTTTTGATTTCCCAGGCTTTGTTCCAGCGTATATTCGCCCATTGTTCTGCGAGGGATTAGGGCCGTTCCGTTGGGTGGCATTGTCAGGTGATCCCAAGGATATTGAGGTAACCGATGCGGCGATGAAGGAACTCTTCCCAGAAAATAAGCACTTACATCAGTGGATTGATGCTGCTCAGGAGTTTGTTGAATACGAGGGACTTCCGGCACGTATTTGCTGGTTGGGTTATGGCGAACGGCATCAGGCGGCATTGAAGTTTAATGAACTGGTGCGAGAAGGCAAGATTTCTGCGCCGATTGTGATTGGACGCGATCATCTTGACTCGGGTTCGGTAGCTTCACCGTATCGGGAAACTGAAGACATGCTCGATGGCACGGATGCGGTTGCTGACTGGCCGTTACTGAACGGTCTGCTGGCGTCATCGTCGGGTGCAACATGGGTTTCGCTGCATCATGGTGGTGGCGTCGGTATTGGTCGTTCTATCCATGCCGGACAAGTATCGGTAGCCGATGGTACGGCGCTGGCTGATGAGAAACTGTCGCGGCTATTGCTGAATGATCCTGGTATGGGTGTAATTCGGCATGTAGATGCTGGCTATGAGCGTGCTGACGAGGTGGCGAAAGAGCGGGGAGTCCGAATCCCTATGTGGGAAGTTTAGTTACTAAAGCAGGTGGTGGAGCGTCCTAGTGCTGCTCCACCACCTATCTATGGCAGGGTAGTTGCCATGACTGTGCGTTGGGCAATGGTAGGGCTAGGGCGGATGGCCGCTGCGATCGTGCCAGAATTTGCGTTAGCTGATGGGGCAGAGTTGGTCGCGGTCGCATCGCGTTCTGCTGATAAGGCTGCAAAATTTGCTGTTGAGCATGGCATCGAAAAATCTTATGGATTGCTAGCGGAAATGTTAGAAAATCCAGAGATTGATGCGATCTATATTGCTTCAACTAATACCGCACATGCCGGAGAGGCTTGTGCATCGATGATGGCAGGGAAACACGTTTTAGTGGAAAAGTCATTAGCGATGACCCCTGAGCAAGTTAGAACCATACAAGAGGTAGCTACCGCTACCGGAATGTTTTGTATGGAAGCAATGTGGACGCGATTTCTTCCGATAATTGTTGAGCTACGAAAACGGATCCTTGCCGGTGATATCGGTGAAGTGCGCTCCATGCAAGGTGATCTTCATGCTTTTCGTCCGTATGACCCGAATGATCGCCTTTTCGCTCCCGAGCTAGGGGGCGGAGCGCTCCTAGATTTGGGTGTTTACACCACTTCATTTGTCCACGACATTATGGGCTGTCCCGATGAAGTGCGGGCCTTAGGAAATGTTTTAGCTAATGGCGCTGAAGGAACAGTAGCGACAATTTTGGGTTGGCGTGATGGGCGTACTGCAAGTTTGAGTTGCAGTTTTGATTCGTATGGTCCCGGACGATTTGCAGTGATGGGAACTAAGGGCTGGATTGATGTTGAGCCTCGATTCCATCACCCCAGCGCCATTACGATTCATCGACCAAATGTAGCTGCAGAACGTATTGTTCTTACAGCTACCGGACTTGGATATGTGCACGAAATAGCGGCAGCTAGTGCTGATATTGCTGCGGGGTGCCGTGAAAGTGACATTATGTCGTTGCAGGCGTCGCTAGAGGTTTCGGAGATTCTTGCTGAGTGTCGTAGGCAGTTAGGTATTTGACCTCAGATTGCCGAAGATCCAAATTTTGGCTAGAAAATGGTCGTTTTAGCGATCTTTGGCAATCTGAGGCAGATTTTTGGGGTAAAGGAGTGTGGACATGATTGTTTGTGGTAGCAGCATTGAGCCTACGCGCTGGGCAAATAATGGTGGCTGGACCCGAGAGCTTGCTGTGGTGGATGAGCCTACGGGGATGCGGTGGCGACTATCAATGGCAATTTGTGATGGTGAAGGGGAGTTCAGTTCGCTACCGGAAGTTGCGCGTAGTTTGCTACTGGTATCAGGTTCGCTGGCATTGAGTATTGATGGCGGAGAATGGAAGAATCTAGTCGACCCGATTATTTTTGATGGTGCTACACCTATTCGTTATCGAGCTAGCGAACCTAGTGAAGATTTAGGAGTTATGGTGTGGGGCGGTGCCGCGGCACCATTGACGCTATGGCAAGGAACAGAATTACATTTGGAACCAGCCCGTCATCGCGGAGCAGTTGTTCTTGCTGGATCAGCTTTTGTAGCCTCAGAACGGCTTGGTTATCGAGATACGGTCATTGTCGAGGAAGCTATTTCGCTAAAAACTAGCGCGGATGCTCTTATCACAATTATCGGCAAGTAGCGTCGAAAAGGCGCTAGCGGTAGTTTTTGTGTCGCAGCTTAACCTTTGAGAAGTGTAAATAGCGCTAAATATAAATTGGTCGCGCCTCCTCAAGGCAAGGAACAAGGAGGCGCGACCTGATGTCCCGAAGGGGACCCTGGCTTATGAGTGCGGTTGCGGCCAGGTTGTTTAGGTTTCCTTGAATCAGCGGATCGCCCCCGCTAACTCTTGGTGCTTAGGTAAGCCTAACCTATGACTCAAGGAAAAGGGAAGAGGAAAACTAAACTATTTTTATTCCGATCCCGATGGAGACAATGTCAGAGGCTTTCGCTAGCCTGACTGCATCATGCTTGTGACACATATCGGTCAGCTAGTGACCAACGATTCAATGCTGGGGCCCACGCCGCTCGGGATTATTACTGACGCCGCTATCGTCGTAGAACACGGTCGCGTCGCATGGGTAGGAAAAAGTTCGCAAGTCCCCGAACAAGTTGACGGAACACATATCGACGCTAAAGGGCGTACGGTAGTTCCCGGGTTTGTTGATTCTCACGCGCACCCAGTTTTTGCCGGCGATCGAGCCGCAGAATTTGCTGCCCGGATGGAAGGTAAACCATATGCTGCGGGGGGCATTCGTACGACAGTGACGGCCACCCGAGCAGCAAGCGATGCAGAACTATCGACTCTGGCCGGAGCGCTATTTGCTGAAGCTTTGGCACAAGGTACCACCACTATGGAAGCCAAGTCTGGATACGGTTTGACGGTATCTGACGAAGTTCGTTCCTTGAAAATAGCTGGTCGCTACACCGAAGAAGTTACTTTCTTAGGGGCACATGTTGTTCCGCCGGAATACAAAGAAGACCCAGATTCGTATGTTGATCTAGTCGTAAATCAAATGATTCCTGCTTGTCAGATGCGCGCTAAATGGATTGATGTTTTTTGTGACCGGGGAGCATTCGATGAACCCCAGACCCGACGTATTCTGACTGCGGGAGTTAAAGCAGGGTTACAGCCTCGTCTTCACACAAATCAGCTTCAGCACGGACCGGGACTACAACTAGCTGTCGAGTTTGATGCAGCATCAGCTGACCATGCTACCTACGCAACAGATACTGATATTGATGCGCTCGCGCACTCTAATACGGTAGTAACGCTGCTTCCTGGGGCAGAGTTCTCTACCCGTTCGCCGTACCCTAATGCGCGACGGTTCCTTGATGCGGGAGTCCGGGTTGCGATCGCAGCCGACTGTAATCCGGGAACTAGCTACACCACATCGATGCCATTTTGTTTAGCTTTGGCAGTGCGCGATATGCATATGAGCCCAGACGAAGCGCTACTTGCTGCTACTTTAGGTGGTGCGCAGGCGCTACGCCGTAAAGATATTGGGCATCTAGGTGTGGGGGCGCGTGCCGACATGATTTTTCTTGATACACCAAGCCATCTTCATCTTGCTTACCGCCCGGGCGTGCCATTGATCAGTCAGGTCATGCAGCGCGGACGAATCATTAAGAAAGGACAATAAACCATGACTGACAATAGTGTCGTTATCGAACTAGACACACAAGGAGTTACCGCTGCTGATGTTATTGCGGTTGCTCGACAAGGGGCTCGAGTTGAGCTAACTGAGCAGGCTCGACAGACTGTTGCGCAAGCTCGTAAAGCTGTCGACGAAATGGCGGCTTCAGACGTAGCTGTTTATGGTGTTTCGACGGGGTTTGGTGCGCTCGCCAACACCAAGGTAAGCCCAGAACAGCGCGCCCAGCTACAGCGCTCTTTGGTTCGTTCCCATGCGGCAGGTATTGGTTCTGAAATTGAGCCAGAAGTTATTCGGGCGATCATGTTCTTGCGATGCAAGACGTTAGCTAGTGGTCGTACTGGGGTGCGGGCTTCTACTTTGGAAACCTATCTTCAGATTCTTAATGCGGGCATCACGCCGATCTGTCATGAGCATGGATCATTGGGTTGTTCAGGTGACTTAGCGCCGTTAGCTCACTGTGCGTTGGTACTAATGGGAGAAGGTCGCGCTCGCGACCGTGCTGGCGTGGAACGTCCAGTCCCAGAGTTGCTTGCTGAAGCTGGAATTAAGCCAGTGACATTGGCTGAAAAAGAAGGTCTAGCGCTAATTAACGGTACCGACGGAATGCTCGGGCAGCTGATCATGGCGTGTGCAGATTTACGCGAACTCGTGTTTTTAGCTGATATTGCTGCTGCGATGAGCGTAGAAGCTTTGCTTGGAACAGATGCGGTTTACCGTCCAGAGTTACATGCTGGGCTACGTCCACATCCGGGGCAAGCGGTATCGGCTGCCACCATGAAAGCTGTTTTAGCAGATTCAGAGATTGTGGCTTCGCATCGGGAAAACTGCACCATTGTGCAGGACGCATATTCACTACGTTGCGCTCCTCAAGTACATGGTGCTTGCCGCGACACGATTGATTACTGCGAACAAGTAGCAACTCGTGAGCTAGCTGCTGCTGTCGATAATCCAGCGCTGATTGATGGACAGTTGGCTAGCAACGGTAATTTCCATGGTGCTCCCGTAGCTTATGCACTGGACTTCTTAGCTATTCCTGCCGCAGACTTAGCGTCGATTTGTGAGCGACGTACGGATCGTCTTCTCGATCCGGCGCGTTCTCATGGGCTGCCAGCTTTCTTATCACCAGAACCGGGCGTCAATTCGGGGCTAATGATTGCTCAATATACGCAGGCGGCGCTGGTTCATGAATGTAAGCGTTTGGCTAACCCTAGCTCGACAGATTCCATTCCTACTTCGGCTATGCAGGAAGACCATGTGTCGTTGGGGTGGAGCGCTGCTCGTAAGTTACGCACTTTGCTGACAAAACTTCGTCAAGTGATTGCTATCGAAATGTATTCTTCAGCGCGAGCATTGCAGATGCGTGGCGAGCTAGCAGCTAGCCCAGTATCGGAGGCAATCGTGAAAGAACTCCGGCTTACAGTTCCAGGCCCAGGCGAAGATCGTTTCTTGGCTCCTGAGCTAGCGGCGACTGAAGAATTCGTTGCCTCAGGTGCAGTACGACGCATTGTTGAAGCTCACACTGGCCCACGCGGCTAATAGCAAAATTAAATGTTTGTGGGGGGAGAGTAGCTAGTTACTCTCCCCCCACAAACATATTTAAATTAGTCGCCGAAAACGCCGTTGATACCAGCGCTACGGAGAGCGGCTCGGATTGCAGCAGCATCGGCTGCGATCAAAGTTGGATCAAGGGGAGTGGCTTTTGCCGGGTTTAGATCTTCGCCGCTATCAATTGGAAGAATATGAAGATGGGTATGTGGAACTCCATAACCAGCTATGACTAAGCCACAGCGCTGAGATTCGAAGGTTTCCGGTAGCAAGGAGCCGATCTTTTGGGCGACTGCAAAAAGGTGGTTACGAAGATCGTCAGGTAGATCAATCCAGTGGTCTATTTCTTGACGAGGAATCACCATAAGATGACCGCGTACTTGCGGATTGATATCCATTAACGCAACACAGAGTTCATCAGCGTAGATGAATGTTCCGGGCAACTCGCCAGCAATAATGCGAGAAAAAATAGAAGCCATAACACAGAACCTTAGACGTTATCTCAGCCGAACGGGCAGAGTTTTAATACACCTGAGCAATAGCGGTATCAATGAGACGAGCAGCTACTTTTGCGGTGCGGTTGTCGATATCTAGCGCTGGATTTAGCTCGACAACATCCATGATGCGGAGTTTTCCAGAGGCAGCAATATGACGTACTGCGTCATGGATATTTTCCATAGGAACTCCAAGCGCTGCAGGAGCAGATACACCAGGTGCTACTGGAGCTGGAAGAACATCGAGGTCAATCGTCAGATAAACATCATCTGCGTCCTTAAGAACATCTATTAAGAAGGATATAAGCTGGGTGGGGCAGTCTTCATCGCTAAGCCAACGAGCACCAATACGTTCGGCTTCGTCGAAAAGAATCTTGGTGTTATTTGGGGCAGAAATGCCAGCTACTGCATAGTGGAAATCGTTGCCTAACTCATCTGACATCTGCTTGAAAGGAGTGCCAGAGGTTGGAATATCAGCGGTTCGTAAATCAAAGTGGGCATCGAGATTTATTACGACAAGTCGACGATTTTGTTGCGGGTAGCCAGCGTTACGCAGAGCAAGGAATGTGCCATAAGCAGTCTCATGTCCACCACCAAGAACTACAGTGAAACCGTTAGTGAGTGCAGTGCCAGCAACTTGTCCTAGTAAGGTGTGCCCGCCTTCTAGATCATGCCCACTTACGACAATATCGCCTAGGTCTTGAACGCTACAGGAATGGTGAAAAGCCAGTGATCCAAGAGCGTTACGGATGGCTCTAGGGCCATCGAAAGCGCCTACTCTGCCATTATTGCGACGGACACCTTCGTCGCTAGCAAAACCAACTAAGCTCACTACTGGGCCAGTGCTAGCGGCGTTAACTGTTGACCACCAGCGAGCATGTTCGGAGCCATCGCCATCATGGCGACCGCTCCATGGTTCGGCAGGGATATGGGTTGCTACGCCGACAGGAATCTCACTCATAATTGGCACTTTAGAGTACGGCACTGACAAGTTTCATTTAGCCCCTATAAAACGGCTCGAAACATTAAAAAGGTGCCCCGACGTCGCACGGAAATAGCGCGTGCTCTACGGTGGGGCTGGAAACCTGATCTGCCTGTCGGCGATCGGAAGGCGGCTCCAAGGATGGGGCACTATTGGAAGGGACGCGCCCGTGAGTGATCCGGTCGAGATGGTCCAGCTGCTCACCCCTGAGGGTGAGCGAGTTGAGCACCCTGATTTCAAATACACCGGCAGCGATGAGGACATTCTGGCCCTATTCCGGGACATGGTGATGGCTCGTCGCTTTGATGTCGAAGGAACGCTATTACAGCGTCAAGGTGAGCTAGGTCTATGGCCGCCGCTGCTAGGACAAGAAGCTTCACAGGTTGGCTCCGGCCGAGCAGTGAAGGGTAACGACATGGTTTTCCCTTCCTACCGTGAGCATGGCGTCGCATGGGTTTGTGGCGTCGATCCCGGTGAGGTTATGGGTATGTGGCGTGGCACCCACATGGCGTCGTGGAACTCCCGAGAAAAGCGGTTCCATAACTACACCGTAATTATTGGTGCACAGGCCTTGCATGCTACTGGCTACGCCATGGGTATGCAGCGCGACGGCATGGTTGGTAATGCTAATCCTGACGATAACGGTGCTTGTTTGGTGTACTTCGGTGATGGTGCTACCAGCCAAGGTGACGTAAGCGAAGCTTTCGTTTTTGCTAATTCTTACCAGTCCCCAGTGGTCTTCTTCGTTTCTAATAACCAGTGGGCAATTTCAGAACCAGTAACTTTGCAGTCTCGTATTCCGCTATATCAGCGTGCTGCCGGTTTCGGTATGCCCGGTATTCGAGTTGACGGTAACGACGTATTGGCAGTTAAAGCAGTGACAGAATGGGCCCTAGAGCGGGCTCGCTCTGGACAAGGTCCCTGCATGATTGAGTCTTACACCTACCGCATGGGTCCGCACACCACTTCGGATGATCCAACCAAGTACCGGTTAGCTGAAGAAACTGAAGCTTGGAAAGCAAAGGACCCCATTGAGCGAGTTAAGCGTTATCTTCTTGCTCGAGGACTGATCGATGATGCTTACTTAGCCAAACTCGACGAAGAAGGCGATGACTTAGGCGAGCACCTACGAAATACGTGCAAAACTTTGCCCGACCCGCCCATGAGCATGATTTGGGACAATACTTACGTCACGAAGACGCCAACCCTCGAGCGTGAGGCTGCCGGATACGCTGCTTACGCCGCGTCATTTGAGGAGAACCACTGATGACCAAGATGACTCTCGGTAAGGCTATTAACGCTGGCCTACGTAAAGCGCTTGAGAACGACCCGAAGGTTGTTCTTGCTGGTGAAGATATTGGCAAACTTGGTGGTGTATTCCGCATTACTGAGCATCTGCAGAAGGACTTCGGCCCGGAGCGGGTTATCGATTCCCCGCTAGCAGAATCAGGCATTGTTGGTACTTCGGTAGGTATGGCATTACGTGGTTACCGTCCTTGTGTGGAAATGCAGTTCGACGGGTTCGTATTCCCTGCTTTTGACCAGATCATCAACCAGATGGCCAAAATGCATTTCCGTACTCACGGACAAATCAACATTCCGATGGTGGTTCGGATCCCATGTGGTGGCGGTATTGGTGCTGCGGAGCATCATTCTGAGTCTCCAGAAGCCTACTTCTGTCATACTCCTGGTTTGAAGGTTGTATCGTGCTCTAACCCCAATGATGCCTACTGGATGATTCAGCAGGCTATTGCCGACGATGATCCCATCATTTTCTTTGAGCCGAAGCGTCGTTACCACGAAAAGGGTGAGGTTGATGAAACTCAGCCTCCGATGGATCTTTTCAAAGCTAAGGTAGTTCGTCCTGGAACTTCAGCGACAATCCTTACCCATGGTCCTTCAGTTAAGACTTGTGTGCAGACGGCCGAAGCTGCTGCCAGCGAAGGGCTAGAACTAGAAGTTATCGATCTACGTACCTTGTCTCCACTAGATATGGATACGATCGAGGCTTCGGTTAAGAAGACTGGTCATGCGATCGTGGTTCACGAAGCACAGCGTTCCTTTGGTCTGGGTGCAGAAATTGCTGCTCGGGTACAAGAGAGCTGCTTCTACCATCTAGAAGCGCCAGTCATGCGAGTTACCGGTTTCGATACCCCGTACCCGCCTAGCCGTATTGAAGAGGAATACCTGCCCAATCTGGACCGGATCCTTGATGCCGTCGATCGTTCGTTGGCTTACTGAGGAGAATGACTCGTGTTTCAGTTCAAATTACCTGATCCTGGTGAAGGATTGACCGAGGCTAATATCGTCTCGTGGAAAATCAAAGAAGGCGATGAAGTCAAAGTTAATGACATTATCGTCGAGATTGAGACTTCTAAGTCGCTCGTGGAGCTACCTGCTCCGGTAAAGGGACGCATCCATAAGATCCTCGTTCCGGAGGGTTCTGAAGATGTTGAGATCGGCACAATCATTGTCGAAATCGACGATGGTTCTGCGGCAGCCCCGGTAGCGGCAGCTCCAGTAGCACAGGCTGCTCCTAAAGCAGCCGTTGGCGAAGGTAAGCCGTTCTTACTTCCAGATCCGGGCGAAGGTCTGACCGAGGCTAATATCGTTTCTTGGAAGGTAAAAGACGGCGATAAGGTCAAAGTTAATGACATTATCGTCGAGATTGAGACTTCTAAGTCGCTCGTAGAATTGCCATCTCCATGGACTGGAACCATCGTGAAAATCTTGGTACCGGAAGGTTCTGAGGATGTAGCGATTGGTACGCCTATTGTCATGATTGACGACGGTAGTGCTCCGGTAGCTGCACCTGCTGCCGAGGACGATGATGATGCTTCTGGGCCGATGCTAGTTGGCTACGGAGCTAAGCCGGCAGCTCATGCTCGTCGCGCTCGTAAAGGCCAACCAGATGATGGCGGAACTGCTGCTAATGCGGCAATGAACGCTTCATACGCTGGCCCGAATGTAACAACAGAAGTACCAAGTTTGGAACCAACTGCTTCGGTAACAACCGGCAAGGTATTAGCGAAACCACCAGTTCGTAAGTTCGCTAAAGACAAGGGCATTGACCTTGCTGCGGTTGCCGGTACAGGACCCGATGGATCCATTACGCGTGCAGACGTCGAAAACTTCGTGGCTCAGGGCAGTAGCCCAGCAGCTCCAGTTAGTGTTGCAGCTAGCGCTGCCGCTCCAGTAGCCGTAGCTGCTGGTGTGGGACGTTTGGAAGCTAAGCGTACCCCCATCAAGGGTGTTCGCAAGGTGACGGCACAAGCCATGGTTGATTCAGCATTCACAAAACCACACGTCACCGAGTGGGTTGAGATTGATTGTACTGAAACGATGCTGTTGGTGGAGAAACTGAAAGCTCGTCGGGAGTTCCGTGACCAGAAAGTTTCACCGCTGCTGGTTTACGCAAAGGCGGTCTGTCTTGCGATGGCACGTACCCCAGAGATCAATTCTTCCTGGGACGGCGCCGCGATGGAGATTGTGCAGCATGGCGCAGTAAACCTCGGTATTGCTGCGGCCACCCCGCGCGGGTTGATGGTTCCTAACATCAAGAATGCCGATGCTATGAACTTGTTGGAGCTTAACCGAGCAATCAATGATCTAGTCAAAGTTGCTAAAGACGGCAAGCTACAGCCAGCTGATTACTCTGGTGGCACTTTCACCATTACCAATGTGGGAGTTTTCGGAGTCGATTCGGGTACTCCCATCATCAATGGCAATGAATCAGCTATTTTGGCAATGGGATCGATCGTACGTAAACCGTGGGTAGTAGGCACTGGTGCTGATGAGCGGATCGAACCTCGCTGGGTTACGACGCTAGCGCTGAGCTTTGATCATCGTCTTATCGACGGCGAGCAGGGATCGGTGTTCCTACGTTCGGTAGCTGACATCCTTACTGATCCGACGATGGCAATGATGTTCTAGCCTGTTGTAATTATTAGTGGGGCGGTTCTTAGATTTCTCTAAGGACCGCCCCACTGCTGTATGCCAGGAAAAATACGTAATTACTTATTTTCCTGAAGGTGCTGACGGATTGCTTCGGTATCTTCGGCTAAACGAATGTTAGATAGCGTCGATTCAAGAAGCATCCGACCGCGTGCTAGCTGGAGAATTGCTGGAATCCAGCCAACTAGCAGCCAGAAAATACCCATCCCACGTAACTGGTCACCACCGTATCTACCAGCGTTAGCTGCTGCAATAAAAAAGTAGATAGATACGCCCAGCCACATGAGCACTGTTGCAACCATCATGATGATGTAGATAACTTTGGCGATAGCTGGGGTCACATAATTACGGAAAGAAGTGTCGATGATTGAGAAGAAAGAACCCTTATTTGTGGGGTTTCCCATGTTGTTGACCATCGGCTGATTCCAAGCGTTCCACTGCTGTTGTTGTGATTGTTGGGTGGGGATGGCGCTAGTTTGTTCCCACCCATTAGTTACTGGTTGGGAGGTTGGCATGGGCTGGCCCCATGGTTGTTGCGGCTGCTGAGTGGGGATGACGCTAGTTTGTTCCCACCCATTAGTTACTGGTTGGGAGGTTGGCATGGGCTGGCCCCATGGTTGTTGCGGCTGCTGAGTGGGGATGACGCTAGTTTGTTCCCACCCATTAGTTGCCGGCTGAGCAGGAGCAACGCTGCTATGTTCCCAATCATGGGTTACTGATGCTGGTGTTGAGTCTTCAGGAGCGACCGCTTGCGAGAGCGGGTCATGTTCTTCCGGCTGCGGCATATAAGGATTGTGAGGTCCAGTAGTCATGTTACTTATCATCTCTTATGAAAGTGTTATAAAAAGATAGATATCAAAATTTTCAGCAAAATGTGACAGAAAAGCACCCTCATGTGGAGTCGTTTAGTGTGCACAGATAGAGTGCCAGAGAGTCTACTTATTATCGCTCAATAAAAATGGGCACGAATCGATGAAGGAGCTTCGATGGAGCAGCTACGTGTTATCCAGTGGGGACTAGGGGCAATGGGTTCTGGCATGGCCAAACTCATGGCAACAAAAGAGGGTCTGACGATCGTCGGAGCAATCGATACTCGCCCGGATTACATCGGTAAAGATCTAGGCGAAATCCTAGGACGCGACAAGATGGATGTCATCGTCTCTGACGATCCGGCTAAGGTTCTTGCCGAAGCTAAGGCAGATTGCTGCGTTATTGCCACAACTTCATGGGTAAAAGAGCAGTTTGAGGACCTCAAGACAATCCTTGAATCGGGCACGAACTGCGTCTCGATCGCTGAAGAGATGAGCTCACCAGAAGCTCAAAATCCAGAACTCGCCGCAGAACTGGATCGCATCGCCAAGGAAAATGGGGTGTCAATCGTCGGTACTGGCGTAAACCCCGGTCTTTCAATGGACACACTTGTTGTCATGCTGACCTCAGGCTGCCACGAAGTTACCTCGATCGAGGCAGAGCGCGTCAATGACCTTTCTCCTTACGGTCCTACCGTGATGCGTACTCAGGGCGTAGGTCTATCCGTAGAAGAATTTGAAAAGGGAGTTGCTGACGGTTCGGTTGACGGACATATCGGCTTCCCCGAATCAGCCAAGATGATTTCCGATGCTCTCGGATTGGGCGTCGATCGGATCGAACAGAAGCGCGAACCTATCGTGTCTAAGGTTCGTCGGGAAACCCCGCATATCGTGATTGAGCCAGGAATGGTTGCTGGCTGTAAGCAGACCTTGCTGGGATATCGCGGTGATGAGGTTGTACTTACGCTGGTACATCCTCAGCAAGTATTGCCAGAGCTAGAAGGCCAAGGCACTGGCGACTACATCAAGATCCACGGAACCCCCGAGGTGTCGATGGCGATTACGCCAGAGTATGCCGGTGGCGTGGCAACTAAAGGAATTGCGGTCAACACGGTGCCACTGATTGTCGCGGCAACTCCTGGCCTAAAGAACATGCTTGACCTTCCAGTACCGGCAGCTCTCATGGGGCCGTCTGCGTACACGCGTCGAGTTAAATAAAACAAATTAGGGAGGTCTGATTACCTGTCCACTTGATCAGACCTCCCTCCCACCTTATCCGTTGCATAAAGTAACGGATAATCCGCCGTAGGAAAGAGAGCCCCCTATGTCCGACGAGAGGATTAAGCGCTTTGAGGAGCGCCAGTCCCAGCTCGCCGCGATGAGCGACGAGCAACTGAAAGATCGTTTCTGGGAATTATCTGAACAGATGATGACTCCAGTTGTTGATCTAGCCCGCACCCATACCAGCCCCTCTATTGAGCGTTCAGTGCTGTTGCGTATGGGAATTGATTCGGTATCTACCCATGGTGTCGTAGATAAAGTCGCTGAAGCAGGTTTACTTGGCAAAGGCGCTGGACACTGTGTACTTAAGGTGTCGCACTATAAGAAGGTTGATCTGCGCACTGCCGCTCAGATGATTATGGACGATCCGTCGATCCTAGACGGTCTCTTTGCCCGAAAGGAGGTCTGAGATGGAACTCGAACCGAATGAGAAACTTGATGTCGAAAATCTCATGCAGGATTTGGAGAACTACCATCCGCGTCGCAAAGGTTGGACGTGGCGTGAAGTTCCCGCCGAGGGCGTCGATATGGGGCCTTTCCATTTCCGGGATATGTCTGTTCCGCTGAAGAACTCCATCGGTTTGCCAGCATCAAAGTATTTTGAGGGCATTGATCCTCAGCCGGCTCCAGTAGTTACTACTGAAATTGCTTCAGGCCGTTTTGAAGACGATATTCGACGGATGCGTATGGCGGCATGGCATGGCGCCGATCATCTGATGGTGATTCGTACTACCGGACAGTCACATATTGACGGTTTGATTGAAGGCACCCCAGAAGGTATCGGTGGAGTTCCGATCACCCGTAAGCAGATCCGCGCCTCTCGTAAAGCCTGTGACATTATCGAAGACGAAGTTGGTCGTCCGATCAATTTTCACTCCTACGTTTCTGGTGTTGCTGGCCCGGAGGTAGCGGTACTTTTCGCTGAAGAAGGTATCAACGGCGCCCATCAGGATCCGCAGTACAATGTGCTTTACCGCAACGTAAATATGATCCGGTCCTTCGTCGATGCGGCCGAAGCTAAATGCGTTATGACTAGCGCTGGTATCTTCCAGATCGATGGTGCTCACAACGCTAACGCCACCGCAAAAGCTGGTTGGCTAGTTATGCCCGAGCTGATGGTGCAGCACGGTTTGAACTCGATCTTCTCTCGTATGGTGGGAATGCCTTGCGATTTGATCGGGCTATCGACGGTACCGCCTAACTCTCCGCCAGCTCCGAAGCTATGGTACGACCTGCCTTATGCAGTAGCGCTGCGTGATTTCTTCTCCGACTACAAGTTCCGGGCACAGCAGAACACCCGTTACATCGAAGCCGATATCGAAGAAGCAGTACGTACTCACACCATCGATACCATCATTTCGATGCTGACTCATGCCGATATTCAGTCAACGATTACCCCCGATGAGGGACGTAACGTACCGTGGCATTACAACAACATTCGTGGTGTTCAGACGGTCAAGCAGACCTGGTCGGGTATGGATGGCATCAAAGAACTGCTATCGCTTAACCATGATGGCCCATTGGGTGAAATGGTTCGCGATATTAAGGTACGTGCGGTGGCATTCCTAGAGGAAGCTATTGAGATTGGCGGTTACTTCTCGGCCGTCGAAAAGGGCTTCTTCGTAGATTCAGCTAAGTACCCGCAGCGCAATGGTGACGGTATTGCCCGCGATCCGCAAGGCGGTGTCGGAGCGGACTCGATCGTAGAGCGCGATGCAGATTACTTCGCCCCAGTATCAGCCCACTTCGGTAACAGCTCTATCCCAGCTTGGGTGAAAGAGTGGCAGCCAGAGGTCGTCAATCCTTGGGATGTTATCGACGGTGATACGTTGCATGATGTCGAGAAGATTGTTTTCATCGATGAGCTAGATCCTAGCGATTCAGCATCGGTACGTTTGGATCGTACAAAAGACTTCCGCAAGGGCGGCGATCTAATCAAGCCAGAGGTTGAATCTGCTGGCGATGGTATGATCAATATTCAACTTTTCGTTCCCGAAAATGTTGATATTGCTGAAGTTTATGCCGTCGAAATGGCAAAGAAACTAGGCCTAGGCGATCCGGAAGTTATTAATGTCCAGATCATGCATCCCAGCGAAGGAACTTTCGTTGAGGTGAAGGGTCGGGTTGGCTTTGCTATCGAGCGTAGTTCGCTGAAAATCCCAGAAAAGGAAGTTATTCTTCCCGAGGAAGAGCTGCGTGAAGCCGTTAAGCAGGTTGGGCTACATGTAGTGGCGGGTACAGTCGGCGAAGACGAGCATTCTGTCGGTATGCGAGAAATCATCGATATCAAACATGGTGGTGTCGAAAAGTATGGTGTTAAATACACCTACTTAGGTACCTCGGTTCCGATCGAAAAGATTGTTGACGCAGCTATCGAAACTGGGTCGCAAGCTATTTTGATTTCGACGGTTATCAGCCACAATGACGTACACCGCACCATGATGAAGAAGCTCAACGATCTCTGCATCGAAAAGGGTATCCGCGACAACATCATCTTGATTGCTGGTGGTACACAGGTACACCGCGAAATGGCTAAGGAAACTGGTCTTGACGCTACCTTCGGTCGCGGGACTAAGGGCATTCACGTAGTTAATGCGATGGTGAAGAAGCTCCGGGAACGCGGAGTTCTCTAAACAGTTGTTATAAAGAGTGGTGGCCCCCGATCATAAGATCGGG
>JBOFYY010000136.1:0-1217 GCA_051654905.1 Propionibacteriaceae bacterium
GTTGTGTTGTGTTGTGTTGTGTTGTGAGTAGTGTGTACGCGTTGTTGATGTTTGTCATTTGGTGAGAGAAAAAGTTGGCTATTGCTGAGAGGACGAAGAGGGAATCGCGTTTTGATGAATGAAACATGTTATCGGGGTAGGTGTGCATAGAGAACGAGTGCGAGCCAAGTGGTGAGTGTTGTTTCGGGCAGTGTGTTGGTGTGTGATGCAAATGTGCGTTTATTGCGGTAGTCACTGGATTGTATATAGGAGGAAGGCATGTGGTCATGTGGTTAACCTAATTGGTTCTTGCCCCTGTGGCTTATTGCATGGTAAGAATCGTCGACTAGTGTCGAAGTGATTATTTGCCAGCCCCTCACCGGGCTAATATGAACAACAAAATATTGCCTCTTCTCTGGGCATGCTGCGCTACCTGCTGCTCATGCTGGTGCCTACAAATCCCGCTAACCTACAAATACGCCTGACACAATAAACAAGCCACCCATCCACCCACCGACCCACCGACCCACCAACACACTCACTTACTCAATCACTCGCTCACTCGATGACTCTTCTGGAGCCAATCGCAGCAAGTCACATCTAGCTTGTTTGGAAAGAATTTGTTTTGCCATCTTCATCTTCCTTCCTTCCTTATGCACATGCCAGCAAGACTGGTTCACGATCAAGTTCACTGCGTTCATGCATCTTCAGTGGGATATAATGATCCAGCCAAGTGATCTAATAACGCATAGGTTGTCCAGAAGGCGCTGAACCGGTTATTTGGTTGCGGGCATGTGTACATGAGCCGCTACCCACCAGATACCAGCTTGAAACCTTCTCTCTTGTGTGCATCTGGTATCCACGCGCGTGTTTGCCGGATATGCAAATCACTGTATTCCAGTGTATTAAGGCGACCAGACACTGGCCAAGTAGAAATGACATGTCACGTTTGAGTAGCATACAGCATGCGGCGGCCATTCGGTCACCAGCCTGGCTGATGCGAAAATTGAGCCGGTGCATGAACTGGTGCACAGCATTGAATGGGACAACAGGTGGCTTAGCAGGCATGTGTGATGATTCTGCAGCTACTGATAGTTGTGTTGTGTTGTGTTGTGTTGTGTTGTGAGTAGTGTGTACGCGTTGTTGATGTTTGTCATTTGGTGAGAGAAAAAGTTGGCTATTGCTGAGAGGACGAAGAGGGAATCGCGTTTTGATGAATGAAACATGTTATCGGGGTA
>JBOFYY010000137.1:0-1031 GCA_051654905.1 Propionibacteriaceae bacterium
GCCGGGGACGGATCGATGCGGATCGGCGCGGCGGATGCACACACAAAGCTGGCTCCGCTCTCTCTCTCACTCACTCGGACCTCTCGCAATCAGATCAGCGGTGCTCTAGTGCTCCGGCCGTGCAAGTGTGTGTGCACACAGCGCGCGCGTTGCGGTCGGCCCAAACAAACCGCACTCGCACAACGCGGGCGCGCCCCTAATCCGTCCGGCGGCCGCAGGCGATAATTCGCCGACGGCTTCGCATCACGCCGCCGGAAATTGATTCTCGACCCCCGACGATGCCACCAGAGACTAAAGCACTCACCAACACTGACTTTCCCGATAGCCCAAGAGCAAAATCGCAATTGCGCTGAATTTTTTGCCTTTTTGGTTTAGCCAGCAAAATGATTTTTTTGGATGAACCGGGCATAGTTTTTGTTTGTCATTCTACCGGAAAAAACATAGATTCCAAAGCAGGAAAACATTTCAATGCGGATAAATATAAACTTTCATTGTCATTTTTGCAAACACTCGACCCGGCGAGCTGAAAATGCGGAACTCCATTATTTATTGTCAGCGGCACACAAACTGGCCAGCGGCAACGGCTTTTGACCGAAATGGGAGATTATTCACTGACTAATTACCCGTCCTGGCGCTCTGGCAAATGAGGCCATGCGTTTTAATTTAAAAATTACGCCGCGCACTGAAACGCCGCCGGGAATTCACATTTGCACATTTCCACTGCAGATCTTTTGTTGAAAATTTCCACCCGGCGAAGCTAATTCCAAGCATAAATTCAAATGATGGAAAGAAGCGACGCGCATCTCACACGGAACGTGCAAATTTTCTACTCGGAGCCGGATTCATTTTTCATCTTCTTTGCATCATCAAGTGCGCGCTCAGGGGGGAGCGCGCGAAAGAATGAAAAACGAGTCGCTGTCGCATTCGTTAAAATAAAACGCCGCTTGCATAATTGCCACCAGCGAGAGCGAATTTTTCTCTCGGTCTCGTTTGCTCAAATTACCATGCATTCATTCGCGGCCATAAATCAA
>JBOFYY010000138.1:0-1260 GCA_051654905.1 Propionibacteriaceae bacterium
GGCCCCTTCGCTGCTGACGGAGTTTTCCGGCGGCAGGGGAGAAGAAGTTGAAGTAAAAGAGAGGCGATTAAGTGCTTGACGAGATGTAAGAAGTTCTTCATAATCTCGCCTCTCTGCTGCAGACGAATCGAAAGAGACGGCGCGGCGATGATCTTTAAAAATTTGAACAACCGATAGGTGTGGGTGCCTTGATGCGAAGCGACGCAAGTCGCAAAAAAGTATTAAGGCAATCACACGGATGGAGAGATCCATCGAGGTAGAAGTAAAAATTCTACCGTCAGTGAATTGCGAGTGTTTTGGATTGAACTGAAGAGTTTGATCCTGGCTCAGATTGAACGCTGGCGGCATGCCTTACACATGCAAGTCGAACGGTAACAGGGAGCTTGCTCCGCTGACGAGTGGCGAACGGGTGAGTAATGTATCGGAACGTACCTTTCAGTGGGGGATAACGTAGCGAAAGTTACGCTAATACCGCATATTCTGTGAGCAGGAAAGCAGGGGACCTTCGGGCCTTGCGCTGATTGAGCGGCTGATATCAGATTAGCTAGTTGGTGAGGTAAAGGCTCACCAAGGCGACGATCTGTAGCGGGTCTGAGAGGATGATCCGCCACACTGGAACTGAGACACGGTCCAGACTCCTACGGGAGGCAGCAGTGGGGAATTTTGGACAATGGGGGCAACCCTGATCCAGCCATGCCGCGTGAGTGAAGAAGGCCTTCGGGTTGTAAAGCTCTTTCGGCCGGGAAAAAATCGCACGGGCTAATACTCTGTGTGGATGATGGTACCGGAATAAGAAGCACCGGCTAACTACGTGCCAGCAGCCGCGGTAATACGTAGGGTGCGAGCGTTAATCGGAATTACTGGGCGTAAAGCGTGCGCAGGCGGTTGTGTAAGACAGGTGTGAAATCCCCGGGCTTAACCTGGGAACTGCGCTTGTGACTGCACGGCTAGAGTATGGCAGAGGGGGGTGGAATTCCACGTGTAGCAGTGAAATGCGTAGAGATGTGGAGGAACACCGATGGCGAAGGCAGCCCCCTGGGCCAATACTGACGCTCATGCACGAAAGCGTGGGGAGCAAACAGGATTAGATACCCTGGTAGTCCACGCCCTAAACGATGTCAACTAGGTGTTGGGTGGGTAAAACCATTTAGTACCGGAGCTAACGCGTGAAGTTGACCGCCTGGGGAGTACGGCCGCAAGGTTAAAACTCAAAGGAATTGACGGGGACCCGCACAAGCGGTGGATGATGTGGATTAATTC
>JBOFYY010000139.1:0-1517 GCA_051654905.1 Propionibacteriaceae bacterium
GGGTTAATTGGAGTTGATGAAAAAAATGGCTTATTAAATTCGAACATTTATTCAGCAATATTTCCAACCTAAAGACTGAAAGGTTTTTTTTATAAATCGATATTAATTTTATAATAAATTTGGGGTCAACATAATGTGCAAGCTTTTAGCTATCTTAAAATTTAATCTTGATTGCATTCTCAAAAGTGGTATGAAGACTGGCAGCCTTAGACTAAATTATGAAAAGTTACTTTGGTTCAACTTTCATCCCCAGTTGAGTTTTAGAAATACCTTCGACCAATAAAAAGCTGGAAGCAAAAAATCCTCTACTTAAAAATGTATGTTTCTCAGGAAAAACTTGTTAGCAGTAAATTAATCAAGATCTATAGACGATGTGTCAGAAAAATATTGCAGCGAGAAATCAAAAGAAGAATCTCACAATGGAACTCTTTGGCGCTCAATCGAATAAAGAATAAATCTCCATTCGCATCGGACTGCGCGAGAGCAAATTTCTTTTGTATTTGGTGCGTCTACGGGCAGATTGAAATCCATTCGGAGCAAATTGAAATAACTGGCGCCGCCTTTTCCAATTAATCTCATAATCAGACTTTTAGTGCGAGCGAAACGCAATCACTTTTCTCTCTCCTGCTGCTTCTTTTATTGCGCTCTTTTTGCTCGAGATGGAAACAATAAAAGCAGAGCGAGCGGCGCAAATCATCGCTTTGATGTTTTTCACTCGTTTTACGAGGCGCAGATCAAAATGACACACGCCCGGCGAGATTATTTCGCCGTTTGACGGGCGAATAAATAATTTGCCTCGCTCTGGGGAAAAACGACGGCGGCCCAAAGTGAATGAATGGAGCGGCGCACGCGGAAAAGCAAAATCCGCTTTTTTCATGCTACTCCGGCCGGGACAAAGAGAAAAACGAGCCAAATTTGGCTTTTGTGTCGCGCGCGCAGCAGCAGACGTGCGAGCGAGTGAAATTGGTAGCCGGAGCGCGTTGCAAATTGTTGCTTTTACTTTTGTCTCGGTGCTGCACAGAGCCGACGCGCGCGCACAGGCACACGCTTCCTCTCATGTTTTCAAAGTGTGCGTTTCTGCGCGCTCCAATTTCATACAGAACAGAACACACTCGACTCGACGCCGGTAAACATTACGAGCCAGCGCTTTGTTTCCACTCAATATGCCCCGTTGATTTATGAGCGATGCGGCACAATTAGCTCACTTGAATTGCAAATGGCACCAAATTTTTAATTTTTTATCAAACATTGCCCGAAAAATACTCTTGATATCCTTTTTTAGGAAGTTTCCTTGAACTCATTCAAATATTTCCTTGAAGAACTTCGTTTTAATCAGAGAATAAATTCAAGAAAATTCCTTTTCCTGTGAAGTCTCCAAACGTTTGTAAATCTGTACTAATTTAATTTTTAATTACCAATAGGTGAAACATTTTAATTAATATTGCAAGAAAATTATTCAAATTGTTTCAATGATTTTGAATTGGCCACATTCACTGTGATGTGGTCGTAAAAATAAA
>JBOFYY010000140.1:0-1550 GCA_051654905.1 Propionibacteriaceae bacterium
CACTGGGTGAACAAGAAAAAGGCCTGGCCGTATTGTTTGAGTAGCATCAGTGCGGGCGCGACGATTTTAAGATTGTGTATGCGGAGATCACAGAACGGACACTTGTTCCTCTTGTGTTTTGGTAGAAATGGGATTTCAGAGTATTTTTTTTCTCTTTTTTTTTAATTATCCAGGGGTATATGTTCTGCCGAACACGTTTCTTTTTGAATTTAATAAATGAAAATGCAGATGAGATATGAGAAACGCCAGAATAGAGTCTTGTGTGTGTGCTGGCGTGGGTAAATGCCGATTGCTGGTGACGGCGCTGTGTCATTTTTTGTGTTAAGTCGTAAAATCTGGCTTGCGAGAGGCGAGCGAGGAGTTAAGGAAATAAGAGCGCCGAGTGCGGCGAGAATTAATTACACTATTTTGGGGGCACACAGACAGAGAGGCAGTCAGCTTCATACACTTACAGACAAACAGGGATTTAATTGAAAGTGAATTGATGTTTATATTTAAAGTGTGAATTAGACAGGATTTAAAGAAATGAAATTATTGACTTGTATGCAACTTAAATGAGAGCAGGGACAAATTATGTGTTGGCGGAGCGCCGAGCTCAAATTTATTTGTGTGTGGAATTTTATTGTCATTTGATTGCGCATGAAAATTATCAATGTGATAGGACAGGCAATGGGAAAATGGCCATTTAATTCAGTTAGATAATTTCACTTTCACAACTCCAGTTAATTCATGTATTTAAGTTAAGGCGACGTTGAGACCAAGAGAGCGAAATTATTTAGCCCGCTAAGGCAGTTTGGTGCCGAGTTAGCAGTAAAATATTTCCCTTGTTATGAGTTAGGCGTGACATCATGCTGGACGAATGTGTGAGAGCGAGTGAGCGCTGGGTGATTTGAGCCCTCGAGAAGGAGGAAAAATATCCTTTTGCGGGCGGCTCGGGCTGTTTTTAGCATGCGACAGTCAGTCGAGTGTGGGCGGTCAGAGTGATAAGAGTGCAGTGTGAGATTAGTGATCTTTGCTGGATTAATTGTGTGATTGCGGAAAAGCGCGGTGGCGTCGTGGGCAATGACGGCCGGCTTGTGTGAATCGAGTCCAGCAGGTGCACGCCAGGCAGAGTAAGTCACTTTTTCCCCCTTTTTTCCCCCGGGCTGGTAATTTCGCGCTCGCGTTGCGAAGAGTGAACGGGCGGACGGTCGACTCAAAGACGATGTTCGGACAGGCGGTGCGCGTGCAAGAGGCTTGCAGAGAGAATGTAGGCGCCGGATTAATGGGGCGCCGGGACCAATCTCTGTGAGAGAAAAGTAAGTGAAAAACTGAGAGTCGAGGAATCTTAAATTCCTGGCTCAAAATATAGCGGCCAGTGTGCTCAACGAGAGCCTTTTCTCATTACAGAAAACGCGCTAAGTGAAAGAAGAGCTACCATCGCGTCGAAATAATGAGTCGTGTAGTGGAATAATAAATTTAGTTTAGTTTGAGGAAAATTCCGGTTGTCATTCAAGAAGCCAAAGATTACCCCGGTTAGGGCAGTGAGTTAGAATGGCTAGGCAGGGGCA
>JBOFYY010000141.1:0-1715 GCA_051654905.1 Propionibacteriaceae bacterium
TCACAAAATGTGTTGTAGACACGTAGGTTTGCCGGTGGGGCGCTCCACTACAACTTCACTCGGACAGAGGCTCTAATTTTGAGTCGACCCTGATGCAGGAAGTATGCCGTTGCCTAGGGATCGATAAATCTCGAACTACAGCATACCACCCAGAAGGGAATGGACAGGTAGAAAGAACTAACCGATCACTGAAGTCTTTGTTACGAGCACTCGTCGTGGATAATAAGGAGTGGGATGAAGTCCTACCACGGTGTGTTCTGGCATACAACGGTTCAATTCACACATCAACCGGTCAAACACCAAGCCAACTTTGGACAGGGAGAGAGATACGACTACCGGCCGACCTACGTTTGGTACCGAACACTTCACAAAGCATAACCGTTAACGAATACGTCATTAAGCTTCGTGACTCAATCCGAAGAACGGAGTTAATAGCACGAGAACACTTGGCCAATGCCCAACGGCGACAGAAAGAATATTACGATAAAATGGCTCACGGCGCACCTCTTAAAGTGGGGGAGAAAGTATGGCTACATATTTCGGTCCCAGCACCGGGAACATCAGCCAAACTACACAGAGAATGGAGCGGACCCTATGTAATTCTGAAGGTACTCAGTAACACGACGTGTTTGATTAAAGATGAAAGGGACAACACAACCCGACCCATGACTGTACACTTCAATCGACTGAAACCATATGAAGGTTGGACAACGACAGTTTGTGACCGAGCAGATTTAACCCAGCTACCAGATGTGGGGGCCGAGGTAGAAATTCCATATGACAGCGAAGCTCCGAGGGCGGAGCTCATTTGAAGGGAAGTTGTGTAGTATTTTTGAATTTGAGTTTGGCGTGGCTCACTGTTGGTGTGCTTACTTCTGTTACAGGTGCTGTGAATAGCGTCGGCGAGGAAGAACAAGAAGCAGAAGAGGTCCAAAGTGACAACTGACTGTAATTGTGTTATTTGTAATGTACTATTCTTTAGTGTGTCATTTTATATACGACTTGTTCCAAATTCCGTCTTCTTCCGAGCAATATTACAAATTGGCGTCGAGAGCATGCCTCGCCTTCCGGAAATACAAGATATCAAATCAGAAATTCCATCGGAAACCAGATGCATGCAAGATATTGCGCAGATATTGTCAGATATCAAGTTGCAATCATCTACGGTCCCACCAGTTTATCGCTTTGGCGACAACTATCTCGACTGGGAACGACACACACGCCGGCACCTAGAATGCTTCGCAGCACGAGAGTGGCCAATTCAGCTAGCAAGATGCCTTTCAGTGGAGGCAGAACAGACATTGTCGGTGGCCAATCTTTTCCCCGTCACTGACATCGAGACGTTGATGTCAAGGATACGACACGTCCTGGGTCCGCGAGGACACCGATTAGATAATTTACAAAAAGTTCTTGACATGAAACAAGCAACGACGGAAAATATTTACCAATTCGCTCGTCGTCTTCTAGACGCTGTCGAGCTCGCCATCCCGACGAGTGCCCAACCCTATAGGGATGGGTTAGTACTAGACAAGTTCTGCCTCGGGGTGCTGTCGAAGATAGCACAACAGCGATTCCGAGAAAAGACAGCCTCAAACCTAGAAGAGGCTCTTGAATTAGCAAGAATAGCCGAAATGCAAGAGGTGCCGTCAAGCGACAGTTGCATCGCCGCAGTTCAGCGCACCACTCAAAGTAGGCCCACCACCTACCAAGTCAGA
>JBOFYY010000142.1:0-1134 GCA_051654905.1 Propionibacteriaceae bacterium
AAGTTCTGGTAAACCTCTTAGGTGCCTATTCAGTTTTGCGTGTTTGCACGTGCGCGCAAAAGCAAATCGAGCTAGAGGAAGGTGCAAAAGCAAAGAGTGTGAAGTGGCGGAGCGGAAAAATCGGAGAAAGAGAGAGAGAGCCCAAGTTTGCCGCTGACTGGCAGATTTAATATTTGATGAAAACCTTCGAACGGCGTCGAAAAAAGCAATTAGTGCCATTTAATGAGCTTTCGTTATTTGCCGGCTGCAAAAT
This sequence comes from Propionibacteriaceae bacterium, assembly GCA_051654905.1. GTDB lineage: Bacteria > Actinomycetota > Actinomycetes > Propionibacteriales > Propionibacteriaceae > JBOFIQ01. The sequence continues at coordinate 254 of JBOFYY010000142.1, forward strand.
GAGACTTTCAAGCGGGCTTTCAAATTAATTTATCACAATGAGAATTAACTCGGTGCGAACAGTTAATGAGAAAATATCATAATAAAAGTTCCCTCCGAAGAATTGCCGGCTAATTTATTTTGATTTCTTAACAAGATTGGGCGTCTCTCTCGCGCGCGCAAACAAAATTCAAGAGAAACTCAATTTGCACTAAGTGCGCCACTTGGACTGCTGCTGCGCAGAGTTCCACAAAGACGCACAAAACAGAAACAAGGAGCAGTAGGTGCGTCTAATTGAATCTGCATCCCCTTTTCCATCGAGCGGCAATAAAGTGCCTGATGAAATCTCAAAGTGCGAAATTTAATATCACCCTCGGCGCCGGGGCGTCTGCGCTCGAGCAAAAAAGCGAGCGCGCGCGTCAGATTTGCATCCGCCAGACCCTCTCGCAATTAGCAGTAAATTTAATTTTATAATTAAAGCAGTTTTTCTTACCGGTCCCTGAAGCCGCATTAAGTGCTCCGGGGGATATTTTATTGTTTGAACAGTAAAATGTATGGCGCTGGTAAAAAGGCCAAAGAGCAGCTCCATTAACTAGCACAAATAGTGTAGCCTTCTTTTTGCGGTGACTTCGAATGGGCTTTTTATGGGGCCGCAGCATCAGAGGCCCCACAGGAAAATATTTATGTACACTCGTCGGGTTTCTAACTGTCAGCAAAAACCAAATTAGTGCTCGAGATTAACTGATACTAAAACTATGCCAAAGTAGAATACAGTACTCAGAAAAAGTCACACAGTTCTACGAAAGCTTTCAACACGACGAACGCTTGTGAAACTTTGGCTTCTTTTATGTGATGTCTATACGGATTTTTTTTTACTTGATTTTTCTTTCTTTCAGAGATAAT
>JBOFYY010000143.1:0-1384 GCA_051654905.1 Propionibacteriaceae bacterium
AAATTTGACGTGCGGAGATTATCTCCCACTCACTCGGTGCGGTGCTTTAATTCCTGCTTTATCATTTGAGCAGGGGACGCATCGCCGCACGCAACGCAAATACAAACACACACGATCGCACTCTCGCTTTTAAAAATTAAATGAATAATGGCCCGCAGTAAATTCATCACACAAATTGGCTCGGTAAATTCAAATTTGTTTTGACGCGAATAGCTCAAATAATGATGCTCCATTTTTTACTTCAAAATGAGTTTTTCCCAGGCGATTTCTAGAAACTGCGCAATTGGATGGGAAATTTCCCCCGAAGGCCGTTTTTCCTCTTGTGTTTACTTCCTTGAGGTCGATTCTCTGACTCGGACGCCATGAAAGCCATTTGTATTTATTTATATCCTCATTGTAAGTATGCGCAATTGCCTTGTGAATGTGGATCAATGCTCGCGCACATGCGACTGCAATTTTTATTTTTTATCCTCACCGCGTTGTGTGCCGGCCTCGCTCGCATAAATTTAAATTTCGCACGCGCGCTCGCTCGCACGAGGTGAGGATACGGCAAGCAAGAACTCATGCAGAGAATAAAAAATAAATTGTAAATGCCAGAATGCAGTCGCGGGCTGCGGCGCGCCGCCGAGAGAGCATTTTCTAATTTATGCACCGAAGAGAGAAAGAGGGAACGAGAAAACCAACTGCTCTCAAAGCGAGACGCGTCTGCTGCAACCGCCACAAAAACACCCCACACACTCGCGTGTTTTCTCTACACCGCATGAAAAACTGGGAATCGCTTTTTGTCATATCCTAATTTTGGTTTAATTGCTTTCGTGCAAGATGATCTCTCGTTAATTTAAGTCTCGAGATGTGAAAATATGACTCGGAAATTGTGCATGCAAAAATATGACCTGGAATTTACTTACTCACTTATGGTTCTAAAAATGACGGAACGACAATTTAAATGTCAAACATAATTTAGATTCGTTTGATTCTGTTTGTCAAAACTGGATCTCGTATTTTCGCTCCAGTGTCAAAATGTTGTGCTGGCATGAACAACGAACGAAGATTTGTTGGTTTGAATGAGTCGAGGCACGTCTCTGCTAATTCTAATTTGCTGCCAGACGCACTTGGTGAGAAATTCAAATTGCAATGTGTGTGGATTTGCGCATGGGTTGGGCAACTCGTTGGGGTTGTTGGAGCGTTGCTGAGCTCGCACGCCACTCACTCGCCGCCTCGCTGACTTATTTTTAAAGTTGTCAAAAACGCGAAGCGAGCCGCACCATTAATCTACCAAAAATAGCTCATTATTTCAGCGTTGACTGACTGGCAGAATGAGCGGCGCCCCCAAAATATTTTATTATTACGCATTATGTGTTTTATCAAAAAGCGAGAGGCGAGC